>NZ_PPFX01000043.1 GCF_002898515.1 Geothermobacter hydrogeniphilus | reverse complement strand
CCTTGTCGGCGGACCGCACAAGTCATTGGCCTGCCTGAGCTTCCCAAAAATCACCGACGAACCTATGGGTGCACCTCAGATTTTTGCAAACCGCATTCAGACCAGCACTTACATTCTTCATCCAATATGACCCCCATGGTAAAAATCTTCCTCTGATATGAGGGATCCCGAACTGGTGGAAAAAACTAAACTCTTCGGGAAGATATCCGATATATCAGTTTATTGTTCAAGTTCCAGGGGCGTTGCCGGAGCGACTCAGTATTCTTGTCGTCTTTTTCATGATGCGTGAACGCCAGTCATGCCTGGTGACGCCGGCCGCTGTATACTGACAAGGTTGATTCCCTGGTCAGATTCCGGCAACTGGAAGTTTTTCAGCGCAATGCTGTTTTTCTGAGAGAAAGGAGGCCCTGCGTGACTCAGGCTCTGATTGCAAAAACGAAACTGGCCGACCTGGTCAGCTTTCTGGCCTCGTGCGGGAAGGTTGTCGGGCCGGTTCCCCTGGGCCATGGCCAGTTCAAGTTCGCCGAGGTCAGTTCGCTTGCCGAAATGGCCCTGGACTACATTCCGACCATCCTGCCGCCGAAGAAGTACTTCATGCCCCAGTATGAAACCCTGCTGCGCTACGATGGTGCCGACGGCCAGCAGATGCAGGCCGTGGTCGAGGTCGAGGAACTGGTGCTGTTCGGGGTGCATACCTGCGACCTGGCCGGTATCCAGTGTCTCAACGTGGTTTTTTCCGATCGGCCCCGCGATCTGCATTACATGATCCGCAAGAATCACATCACCCTGATCGGTCTGGAGTGCAGCGACTACTGCGACGGATTCGCCAGTTGCGCCATGCTGCGCAACCATCTGCCGAAAGGTGGTTACGACTTGTTTTTCAGCGAGTTGAGTGACGGCTACTTCGTTGATATCAAGACCCATAAAGGGGAGCAGCTGGTCGAGGAATCGGGCCTGTTTGAACCGGTCAGCGATGCCGCGCGGGAGCAGCTTCAGGAACTGCGCCGGTCCAAGAAACAGATTTTCCGCAGCGAAGTGCCGATCCGCTACCAGGATATTCCGCGGCTGTTCGACGAAACCTTCGACAGCGATGTCTGGACCAGGATCGGGGAAAAATGCCTCTCCTGCGGCAACTGCACCAATGTCTGCCCGACCTGCTACTGACTTCGCCGCGATCCACCGTCCCCGGCAGATCGTTTTTCTGGATGCCGCTGATTTCGGTGGCCGGCCCGGAGAACTGCGGCGTATTGAGCCTTCTGAACTGATTGACCGCTCGCTGAGCAGCCATCGATTGCCATTGTCGGCGCTGATCGATTGGATCGAGGCTGGATATCCGGTCCGTTGCCGCTGTCTTGGCATCCAGGCGGGCTGTATGCAACTGGGGGAGAGCCTGACCCCGGCGGTCGCCGCCCCCGCCGATCAGTTGATCGGCTGGTTCGCGCGTCGGCTGAAAACGACGCGGACCTGTTCCCGCAACGTTGCTTCCTGAATTTCTTCTTCGCCGTTTTTTCTCCCCCTCCCGATTCTGACAGGCAGTTCCCGACCTCCCGGCCCGTTACCTCGAAGGGGTGCTCGTACCAGAACACCCTGCGTCGTGAATGACCGTGCGGAATTTTGATCCAGGTCAAGGTCTGCAGAGTGAAGCAACGTTAGTCTTCTCTAAATTTTTTTTTGGGGGGGGGAAAGGAGGTGTTTTTGGTGTCCATGCCGGCACCGGCCGGTTTTTTTTGGTGAAACATGGGGCAATGTGTCACCCCGGAATGACCACTAGAGATGGAGGAAAAAGGAATGAAACGAGGAATCTGCCTGTTTGTCATGTTATTGCTGGCCCTGCCACAGGTCGCCGCCGCTGTTGAGTTTGGTGAGGTTGTGACCAAGGCGAAAAAGATCACCCTCGGGGCCGCCGTGCGGACCCGCTATGAAAACCGCTACAATCATGATTTTGATGGCGCCACGCCCAACAGCTCCGATTTCACCCTGCTGAGAACCCGGTTGAATATCGGCATGGATGTTACGGATGATGTCAAAGCCTTTATTCAGATCCAGGATTCGCGCATCTTCGGCGCCAACCAGAACGAGGCCGACAACGGGCAGAGCCTGGACCTGCGCCAGGGCTATGTCGATATCCTGAAGTTCGCCGGGTTGCCCCTGACCCTGCGGGTTGGTCGGCAGACCCTGGTGTACGGCGATCAGCGGCTGATCGGCGCCTTCGATTGGAACAACGTGGGACGTTCCTTCGATGGCGCCAGGGCCATGATCCATCTGGCGGACAACCTGCAACTCGATCTGTTCGCGACCAAGGTCGCCGAACTGGACAACGCGGTCGGCGAGCAGGAGTCGATCAAGCCCTTCTCCCCGACCCTGGTTTCCGGCAATGCGACCGCCGGTGCTGACGAGGACCAGAACTTTTACGGCGCCTACGCCATGTGGACACCCGGCAAACAGGTGGCCGATTTCTACCTGCTCTACATGGAGGACAACTCGCCCACTGTGGTTCCGACCCGGGGGATCGGCGCCGGGACGCCGCTCACCGCGGGAACTGAAAATATCGAGTTGTGGACCGCCGGTACCCGCCTGAAGGGGCCGGTTCCGCCCCTGGCCGGACTGGATTACGGCTTCGAGGGTGCCTACCAGTTCGGCGACGGGGCCGGTCTCGACATCAGCGCCTTCGCCCTGCACGGCGAACTCGGTTACGTCCTGCCGCTGTTCCGGAAATCCCGCCTGAGCGTCGAGGCCAACTGGGCCAGCGGCGACGACGATCCGACCGACGGCGATTTCAACACCTTCAGCAACCTGTTCCCGACCAATCACCTGCACTATGGCTACATGGACCGGATCGGCTGGAGCAACGCCCGCAACTACGCGCTCAAGTTGGACAGCCAGATCAACGCCAAGCTGAAGACCAAACTGCACTTCTGGTATTTCGAACTGGCCGAAGAGGAGGACGCCCTTTACCATGCCGGAGGCGGGACCATCTTTGGCGCCGGCGCCGCCAATGGCGAGAGCGAGGTCGGCCAGGAGATCGACCTGGTCGCGACCTACAAGTACAATCAGGTGCTGACTTTCGAGGCGGCCTACGCGCACTTTTTCGTCGGTGATGCGGTCGAGAACGCCAAGACCGAGGCGGCCGATGCCGATTTCGCCTATGTACAGATGAACCTGAAGTTCTAGTCGGGGCGGTGGATCAAGTCTTCAACCTGTTTGTCGCGGCCACTGCTCATCCGGTGGCCGCGTTTTTTGCAGCCTTGCCGGGGAAGCGTTGCCCGGAATCAGGGAAGTTCCCCGCGCAGCAGGCTGCCGGCCCGGTCGAGATCTTCACTTGAACCGAGCAGCATCAGGGTGTCGCCCTCTTCCAGGCAGAATTCGGCGGTCGGATTGTAGAGAATCCGTTCCTCGCGCACCACGCCGACCACCATGGTCCCGGTGCGGGCGCGAAACTGCAGTTCCGCCAGGGTGCGCCCCATGCAGGGGGAACGTTCGGGGAGGGGGCGGAACTCGATCCGGCCGCCTTCAAGCACGCTGAGATAGCCGGCCAGGTCGGCCGGCGGGACGGTCGGTTCACGCAGGCCGCCGTAGTGTTCCAGGCGCAGGGAGGCGATCAGCTTGAGGGTCTTGCCTTCGGGAATGGCAAAGCTGCGCAGCAGGCAGGCCGCCATCTGCAGGCTGGCCTCGAATTCATCGGGGATCACCTCGTCGGCGCCGAATTCGTAGAGCCGGTCGAGATCGAGGACGAAGCGGGTCCGCACCAGGATGTAGAGCCGGTCGTTGATTTCCCGGGCGGCCTGAATGGTGCCGGCCAGTGCGGACGGGTCATTGATCGCCAGCACCAGGGCCCGGGCCCGGCCGGTACCGACCCGTTCCAGCACCGTGCGTGACGTGGCGTCGCCGTAGACGATGAACTCTCCCCGATCGCGGGCGCGGCGGACGATTTCACCGTTCATTTCGATGTGGATGTAGGGAATCTGCATTTCCCTGAGCACCCGGGCCACGTTGCGCCCCGCCAGACCGTAGCCGGCGATGACCACATGCCCCTGCAGGTTGGCGGTCTGTTCCTCCTCCGTGTCACTCCAGGACTCCTTGCGGCCGCCCAGCATGCCCGCCAGTCGTTTGGCGATGACCCCGGCGCGTGAGAAGAGCAACGGCGTGGTCATCATCGACAGGGTGATGACGAACAGGGTGATCTGGTAGCTGTGTTCGGGGATCAGATACAGGGACCTGGCCTGTTTGAGCAGGATGAAGGAGAACTCCCCCACCTGGAACAGGATCAGCCCGGAAAGCAGCGAAATGCGCAGCGGAAATCGCGCCCAGAGCGCGGCCAGGGTGGCGGTGAGAGCCTTGAGCAGACAGAGCAGCAGGAAAAGGCCGAGGATCAGCGGACCGTCATCGCTCAGGCTGCGGACATTGACCAGCATTCCCATGGAGATGAAGAAGATCGCCAGGAAGGTATCCCGAAAGGGGATGATGTCGGCCAGCGCCTGGTGTGAGTAGTCCGACTCGGCCAGGGCCAGCCCGGCCAGAAAGGCTCCCAGGGCCAGGGAAAGCCCGGCCAGGTGGGTGATCCAGGCCGTTCCCAAAACCAGGAAGAGGATGGTCAGCCGGAACAGCTCCGGGGCCCTGGTGCGCAGCACGCCGATCAGCAGCGGTTGCAGCAGGTAGCGGGAGAAAACGAACAGCCCGGCCAGCAGGCCGAGCGCTCCGGCGGCGCCGAGCAGGGTGAATTCCCGGGCCTGTCCTCCCAACAGGGGAAGCGCGACCAGGAAAAAGATCACGCTCAGGTCCTGGAACAGCAGTACGGCGAGGGCGATCCGGCCATGGGCGGAATCGAGCTCGCCTTTCTCCAGCAGCAGCTTGAGGACAATGGCGGTCGAGGAGAGTGCCAGGGCCATTCCCAGCACCGCCGCGGTCTGCACCGGCAGCCCGGCCATGACGGCCAGTCCGCAGATCAGCAGACCGGTCAGAATCACCTGGGTGGAGCCGCATTTCAGCAGCAGTCCTTTCAGGCGTAGAATTCGGCTGACCGAGAACTCCAGGCCGATGGTGAACAGCAGCATGATCACCCCGATATCGGCCATCATCTCGACATCGTCGATGCCCCTGATCAGGTGAAAGCCGTAAGGACCCACCAGCAACCCGGTTACCAGGTAGCCGATGATCGGCGAAAGTTTGATCAGGCGGCAGAGAAAGGCGATCGCCAGGGCCAGGCCGAGCAGGATCAGGATATCTTGCAGGGAGATGGTGGTCATGACGTATCCCGGAGCGAGGAGGAAATGGCTGTTGCGGTGCGGTTATGCCACCATGCCACCATGCAACAACGGTCATGGAGTGTTCAGGGCAACCTGAATCTGTGAGTTCCTGTTGGATGGAAAGTGCAAGTGCTTGGCCTGAATGGGATTTTCAAAAATCTGAAGCGCACCCACAGGTTCGCTGGTGATTTTTGGGAAGCTCAGGCAGGTCAATGACTTGTGCTGTCCGCCGACAAGGAATTCATTGATTCAGGGTAAGTATAGCGGATTCGGAGGGGGAAAAAAGAAGGGCGGCCTTTTCGGCCGCCCGGTATGGTTCCGTCTCCGCTATTTCCCCCACTTCTCCCGGATGCGCCGGACCGCGGTTTCAACGTTGTTCCGCTCACCGAAGGCGCTGAGGCGGAAGTAGCCCTCTCCGGAGGGACCGAAGCCGCTGCCCGGGGTGCCGACAACAAAGCATTCGTGCAGCAGCTTGTCGAAGAAATCCCAGCTGCTCATTCCCTGAGGTGACTTCAACCAGATGTAGGGGGCGTTGACCCCGCCGTAACACTGGATGCCGGCGGCGGTGAGCCCTTCGCGGATGATCCGGGCGTTCTCCATGTAATAGTCGATCACCTCTTTCACCTGGGCCCAGCCCTCTTCCGAGTAGACTGCGGCGGCGGCCTTCTGCACTGGGTAGGAGACGCCGTTGAACTTGGTGCACTGGCGGCGGTTCCAGAGCTGATTGAAGCTGGTGCGTTCGCCACCGGCGGTGGTGCCGGTCAATGCTTCGGGAACCACGGTCAGGCCGCAGCGCACCCCGGTGAAACCGGCGGTTTTGGAAAAGGAGCGGAACTCGATGGCGCATTTTTCAGCGCCTTCGATCTGGTAGATCGAATGGGGAATGTCATCCTCGGTGATAAAGGCCTCGTAGGCGGCGTCGAACAGGATCACCGCATCGTTTTCCAGGGCGTAGTCGACCCAGCCTTTGAGTTGCTCCCGGGTTGCCACGGTGCCGGTCGGGTTGTTCGGGAAGCAGAGGTAGACCAGATCGACTTTTTCGTTCGGGAACTGCGGAGTGAATCCATTTTCCTCGGTGCAGGGCATGTAGATGATGCCCTCGTAGTAGCCCTGCTCATTCATGTTTCCACTGCGACCGACCATGACGTTGGTGTCGTTGTAGACCGGATAGACCGGATCACCGATGGCGACCTTGTTGGAAAGATCAAAAATGTCGAGGATGTTGGCACTGTCGCACTTGGAGCCGTCGGAGATGAACACTTCGGATGGTTTCAGTTCAACGCCGAGTGGTTTGTAGGCCTTGTCGATAATGATCTGCGACAGCCAGTCGTAACCCTGCTCGGGGCCGTAACCATGAAAGGTTTCGTCCCGGGCCATCTCATCCACGCCCTCGTGAAAAGCCTTGACCACCGCCGGGACCAGCGGCCTGGTGACATCGCCGATGCCGAGCCGGATAACGTCGGCATCCGGGTTGGCGGCGGTAAATTCGGAAACCCGGCGACCGATCTCGGGAAAGAGGTAGCCGGCCTGGAGTTTCAAATAGTTATCGTTGATTCTGGCCATTCGGAAAAACTCCTTTTTAATGATTATTCAATGCGGAGAAAAGGAAACGGTCTGCCGCCAAGTCGTCAAGACCGCCAAGAAGGTCAAAAACTCTATTTAACGGAGAGGCGGAGAGGAGCAGAGACGGAGAGAAAATCTTTTGGGTTTAAAACCAAAAACTGCTTTTGGTTTTCTCTGCGCCCTCTCCCTCTCTGCGGCTCTCCGTTAAAAAAGCTTTTCTTGGCGGCTTGGCGGCCCAAAATGGTTTCCGTGTCTTACCGTTTCCGTGGTTTACCGCAAGGGGGTGCTAGCCCAGCCCCAGTACCGCCTGCATATCGTACATCCCGGCCGGTTTGCCGCCCAGCCAGGCGGCGGCGCGGATGGCGCCGCGGGCGAACATGTCGCGGTTCATGGCGCGGTGGGTCAGTTCGATGCGTTCGCCCATGCCGATAAAGTAGACGGTGTGCTCGCCGACGATATCGCCGCCGCGGACCGTCTGCATGCCGATCTCTTCGGTGGTCCGTTCGCCGCACATCCCTTCGCGGTGGTAGTTGGCGACCTGGTTGTAGTCGCGCCCGAGGGCTTCGGCGACGATCTCGCCCATGCGCACCGCGGTTCCGGAGGGGGAGTCTTTCTTCTTGTTGTGATGCAGCTCTACGATTTCGACATCGAAGCCTTCGCCGAGGGTTTGGGCGATGTCCTTGAGCAGCTTGAAGCAGACGTTGACGCCGACGCTCATGTTGGGGGCGAAGACGACCGGAACCTGTTCGGCAAAGGCCTGCAGATGTTCACGCTCTTCGGGGGTAAAGCCGGTCGAGCCGACCACCATCGCTTTGCCGATCCGGGCGCAGACCGCGGCATTGGCCAGGGTCACCTGCGGAAAGGTGAAATCGATCAATAGATCGGCTCCGGTCAGCGCCTCTTCCAGGGAATCGCTGATGGGGACGCCGAGTTCGCCGCAGCCGGCGACATGGCCGGCGTCCTGGCCGAGTTTCGGGTGCCCGGCCATCTCGACGGCGCCGACGACCTGCAGTTGATCACTTTCGGTCGCCAGGGTGATGATCCGCCCGCCCATGCGGCCGGCGGCTCCGGTAACGGCTATTCTGGTCATAGTTGAAAACCTTGAAGAGTCTGGTGTGAGATGCGCAGAAGTTTTTTGCCGCCAAGACGCCAAGGCCGCCAAAAAGGTCAAAAACTCTATTTAACGGAGAGGCGGAGAGGAGCAGAGACGGAGAGAAAATCTTTTGGGTTTAAAACCAAAAACTGCTTTTGGTTTTCTCTGCGCCCTCTCCCTCTTTGCGGCTCTCCGTTAAAAAGCTTTTCTTGGCGTTCCTGGCGCCTTGGCGGCGATCTTCCTTTCCGTCTTGTTCAGATCAGCGCGTACTTTTTCAGTACCGCCTGCAGTTTCTCCAGGCTGCCCGGCTGCAGCGGCGACAGCGGCAACCGCACGTCGGCGCGGCACTTGCCCATCAGGCTGGCCGAGGTCTTGACCGGCACCGGGTTGGCCTCGATGAACATCAGCTGGTGCAACTCCAGCAGCTTGAGGTGCAGCTCGCGGGCCCTGGCATAGTTGCCTTCCTGAGCGGCGACCACCATCTGCTTGACCTGGGCCGGGGCGATGTTGGCGGTCACCGAGATGACGCCGATCGCGCCGCAGGCCATCAGCGGGAAGGTGAGAAAATCGTCGCCGGAGATGACGTCGATCTTGTCACCGGCGTTGGCGATGATCTCGCTGGCCTGGGTGATGCTGCCGGAAGCTTCTTTGATGGCGACGATGTTGTCGATTTCGGCCAGACGGCAGGTGGTCTCGGCGGCGATGTTGATGCCGGTGCGGCCGGGAACATTGTAGAGCACCTGCGGCAGGGCGACCTCGGCGGCAATCTTCCGGTAGTGCAGGAAGATTCCCTCCTGCGAGGGTTTGTTGTAGTAGGGGCAGACCAGCAGCAGGCCGTCGGCGCCGTTGGCCTTGGCGTTCTGCGACAGGTGAATCGCCTCGGCGGTGTTGTTGGCGCCGGTTCCGGCGACCACCGGGATGCGTCCCTTGACCTGGTCGATACAGGTCTTGATGACCCGGTCGTGCTCTTCAAAGCCGAGGGTGGCCGATTCGCCGGTCGTCCCGCAGGGGACGATGACATCGGTGCCGTTCTCGATCTGGAACTCGATCAGCTGGCGGTAACTCTCTTCATCAAATCGGCCGTCTTCCCCGAAAGGGGTGATGATGGCGACCATGGACCCGGAAAAATGCGACATGAAAGGACCTCCTCCTGTTGCGTGGAACAGCGGTATTTTTTTCTTTCCCCGATAAGATTCCCTTGGTAGCACAGACCGAAACTATTGTAAACCGTCGGCGGGGACAGTGACCAGGTTGGAAAGTTCGCTTTCCAGCTCGGTGCCGTCCCGCTTCCAGACCGCGCGGACGGCATAACGGTAGCTGTTGCTTCCAGAGATGGTGAAATCGTCGTAACCGGTCCCCTGTTCGGGCGTGGCGTTGAGCGGCAACAGGGCCAGCGGGGCTGATCCGGTGGCCCGGTAGAGGTGGTAGCCGAGCAGTGTCATGCCTTCAACGGGTTTGACCGGTTGCCATTTCAGGCGGATGAATCGTTTCAGGCTCGTTGCCGAGAGTTCTTTCGGCGCCATCGGCGGCTGCAGGTAAGGGCGGCGGACCTTGGCCGGCACCCCCGGGTAGCCGCCGACGGTGACCGCGCTGACGCGATACTGGTAACCGCGACCGGCCAGCAGCTCCTGCCGGTCGATCAGGAGATAACGGCCGTTGACGACCTGGACGTCACCCGGGAAGTCGGGGTCGACATCACGCAGCAGGGCCGAGGTGTCGCGGCATTCGAGGCAGTCATCGGCCGGGTCGTAGCTCATACGGTAGACGGCGAAATGATCGAGGTCGGTGATCGGCGTGCCGTCCTGGTTGTTTTTCGGCGCCTGCCAGGAAACGCGCATCGCCGCACCGAGTTGGCGGACCGAAAGATCCTCCACCGCCTTCGGCAGAGGCTTCAGCAGAGGCCTGGGGGCCGCCTTGTGCCCGCAGGCGGACAACAGCAGCCCGCAGATCAGGATGAGGACCGGGGTTCGGATAAGCATCGCTCAGTTGCGGCCGCGCGCCTGGCGGGCACGGGCGATTTCCCGTTCCACCGCTTCGCGGGCGGTGCCGCCGGTCGCCTTGCGGGAATTGACCGAGGCTTCGAGGGTGACGAAATCGAAGATATCGGCGCCGATGACGGGTGAGAACTGCTGGAACTCTTCGAGACTCAGTTCCGGGATGTCCTTGTTGTTCTCGATGCAGTAGCGCACCGTCTTGCCGACGATTTCGTGGGCTTCGCGGAAGGGGATGCCCTTGCGCACCACGTAGTCGGCGACGTCGGTGGCGGTCGAGAAGCCGCGGGCGGCGGCGATCCGCATGTTGTCGGCCCGGACCTGCAGCTGGGCGATCATGTCGGCAAAAATCTTCAGCGATCCCTTGACCGTGTCGAGGGTGTCGAAGAGCGGCTCCTTGTCCTCCTGCATGTCCTTGTTGTAGGCCAGCGGCAGTGATTTCATCAGCGTCAGCAGGCTGATCAGGTTGCCGTAGACGCGACCGGTCTTGCCGCGCACCAGTTCGGGGACGTCGGGGTTCTTCTTCTGCGGCATGATCGAAGAGCCGGTGCAGAAAGAATCGGAGAGCTCGATGAAGTTGAAATCGGCGCTCGACCAGAGGATCAGTTCTTCCGACAGGCGCGACAGGTGCATCATCAGGATGCTGGCGGCGCCGCAGAACTCAAGGCCGAAGTCGCGGTCGGAGACCGAATCGAGGCTGTTGCGGGTGACACCGTCGAAACCGAGCTGCTCGGCGACCCATTCACGGTCGATGGGGAAGGTGGTTCCGGCCAGCGCCCCGGCGCCGAGGGGCAGCACATTCATCCGCCGCCGCAGGTCACGCAGGCGACCGGCGTCACGCAGGAACATCTCGTGGTAGGCGAGCAGGTGGTGGGCGAAGAGCACCGGCTGGGCGGTCTGCAGGTGGGTGTAGCCGGGCATGATGACATCGATATTGGCCTCGGCCTGGTCGAGCAGCGCCCCCTGCAGCGCGTCGAGGTAGTCGGCCAGGCCGTCAAGTTCATCACGCAGGTAGAGGCGGATGTCGAGGGCCACCTGGTCATTGCGTGAACGGGCGGTGTGCAGCTTGCCGCCGACCGGACCGATCTGTTCGATCAGGCGTTTCTCGATGTTCATGTGAATATCTTCGAGGGCCACCGAGAATTTGAACTTGCCGGCATTGATCTCCTCGAGGATTTCATTCAGGCCGTAGACGATTCGTTCGGCGTCCTTGTCGCTGATGATCTTCTGTCTGGCCAGCATCCGGGCATGGGCGATCGAGCCCTGGATGTCATAGCGGTAGAGCCGCTGGTCGAAACTGATCGAGGCGGTGAATTCTTCAACGAACTTGTCGGTCGGCTGGGTGAAGCGCCCGGCCCAGGGTTTTTCGCTCATGGTCGTTTCCTTGTGTTGTCTCTGTTAACCTGAATCAGTGAGCCCCTTGTCGGCGGATAGCACAAGTCATTGATCTGCCTGAGCTTCCCAAAAATCACCAGCGAACCTATGGGTGCGCTTCAGATTTTTGAAAATCCCATCCAGAACAAGCACTTGCACTCTCCATCCAACAGGTACTTACTGATTCAGGTGTTAATGCCGGGGCATGGCCGGGAGTTGAAAAAGCCACGTTCCCCGGGCTGAGCAAAAATGTCCAGATGCAAGGCGCCCGTAACCTTGCGGCATAAGGCGTACCGGAAGGTACGTCGTTGACGCGGGGTGAGGACAACGCCGTAGATGGGCGTTTTTCATCAGCCCGCTAAAGAAGGTTTCCACTGCCGGCGACCCGCCCCACCAGCTCTTCGCTGCTCATCCGTGTCCATCCTCCGTCCCGGGTCGGGCGGAAGATGGAATGGATCTTCAGCGGCACCCGGGTGGTGCGGGGGTCGAGCTCGTGAAAGACCGGCAGGTTGAAAAAATACAGCCGCGGAGCGCTGCCGAATCGCAGTCGACAGACCGGCAGGCCGTCGAAATCGTCGGTGGCGAATTCACTCAGCTGAACCTGTTCAAGTTTGTGGCTCTCGTGAATGATGACACTCGAATGTCCGAAGCCGTCTTCTCCGCTCGGGACGCCTTCGCAGCGGGTTCCCGCCGCACTGTTGCAGAACAGGGTGATGGCGTCCCGCACCCCCGGAGTGTATTCGAGATATTCGCCGTAGAAACCGTTGACCACATCCCTGAACGCCTGATGTTCAGGTTTCGGATTGCATTCGATCACCGCCAGCAGGTCCAGCCGTTGCCGGGTTTCGAAAAAAAGCTTGTTGGCCCGTTCGATGATGACACTGATGTTCGACTGGTAGAGGTCGCGGTAGACATAGTCGAGACAGATCAGGGCCATGAAGTTGAAGCAGGTCGGGTGACAGCGGAAGAGCGGGAAAACCTTGCCCCGGTAAAGGTCGTGCCGGGCGTCGAAATGCTCTTCTCCGCCGAACGGATGACTCTTGGCCTCGAAAAAGACCCGCAGTCGGCCGTCCTGCTCCTTGCAGGCGATCAGGCAGCTGTTGACCGGCACCTGCTCCACCTCGCCGGCATCGAGATCGCGATCGACGGCGGCGAGGATTTCCCTGTTGTCCGCACGGTAGCGGCACAGCAGGTCGCGAAAGCGGGCCAGGCTGATGTGTTCGAGGCCGATGATGGTGATGGTATTCGGTCGAAACCGGCGTTCGATCAGCTCCAGGGCCGCAAAAATCTGTTCGGCCGGCAGGACCAGTTCCGGCAGCAGCAGAAAATGGAGTTTTTTCAGGTTCCCCCGGCCTTCGGCAACCAGCTCCAGGATGGTGCGGACCTGCCGCCACTGTCGTTCCGGTTCGCGGATGCGGAAGGCGAAATCGGTCCGTTCGAGCAGGTTCGGCACCTGGCAGGTAAGGGCGTGCAGGTGGTGTCCACGGGGGAACGCAACCTGGATATCCTTCTCGACGATACGGACCATAAAGTTTTCCGGAATGCTCTCAGGAACGCGGCATCTGCAGCTGATCGGGAACCTCCCCGGCCACGTCGATGGCCGCGGAAAGCTTGCCCCACGGCAGGTGGGGGAAAACCTGGCCGAGAATATAGCGGCAGCCCGGCGGCAGGGCCATGGCGGGCAGTTCCTCCTCCGTGACCCAGCGTGCCTCGGTACATTCGCTGCCGTTCGGTTGCAGTTCCCCGCCGGTCAGTCGACAGCGGTAGTAGAGGATGACGTAATGATCCCCCTTGCTGCCGATGTCGATGTGTTCGTAGACATCGATCAGTTCCTCAACGCTGACTTCAAGTCCGACCTCCTCCACAACTTCACGGTGCAGGGCGGAAAGGATCGCCTCGCCATGGTCGATTTTGCCGCCTGGCATCACCCACTGGCTGCAGAAGGGCTCGATACACCGCCGGGTCAACAGGGTTCGTCCCTGTTCGTCGATGATGCAGGCGACAACCGAGGTCTTGATCTGTTGTTTGCGAAAATCCATGGGTACATTAACCCCGGCGAAGGGCCAAGGGCAAAAGGCCAAAGGTTGACCGGGCCCGATTCCCTTAGCCTTTCGCCCTTCGCCGCTTCTCGATTTTCAACCGGCCTTGCCTTTATTCATCATACTACGAATTCTCAGCCGCAGCGCGTTGAGCTTGATGAAGCCTTCGGCGTCGGCCTGGTTGTAGACCTCATCGGCCTCGAAGGTGGCGAACTCCGGGTTGAACAGGGAGTGGGTGTCCGATTTGCGGCCAACCACCCGGCAATGTCCCTTGTAGAGTTTGACCCGGGCGACGCCGTTGACCGTCTGCTGGGTCTCGTCGATCAGGGTCTGCAGCGCCTCCCGCTCAGGCGAGAACCAGTAGCCGTTGTAGACCATCGCCGCGTAGCGCGGAATCAGTGAGTCGCGCAGGTTCATCACCTCACGGTCCATGGTGATCTGCTCGACACCGCGGTGGGCTTCTTCGAGGATGGTGCCGCCGGGGGTTTCATAGACGCCGCGGCTCTTCATGCCGACGTAGCGGTTTTCCAGCAGGTCGAGGCGGCCAATGCCGTGCTCGTAGCCATAGGCATTCAGCTTCTCAAGCAGGGCCGCCGGCGAGAGCCGTTCGCCGTTGACGGCGACCGCGTCCCCTTTCTCGAACTCGATCTCCAGGTATTCCGGCTGGTCGGGGGCATCTTCAGGCCGCCGGGTGAGCAGGTACATCTCCTCCGGGGCCTCGGCCCAGGGGTCTTCCAGCACGTCTCCCTCGAAGGAGATGTGCAGCAGGTTGCGGTCGCTGCTCCAGGGGAATTTCTTGCTGGTTGGAATCGGGATGCCGTGCTTTTTGGCATAGGCCTCAAGCGCCGAGCGGCTGTTCAGATCCCACTCCCGCCAGGGGGCGATGACCTTGACCGAAGGGTCGAAATGGTAGTAGCCGAGTTCGAACCGCACCTGGTCGTTGCCTTTGCCGGTCGCTCCGTGAGAAACCGCATCTGCGCCTTCCTTGGCGGCGATCTCCATCTGCGCCTTGGCGATCAGCGGCCGGGCGATGGAGGTGCCGAGAAAGTAGCGGCCCTCGTAGATGGCGTTGGCGCGGAACATCGGGAAGACGAAGTCGCGGACGAACTCTTCACGCAGGTCGAGGATGTGGCAGGCCACCGCGCCGGTATCTTTGGCCTTCTGCGGGATATGGTCAAGTTCTTCACCCTGCCCGAGGTCAGCCGAGAAGGCGACCACTTCGCAGCCGTACTCCTCGATCAGCCACTTGAGGATAATCGAGGTATCCAGCCCGCCGGAATAGGCGAGTACCGCTTTTTTAACCGAACCGTATTTGCTCATTGTATGACTCCTTGGTTACGTCTCTGAACGATGCAAAGTTTGCAACTGACAACTGATAGCTGACAGTTAGCAGTTTGCAGTTTGCAGCTGACAACTGACACTCACAGTTTGACAACCTTGGTATCGGCAATTTTATCGTGCAGACCCCGGTGCTGCTCGTCGAACAGCACCATCAGGTAGCCGCAGCCGAAAAGCATGGTCGAAATGAACTTGCCCACCAGTTCGCGGAAGATGGCGGCGCCGAAGCCGATCTCTCCGCCACTGTTGCGGACCACCTTGATGCGGGTGACCATCTTGCCCGGGGTCTGGCCGCAGTAGCCGATGAAGAAAACGCTGAACAGCCAGCTGACGGCAATGACGGTGAACAGGGCCAGCCCGCTCATCATACCGAGAACACGTTCATTGCTGCCGCCGAAAAAAGCAATGATCAGGTAGAGTCCGATCGCGATGACGATGGTCAGCAGCCCGTAGGCCAATCCGTCGATCAACTGCGCCACCAGACGCAGGCCGAAGCCGGCGGTCTGCGGCAACGTCCGGGTCACGGGCAGAGACGGCCTGACGCGAGGTTCGGCCTCGGACCGGGGTTCGGCCGGTTCCTTCGGCGGCCAGGGAAACCGCTTGCCGCATTCGGGGCAGAGCACCCGGACGACGTTGGCCGGAACCGTCAGCGGATCGATGTCGCGCGAATAGCGGCAATGGGGGCAGGTGATGGTCATATAAGTTGGTTAAAGTTGAAAATTAAGTTCGGCCAAGGGCTAAGGGCTAAGGGTTGTCTTTTCTCCTTTAGCCTTTGGCCTTTAGCCGCTTTTGCTCTTACCCGCTTTTACCCTTTATCCCATCAGGGTTGCCATAATCGCCTTCTGGGCGTGGAGACGGTTTTCAGCTTCGTCGAAGACGACCGACTGCGGTGACTCGATCACCTCGTCGCTGATCTCTTCGCCACGATGGGCCGGCAGGCAGTGCAGCACAATCGCGTCCTTCGCCGCCGCGTCGAGAACCCGCCGGTCGAGCTGGAATCCGGCAAAGGCCTGACGGCGTTTTTCCGCTTCTTCCTCCTGCCCCATGCTGGCCCAGACGTCGGTCGACAGGACATCAGCGCCGTCCGCCGCTTCCAGCGGATCATCGGTAAAGCTGAGGTCGGCGCCGAGCTTTTCGGCGCGGGCAACCACGTCGCTGTCGGGACGGTAGCCTTTCGGGGTGGCGACCCACAGCCTGAACCCGAGGACCGCGGCGGCGTTGATCCAGCTGTTGGCCATGTTGTTGCCGTCGCCGATCCAGGCGAAGGTCAATCCCTGGTAGCCGCCCTTGTGTTCGATGACGGTAAAAATATCGGCCATCAGCTGGCAGGGGTGGTAGAGATCGGTCAGGCCGTTGATGACCGGGGCGTCCGACCATGTTGCCAGCTCTTCGACCGCCTGCTGCGAATAGGTGCGGATCATGATGCCGTCGCAGTAGCGGGCCATGACCCGGCCGGTATCCCTGACCGGTTCGCCGCGCCCCATCTGGGTGGTTCCCGAATGCAGGAACAGGGCATGGCCGCCGAGCTGGTGCATGCCGACCTCGAAAGAGACCCGGGTACGGGTCGAATTCTTCTCGAAGATCATCGCCAGGGTTTTGCCTTCCAGCAGCCGATGCGGTTCGCCGCGTTTCTGCCGGGCCTTGAGGTCGCCGGTCAGGGCGAACAGCTGGTCGAGGTCCGCCTTGCTCCAGTCGGTCAGGCAGAGAAAGTCTTTGTTCATTGGGTCACTCCTGACATCTCTCGGAAAATATCTTCAATAATATCAATTGCCTGGTCAACTTCGCTGCGGCTGACGGTCAGCGGAGGGACCAGGCGCAGCACCCTGCCGACCGTGCAGTTGATCAGCAGCCCTTTCTGCATCGCCCGGACGACGATGTCGGCACCCTCGATATCGAGTTCGACGCCCAGCATCAGGCCGCGGCCACGGACATCGCGTATGAAGGGGAAATCCTTTTTCAGCTGCTCCAGGCGGAACCGGAGGTAGGCGCCGACGGCGACGCAGTTGTCCAGAACATGCCCTTCGAGCAGCACCTTCATGGTGGCGATGCCGGCGGCGGCGATCAGCGGGTTGCCGCCGAAGGTCGAGCCGTGGGTGCCGGGGCCGAAGCTGGTGGCGACTTCCTCGGTGGACAGCATCGCGCCGATCGGCGGACCGCCGCCGAGGGCCTTGGCGAGCGTCATGATATCCGGCTCGATGGCGTCGTGCTGGTAGGCGAAGAGGTGACCGGTGCGGCCGCAGCCGACCTGGACTTCGTCGAAAATCAGCAGCAGCTGATGTCTGTCGCAGAGCTGCCGCACCTGCTTCAGGTAACCGGCGGGGGGCAGGTTGACACCCCCTTCGCCCTGGACCGGTTCGAGCAGGACGGCGCAGGTCTCGGGGGTGATTGCCGCTTCGAGGGCGTCGATCTCGCCGAAGGGGACGTAGCTGAAGCCGGGGACCGTCGGGGCGAAACCGGTTCGGACCTTGTCCTGCCCGGTGGCGCTGATGGCGCCGAGGGTCCGGCCATGAAAGGATTCGAGCGCGGTGATGATGCCGGAACGGTCGGAACCGTGCTTGTCCAGGCTGTATTTGCGTGCCAGCTTGATCGCCGCCTCGTTGGCCTCGGCCCCCGAATTGCAGAAAAAAGCCCGGTCGGCGAAACTGTTGGCGGTCAGCAGTTCAGCCAGTTCGATCTGCTGGGGGATATGGTAGAAGTTGGAGCAGTGCAGCAGGGTCGACGCCTGCTGCTGCAGGGCTGCGACCACCTGCGGGTGACAATGGCCGAGATTGTTGACCGCGACCCCGGCCAGAAAGTCGAGATATTCCCTGCCGTCGGCATCCCACAGCCGGCACCCGGCACCGCGTACCGGGACCAGCGGGTAGCGACCATAGGTGCGGGTGATGACGTGCTCACCCCGTGATATCCAGTTGGCTGATGTGGTCATATGGTTCCCTTCGGGAACAGGCGCGGGGTGCGGGGCGAGGGGCGCGAGGTCGAATGGGCCGCCAGGGGCGGCCAACAGAACCTCTTGCCCCGAGCCTCGTGCCTCACGCCTGGGGGTTGTCAAAATCGGCGATCGCGGTGCCGATCCCCTTGTCGGTGAAAATTTCCAGCAGACAGGCGTGTTCCATTCGCCCGTCGATGATATGGGTCTTGCCGACCCCGGCCCTGACGGCCTCGACGCAGCAGTTGGCCTTCGGGATCATGCCGCCGGTCAGGGTGCCGTCGGCGATCAGTTCCGACACCCGGCGGTGGTCGATGGTCGAGATCAGCTTGCCGTCCTTGCCGCGGACTCCTTCGACATCGGTCAGCAGGATCAGTTTCTCCGCCCGCAGCGCTCCGGCGATACGCCCGGCGACCAGGTCGGCGTTGATATTGTAGGAACGGCCGTCGGCACCGATGCCGACCGGGGCGATGACCGGAATGAAATTGCTCTGTTCCAGCGCTTCGATGACCTCGGGGTTGATCTGCTCGACTTCGCCGACCATGCCGATATCGATGATTTCCGGGGTCAGGGTGTCGGGATTGAGCTGTTTCATCTCCAGCTTGCGGGCGGTGATCAGTCCGCCGTCCTTGCCAGTCAGACCGACCGCCCGGCCGCCGTGGCGGTTGAGGTTGGCGACGATCTCCTTGTTGACCTTGCCGCCGAGGACCATCTCGACCACGCCCATGGTCGCCGCGTCCGTGACCCGCATCCCCTGCACGAAGCGGGTTTCGATTCCCATCGCTTCGAGGACCTGGCCGATCTGCGGACCGCCGCCATGCACCACCACCGGGTTGAGACCGATGTATCTCATCAGAATGATGTCGCGGGCGAAGCTCTCCTTGAGCCGTTCCTCGACCATGGCGTTGCCGCCGTACTTGATGACGATGGTCTTGCCGTAGAAGCGCTTGATCCACGGCAGCGCCTCGGTCAGGACATTGGCTTTCTCAATCAGTTTCTGCATAGGCTCAGTAAGGGCTAAGGGCTAAGGGCTAAGGGCTAAAGGCTAAAGGCTAAAGGCTAAAGGCTGGGGCCGCTTTTTCCTTTCGCCCTTCGCCTTTGGCCGCATTCCGCTTTTAAAGTATATACCTCGACAGATCCTCGTCCTCGACGATGTCGGCCAACCTGTCACGCACGTAGTCGGCGTCAATGGTCAGGCGTTTTTCGGTCATCTCCGGAGCGTCAAAGGAGATCTCTTCGAGCAGCCGTTCCATGATCGTGTGCAGCCGTCGTGCGCCGATATTCTCGGTGCGCTCGTTGACCAGTGCCGCGGTGCGGGCGATCTCGTGAATCGCTTCATCCTCGAAGGTCAGCTCCAGCCCCTCGGCTTCCAGCAGGGCAATGTACTGGCGCATCAGGGCGTTGCGCGGTTCGGTGAGGATACGGACGAATTCCGCTTCCCCGAGACTCTCCAGCTCGACCCGGACCGGGAACCGTCCCTGCAGCTCCGGGATCAGGTCGGACGGCTTGCTGACATGGAAGGCGCCGGCGGCCAGGAAGAGAATATGGTCAGTCCTGATCGGACCGTACTTGGTGTTGACGGTGCTGCCCTCCACGATCGGCAGGATATCCCGCTGGACTCCCTCGCGCGAGACCTCCGGCCCCTGCATCCCTTCGCGGGCGGCTATCTTGTCGATCTCGTCGATGAAGATGATGCCGCTCTGCTCGGCGCGGGTGCGGGCGAGCTGCTTGACCTGGTCCATATCGACCAGCTTTTCGGCCTCGGTCTGCACCAGGATTTCGCGGGCTTCGCTGACCTTGATGCGCTGGCGCCTGGTTTTCTTCGGGAACAGGTTGCCGAACATCTCCTTGATGTTGAAACCCATTTCCTCGGTGCCCTGCGGGGTGAAGACTTCCATGGTCGGTACGTGGCTTTCCTGGGTTTCCAGTTCCACGAAGCGGTCGTCGAGTTTGCCGTCGCGCAGCAGTTTGCGCAGTTTTTCCCGGGTTGAGCCCGGCTGGGCGGCGGCGGTTTCGTCGAAACGGTGCGCCTCGCCGGGCAGCAGCAGATCCAGCAGCCGTTCTTCGGCGACGTCCTCCGCCTTGACCCGGACCTTTTCAGCTTCCTCTTCCTTGACCATGACAATGGCCAGTTCCAGCAGATCGCGGACCATGCTTTCGACATCGCGACCGACGTAGCCGACCTCGGTGAATTTGCTCGCCTCGACCTTGATGAAGGGAGCCTGGGCCAGCCTGGCCAGTCGGCGGGCGATTTCCGTTTTGCCGACCCCGGTGGGCCCGATCATGATGATATTCTTCGGCGCGATTTCCTCCCGCAGTTCCGGAGCGACCAGCTGCCGGCGCCAGCGGTTGCGCAGGGCGATGGCGACCGAACGTTTGGCCTGCTGCTGGCCGATGATGTAACGATCCAGTTCCGAGACGATCTCGCGCGGGGTGAAGTTGTTCATGGCAGCGCCTCCACGGTGATCTGCTCGTTGGTGTAGATGCAGATACCGGCGGCTATCCGCAGCGACTGTTCGACAATGGCGCGGGCGTCGAGATCGGAATGGGCGGCCAGGGCGCGGGCGGCGGCCAGGGCGAAGCTGCCGCCGGAACCGACGGCGGCAATGCCGTCATCCGGCTCGATGACATCGCCGGCGCCGGAGAGAATCAGGGTGGTTTCGCTGTCGGCGACAATCAGCAGTGCTTCGAGACGGCGCAGCACCCGGTCGGTGCGCCAGTCCTTGGCCATCTCCACCGCGGCGCGGGTCAGGTTGCCGCGGAACTCCTTCAGTTTCGTGTCGAATTTATCAAACAGGGTGAAGGCGTCGGCGGTGCTGCCGGCGAATCCGGCCAGAACCTGGTTGTCATGCAGTCGGCGGATTTTGCGCGCGGTATGCTTCATGACGGTGTTGCCAAGGGTGACCTGGCCGTCGCCGGCCAGGGCGACATCATTGTCTTTGCGCACGCAGATGATGGTGGTGCCGCGGAACATGGGTTTCTCCTCAACGGGAACCGGATTGATTTGATCAGTTAAGGTCAATTTGCGAAAAACGCAAATATATCATAGCGGGACGGGGAGAAAAAGGACGAAAGCGGCCTCAACGGTCTTCTTTTTCGGGCGCGAGCGGCAGGCTCAGGGAGAAGGTGGCGCCGCGGCCGGGGAGGCTTCGCACGTCGAGTCGACCACCGTGCGCGCGGAGGAACTCCCGCGCGTAATAAAGCCCGAGACCGAAGCCGCGGACCTGCCCGGTGTTGTCAGGATCGATCTGGTAGAATTTTTTGAAGATTTTCTGCTGCTGGTCAGGAGCGATGCCCGGCCCGGTGTCGGTTACGCTGAGTTCGATGTATTCCGCTCCGGCCGCTGCCGTCAAAGTGACCCTGCCGCCTTCGGGGGTGAATTTCAGGGCATTGTCGAGCAGCGCCCGCAGGCAGAAACGGATCTGTTCCTGGTCGACTCTGACCGCGGGCAGGTCGTTCGGCAGATCGCAGATCATCTCCAGCCCGTGCAGGGTGGACTGCTCCCGCAGTTCGACCAGGATGGCGGGGACGAGATCGGCAAAGTCGACCAGGGTGCGGTGGGGCGGGCGTGGGTTGAGAACCTTGCCGCTGTACTGCAGCAGGTCCTGGATGAGGCTGGCCAGGTAGTTCGACTCTTCCTGGATCAGTGCGAGGTTGCGGTGGACCGCGGCATCCGGGTGGTTTTCAAATTCCCGCGCCAGGTTCTGAATGAACAGCGAGATAACCGTAACCGGGGTCTTCAGCTTGTGCGAAATCAGGCCGAGAAAGTCGCTTTTGAGCTGATCCATCTTCTGCAGTTCGATCAGCTCTTCACGCAGGCTTATTTTTTCCAGCACCTTGCCGATGGTGGTGCGCAACTGCAGCAGGTTGATCGGTTTACTGATAAAATCATCGGCGTTCAACTTCAGTGACCGGAGAATGACCTCCTTGTCACCGTAGCCGGTCATCATCACCACCGCCCGGTTGGGATTCTGCTGCTTGATCTCCTGCAGCAGGTCAAGGCCGTTCATTCCCGGCATCATGACATCGGTCAGGACCAGGTCAACCGGTTCTCTGCCCAGTGTTTCCAGGGCTTCCCGGCCATCCGCGGCCTGCAGGGTGCGGTAGTTGTCCAGGGCCCTGGCGCAGAGATCGCGGAGCACTTCTTCGTCGTCGACGATGAGAATGGTGCGATCGGACTGCCGTTGTTCCAGGGCGGGCCCCGGACGGGACGATAATTTCATGAAGGTGCCGATTTTCCTTTGGTTCAGCCGTCCAGTTGCTCCTTGATCAGTGTCGTGGTCTGTTCAAGAGTGGCGGCCAGTTTGTCCGGTTCGCTGCCGCCGGCCTGGGCCAGGTCGGGACGACCGCCGCCCCGGCCGCCGATGCCGGCCGCCAGTTTGCCGACCAGTTGTCCGGCATGCAGGCGGTCGGTCAGGTCTTTGCTGACGGCAACCAGCAGGTTGGCCTTGCCGTTGAATTCACAGCCGAGGACCAGCGCGCCGCTGCCGAGCTTGTCGCGCAGCTTGTCGGCCATCTCGCGCAGCTGCTTGCCGTTCATGCTTTCCACCGCCGTGGCCAGTACTTTGATGCCGGCGATCTCAACCGTTTTGGCCAGCAGATCTCCGGCCTGGCCAGCCTGCAGTTCAGAGCGCAGTCTGCTGACTTCCCGTTCCAGCTCCTTCTGCTGTTCGAGCAGTTTCTCCAGCCGCTGCGGCAGCTGTTCCGGGTCGGACTTGATCAGGCCGGCCGCGCTGTTGAGAACCTGCTGCTGCTGTTGCACCCGTTCCAGAGCGCACTGGCCGGTGACCGCCTCGATGCGGCGGACGCCGGCGGCGATGCCTCCTTCGGAAATGATGCGGAACAGGCCGATGTCGCCGGCCGCCTCGGCATGGGTGCCGCCGCACAGTTCTTTACTGTAATCATCAATGCTGATGACCCGCACCACATCCCCGTATTTTTCACCGAACAGGGCCATGGCCCCGGCTTCCCTGGCGGCATCGGCGGACATCTCCTCGGCCTGGACAGCGGCATTGGCGCGGATCTGGCGATTAACTTCGATTTCGATGCGGCGCAGTTCGTCGTCGCTGAGAGGGGAAAAGTGGGTGAAGTCGAAGCGCAGCCGCTCCGGTTCGACCAGCGAGCCGGCCTGCTTGACATGGTCGCCGAGGATGCGCTGCATGGCCGCCTGCAGCAGATGGGTGGCGGTATGGTTGATGACAATCTGCCGACGGCGTTCGGCGTCAACCCGCAGGGTCGCCCGATCCCCGGTCCGGATGGCCCCGGTGACCACTTCGCAGAGGTGGACGTGAAGATCCGGCAGCGGTTTCCTGGTGTCGAGAATGCGCAGCGTCGCGTTTGCCGTGCAGATCTCGCCGGTGTCGCCGACCTGGCCGCCCGATTCCCCATAGCAGGGGGTGACGGCGGTAATGACGTCGACTGTTTCGCCGCAGACCGCCTCGTCGATCCGTTCGCCGCCGCGGACCAGGGCCAGCACATCTCCCTGGTCTTCAAGGGTCTGGTAGCCGCTGAAACGGCAACGGATTCCGGCGTCGACCAATTGCTTGTAAACCGCCGAAATCGCTTCCTCTCCAGATCCTTTCCAGTGTTCGCGGGCCTTGGCGCGTTGCTGCTCCATGCAGCTTTCGAAGCCTTCCTCATCAAGACTGAAACCGTCCTTCTCGACGATGTCGGCGGTCAGGTCGACCGGAAAGCCATAGGTGTCGTAGAGTTTGAAAACCGTCTCGCCGGGGATGCGGGACCGGCCGTCGGCCTTGAGTTTGGCCACTTCATCCTGCAGGATGCGCAGGCCGTTGCCGAGGGTCTGGATGAAACGATGTTCCTCGTTCTGCACCACCCTGGCGACGAAATCCCTGCGTTCGGCTTCCTCGGGGTAGGCCTCGGCCATGAACTCAAGCACGAATACGGCGGTCCGGTAGAGGATCGGGTCTTCGAAGCCGAGCATCTTGGCATGACGCATGGCGCGCCGCATGATCCGCCGCAGCACGTAGCCGCGGCCCTCGTTGGAGGGGAGTACGCCGTCGGCGATCAGGTAGGCGGTGGCGCGGCTGTGGTCGGCCAGAACCCGCATCGAGACATCATCGTCCTCCCGGTCGCCGTAACGCTTGCCGGAGAGCTGTTCGATATTGCGGATCACGTCCCGTAGCAGGTCGGTGTCGTAATTGGAGGTTACACCCTGCATTACGGTGGTGATCCGTTCCAGTCCCATGCCGGTATCGACGGCCGGTTTCGGCAGCGGCACCAGGGTGCCGTCCGGCTGACGGTCGAACTGCATGAAGACGTTGTTCCAGATCTCCATGTAACGGTCGCAGTCGCAGCCGACGGCGCAGTCGGGACTGCCGCAGCCGGTGCCGGGGCCGTTGTCCCAGAAGATTTCCGAACAGGGGCCGCAGGGACCGGTGTCGCCCATCGACCAGAAATTGTCCTTTTCGCCGAAGCGGAAGATCCGTTCTTTCGGAACCCCTTCCTGCTTGTGCCAGATGTCGGCCGCCTCGTCATCGTCGGTGTAGACGGTGACATAGAGGCGGTCAGTGTCGAGTTGCAGCTCTCCGGTGAGGAACTCCCAGGCGAAGGCGATTGCCTCCGGTTTGAAATAATCGCCGAAGGAGAAGTTGCCGAGCATTTCGAAAAAGGTGTGGTGGCGGGCGGTGCGGCCGACGTTCTCGAGGTCGTTGTGCTTGCCGCCGGCGCGGACGCATTTCTGCGAGGACGCGGCGCGGACATAGCTGCGTTTTTCGGCGCCGAGAAAGCAGTCCTTGAACTGGTTCATGCCGGCGTTGGTGAACAGCAGGGTCGGATCGTTGTGCGGCACCAGGGAGGAGGAGGAGACGACGGTGTGCCCCCTGGCGGCAAAGTAGTCGAGAAATTTCTGGCGGATCTGGCTTCCGGTCAACATGTCTGGTGCATCCTTCTTTATCGTTCACTGTTGAGCGCGGCGAGAATCTCCCCGAGGGGAAATCCGCGGCGCAGAAAAAAATTGACCACCCGGCGGCGCCGGGCGTCATCCGCCCGGGCATAGTCGAACCCGGGATAACGTCGCGCGGCCAGGTCGATGATCAGGTTCCCGCGGTCGGTCCGGGCGTCGACAGCGGCGCAGGCCTGTTCCACCAGGCTGCTTTCAATGCCGCGTTTTTTCAGCTCAAGTTCCAGGCGTCGGCCGACCGCCCGGCCGCTGCCGGCGAGGCTGCGGGCAAGCTGCTCGGCATAGCGGCGATCATCCAGGTAGCCGAGCTGCCGGCAGCGGTCAAGGACTCGCGTGACGGCCTCGGCGTCAAAGCCGCGTTGCAGCAATTTGCGCTGCAACTCGGCACGGCTGTGGTCCCGACGGGTGAGCAGTCGCAGGGCCACGGGCCAAGGGTCCTGCTCCCGTGCCCCGGGGCGATTCTTACGCTCCCGGTCATCCACGCCTAGATACGGTCGAGGTGGATGGTCTCGCCATCCTTGAGTTCGTCCCGGCCCTCGATCGTGGCATCCTTGTCTTCAAAATCTTCCCAGGTGCCGTCCGAGGTGGAAGAGACTCCCGACATCTTGAGTTTGAAATCATCGGGGTTGGAGCTCTGGCGCAGGGCTTCGTCGAAGGTGATCAGCTTCTTCTGCAGCAGCTGCATCAGCGACTGGTCGAAGGTCTGCATGCCGTAGGCGATATAGCCCTGGGCGATGGTGTCGCGCAGCAGCCTGGTCTTTTCCTTGTCCTCGATCAGTTCCCGTACCCGTGCCGAGGAGACCATCACCTCGATGGCCGGCACCCGGCCCTTGCCGTCGGCGCGCGGCACCAGCCGCTGGGAGATGACCCCCTTGAGGATCGACGCCAGCTGCATGCGGACCTGGCGCTGCTGGTAGGGGGGGAAGACGCCGATGATCCGGTTGATGGTCTCCGGGGCGTCGACCGTGTGCAGGGTGGAGAGCACCAGGTGACCGGTCTCGGCGGCGGTGATGGCGGTTTCGATGGTCTCGTAGTCGCGCATTTCGCCGACCAGGATGACGTCCGGGTCCTGGCGCAGGGCGCTCTTCAGGGCGATGTCGAAGCCCTCGGTGTCGAAGCCGACCTCGCGCTGGTTGATGATGCTTTTCTTGTCGCGATGCAGGTACTCGATCGGGTCCTCGATGGTGACGATGTGAGCGGTGCGGTGGTTGTTGATGTGATCGAGCAGGGCCGACAGGGTGGTCGACTTGCCGGAACCGGTAGCGCCGGTCACCAGGATCATGCCACGCGGTTCATCGGCCAGTTTTTTCAGCACCGGAGGCAGCAGCAGCTGGTCGATGCTCTTGGATTCAAAGGGGATGGTCCGGAACACCAGGGATACCGAGCCGCGTTGCAGAAAGGCGTTGACGCGGAAACGACCGAGTCCGGGTACTCCGTAGGAGAGGTCGACTTCGTGGACATCCTCCATCCGCGCCCGCTGTACATCGTTCATGATGTCGTGGGCGATCTGCCGGGTCTCCTCCGGGCTGATGCGCGGCGCTTTCGGCAACGGACGCAGGCTGCCGTCGATGCGATAGATCGGCGGCAGCCCGGCCTTGAGATGGATATCGGACGCCCGGGCCTTGAGCGCCAGTCCGAGAATATCATTCAGTTCCATGCGTCAGGCTCCCTGCGCCTCCGCCGGGTTGACAAGCAGACCGAAATGCTCCAGCAGCTTCGCTTCGATGGCGTCGGCGGTTTCCGGATGTTCGCTGAGGAAGATCTTGGCATTTTCACGCCCCTGGCCGATCCGTTCACCGGCATAGGAATACCAGGCGCCGCTCTTGTCGACGATGCCGTGTTCGACGCCGAGGTCGATGATGTCGCCGACGCGGGAAATGCCGCGCCCGTACATGATATCAAATTCCGCTTCCTTGAAGGGCGGGGCGATCTTGTTTTTCACCACCTTGACCCGGGTACGGTTGCCGATCACATCCTGGCCCTGCTTGATGGCGGCGATGCGGCGGATATCCATGCGCACCGAGGCGTAGAATTTCAGCGCGTTGCCGCCGGTGGTGGTTTCCGGGTTGCCGAACATGACGCCGATCTTCATGCGGATCTGGTTGATGAAGATGACACAGCAGTTGCTCTTGCTGATGGTTCCCGTCAGCTTGCGCAGCGCCTGTGACATCAGTCGTGCCTGCAGACCGACGTGAGTGTCTCCCATCTCTCCCTCGATTTCGGCGCGCGGCACCAGGGCGGCGACCGAATCGACCACCAGCACGTCGATAGCGCCGCTGCGAACCAGCACCTCGGTGATTTCCAGTGCCTGCTCGCCGGTATCGGGCTGGGAAACCAGCAGATCGTCGGTGTTGACGCCGAGGTTCCCGGCATACTGCACATCAAGGGCGTGCTCGGCATCGACAAAGGCCGCGATGCCGCCGTTTTTCTGCGCTTCGGCAACGATATGCAGGGCGAGAGTGGTTTTGCCAGACGACTCGGGACCGTAGATCTCGATGACCCGGCCGCGGGGAACGCCGCCGATGCCGAGGGCGATGTCCAGCGACAGGGCGCCGGTCGAAATCGCTTCGACATCCGGCAGGCTGTTGTCGTCGCCGAGGCGCATGATGCTGCCTTTGCCGAACTGTTTTTCGATCTGCCCCATGGCCAGTTCGATGCTGCGGGTGCGATTGTTGTCCGCCATGATTTCCTTGTCCTCCCATTCAGGTTGGGATCAGGTTAGTCCGCTGTCGTGTCAGAATATGTCACGCCGCCCAGGTTAGCTTCAGCCCGCGGCAGGTGCCTGGCGGCGCCGGGCAGCAGACGGCTTTCATAGAGTACCATGCTGCCGATTCGAAGCCGTCCGCCGTCAATGGCGCCGAGCCGGGTCAGCGGTTCGCTCAGGTCAAGCGGCCGGCCCCGGATGCGACCGAGAGTCAGGTGCGGGCGGAACGGTTTCTCGTCCGGTGGGATGCCGCAGCTGCGAAGTGCATCATCAAGTTTTCGGTGCAGTCGGGTCAGCTGCATGAGCGAATCCGGCCCCAGCCAGATGACCCGCGCCCGGCGTGGTGTCGGGAAGGCACCGAGTTGCTGAAAGTGGATTTCGAAGGCCGCGCTTAAACGAGCTACCGATAGCATAGAAACAGCAACTTGTTCAAGCGTTTCCTCGTTCCGGTCGCCCAGGAAACGAAGGGTCAGGTGGAGGTTGTCAAACCGGCTCCAGCGGATTGGAGGAAGGATGGCGCCTATCTGCCGTTGAACAGCCTCGAGATGTTTTTTGTATTCTTCCGGCAGGGGGATGGCGATAAAGCTGCGGCGGAGGTCGGCAGCTTCAGGTCCCGGTGGCGGCGACGGCATCCGTCTCCCCTTCAAGCGGCAGTACGATGTGGAAACTGCTGCCCCGACCGCCATCGGCGGTGCCGGCCGATTCGACCCAGATCATCCCGCCGTGGGCTTCGATCATGCCGCGCACCAGGGTCAGGCCGAGGCCGACTCCCTTGCCGCCGAAACTGGCCTGCGAAGTGTGGTGACTGGTGATCTCACCGACTTCATAGAACTTGTCGAAGATATGGACCTGCTCTTCCGGGTCGATGCCGACTCCGGTATCGCGGATGGTCAACTGCAGGTAGGCGGGATGCAACGGGCGATCGAAGAAGTTGGTGGTGAAGGGTTTCAACTTTTCCTTGCGGCCGACCAGGTCGGCGGCCGCTATATTCCGCCCCGTAATGTCGATCATGCCGCCGGGCGGGGTGAACTTGGCGGCATTTTCCAGCACCCGCTGCACGGCCCGCCGCAGGTGGTCGGGGTCGCCGTACAATTCGATTTCGGGCAGCAGGTCGATGGAAAGCTGCAGCTGCAGCTTTTCCAGACGGCTCTCCAGGTTGCTGCCGATGCTTGAGAGCAGTGGGACAAGGCGGATCTTTTCCTTGCCGAGGTAGATGCTCTGGGCTTCAAGCCTGGCCACTTCGAGCAGATCGTTGACAATTTCCTGCAGCCGCTCACCCCCGCGATGGACCGCCTGCAGCAGTTGCTGCTGCTGTTGATTCAGCAATTTGCTGTTGTCGAGCAGCAGTTCCGATCCGGAAAGAATGTAGGTCAGCGGGGTGCGCAGTTCGTGGGAGGCCAGGGCGAGGAAATTGTTTTTCATCCGTTCCAGGCGTTCCAGGGTGCGGGTCGCTTCCTGCTGGCGGCGCAGGTTCTCCTTCAACCGGTGACGGGACGCCTCGAGTTCCCGGTTGCTGGCCTCGGTCAGCCGGTTCTGCCAGCGCAAGGCATCGAGCAGCTCGGCCCCTTCGACCGCGGTTCCGGCCTGACGGCCGATGGCCATCAGCAGTTGGGTTTCCTCGCGGGTGAAGACCCGCGCTTTGCGGCTGTAAATGAAGAGGACGCCGAGGGTGCGGCCGGCGATTCCTATCGGAACCGCTAAAAATCCTTTCCAGCCGTCCTCCAGAACCGTTTTCGACCAGCGTCGCCGATCATGGTTGAGGTCTGTGGTGGAACGCGGTCGGCCATTGCTGATCACCCTGCCGATCAGCCCCTGGTCGGGGCGGATGCGGGCCAGTTCCCGGTTGACCTCGGAGGAGATATTCAGGCCGGCCGCAAGGTGCAGGGCACTGCCGGCATGTCGCAGCAGGAAAATGCCGCCGCCGGTGGTGTCGAGGGTTTCGACGACCGTTTTCAGCAGTCCGTTGAGCAGGCTCTGCAGATCCTGACTGGAGGCGGCGCTGTGGGCGATGCGGTTGAGCAGGGCCAGGTCGCGGTTTTTACGACGCAGTTCGTTTTCGATCTGCTTGATCGCGGTGACGTCGCGGACGGTTCCGTGAACAACCTGCTCATGGCCCAGGGTTCCGAGACGGGCGTGGACAGCGCCGATGAAGGTCGAGCCGTCCTTGCGGCGAAAAAGCAGTTCCCCCTCTTCTCCATAGCCGTATTTGCGGACCTTCTTGACCAGGCGCTGGTAGCGGCGTTTCTGGTGTCCGGGAAACAGGTTGTCGAGGTTCATCCCGTCCAGTTCCGCGGCGGAATAGCCGAACAGTTCACAGACGGTTCGGTTCTGTTCCACCAGGCGCTCGCCGGCGGCATCGAGAAAAAACATCGCGTCGCCGGCAAAGGTGAGCAATTGTCGGCTGCGCAGGCGGGCCGCGCTGACGTCCTGTTCCAGCGTGTCGATATGCTGCTGTCGGGCTTCCAGTTCCGCGGCAAGTCTGCGGACCTGCCGTCGGCTGCGGGCCAGCGACAGGCCCAGGATGAAGAAGGCCGCCAGGACAAGTAGGAACAGGATCAGACCGGCAACGGTTGAAAGTTCGGTGAACGGCAACGGCATCTCAATCCTCCTGCAGATGCCTGCGGGCCGCAGACTGCAGCCAGTCCAGGGCCTTTGCCAGCGTCAATTCCCGGATACGACGGCGGCTGCCGCTGAGGAACAGTCGCTCGCAGTGGAGCCGGTCGCCATCGGCCAGGGCCAGGTAGACGGTGCCGACCGGCTTCTCCGTTGTTCCGCCGCCGGGCCCGGCAATGCCGGTGACCGCCAGTCCGAGATCGGTTCCCGCCGCGGCACGAACACCGCGCGCCATGGCTTCGGCGCACTCGCTGCTGACTGCGCCGACCCCGTTGAGGATCGCTTCGGGAACCTGCAGCCAGTCCCGCTTGGCGCTGTTGGCATAGCAGACCACGCCCCGTTCGAGAAAGGCCGAGGCGCCGGGAATCTCGGTCAGCCGGGCGGCGATCAGGCCGCCGGTGCAGGACTCCGCCAGCGCCAGGGTCAGGCCGGAGCGGATCAGCAGCTCGGCAGTGACTTTTTCGCTGCCGGTTGTCGGAACCTCTATGTCGATGGCGTCGGGCATGGGCAAAGGTTCAATCGAGGTTCAAGGTTCAAGGTTCAAGGTCCAGCTTCCAGCCTCCAGTTTCAGGTGAAAATCGCCAGGCAGAAACGCAGTGCCAGGGCGGCGTAAATACCGGCGGCGACGTCGTCGAGAACGACCCCGAGACCGTTTTTCATCTCCCGGTCAAACCAGGATGCGGGCGGCAGTTTGGCGATGTCGAAGAGGCGGAAGAAGAGGAAACCGAGGATCGCCGCCGTCCAGCTGAAGGGAAGCAGGGCCACCGTGACCAGGTAGCCGAGCAGTTCATCGATAACGATGCGTCCGTCGTCGGCAACACCGTAATAGCGGCCGGCACGGTCGGAGACGCGAACGGCGATGACCAGCAGCAGCAGCCAGGCCAGGGTATAGAGAAATCCGCCGAGATGGCTGAGCAGCCAGAAAGCCGGAATCCCGGCCAGGGTGCCGAAGGTCCCCGATGCGACCGGCGCCAGGCCGAGACCGCCGTTGGTCGCCAGCAGCAGCGCCAGTCGCGGTTCTGTGCCGCGGGCGTGATCCGCTTCCGTCATTCCTGTTCCTTCCGGGTGAAGAGTACGTCGGCTGCCCGTTCGACAGCGCGGTAGATATCCGGCAAATCAATCTGATGCCGCTCGGCGAGTCGCCGGCAGTCTTCGAACTCGGGGGTAACCCGCAACAATCTGCCGCCGTCGAAGAAGAGTTTGACCGCGACCTCGCCCCAGGGGGTCGAAACCCGGCCCGCCTCCCGGCGAAGCTTCAGGCGCCGCTGCAGGTCGATGCGGACCCCGCCGGCGCTGCTCTGGCGCAGCAGCTGTTGCGCCAGAGCGTCGGCCTGTTCCGGCCGCGCCAGGATGCGGACCGCCGTTGCCGGGCGGTTTTTCTTCATCTGCAGCGGACTGAAGACGACGTCCAGGGCTCCTGCCGCAAACAGCTGGTCCATCAGGTGTCCGAGCCATTCCGGGTTGCCGTCGTCAAGGTGACTTTCCAGCACCGCGACCTGGTCTCGCTGCGGATCTGACTTCCGGCTGTGGCCGAGAAAGCCCCGCAGCAGGTTGGGCCGGTCGGCAAGATCGCGTCCCCCGACACCGCAGCCGACCCGGTCGAGCCGCATCGGTGGCAGGGAACCGAAACGTGCCAGGGTGACGACGATGGCCGCCCCGGTGGGGGTGACCAGTTCATAACCGGAATCGGCATCGCAGACCGGGTGCCCGGTCAGCAGCTCGGCGGTGGCCGGAGCGGGCAGCGGCATGCGGCCGTGGGCGGTGTCGACGAACCCTCGACTGAGGGGCAGCGGAGCACAGATCAACTGTTCGATGCCGAGCAGGGAGAGCCCCAGGGCCGCGCCGCAGATATCGATGATCGCGTCGACGGCGCCGACTTCGTGAAAGTGGACCTGGTCGATATCGCAGCCGTGGACCTTCGCTTCAGCTTCGCCCAGCCGCCGGAAAATCCGCCGGGCCGTATCACGGACCGTTTGCGGAAGGTCGCTGCCGGCCAGCATGGCGTCAATTTCCTTCCAGTGTCGCTGCGGTTGACCGGTGTCGCAGAGAACCTCGACCCGCGTGCCGCCGAGCCCTTGACGGGATTCGCGTCCGATCCGCAACCGCCAGCCGCTGACCGGCAATCCTTTCAACCCCTCTTCCAGTTGCCGTGTCTGCAGCCCGAGATCGATCAGCAGACCGAGCAGCATGTCTCCTGAGATGCCGGAAAAGGTGTCGAGATAGAGCGTCTTCATGCCGGTTGTCGTCTCAAGATGCGCGCGGCGGCGAAGGCGGCGCCGAAGCCGTTGTCGATGTTGACCACGGTGACTCCGCCGGCGCAGGAATTGAGCATGCCGAGCAGGGCGGCAACGCCGCCGAAGGCCGCGCCGTAGCCGACCGAAGTGGGCACGGCGATGACCGGGACCGCGACCAGGCCGCCGACGACTGATGGCAGGGCCCCTTCCATTCCGGCGACAACAATGATCGCCGCGGCCCGGCTGAGAGGATCGGTTTCAGCCAGCAGGCGATGGATGCCGGCGACGCCGACATCGGTCAGTTCCTCAACCTGGATCCCGAACATGCGGGCGGTCACCATTGCTTCGCGGGCGACCGGCAGGTCGGACGTCCCGGCACAGGCAATCAGCAGCGGTCCCCGGTGCAGGTCGGGCAGGGGAGACAACTGCAGGCAGAAGGTCCGGGCGAGAGGATCGTAGTCTCCCTCGGTCCAGCGGCTGGCCAGGAGCCCGCCTTTCTCTTCATCCAGCCGAGTGACGAGAATATTCCGTTGTCGACCGGTCATGGCGGAGACGATGGCCAGCAGCTGCTCCGGGGTTTTGTTTTCGCCGAAGATGACCTCGGGGGCTCCCTGCCGCAATTCGCGGTGATGGTCGATCCGGGCGATGCCGATATCCTCGAAAGGCAGATGCCGCAGCCTCGCCAGCCCCTCATCAAGGTCAATACGGCCGTCCCTGATCTCGGCCAGGAGATTTTTCAATTCCCGTTGGTTCATAAATAGTCGAAGCTCGTTGCGGTGGCAGGAAAAGATTTAACTATAACAGCCGGGTGGGGCTTTGCCAATCGCGGGGCGGGGCTCCGGCTCCGGGAACGGCCGACGCTGTGGGCGGGGTGGCTACAGCCCCAGGTCGCCGGCGATGTCCTGCAGGGCCCTGAGCGACAGTTCGCAGAATTCATCGAGAGGAATGCCGGCCAGTTCGCACTCCCGGATGATGTCACGGTTGGCGCCGGCGGCGAAGGATTTTTCCTTGATGCGTTTGCGGACCGACTTCGGTTTGACGGACGCGAGTTTTTTATCCGGGTAGACCAGCGCGGTGGCGATAACCAGCCCGGTGATGGTTTCGCCCGCCGCCAGCGCGTGGTGAAAGGTAGAACTGCGGCGGTCGGGGTGTGCCTCCTCGTTGTGCAGGCGGATCGCCTCGATGATCTCGGCATCGAGGCCCCGTTCGGAGAGAATCCGCACCGTCTCGTGGGTATGGCGTGCCAGGTCGTCAGCCGTCCGTTCGACATCCAGATCATGCAGCAGTCCGGCCAGTCCCCACTGTTCTTCGTCGGTTCCCAGTCGGCGTGCCATGGCGCGCAACACCGCCTCGCTGGCCAGAGAGTGCTTGATCAGGTTGGGGGTTTCAATGTGTTGCCGAACCAGGTCGAGAGCCTGGTCGCGGGTCATACCGTAGCTCATTGCCGTCTCCCTTGGGGGTGAGATGGTCAGCATAGCAGAAAAAAAGGGTTCCTGCCTTTCTTATCCCGCCTGCCTGGTGTCGGAGCCCCGCAGGGGGATCACCTTGCAGACCTCGCGGTTCGATTCCCGTTCGTTGAGAACTTTTTCCGGGTCGTGGAGGATGTCGTGAAACTGGCGGAATTGTTCCCAGAAAATTTCCACCATTTTGTTCATTCGCGAGAGGGGATCGGAGCACTGGGCGAGGGCGTTGTCAATCCTGAATTGCAGCCCCCGGGCGCGGTGGCGGTGATGTTCGGGGAAACTGGCGATGGTCTGTTCAATAATGGCGCGGCTTTCGCGCTCGAATTGCTCCGGGTCGGTGTCGATCAGGGCGCTGAGGCGATCGATGATGGCCCGGGTGTCGTCAACTTGCGGCAGCATGGGATACCTCCGTCGGTTGTGCCGGCATGCCGGCCTTTCTTTCTCCCGAGGCAGTGCGTTCAGCCCTGTCCCGGCTCCAGTCATTCAATCCGTTCTTCGGCGAAACGGGGCATAAGATAACGTTGAAACAAACGTTGCTGCAGATCGTCGGAGTCGGCTCCGTCCAACTGAAGTTCGGCATGCAGCAGCAGCGGATCGGCGATCCGGGCGCTCTGCGGGCGCCAGCCCTGCCAGTGGTCGGCATGGCCGAAGCGTTTCATCAATCGAATCCGGCCGTTGGGGTCGGGGATCAACTGAAGTCGCAGCATGGTGCGCAGGGCATCACCGTCGTAGTGCAGGCTCGCCCCGGTGGCTGTTCCCTGCTGCAGCAGCAGGCAGGTGCCGAGTCGGCCGCCGACGAGAACCGTCTCTGTCATGCCCTGCTGTTCGATCAGGTTCGGCAGGTCCGAGATCTTCAGCCCGGCGGCGAGGCGGCATCTCTGGCAGTCGAGGCTCGGCTGCAGCCGTTCACCGTAGCCGAGTTCCCAGCGCAGCAACAGGTCATGACGGGATTGCAGAAGGCGCTGCCCGCCGCTGTTTCTCAGATAGTCGAGTTCTTCAAGCTCGCGCAGGATCGGGCCGACCGCCCCGAGGGCGATGCCCGCCTCTCCAGCCAGGTCCCGGTAGGTCCAGCGCGCCGCCTGCGGCACCCGCAGCAGCAGAAAAACAAGTTTCAGCCCGGCCGGCTGGAAGGCCCGGCTGCTGCGCCCTCGGCGCTCCACGCGTTTGCGGCCGCTGACTTCAACGTAGAGAGGCGGTCGTTGCAGGCTGGCGTTGCCGGCGGCATCGACATAATCAACGCCGCTCTGGCGGAGTTTGCGGCTTAAATCCTCGGAGATGTAGTCGGTCACCAGCAGGGAACGGTCGGGTGCGGGGCCGTTTTTGATCTGGTTGATGGCAATCTCGGCACCGGCGGTTGAAAGTCGCAGCCGGGTCATGACCAGGTAGTCGAGTTCTCCCCAGGGGCCCTTGAGATGAAGAGCATCGGGGTCGGCGGGGTTGCTGCCGGGTTCGATGTAGGCCGCCTCGCAGCCCCGCAGGGAACGCAGGTTGCGCAGGCAGTCTTCAAGTGTTCGTTTTTCGTTGTCGGTCAGATTGCGTCCCATCCCTGTGGCTCCTTGTTCATCATTGTAGCCTGTTCAGTGATTGTGAACAAGGGGGTAACGGTGAACGTGGGTTCAGAAATCGGGCTGGAGGCTGGAGGCTGGAGGCTGGAGGCTGGAGGTGCGAGGTTAAAACCTTGAGCCTTGTACCTCGAACCTCACATCTTACCGATAAACACCTCGCGCGGGCGGCTGGTGCCGTCGGAGGGGCCGACGATTCCTTCCTGCTCCATCTTTTCGATCATCCGCGCCGCCCGGTTGTAGCCGAGGCGCAGGCGGCGCTGCAGCATCGAGATTGAGGCCTGGCGGGTTTCACTGATGATGGCCAGGGCTTCATCCCACTTTTCATCATAGTCATCATCACCGCTGCCGCCGCCGTCGGCAGCGGCCGGGGCTTCGAGGATGCTCTTGTCGTACTCGGGATCGCCCTGTTTTTTGAGAAAATCGACCACCCGCTGGACTTCCAGTTCGGAGACGAAGGCGCCGTGAACGCGCTGCAAAACCCCCGTTCCGGGAGGCAGGAAGAGCATGTCACCCATACCGAGCAGACTTTCGGCCCCCATCGAGTCGAGGATGGTGCGCGAGTCGGTGCGCGAGAAGACCTTGAAGGAGATGCGGGTCGGGAAGTTGGCCTTGATCAGGCCGGTGATGACATCGACGCTCGGTCGCTGGGTAGCGAGAATCAGGTGGATGCCGGCGGCGCGGGCCATCTGCGCCAGGCGGGCGACGCTCTCCTCAATTTCGCGTCCGGCAACCATCATCAGGTCGGCCAGTTCATCGACAATGACGACGATATAGGGCAGGTGACCATGGTCGAGCACCTCTTCCGGATCCGGAATCGGGGCATCGGGGTCGAGTGCTTCCGTCACCTCCTCGACGACCATCTTCCCGCGCGCCCTGAGTTTTTCCGCCTCTTTCTCTTCTTTGGCGACCTTCTTGTTGTAGCCGTCGATATTGCGCACGCCCTTGTCGGCCATCAGTTTGTAGCGCCGCTCCATCTCCCGCACCGCCCAGGCCAGGGCCAGCGACGCCTTCTTCGGGTCGGTGACCACCGGCAGCAGCAGGTGGGGAATCCCCTCGTAGATGGAGAGTTCGAGCATTTTCGGGTCGACCATGATCAGCCGTACGTCGTGCGGCGTCGCCCGGTAGAGGAGCGAGAGAATCATGGTGTTGATGGAAACCGACTTGCCGCTGCCGGTCGAACCGGCGACCAGCAGGTGGGGCATCTTGGCCAAATCGGAGACGACCGTATGACCGAAGATATCGTTGCCGAGCGCCATCGGCAGTCTGCCGCCGCTTTTCTGGAATTCCGACGACAGGAAAATATCCTTCAGGTAGACGGTTTCCCGCTGCTTGTTGGGAATTTCGATCCCGACCACGCCGCGGCCGGGAATCGGCGCGACGATGCGGATCGACAACGCCTGCAGGGCCATGGCCAGGTCATCGGCCAGCCCGGCGATCTTGTTGACCTTGACCCCCGGCGCCGGAGCGAACTCGTACATGGTGACCACCGGACCCGGCTTGACCTCGGAAACCTCGCCGTCAACACCGAAGTCCTTCAGTTTTTTCTCCAGCAGACGGGCGTTCATCATCAGCGCGTCGCGGTCGACGGGCGGCGCCGGCGCACCCTCGTGGTCAAGCAGGTTGAGGGTTGGCGGGTGGTAGGTGCCGGTCGGTTCGAGAAACTCGAACGCCTCCTGCTCTTCCGGCGGCTCCTTCTTTCTGCGTTTGCCGCGGGTGACCTTGGGGGCGGGCGGCGGCAGCTGCACCGGTTCGGTCTGGACAATGATCGGTTCCTTGTCCAGTCTGACCCCCTTGACCAGGGCCTTCTGCTTTTTTCGGGCGCGCCGCGCGTCCCGGCGCTTGTTGAGAAAGGTTCCGGCTCGCTCGGCCAGGCCTTCCAGGAAAAGCACCAGGGAAAAGCGTGCTACCAGCATGAAGGCGACCAGGAAAAAAACCAGCAGCACGATGAAAGCGCCGGTGAGGTTGAGATAGCCGCGCAGCAGATCGGCGAACATCCGGCCCAACGCTCCGCCGGCCTCGTTGATCGGTTGGCCGAAGGGGCTGACCAGTCGCCAGTGCAGGGCCAGCAGGCCGTCAAGGCTCAGCAACAGCAGCAGAAAGGCGCCGATCTTGTAGAGGCGTACCTTGACATCGCGGAACTTGAGCAGCCGCCAGGCGAACAGAAAACAGGCCAGCGGCACCAGGAAGGCCGGCAGGCCGATAAGCTGAAAGAAAAGATCGGCCAGGTGGGCACCGACCACGCCGCCGAAGTTGCTGATCTGCGGCGGATGCAGGTTGTTGTTGAAGGAAGGATCGTTGATGTTGAAGGAGACCAGGCTCAACAGCGTAAAGATGCCGAAGGCCAGCCAGAAAAAACCGGCGATTTCCTTTTGCAGATGCTCGCGGAAAAATGGTTTGTTGTCGTCGCTCATAACCAGCGCACTATAGCGCAATCCGTAAGTATTTGGCAATCTTGCCGGAATCGGTTGCCGGCAGACCGGCAGGGTGTTGAAACGTCAGGTTCCTGAGGCAGAACAAAAATGTCCAGTTGCAAGGCGTCCGCAGCCCCGCGGCATAAGGCGTACCGGAAGGTCCGTCGTTGACGCGGGGGAAGGGTAACGCAGCAGATGGACGTTTTTCATCAGCCCGCTAGGAGGCTGTTGATGAACTGGCTGCAAATCCGCGCGTTCGGCCCATATCCCAGCTCCATTTTGCCCCATAGCCGCTGCTATGAGGCTGCAATTGAGCCGAAATCTGTGCTCAAACGCTCGAATTTTCGCTTCAGCCTGTATAGTCCGTATATGGTCTCCCCCCTTTTTGCAAGGGCTTTGTGTCGTTAATGACAGG
>NZ_PPFX01000042.1 GCF_002898515.1 Geothermobacter hydrogeniphilus | reverse complement strand
CAGCCTTACTGGTAAAGTCTTGAACGCTTCAAGCTAAGACTTTTGCAAAAGGATGCAATAAAAAGAAAAACTATGCAAGCCCGTTCTGCAGTGCGTAACGCACCAGGTCGGCGGTATTGTGCAGCTCCAGTTTTCGCATCAGCCGGGAGCGGTGAGTTTCCACAGTCTTGATGCTGATAAACAACGAGGCTGCAATCTGGCGGTTGCTTTGCCCGCCCGTTATCAGCTTGAGGACTTCTCGTTCCCGCCTGGTGAGTTGTCCTGCCGCGGAATTTTTTATCCCCAGAGCATTGCCGGTAATCGAGGGACTGATAAAGGTGCCGCCGGCTGTTACGGCCCTGATCGCATAGATGAGGTCTGCGAAGGCGTTGTCCTTGAGAACATAGCCCGCGACGCCGGCGGCAACAGCCCCGTTGACAATCAAGGCGTCCCGGTGCATGGTCAGGGCGATGACTTTGGTCGGCAAAGTTGTATTGGCGACAATTTCAGAAATTTCGATCGCCCCCTGACCGGGCATGCTGATATCCAGAATTGCAATATCCGGCCGCTTTGCCCTGATCAGGTCCAGAGCATCCCGGCCATTGTCAGCGACCCCGAGGATGTCAAACCCTTCTTCAGCAGTCAGCAGAGAAACCAGCCCCTGTCTGAAAATCACATGGTCATCGGCAACAATCAGACGGGTCGTCATAACGGCACTCCAACTTTAATTGTCGTTCCCCCGGCAGGAGTCGTCTCCATATGAAATATTCCCCCAAGCAATTCCGCACGTTCGCGCATCGTTGAAATACCGATTCCATCAGCGTCACGAAACTGTCTCTCATTCATGCCTGATCCATTATCAGACACGCTCAGCATGATTTTGTCCCGGTCTTTTTTCAACGCGACAAGCACCTCTGCGGCGCCTGAATGCTTGAGTACGTTGTTCAGGGCTTCTTGACAGATACGATACAGGTTGTCCTTGGTACGGATATCCGTCGTGATCGTATCATCCGCATCAATGACGATATTCAACCCGGTCTTCTCTTCATATCTCAGGGCATACCAACGCAAAATTTCTGCAATCGACGTTCTCTTCAAAAAGGCCGGTCTCAGGTTCATGGCAATCCGGCGCAACTCTTCAATCGCTGCTGAGGTCTCGTCGACAAGTTCTGTCAGGGCTTCGTCCGTCACCGCCCTTTGTCGATCTGCCTTCATCATTTGCAGGTTCAACTTGATTGCCAGCAACGATTGGCCGATCCCGTCGTGAATATCTCTTGCCAACCGCTTTCGTTCTTCCTCGTGAGCATCGAGAATCTTTCCCGAAAGATGGTGCAAGTCTCTTACATAGCGTGCATAACGCTTGATAAGCCCATACTTCATGGTGACGGCGAAAAATACCACTGCCAAGTCTTCAGCGTAGTAGGGCAATGCCACCAGCTTGAATTGTTCGGCCCCGACCAGCAGCAGTCCGAGAGTGATACCGGTAACTCCCATGGTCAACTGCGTTGATTCATAAAATCCCTCATGATGGGCCCGAACCACTATCCACCAGAGCACCGCCAGCGAATAGAGGGCCAGCCCACCCCAGATCAAACGAAACAGGTCCCACTCCCAGCGGCCCATAAGGGGCATGGTCAAGGCAATGATCGCCAGGCCGAACCATGGATAGATTGCCCAACGGATAAGCCCTCCAACAACTTCTTTGCGAGTGCGCGCAATGAAGTTTACCAACGTTGCCGGAAAAAGCGTAATGAACGCCATGATGAGTCCGGCAAGGATGTCAGGCTGGAGACCCAGGCCAAGAATGAACGAACTGTTCAGGGAAAAATAAACCAGATACACGGACGCCAGAATGCCGAATGAGGTGTATTCCTTTTCACGAATACGGTGAATGTACAAGAAAAGACAGTACAGGACGTAAATGACAAGGAACGTCAGATAGCATATTTCGAACAACTCGCGTGCCGAATTCATGAAGTGAGCCCTCCATCCCGGTTGACAAGGTAAAAGTCGCCAACCCGGCCAAATTTTCACGTGTTGCAGGCGGATAGCCTGGAATTGCTATCTCGGGGATTTTGTACAATTGAGATAGAGCAATGCCACAACGCAGCATTGCCTTGAATTTATTGCATTAAATCGGCAGATGAATCTTCTGCAGTGCCTCTATCCTCTGGTGTCTCTTGTCTTATTGAAACAAATTGATCGTTTTGTTGATATTGAAAAGCAGATACGGTCAAAGAGTCGAGATTGTTCCTCTGAGGCGGATTCTTCTTTTCTCTTCTGCCGGCCTGGATCTCACGTCAGGAATGGCTAGCTTCGCTCCAGTCTTTCGTTGGGAGTGATTGCCCGGGGATCGGTGCGCAGCTCGATCAGTGCCGGGCCGTCCAGTGTCAGGGCCCGTTCGAAAGCGGCGACGAAGGTTTCGTGATTGTCGACCGTTTCGCCTTGCGCGCCGTAGGCCCGGGCCAGGGCGGCGAAGTCCGGGTTGGCCAGGTCGGTGCCGCAGACCCGGCCGGGATAGCGCCGTTCCTGGTGCATGCGGATGGTGCCGTACATGCCGTTGTTGCAGACCAGGAAGATAATCGCCAGCCGGTGCCGAACGGCGGTGGCCAGCTCCTGGCCGTTCATCTGGAAACAACCGTCGCCGGCCAGGCAGACCACCGGTCGTTCCGGGTGGACCAGCTTGGCCGCGACCGCCGCGGGGACGCCATAGCCCATGGCCCCGCTGGTGGGAGCCAGCTGGGTGCGGAAACCGCGATACTGGTAGAAACGGTGCAGCCAGGCTGAGTAGTTGCCGGCGCCGTTGGTGAGGATCGCCTCTGCCGGCAGCCGTCGGTTGAGAAATTCGATGACGGCGGCCAGATCCAGTTCACTGCGCGCGGGCGGCGGCTGCAGGTGAGCCAGGTAGTCTTCCCGTGCCTGTGTCAGCCAGTCCTGCCAGGCCGGGGCTTCGACGGTTGGCAGGGTGCTGACTGCGGCGGCAAATTCCGCCATGCCGGCATTGATCGGCAGGTCGGCCTGGTAGACGCGCCCCAGTTCTTCGGCTCCGGCATGGACATGGATCAGGGTCTGTCGGGGACACGGGATATCGAGCAACCGGTAGCCGCCGGTGGTCGTCTCGCCGAGGCGCGGGCCGACGGCGAGCAGAAGGTCCGCCTGCCGGACCCGTTCGGCCAGACGAGGGTTGACGCCGAGCCCCAGGTCGCCGACATAGTTGGGCAGACGGTTGTCGTACAGATCCTGTCGTCTGAAGGTGCAGAGGGTCGGCAGCCGGTTGGCTTCGCTGAAGCGGCGGATGGCGGCGCAGGCCTCGGCCGACCAGCCGCCGCCGCCGAGAATCAGCAGGGGACGTTGCGCTGCGGCCAGCCTCTCCCGCAGTTCCCGCAGGGCGGCCGGTCCCGGATGGGCCTGGACGGGACGGTAGCGGTTGCAGTCGGGCACCGCGGCCACGGCGGACAGCACGTCTTCCGGAAGTGCCAGCACCACCGGCCCCGGTCGGCCGGACACCGCCAGGTGAAAGGCGTGACTGACCATTTCCGGAATGCGCTCGACCCGATCGATCTGGGCGACCCACTTGGCCATCTGGCCGAACATGCGGCGGTAGTCGATTTCCTGAAAAGCCTCGCGTTCGATCATGCGGCTGCCGACCTGGCCGACGAAGAGCACCAGCGGGGTCGAGTCCTGCCGGGCGGTGTGGACGCCGATGCCGGCATTGGTCGCGCCGGGGCCGCGGGTGACGAAGCAGACCCCCGGCCGGCCGGTCAGCTTGCCGTAGGCCTCGGCCATGAAGGCGGCACCCCCCTCCTGCCGGCAGACGATCAGGCGCAGCCGTTCCTGTTCGTCGTGCAGGGCGTCGAGCACCGGCAGGTAGCTCTCGCCCGGCACGCAGAAAACGGTATCGACCTGGTGGATTTTCAGGGCGTCGACAAGAATCCTGCCCCCCTCGCGCCGGGGAATCGTCATGAGTTCACCTCGTCTGTCTTCAACGAAATCATTGTTCCTCCAGGGCGGCGCCCCGCTCCGTCAGCAGATCGCGCAGCACCGAACGGTGACAGCGCGCCTCGTTCTCACAGTAACAGCCGACCGAAAAATCGGCCTGCCGGGAGAGGGCCGCCAGCAGCTCGAGCAGCCGTCCCTTGTCCGGCGCGGTCATCTCCGCACGGTATTTTCTGACGAACAGGCGCCATTGCTCTTCGGTTTTTGCCGCCCGGGCCTGTTTCACCAGCTCCGCCGACGGGGCCAGTTCCGGCAGCCAGAGATCGTACCAGTTTTGCGTCGCATGGTCCTTTTTGGGAACGCCGCGCGGCGGATGCCGCACCGTCCCGATGCGCAGCCCCTCCTTTTCGTGACGCGGGGTGCCGAGACGAACGATCCGGACGGGCATGGCAGGCTCCTTTCGGTCCCCTTCGCCGAGGCGCGAGGGACGTTGTGTTATCCCATGTTTGCAATCATCGCGCACCTGTCCAGCAGCATTGGCAATCGCTGCTGACTGGCCGGATCGGGGGGCAGATGCCCGGGAAGAGCCTGGAGAAATGCCTCATCATTCAGAAAACGGCCGATCTCTTCGCTCAGAAAGGTTTTCAGCCTGTCATCGGCGAGGCTGATTTCTTCTGCCAGTTCCGGCCGACCGTCGATCAGGGTTATCAGGTCTTCCATGTCGTGACTGGCTTGGAAATCCCCTTTCCCCCGGTTGTGAAAAGCGACGATTTTGGTTGCTGCGAAACAGGGTGGTGTCACCAGCCTGATGGTCAGCTCTTTGGTGAGACGGCAGGTTTTGGCCTGTCGAATCGCTTCTTTGTACCAGGTGTTGGAAAAACCGAGAATTTTCTCGTCGGTCGGCATGATATCAACCATGACTCCCGCGACCGACCAGCGGCAGATGATGTTTTCGTTTATGTCCTGACAGAATCCACGTTGCCGCAATTTCTCTTCAAGCTGTTGAAATTCCATGGCCGATGTCACCTCGACGATCAGGTCGACGTCGAATGTCGGGCGTATAGCCGAGGCGCCTGGGTCGGTCAGGAAGAGGGGAATCGTACACCCGCCCAGAAAAACGACCTGGTCGCGTAGCGAACCAAGTTGTTGGGCTACCGTTTCCAGCATGGCGAGGCTGGTTTCCCGCGGCAACATCATCGCTCCTTCAGTCTTCGGACAAGCTCGTCGATGGCCAGGTTGCGCTCCCTGGCTCTTCCGGCGCGGATGGCATCGACCAGAACCAGCAATTCATAGAGTTTCCGATCTGCAAGCGCGGCCTCCGGTATCGAAGGGTAAAGGGGGGAGAAGGATGTTCCGCGAACCTTTCCTTTGGCGCAGGGCCAGACCGGGGGCGGTTCCGAGGTTTGCACAAACAGGCTGTTCAGAGGAGGTGCTGCGTGGCAGGTTGGCACGCCGCGAGTCAATTCTCCCCGGTCGGGAGGAAAGGCGTATTTTACACCGTGCACCAGAAATTCTTTGAGTGCCGTGCGGTTGGGAGAAGGGCTCTTGCTGCCGACAAGTGGCGGAAGCAGAATTCCTGCGTGCAGCCCGCGCTTGACCGCGGCGTTGGCTTCTGAAGCACTCATGTGGAGGTCGTGGGCAAGGCGCACGTAGCTCCAGGGTTCATCCCCCAGGGCGATCAGTTTGAGGGCAACGAAAATGTCCTGTGGTTTGAGATTCATAGGCATATCTTATTCGCGATTCGCGAATAGCGCAAGAGGGCAGTGAGCGAAAAAAGAGAGTTGGTTGAACAAATTGACCAAACATCTCTGCCCGCGCCCCTTTCACTTTGACCGCGTCATCTGCTCCCGCGCTTGCCGCATGCCGGCGAAAACCGGTTCGGCGACGGCGGCGGGAAAGGTTGCGGGCAGCCGGGCCACGATCTGCGCGATCACCTCGTCCAGTCGCGCCATCATGGCTTCGATGATGGCGGCCAGCAGGCGAAAGAGAGTGTCGAGCCGGGTGCCGGGAGAGCCCTGTTCCACCCTGGAGACAGTCGGTTGATCCAGGCCGACGGGGCGGCCTGCTTCCGCCTGGCTCAATCTCTGCTGCCTGTGTGCTTCTCCTAGTGCCACGCCGAGACTTTCCAGCGAAATGACCTTGCGTGTCATGTGGGAAGCTCCATGGTGACCGTATTTATGGTCAGTTGGCCATAAATCAAAAGACAATAAAGCCAATTCATTGCCTATTGACAATAAAGGCAGGTGCCGGTGTTGAATAGAAATGCTTCCGGCGTCGCTTCTCAGGGGGGTTCCTGCCGTGGTTCGATCGCCCGGCCGAGGAAGCGGCGCGGGTTGGCGGAAAAAACGGCCTGTTCGACCTCCTTTGGCAGTTGCAGGGAACGCACCAGCTCGATGTAATCCAGCACGATCTGCGGCTGGTGCAGCAGGGCGTCGGTACCGAAGCAGACCTGGGCAGGGTAGTGGCGGATGAAGTCGGCGTAGCTCGCGGGGTTGCGCCGGATATGCGGCCGCAGGTAGGCGATATCGGTGAAGACGTTGGGGGAGTGGTCGAGGATGGAGGCGAAGGCCCGGCGGCCGATGCCGAAATGGGGAAAGTTGATGCGCAGCTGAGGGAAATCGTTGAGGATGGCGCGCATCACGTCGCCGTAGAGGCGGGCATCCATGTGATAGAGGACCGGCAGATCCCTGGCCTCGGCAAAGGCGAAGATCTCCCATTCGCGTTTATGATACTGCTTCAGGCTGATGCCGAAGGTGTCAGGGATGCTTCTAAGGTTCAGGTCATTGCCGTTATCAGCCAGGTAGAGGCCTTTAATCCCTCGGAAGCCCTGTTCGACATAGTCTTGCAGCAGGCTCGGCACATCGCCGTCCAGGCAGCGGGTGTCGATCATGGGGAAGAGCAGATCACCCTGCTGCCGGGACCACTGCAGCAGGGTGTCGACTTCGTTGAAATAGGGATCGCCGAGGTTGGGAAAACCTTCCGGGATCAGTCTCCAGATATCTTCCGGGTTGGCGCGCCGGTTGAACAGCCCCATGACCGCCAGCCGGCGGATTCCGGCCTGACGCAGACGCTGCAAACCGTCAGCAACCAGTTCCGTCTGTTCCGGCCCGGCGAAACAGTGGCAGTGAACGTCGATGATGTCGTTGTCCTGTCCCATGATGCCCGTGTACGAAAGGAAAAGGGGCGTGGCAAGCGGTGCCCCTGCGGTTGATCAATCACTGTAGGGGCGCCGCTTGCTGCGCCCCGGTCGTCAATCCTGAATCAGCAGTTTTTCCAGCTTGCCGGACGCTTTTCGACAAAGGCGGTCAGGCCCTCGACGGCGTCATGGGTCTGCATCAGCTCGGCCAGGTAGAGGGTTTCCACCCGCTCCAGCTTGGCGGTGACCCGTCGGCGGTATTCCTCCCGCGCGGCGCGCACCGCGAAGCGCAGGGTGCTGGCACTGCTTGGTGCCAGCGACTTGTCGAAATACGCCAGGGCCGCCGCTTCCGGATCGTCGGAGAGGTTGTCGATCAGGCCGGTTGCCAAGGCTTCATCGGCGCCCATGCTGCGGCCGGAGAAAAGCAGGTCCTCGGCTTTGGCCTGGCCGATCCGCTCCGGCAGCAGGCAGCTGGCCGCGGGTGCGAAGACCGCCAGCTTGATTTCCGGCTGGCCGAGTTTGGCGTCCGGCGCGGCGAACAGCATGCTGCCGGCGGCGGCGACCTCCAGCCCGCCGCCGAGGCACTGGCCCTTGATCGCCACCAGCAGCGGCAACGGGAAGTCGAGCATGTCGCGAATCAGGGCGTGCAGCGACTTGAGCATGTCGGCGCACTGGTCCGGCATGTGCTCGTCAACGCTGGCGCCGAAGCTGAAGTGCGGGCCTTCGTGGTCGAGCAGCGCGGCGCGAAGCTCGGGGATGTCCCGGTGTTCCGCCAGCGCCTGCCGCAAAGCGGCGATCATCGCCGCGTCGACGATATTGGCTTTCGGCCGCGCCAGGCGCAGGCGCAGCAGGGTTCCGTCACGGTCGAGCCAGACTTTCAGCGGGTTTTCGCTCATCGGTTTGTCCTTTCAATAAATCGTTGGCCGCCAAGAAAACATGTTTAACGGAGAGACGCGGAGAGGGAGAGACCGCTGAGTAGAACCTTTGGTATAAATCCAAAAAAATAGGGTTTTCTCTCCAACTCAGCCCCTCTCCGTCTCCCCGTTAAAAGGCCTTTGCCTCTCTTGGCGACTTGGCGGCAAAAACGCTCCTATTTCCCCGGCATCAGGCTCTCGATCAACTCCTCGGTCCAGGGCACGCCCTTGGCGAGGCCCTGGCGCAGCTTGATGAAGTCGATCTCGCGGCCGGTTTCCTTGTTGCCCTCGTTGAAGGCGCGGAAGCCGGTGCGGGCCTCGTTCATCATGTTCAACGCCAGCCAGGCGCGGGAATTCTCCTTGTTCTTGTTCCAGGCTTCCAGTTTCGGCTTGCGCAGTTCTTCGAGGCTCTTGGTCATGCACTCGGGGAAGGTCTCGAGCAGCTTGGCACAGAGTTCCTCGACCTTCTCGTCGAGCATGGAGAGGTCCACTTCGCCCTGCTTGAGCAGGTCCCGCCCGGCCTTGAAGTCGGCGCCGGTTTTGAATTCGCCGTGGATGACGCGCCCGAACTCATCGAGATAGCGATCGGTGACCACGGTCGGGTTGGGGGCGAACCTGCCGTCGATTTTCAGCGCCGGGACCACCTCGGCGATGATGCCCAGCCGGGCCGCCTTGTGGGCCGAGAAGGGTTCGCAGAGGGTGCCGGAGACCATCGCCTGCTCGCAGCCGATCATCACCGGCAGAAAGTCGGTGGCGCCGCCGATGGCCGCCGAACCGTGCTTGGGACCGGCCTGGCCGAAGTTGGCGAGATCCTGGGCGATGGTGAAGTCGCAGGCCATACCGATCTCCTGGCCGCCGCCGATGCGCATACCGTTGACCCGGCAGATGACCGGCTTGTCGCAACCGAGGATGGCTGACACCATGTCATTGAACAGCCGCATGTACTGGCGGTACTCCTGCGGGTTGCCGGCGTAGTACTCGGCGTATTCCTTGGTGTTGCCGCCGGTGCAGAAGGCCTTGTCGCCGACCGCGGTGAAGACCACGGCATTGACCTCGCGGTCGACCGAGGCGCGGCGGAAGGCGAGGATGGTGGCCTTGACCATGTCGGTGGTGTAGGAGTTGTACTGTTTCGGATTGTTGAAGATGATCCAGGCGTTGTAGAGCCCCTCGGCCACCGAGCCGTCGCGGCGTTTTGCCGGACGTTTTTCATACTGCACCATGCCGTCACAGAGACTCTCGACATCCTTGTCGATCAGGTTGTGATCGATCAGTTCGGCCGGCGCGTTGCGGGCAATGATTTCGTCGGTTGTTGCCATCTGTCGTATCTCCTTTACGAAATGGATTGAATTCGTGGGGGCGAACCTTGTGTTCGCCCGGGTTTCGTTGGTGCCGACATGGGCGAACACAAGGTTCGCCCCTACCGATGACCGGATACCGATGACCTGTCAGGGCACCAGGATCGCCCGTTTGCTCATCTTCCGGTCGTGGACCGCGGCGAAGACCTCGTTGATCTGCTCCAGCGGTCGCTGCTCGACGAAGGGTGCCAGTTCCACCTTGCCCGCCAGCACCAGGTCGAGGGCCGCCGGGTAGTGTTCCGGCAGGCAGCCCCAGTTGCCCAGCGCCCGGGCGTGGAAGGCCATCAGGTTGGAGAGGCGGATGTCGACCTTGTCCATGGTGAAGCCGACCACGCTCAGGGTGGAGCCGTGGACCATGAGTCCGTAGGCGGTTTCCTGCCCCGGCTTGCTGCCGGAACATTCGAAGATGAACCACTCGGTGCGGCGCAGGCCCTGCTCCTTGGCGAAGGCCGAGATCGCCTTCTTCAGGTCGCGGCCGCCGATCTCCATGGCATTGAAGGTCGCGGCGGCGCCGTGTTCGGCGATGGCGTCGAGCTTGGCCTGGTCGATGTCGATGGCGATGACGGTGGCGCCGAAGGCACGGGCCATCTGCACGCAGTAGCCGCCGACGCCGCCGACGCCGATGACGATTGCCAGGTCGCCGTTGCCGACCCCGGCCTGGTGGACGGCCTGGTAGGGGGTGGTCACCGCGTCGGCCACCACCGAGATGTCGGCCAGCTGCAGCCCGGAAGCGGCCAGCTTGGTCTCGTCGACCGGGCAGAGGTCGCGGGCCGGGACCACGATGTGGCTGGCGAAGCCGCCCTGGATGTCGTTGCCGGGCATCTTCTGGGCGCGGCAGATGGTGCCCTTGCCGCGCTTGCAGAGGTCGCACTCACCGCAGGGCATCACTGCCGGAATGATCACCGCCTTGTCCATCCAGTCGGCGGCGCCTTCCCCGGCGGCGACCACCCGGCCGCTGATTTCGTGGCCGAGGGCCAGCGGCAGTTCGGAATTGGTGCGCACGCCGTCGTAATAGAAGCCGAGGTCGGTATGGCAGACCCCGCAGCCGGCAACGGCCACCACCACTTCACCCGGTCCCGCCGTGGCGGTGAATTCCTGTTTGACCAGCGGTTCTTTGACACCTTTCATCATCCAGCGATAAGCGTTGATTGACATTGTTGTTCTCCTGTTGGTTGGAAAAGGTCGTTAAACGCCAAAAACGGATTGGGCCGCCAAGACGCCAGGAGGGTCAAAAACGATTTAACGCAGAGGCGGAGAGGGGCAGAGACAGAGAGAAAATCTTTTGGGGGTTAAAACCCTGAATATATAAGACTCCGCGTTCTCTCCTGCTCTGCGTTTCTCCGTTACAAAAAGGTTTTCCTGGCGCGCTTGGCGTCTCTTTTCATGTCCTCCTGACGACGAATGTCTCCAGCAGTTCTTCCGGCAGACTGCAGGGCTGCAGGTTGTCCTTCTTCACCCAGATGTGCCGGGTGCTGCCGGTAGTCAGCAGTTCATCGCCCCGTTCGATCCGGTAGCTGAACTGCAGCCCGCGCCTGCTGACCCGGTCGAGCCGGCAGCTCGCCCTGATGGTGTCGCCGTAGCGGGCCGCGCGGCGGTAGTCCTGTTCGGCCCGGGTGATGATCATCAGGTAGCCGCGGGCCTCGATCTCCGGGTAGGGCAGCCCGGCCTCGGCACAGTAGCGGGTCCGGGCCAGTTCGAACCAGACCAGGTAGTTGGCGTGATGGACCACGCCCATCTGGTCGGTTTCGGCGTAGCGGACCTCGAACTCGACGGCGGCCTGCGGCATGGGTCTCAGAGCCTCTCGATCAGGGTCGCCATTCCCTGTCCATGGCCGATGCAGAGCGAGGCGATGCCGAACCGGCCGCCGCTCTCTTCCAGACCGTTGAGCAGGGTGGTGATCAGCCGGGTGCCGGTGCAGCCGAGGGGATGGCCGAGGGCGATGGCGCCGCCCCAGGGGTTGACCTTGTCCGGATCCAGACCCAGCTCGCGGATGCAGGCCAGCGCCTGGCTGGCGAAGGCCTCGTTGAGTTCGAAGCGGTCGATCCGGTCGAGACCGAGGCCGGTTTTCCGCAGCAGGGCGCGGATCGCCGGCACCGGGCCCATGCCCATGGTGCAGGGATCGAGGCCGACGACGGCGAAATCGACCACCCGCGCCCGCGGTTTCAGGTCGAAGCGCTTACAGGCGTCCTCGGAGGCGAGCAGGGTCAGGCTGGCGCCGTCGTTGAGGGGCGAACTGTTTCCGGCGGTGACCGAACCGTCGGCGGCGAAGATGGTCTTCAGCTCGGCCAGGGCTTCGAGGCTGGTGCCCGGTCGCGGTGACTGGTCGTCACGGGCGGGGCCGGCGGGGGTGTCGATCGGCAGGATCTCACGGGCGAAATGGCCGGCCTCGCGCGCCGCCAGGGCCCGGCGGTGACTTTCCACCGCGAAGGCGTCCTGGTCGTGACGGCTGACGGCATAGTCGCGGGCGACCTTCTCCGCCGTCAGTCCCATGTTGTTGAACGGGAAGGGGTAGCGGTCCAGCAGCCCCTGGTGGTAATCGGTGGCCGCCTGCATCGGCACGTGGGTCATGTGTTCCACGCCCCCGGCGAGCAGCAGCCCGGCGTGCCCGGCGGCGATGGTCGAGGCGGCGAAATTGAAGGCCTGCAGGCTGGAGGCGCAGAGCCGGTTGACGGTGGTGCCGGGCAGGGTTTCGGGAAGCCCGGCCAGCAGCAGCGCCAGCCGGGCAATGTTCTTGCCCTGTTCCAGGTGCTGGCCGACGCAGCCGACGTAGACGTCGTCGATGGCGGCGGTCAGTTCCTCACCGGCCTTCATCCCCGCCAGCATCCGGCGCATCAGTTCCGCCAGCAGGACATCGGCGCGAACCTCGCGGTACAAACCCTTGTCCGGGTGAGCCCGGCCGATGGCGGTGCGTCTGGCTTCGATCAGGTAGGCGTTCATCTAAGATCCTTTAAATCGATTCACCGCCCAAAACATCTCAACGGAGAGGCGCGGAGAAGGAGAGGTGCAGAGAAAAATCCATATCCTGGTTTGAGGTCAGCCCCGAAAAGCCAAGAAAGGGTTTCAGTTTTTCTCTCCAGCTCCGCCTCTCCCCGCCTCTGCGTTAAAAAGTTTTTGTCCCTTGGCGGTTTCAATTTTTTTACAGTGACAACAACCCGCAGCTCTTGCCGCCGTCGACGTGCAGCACCTGGCCGGTGATGAAGACGGCGTCGTCGGAGGCGAGGAAGGCGACCGCGGCGGCGATATCCTCGACCTTGCCCATTTTGCCGGTCGGCTGCATGCGGATCAGCCTTGCCCGCGCCTCTTCCGGCATGCTCTGGCTCATCGGGGTGTCGATCAGGCCCGGTGCCACGGCGTTGACATTGATCTGGAAACGGGCGAATTCCAGGGCCAGGGTGCGGGTCAGGCTGACCAGTCCCCCCTTGCTGGCCGAGTAGTTGGCCTGGCCGATATTGCCGAGCCAGGCGCGCGAGACGATATTGACGATCTTGCCGTACTGCTGGGCCTTCAGGGTCGGGAAGGCCGCCTGGCAGCAGAGGAAGGCGCCCTTGAGATTGACGTCGATGACCTGGTCCCAGTCCTGTTCGGAAATCTTGCTGATGAAGCCGTCGCGAATGATGCCGGCATTGTTGACCAGCACGTCGAGGCGGCCGAAGTGACCGGTCACCTCGGCCATCAGCTGCTCGACCCGAGCCTTGTCGGTGATGTCGGCACTGATCGGCAGCACCTGGCAGCCGCCCGCCTCCAGTTCGGCGGCGAAGGACTGCAACTGCTCGGCGTTGACATCCACCAACGCCAGGCGTGCTCCCTCGGCGGCGAAGCGTCGGGCGATGGCGGCACCGATGCCCCGGCCGGCGCCGGTGATCAGCACCACCCGCGCGCCCTTTTTCGCGGCCGCCGTCATCAGCAGGCCTCCACGGCCAGGGCGATTCCCTGGCCGCCGCCGATGCAGGCCGAGGCGATGCCGAACTGCTTGCCGTCGCGATGCAGGGTTTTCAGACAGGTCAGGGTGAGACGCACGCCGGTGGCGCCGAGGGGGTGGCCGATGGCGATGGCGCCGCCGTTGATGTTGAGCTTGTCCTCGTCGAGCTGCAGTTCCCTGGCGACGGCCAGGCATTGGGCGGAGAAGGCCTCGTTGATTTCAAAGCGATCGATGTTTCCCAGCTGCATGCCAAGTTGTTTCAGCAGCAGGCGGATCGAGGGTGCCGGGCCGATGCCCATGATGTCGGGGCGCACGCCGCTGGCGGCGAAGCCGCGGATTTTGCCCAGCGGTTTCAGGCCGTGGGCGCGAACGTAGTCACCGGAGGCGACCATCATCGCCGCGGCACCGTCGACGATCCCGGAGGCGCTGCCGGCGGTGGTCGGTCCCTCCTTGCTGAAGACGAAGGGCAACTTGGCCAGCTGTTCCATGGTGGTACGGCGCGGATGCTCGTCAGCCGCCACGGCTTCGCGGCTGTTCAGGCGGTACTTGCGGGGGTTGTAATCACCCATCTCCAGCACCCCCTTGGGTGCGATCGGGGCGATTTCTCCCTCGAAGAAGCCGTTCTGCTGCGCGGCCGCGTAGCGTTCCTGGCTGCGCATGGCAAAGGCGTCGACCTCTTCCCGGCTGAGATTGTATTCCCGCGCCAGGTTGTCGGCGGTGCAGCCCATGGGGACGGCGGCGGTGTCGTTGAGTGCCTCCCAGAGCAGGTCGACGAATTCCGGCCGCCCCAGCGGGAAACCCTGGCGGGCGGAGTAGGAGGCGAGGGGGAAGCGGCTCATGGTGTCAGTGCCGCAGCCGAGGACCAGCTGCGCCTTGCCGAGGGCGATCTGCTCCGCCGCCTGGCCCAGCAGTTCCATTCCCGAGCCGCAGATTCGCTGGGTCAAGAGGGCGGTACTCTGCTGCGGCGCGCCGCTGTAGAGGGCGATGTGCCGGGGGAGGAAAAAGCAGTCGGCGCTGGCCTGGCCGATGTTGGCGACGATGGTCTGATCGATCTCCGCCGCCGGCACCCCGGCTGCCTCGATCGCCGCCCGGCCGGCGAGAATGCCGAGGTCGGTCGGTGACATGCTGGAGAGGCCGCCGGTGTACTTGCCGAACGGAGTTCGCTTGCCGTCGATCAGGTAGACATCCTCGAACAGGGCGCCGCTGCCGCTCTGACTGTCCCGAAATCCCTTTACACTTGCGCTCATGGTTGCTCCTTTACTGTTTTAAATCGTTGGCCGCCGAGAGAAAGTCTTTAACGCAGAGGCGGAGAGGGGCAGAGTTGGAGAGAAAACCAAAATCCTTTTATTGTTTAAGCTCAAAACCGGGATTTTGCCTTTCTCAGCGCCTCTCCGTTAAAAGTCTGCTTTGGCCCCCTGGTGGCGTTTCGAGTTTTGCTATTTGCCGACAAAAACCGGTTTCTGGCCGCTGATGATGCTGCTCAGGCCGATTTTCGCGTCCTGGGAGGCGAAGATGGTCTGCAGGCCGTCCAGTTCCAGTTGCAGGGCCGCGGCCAGGTCAAGATCCCGGCCCCTGTCGATCAGTTCCATGGCCGTTTTCAATGCCCCGGGAGCCTTGCGGCGGATGCCCTTGGCCTGTTTCTCGAAGCCTTCGCGGTCGAGCAGCGGATTTCTCAGATCGCCGTCGAAAGCGGCAAAGGCGGCTTCTTCCGGGGGTTCCTCGGTACGTCCGGCCTGGGGCTTGTCAATGCTGAAGGCCGCCAGTTCCCGCCAGTCGAAGGGAGGATCGATGACCGCGTCGACCAGCCCGTAGGCGTAGGCCTGTTTGGCGTTGATGAACTGGCCGGTGGCTATCAGCAGTTTGGCGCGGGCGGCGCCGATCAAACGCGGGGCCCGTTGGGTGCCGCCGAGTCCCGGGTAGATGCCGATGCCGGTTTCGGGAAAGGCGAGCACTGATTTGCGGGTGCCGATGCGGTAGTCGCAGGCCAGCGCCAGTTCCAGCCCGCCGCCCAGGGTCAGGCCGTCAAGGAAGGCGTAGGTCGCCTTGTCCGAGGCGCTGATCTTGTTCAGGACCTGCTGGCCGAACTCGGTGAACTGCTGGATGCGCTGCAGATCGTCGGTCGCCATGGCGTCGAGGAAGAACTTGATGTCGGCGCCGGCGATGAAGGCCTTGCCCTTGCCGTGGATGATGATCTTGTCGATATCGTCGCGGGCGTTGAGTTCATCGACACAGCGGTCGAGCTGGTTCATCACCTGTTCGCCGAGAGGATTCATCCGGTCGGGGAGGTTGAAGATGATGAAGCCGGTCCTGCCGACCACCTCGCTGGTCACCCAGTCAAGGGTCAGGGCCCCGGCGCCGGCATCGGTGAGGCAGCCCGGCAGGGGCAGTTGCCAGCTGGAAAAGACGCTTTCGACCATTTCCCGGACATTGCCCGGGCCGAGCTTGGCGAGCAGTTCGAAGGGACCGACCGGCCAGCGCAGGCCGGCCCGGGCGCCGAGATCGGCGGAGGTCGCGTCGACCACGCCCTCGTCGACCATCTGCGCGGCAACCCCGAGGCTGGCACCGACCAGCCGGCGGATGACGACATCTTCGCGGTCGGAGCCGTTGTTCAGCAGGCTGCTGTCCTCGACATTCCAGTCCTGTTTCGATGCGACCTGTCGGCAGAGAATTTCCGCCGGAGCATAGAAGGGACCGAGTTCTCCGGACAAGCCATCGGCGGCGTGCATGGCGATCGGCACCCCGGTGGCGTTCATCAGCGCGAAGGGGCCCATGCCGACGCCGAAAACCTCGCAGGCGACCCGGTCGATGAAGGCGATGCTGCCGAAGCCTTCTTCATAGAGTCGGGCCGCTTCGTTGAGCCAGGGAACGAAGAAACGGTTGACGGCGAAGCCGGGCGCGTCCTTGACCAGGATCGGTGTCTTGTCGTAGTAGCTGTAGAAGTTCTCCAGCGCGGTGACGATGGCGCTGTCGGTCTTCTCGCCGGGAATGATCTCCACCAGCTTGTTCTTGGCCGCGTGGTAGAAGTAGTGAACGCCGAGCACCCGTTCGGGGGTCTTCAGGTCGGCGGCGATTTCGCTGATCAGGAAAGAGGAGGTATTGCTGGCGAGGATGCAGTCGGCACCGACCACCTGCTCCAGTTCGGCGAACAGCTGCTTCTTTACCGCCAGGTTTTCAAAGATCGCTTCCACCACCAGGTCGGCTTTCGCCAGTTCCCCCTGGTCAGTGGTGCAATGCAGACGGCCGAGGATCTGCTCAAAACCGGCCTGGTCGATCAGTCTGCGCTGCAGGGCTTCTTCCAGGGAGGAGCGGATATGGCCGACCCCCTTCTCCAGGAAGGCGTCCTGCTGGTCGACCAGGATGACCGGCAGACCCTTCATGATGAAATGCTGAGCAATCGCCGACCCCATGGTTCCGGCGCCGACGACGCCGACGGTTGTAATCGGTTTCATTGGTGTGCCCTCTCTTTGGTTCAAGTTCGTTCAGATTGGATGGAGCAGGTACATTGAGTTCTGTCGATGGTGCCGTGTCGGCTGTTTTTATTTCGCAGTGCGAAACAAAGTTCCAATTTGTGTAAATCCTACCTGACAACACAACGTTTGTAAACAGTAATTATCTCCCCAGCGCGAAAGCCATTCTATCTGTCGTTAAATGCAGGTTATTCAAGCCTGTTCAGCCTTGTTCCGCGGGGATTTCGGCAGTTTTTCGGACAATTGAGGGATGGGATATTATGTTGTTATATTTTGCAGTGCGAAACTGATTTTCAAAAAACATCGTTTTATTATCTTGACATGGTTGCTCCTTTTCGGTAGAGATGGAGCACGGCAGAAGCCGTTTTTCATCCCTTCTCCTTGGATATCTATGACGGATGAGTGACCAGGTGGCAGACAAGTTGAAAAATGGTCGGGAGGCGTTGCTGGAGCGCGACTATGTGTACAGCGTCGAGCCGGGCGGCGGCAGCCAGGACCGTCAGTTCGTCACCGCTCTGGCACGAGGTCTGGAAGTGCTCCGCTGTTTCCGGCCGCACGATCGGCACCTGGGGAATCAGGATATCGCCCGGCGCACCGGGTTGCCGAAGCCGACCGTTTCCCGGCTCACCTACACCCTGACCCGGATGGGTTACCTGTATCATGACGAACGGCTGGGCAAGTACCAGCTCGGCACCTCGGTCCTCTCCCTCGGTTATTCCCTGCTCACCAATATGGATGTGTTGAAGATCGCCCGCCCGCTGATGCAGGAGCTGGCCGATTATTCGCACACCGTTGTTTCGGTCGGTACCCGTGATCGGCTCGGGATGATCTATCTCGACGGCCGTCACAGCACCGCCGCCACGGTTTCCCTGCGGCGGGAGCCCGGCACCCGGGTGCCGATTGCGACCACCGCCATGGGGCGGGCGCTGCTCTGCGGACTGCCGGAACCGGAGCGGGAGCAGTTGCTTGATCATATCCGCAAGCGCGACGAGGACTCCTGGCCGCAGCATAAGGCGGGGATCGAACAGGCGCTGCGTGATTACCGGGAACGCGGGTTCTGTTTCTCCATCGGTGACTGGCGTAGTGACGTCAACGCCGTCGGCGTACCGATGCTGCCGGTTGCCGGCTGCCGGCTGCTGACCTTCAACTGCGCGGCGCCCTCCTTCGTGCTGCGCCGGCACATGCTGGAGGATGACATCGGCCCGCGCCTGGTCAATCTGGTGCGGACCATCGAATCGGAGGCGGCCCGGTACTGACCGGGGCGACCAGGACTGAGGACAGTTATGACCCGGCCGGTTTTTATCGGGCTCGATATGGGAGCCTCGCGGACCAAGGTTGTCGCCATCGATGACCAGGGGACCCTGCTCGGCCACGCGGTCAAAAAATCGGGCATCGACTTTGCTGCTACCGCGGCAATCTGCCTCGACGACGCGCTCGCCGGGGCCGGGGCCGGGCGGAGCGATATCGCCGCGGCCATGGCCACCGGCTACGGACGCAGCAATGTCGCCTTTGTCACCAGCCGCAGCAAGACCGAGATCAGTTGCCACGCCCGGGGCTGTTTCCACAGCTTTCCCGAGGCGCTGACCATCATCGATATCGGCGGCCAGGACAACAAGATCATCAAGCTCGACGCCGCCGGGCGGCGCCAGGGGTTCAAGATGAACCGCAAGTGCGCTGCCGGCACCGGCGCGTTTCTGGAAGAGATGTCGGCCCGGCTCGACATCCCGCTTGAAGAGATGAACAACCTGGCGCGGCGGGCAACGGAGATGATCAAGATCGGCAGCTACTGTACCGTTTTCTCCGCCACCGAGGTCCTGGAGAGTATCCGTCACGGCAAACCGGTGGCCGACATCATCAAGGGAATCTTCTACTCGATGATCCAACGGGTGCTGGAGATGGATTCCCTGACCGAAAAAGTGGTGCTGTGCGGCGGGGTGGTGGCCCACAACCCCTACCTGGTGGAGATGACCGAAGAGATGATCGGTCGGCCGGTGCTGCTGCCGGAGTATCCCCAGTTGACCGGCGCCATCGGCGCGGCGCTGTTCGCGCGGGAGGAAGCTGGGAAGAGGTAAAAGGATATTTCAACGCAGAGTCGGAGAGAGGCAGAGGCGCTGAGAAAGACCGAACCCAGGGTAGATTTCGAGTTTTCTCTCCGGTCTCTCCTCCTCTGCGCCTCAGCGTTAAAAATGAATAAGGCAGGGGCAATCGAAACAGTCTAGCGGGAGGAGTCATGGCGCAGGAGAAGCAACCGCAACGCAAGAAGATTGAATCCACCGGGCGGATGATGAAAATCATGTCCGAGTATTTCTACGACCTCAACGCCGCGGCCGAGTCGCCTGACCGCAAGGTCGCCTGGTGTACCAGCGTCGGTCCGGCCGAACTGCTGCGGGCGATGGGGTTCGCGGTTCATTTTCCCGAGAATCACGCCGCCATGCTCGGTGCGACGCGCATGGCCACCGAACTGATTCCCGAAGCCAACACCATCGGCTACTCACCCGATATCTGTTCCTACCTGACCGCCGACATCGGCGCCCATCTCAAGGGGATCTCCCCGCTCGCCAGGGCCTATCCCGGCATCGAGGCACCGCCGCGTCCCGACGTGCTGGTCTACAACACCAACCAGTGCCGTGATGTCCAGGACTGGTTCTCCTGGTACGCCCGTGAGTTCAACGTGCCCTGCATCGGTATCACCTCGCCGAAGAATTTCACCGATGTCAGCGAGATTCTGGTCGATGACGTCTCGCGCCAGATCGAGGCGCTGATTCCGACCCTGGAAGAGGTCAGCGGACAGCCCCTCGACATGGCGCGGCTGCGTGAGACCGTGGCCCTCTCCCGCGAATGCACCGAACTCTGGCGCCAGGTGCTGGAGACGGCGATGGCGGTTCCGGCGCCGCTGACTTTCTTCGACGGCACCATCCACATGGGCCCGGCAGTGGTGCTGCGCGGCACCCGGCAGGCGGTCGACTACTACCGGCAGCTGCTGGCCGAACTGCAGCAGCGCATCGCCGACGGCAGCGGGGCGGTCGATGATGAGCTGTACCGCATCTACTGGGAAGGGATGCCGGTCTGGGGGCGGCTGCGCCAGCACTCCGAGCTGTTCGCCCGGCTCAATGTCAGCGTCCTGGTCTCCACCTACTGCAGCAGCTGGATTTTTCCCGACTTCGATCCCGAAGAGCCGATCCGCAGCATGGCCAGGGCCTATCTGGGGCTGTTCATCGTTCGTTCCGACACCTACAAGGAGCAGTACATCAAGCAGATGCTGGAAAAATTCCACATCGACGGCATCATCTACCACGACGCCAAGACCTGCCCCTGTAATTCCAACAGCCGCTACGGCATGCCCCAGCGCCTGGAGCGGGAGACCGGCATCCCCAGCCTGGTGATCTCCGGCGATCTCAACGACCTGCGCTGTGTTTCCGACGAACAGACCGTGACCAATGTCGAAGCTTTCATTGAACAGCTGGAGGAGAGAAAAGATCATGCTTGAAGCCCTGTTTGAACCCAAAGCGGTTGCCCTGGTCGGCGCCTCCACCAAGGAACTCTCGATCGGCAATGTCATTATCCGCAACCTGCAGCGCTACGACTACAAGGGAAAGATCTATCCGATCAACCCCAGGGCATCGGAGGTCTGCGGCCTCAAGGCCTATCCCGCGCTGGCCGACGTGCCGGGCGAGATCGACCTGGCGCATATCATCGTCCCCAGCCCGTTCGTTCCCCGGGCGATGAAGGAGTGTGGCGAAAAGGGGGTCAAGGCGGTGATCATCAATACCGCCGGCTTCAGCGAGATGGGGGAAGAGGGGGCCAGGCTGCAGGCGGAGTTTCTCGGCTATGCCCACGATTACGGCATCCGCGTGTTCGGGCCCAACTGCCAGGGGATCATCAATTCCGATCCCGGACTGAATGCCTACTGCAACTTCACCTTCACCTTTCCCAAGCCGGGCAGCATCTCGGTGGTCGCCCTCTCCGGCGGGGTCGGGGCGCTGATCATGCAGGCGCTGGACGATCTCGAAATCGGTCAGCGGCTCTATGCCAGCAACGGCAACGCCTGCGATGTCTCAATCCCGGAAATCCTCCAGTACTATGGCCGGGACGAAGGCACCCGGGCGATCATTCTCTACACCGAGGGCTTCGACAAACCGCGCGAATTTCTCGAAATCGCCCGCGAAGTGGCGAGCCGCAAGCCGATCCTGGCGATGAAGGCCGGCCGCACCGAGCAGGGCGCCAAGGCCGCCTCCTCGCATACCGGCTCGCTGGCCGGGGTCGATATTGCCACCGAGCTGATTTTCGAGAAGATCGGCATCCTGCCCTTCCGCGATGAGGGGGAGATGGTGCGCGCGGCGATGGCCTTCTCCAGTCAGCCGATTCCCAGGGGCAACCGCATCGGCATCATCACCAACACCGGCGGTCCGGCGGTGATTGCCACCGACGTGCTGGTCGACTTCGACCTCGAAGTTCCCAAGCTCTGCGAGGCCTCGATCGCCCGGTTGCGGGAGACCCAGTTCCCCGAAGCGGCGCTGGAGAACCCGATCGATGTCGTCGCCACCGCCGGCGGGCCGCAGTTCCGGGCCGCTCTCGACGTGCTGATGGATGATGACCAGATCGACTGCGTGTTCATGAATTTCGTCACCGCGCCCTTCACCGACACCGACGAGGTGGCGCGGCAGATCGTCGAGGTCAGCCGCCAGGGGCGCAAGCCGCTGGTCTGCAACTTCATGACCAACCTCAAGCTGGAACGCTACCGGAAGACCGAGGCGATTCTTCGGGAGGGCGGGGTGCCCTTCTATGCCAACCCGGGGGATGCCGCCCGCGCGCTGGGGGCGCTGGTGCGCTACGGGCGGATCAGGCAGCGCGATATCGGTCAGCCGGAGGTCTTTTCCGGCACCGACGCCGTCCGCGCCAGGGCGGTCATCGAGCAGGCCCGCGAGGACGGTCGCGCGGTGCTCTCGGCCGAGGAGGTCTATTCCATTTTCGAGGCCTACGGCATCCCGGTCGCTCCCTGGGCGGTGACGGATGACGCCGAACAGGCGGTCGCCGCCGCCGATCGCATCGGCTACCCGGTGGTGGTCAAGGTCGACTGTGCCGCCATCGATCACAAGAGCGACATGGGCGGCGTCGCCGTCAACCTGGCGGACGGGGCCGCGGTGCGCGCCGCCGTGGAGGAGATGCAGGCCCGTCTCGGCGGGCACGGCGAACTGAGGTTCCTGGTGCAGAAATTCCTGCCCGGCGGACGTGAACTGATCATCGGCGCCAGTGCCGAGCGGGAACTGGGGCACCTGGTGATGTTCGGCCTCGGCGGCATCTATGTCGAGGTTCTCAAGGACGTGGTGTTCAAGATCGCCCCGGTCACCCGGGTCGAGGCCGAGGAGATGCTCTCCGGCATCAAGACCGCCGCCCTGCTCGACGGGGTTCGCGGCGAGGCCGGAATCGACAAGCAGGCGGTGATTGAACTGATCCAGCGGGTGTCGCAGCTGCTGACCGACCTGCCGATGATCCAGGAGATGGATCTCAACCCGGTCATGGCGTTTGCCGACCGGGCCTTCGCGGTCGACGGTCGCATCCGTATTTGAATGTGCTGTAGGGGCGATCCTTGTGATCGCCCCTGTCTGAGCGATTCTCGTAATCGCCCTCATAACCGCAACGGCCAAAATCCGGGCGAACACGAGGTTCGCCCCTACGGATAGGCGTTTCAAGGAGCCTCAAGTCATGCAAAACTGGCGACAGACATACCAGGAGCGAACCACCACCCCGGACGAGGCGGTCAAGGCCATCAAGTCGGGCGACCGGGTCTTTCTGACCGGCAACGCCTCGGTGCCGCTGCCGCTGCTTGACGCCCTGGTGAGGCGGGCGCCGGAATTGCGCGATGTCGAGGTCTGCCACCCGCTGACCATCTGTCCGGCCGACTATGTCGCCCCGGAGATGGAGGGCCACCTGCGCATCAACTCGATGTTCATCAGCGCCAACGTCCGCAAGGCGATCAACCAGGGACGGGCCGATTTCACCCCGGTGATGCTGTCCGAATTCCCGTTGCTGTTCAAGGACGGCCACCTGCCGGTGGATGTCGCCCTGATCCATGTCTCACCTCCGGATGAAAACGGTTTCTGCTCCATGGGGGCGGAATCGGGGCTCACCATCTCGGCGGCAGAGGTTTCGAAAATCATCATCGCCCAGGTCAACGAGCAGATGCCGCGCACCCTCGGCGATACCGCCATGCACATCGACAAGATGGATTACATTATTCCCTGCGATACGCCGCTGTTCGAGATGCCGATGGGGGACGACGCCGACGGCGAGGTGGTCGAGGGGATCGCCGCGCACATTGCCGAACTGATCCCCGACGGCGCGACCATGCAGATGGGGATCGGGGCGATTCCCAACGCGGTGCTCAAGTTCCTCAAGGACAAGAAGGATCTCGGCGTCCATTCCGAACTGATCTCCGACGGGGTGATCGACCTGGTCGAGGCCGGGGTGCTCAACGGGGCCCGCAAGACCCTCCACCCGGGCAAGATCATCTGCGGTTTCCTGCTCGGCACCCGGCGGCTCTACGACTGGGTGGACAACAACCCGCTGGTGGAACTGCACCGTACCGAGTATGTCAACGACCCCTTCGTGGTGGCGCAGAACGAGCGCATGGTGGCGATCAACTCGGCGATCGAGGTCGATCTCACCGGCCAGGTCTGTGCCGACAGCATCGGTCCCCGCTTCCACTCGGCGGTCGGCGGCCAGCTCGATTTCATCTACGGCGCCTCCCGCTCGAAGGGTGGGGTGCCGATCATCGCCCTGCCGAGCACCTCGACCCTGCGGGACGGCACGGTGCTCAGCCGCATCGTGCCCCTGCTCAAGCATGGGGCCGGGGTGGTCACCAGTCGTAATCATGTCCATTACGTGGTGACCGAGTACGGCATAGCTGACCTCTACGGCAAAACAGTCCGTCAGCGTACCGCGGCCCTGATCAAGATCGCCCATCCGCGCTTCCGCGATGAGATCAGGGAGCAGGCGCGGGAATTGAATTATCTGTGATGGCGTCGCAAAAACTCACCAGCAGCTGCGTTGCTGCGCAGGCTCTCGCTGCTTCGACGTACGCACGTACGCCTCATTGTTCGACAAGCGCGCCTTGCTGTTGGCGGTTTTTGCTCAGCCAGTCGATCCTTTGCTTTCTTGCGAAAGCATTTCTGTAATTGATCCGGATACCGACAAGGAGAGAACGATCATGGCATGGAGTAAAGAGGAAACCCTCAGTCGCAGCGAAATGCAGGCCATCCAGCTTGCCGGTCTGCAGAGAACCGTCGCCTACGTCTATGAGCGCAACGCCCATTACCGGAAGAAGCTGGATGACCTGGGGGTGACCCCGGATGACATCCGCTCGCTCGATGATATCCGCCGGCTTCCCTTTACCACCAAGCAGGATCTGCGCGACAACTATCCGTTCAAGATGTTCAGCGCGTCGCCGGAAGAGATTGTCGAGTATCATGCCACCTCCGGCACCACCGGCAAGCCGATCGCCGTCGGCTATACCCGCCAGGATCTCGAGGTCTGGTCCGAGTCGATGGCCCGCACCTGCACCGGGGCCGGTATCGGCAAGGATGACGTGGTGCAGAATATTTTCGGCTACGGTCTCTTCACCGGCGGCCTGGGGGCTCATTACGGCGCCCTGAAGGTCGGCGCGGGGGTGATCCCGATCTCCGGCGGCAACACCCAGAAGCAGATCATGCTGATGGAGGACTTCGGTTCCACTGCCCTGACCTCGACCCCCTCCTTCCTGATGCACATTTACGAGGTCGGTGAGCAGATGGGGGTTGATTTCAAGAGCCTCAACCTGAAAAGCGCACTCTGCGGCGCCGAGCCCTGGAGCGAGTCGATGCGCCATTCGATCCAGGAGAAGTTCGGCATCACGGTCTGCGACATCTACGGCCTTTCCGAGATCACCGGTCCCGGCGTCTCCTTCGAGTGCCGGGAAGAGCAGAGCGGCCTGCACATCAACGAGGATTTCTTCTACCCGGAGATCATCGATCCTGACAGCGGCGAGGTGCTGCCGGAGGGTGAAGAAGGGGAACTGGTCTTCACCACCATCAACAAGTACGGCCAGCCGCTGCTGCGTTACCGGACCCGGGACATCTCCCGCTTGACCTACGGCACCTGCTCCTGCGGCCGCACCCTGGTGAAGATGGCGCGGGTCAGCGGCCGTAGCGACGACATGCTGATCATCCGCGGCGTCAACGTCTTCCCGTCGCAGATCGAGGCGGTGATCATGAAGCGCGAAGGGGTTTCGCCGCACTATATGGTGATCGTCGAGCGCAAGGGGGTGATGGATTCGCTGCGGGTCAAGGTCGAGGTGACCGAGGAGTTCATGGTCAAGGCGGCGGCCGATGTTCTCAAGGGGGCCGAGTTCGATATTCTCGAAGATGTTGCCGCGGTGCGCAGCAAGGTCCGCCACCTGCAGCAGGATATCAAGGATGTCATCGGCATCAGCGTCGAGGTCAACCTGGTGCCGCCGGGCAGTATCCCGCGTAGCCAGGGCAAGGCCCAGCGGATCGAGGACCGACGCCCGAAATAGGGCCGGCGCGCAGGTCGATTGGGCTGGAAAGGCGGGGCCGTTTCGGCTAGACTGCCCGCTCGGTTGATGTTGTCTAATGAAGGCTGCCCGGAATATCCGGTCAGGAGTCAATTAACGCCTGAACAAGGTACAGACAAGGGATGGATTGTTGATGAAAAAAATAATTTCCGGCAATGAAGCCATAGCGCTCGGGTTTACCGACGGCGGCGGGGTTTTCGCCTCCGGTTATCCCGGAACGCCCAGCACCGAAACCCTGGAGGAAGTCGCCCGCCTGGGCGAGGTTTACTGCGAGTGGGCGGCGAATGAAAAGGTGGCCCTCGAAGCGGCGATCGGAGGCAGTATTGCCGGCGGCAGGTCGCTGGCGACGATGAAGCACGTCGGCGTCAATGTCGCCGCCGATCCGCTGATGACCCTGACCTATACCGGGGTCAATGCCGGGCTGATCCTGATGGTGGCCGACGATCCGGGGATGCACTCGTCACAGAACGAGCAGGACAGCCGCCACTACGCGCGCTTCGCCAAGATCCCGATGCTCGACCCGGCCGATTCCCAGGATGCCTATGACATGGTGCGGACGGCGTTCGAGATCTCCGAGCAGTTCGATACCCCGGTGATGCTGCGTACCACCACCCGGATTTCCCATGCCAAGGGAGTGGTTGTCCCGCGGGAGAAAATCAGTCCGCAGGTCGGCGAGTGGGTCAAGGATGTTCCCAAGTACGTGATGCTGCCCAATTTCGGTAAGATCAAGCATGTCGAAGTCGAGGAGCGGCTGTTGAAACTGCGGGAATATGCCGAAACCACGCCTCTGAACCGGGTTGAGATGGGTGATACCGAGCTCGGCATCATCACTTCCGGGGTTTCCTATCAACACGTCCGCGAGGCCTTCCCGAACGCGTCGGTCCTCAAGCTCGGGCTGGTGCATCCCCTGCCGGAACGCAAGATCCGCGAGTTCGCCGGCAGCGTCAAACGGTTGATGGTGGTCGAGGAGATGGACGCGATTTTCGAGGAGCAGATTCGCGCCATGGGCATCGAGGTCGAGATCGGCAAGAACAAGCTGCCGCTGTGCGGCGAGATCAACGCCGACCTGATTCGCGCCGCCCTCGGCGACCCGGTAGCCGAGGCTGCCGCCCCGGTCGAAGGGTTGCCGCAGCGCCCGCCGGTCTTCTGTCCCAGCTGCGCTCACCGCGGCCTGTTCACCATCCTCAGCAAGCTGAAAACCTTTGTCTCCGGCGACATCGGCTGCTACACCCTTGGCGCCCTGCCGCCGATGGGCGCCATGCACTCGGTGATCGACATGGGCGCCAGCATCAGCGCCGCCCACGGCATGGCCCGGGTCAACGCGATTGCCGGCCGCGATGAAAAGCCGGTGGCGGTGATCGGTGATTCAACCTTTTTCCATTCCGGGATGACCGGGTTGCTGAGTCTGGCTTTCAACGGCGGCAACGCGCTGGTCATCATCATGGACAACCGCGCCACCGGCATGACCGGCGGCCAGGAAAATCCCGGCACCGGCAAGACCCTGCAGGGCAATCCGACCCGCCAGGTCGATATGGTGCCGCTGGTCAAGGCGCTCGGCATCGACAACGTCTTCGAACTCAATACCTACGATCTCGCCGCCACCGAGGCGGCGATCAAAAAGGGCCTGGAAACGCCCGGTCCCTACGTGCTGATCGACCGCAACCCCTGTGTGCTGCGCTACAAGATCCGCAAACCGGCGATGACCGTCGATCAGGACAAGTGCACCGGCTGTCGCGCCTGCCTGAAGGTCGCCTGCATGGCGCTTGGCCTGACCGCTTCGGGAGAGAGGCCGAAGGTTCAGGTTGATCCCAACGTCTGCAACGGCTGCGGGGTCTGCAGGCAGATGTGTAAATTCGACGCGATGCATGAAATCGAGGGAGAGAACAATGCCAATCTTTAATATCGTCATTGCCGGGGTCGGCGGCCAGGGGGTGCTGATGGCCTCCAGGGTGCTGGCTGAAAGTGCCCTGGCCAGCGGGCTGGATATCAAACAGAATGAAGTGCACGGCATGGCCCAGCGCGGCGGCAGCGTCATCAGTTTCGTGCGTATGGGGGAGAAGGTCGCTTCGCCGGTGGTGATGCCCGGCAGCGCCGATCTGCTGATTTCCTTCGAGCCGCTGGAGGCGCTGCGTTACCTTCACTATCTCAAGCCCGGGGGGCGGCTGGTCTATAACAAGATCTCGATCAATCCGAGTACCGTGGCCGCCGGACTGGCGGTCTATCCGGATGACGTGGAAGACCAGATTGCCGCATCCTGCGGCAACGCTCTCGGAGTTGACGCTTTGGCCATCGCCCGCGAAGCCGGCAACGGCAAGGCGGTCAACATGGTGATGGTCGGCACGGTGCTGAAAAATCTGCCGCTGGAAGAAGAGGTCGTCACCGAAGTCGTGAAACAGGTTTCGAAGGAGAAGGGGGTCGAGGTCAATCTCAGGGCGCTGGCGGGCGGCGCGGCGGCCTGAATCGGATCGCCATGCCGCCGTCGGGGTGAATCTTGAATTCGCCCGGGTCGCAGGGATCGTAAACCCCCGGGCAGTCACAAGGATCGTCCCGGAGGAAGCGTGGTACCGACAGGGGAGATGGTCATGAAGAAACTGAAACTGAAACAGATTTCGATCTTTCTCGAAAACGCCCCGGGGCGGCTCTACGAAGCGACCGAGGCCCTCGGCGCGGCCGGGCTCAACCTGAGATCACTGTCGATTTCCGACATTTCCGGCTTCGGAGTGCTACGCATCCTGGTTTCCGATGTCGCCACCGCGCGGCGGGTGATCATGGAAAAACAGTTCCCGGCTCGGGTTGACGAGGTGGTGGCGGCGGAGATCGTCGACACCCCCGGCAGCCTGGCCAAGGTGCTGAAGCTGTTGATGGAGAACAAGGTCAACGTCGATTACATGTACGCCCTGGCAGGGACCTCGTCCGGCAGGGCGGTGATGGTGTTCTGCTTCAGTGACAATGACCTGGCGATCAGGCTGCTGCAGGAGAACGGGATCAGGATCCTGGATGCCGAATCGTTCGGCATCCTCGAAAGTCCCGCTTGACCGTTATCAGGCCTGAATCAGTGAGTTCCTTGTCGGCGGACAGCACAAGTCATTGATCTGTCTGAGCTTCCCAAAAATCACCAGCGAACCTATGGGTGCGCTTCAGATTTTTGGAAAACTCATTCAGACCAAGCACTTGCACTCTCCATCCAACAGAAACTCACTGACTCAGGTCAGGGAGAGAACAGATGGGTGAAACCAGCTACTGTCCGAAAAAATTCGCCGTGATCGGTGCCGGCCCCGTCGGTGGCATCGTTGCCGCCTTCCTGGCCAAAGGCGGCTATGATGTTACGTTGTGCGACATCGTTCCGGAGTTGTTGGCGCCGGCTTTGGAGCCGGGGATTCTGCTGGAGGGCGTTGACAGTTTCCAGGCCCGGGTGACGCGCACCACCACCCGGGTGGATGACCTGCTCGAAGATCCTCCCGATGTGATCTTTATCGCCGTCAAGGCCACCGCGCTGCCGTTGATCGCCTCGGCCCTCGAAGGCTTTGCCGGCGGGGGACGTTATGTGGTCAGCTGGCAGAACGGCATCGATACCGAGCTGGAACTGGCCCGGGTGCTGGGCCCGCAGGCGGTGCTGCGCGGGGTGGTCAATTTCGGTTGCGTGCCGATCAGCCCGGGCCATATCCGCCTCGCCTTTCACCATCGGCCCCATTACCTGCAGGAACTCGATCCGCAGGCGAGGGAGGCCGCCCTCGGCCTCAGCCGGGTGCTGACCGACTGCGGTCTCGATACGCAGCATACCGACCAGATCGCCGACATGGTCTGGCGCAAGTCGGTGATGAATGCCTGCATGAATCCGATGTGCGCGGTGACCGGCATGACGATGGTCGAAATCATCAACGATCCGATCACCTTCAACCTGGTCGACGCCCTGATCAAGGAGGGGATCGCCGTCGCCCGTGCCAACGAGTTCTCGCTCGGATCGGGCTATTATCCCTACGCCATCAATTACATCAAGAACGCCGGCAACCATAAACCGTCGATGCTGCAGGATGTCGAGGCCAAGCGGCGCACCGAGGTCGATTACATCAACGGCAAAATCGTCGAATACGGACAGCAGGCCGGGATACCGACCCCGTACAACAGCATGATCCGCGGGCTGGTCAAGGCGCTGGAACCGAAGTGAGATCATGGCGATCAAGTTGCTGCCAGAAGGCCAGGAGTACCAGGAAGGTCAAAAACTCATTTAACGGAGAGGCGGAGAGGAGCAGAGACGGAGAGAAAATCTTTTGGGTTTAAAACCAAAAACTGCTTTTGGTTTTCTCCGCGTTCTCTCCCTCTCTGCGACTCTCCGTTGAAAAAGGTTTTCTTGGCGCTCCTGGCGCCTTGGCGGCCTGACTTCCGTAAGTTGCAAAGGATATTCGCATGAAACTGAAACAACTCTCCATTCCGCTGGAAAACTCCCCCGGTCGCCTGCACGAGGTGACCCGCGCGCTGGGTGATGCCGGCATCAACCTGCGTGCCCATTGCATCTGCGATTCGACCCACGATTTCGGTGTGCTGCGGATTCTGGTGTCCGACCTGGCCGCCGCCAGGGCAGTGGTCATGGAGCGACTGATTCCGGCCCGGGTCGATGACGTGGTAGCGGTCGAAATCGAGGATACCCCCGGCAGCCTGGCGGATCTGCTCAGCCTGTTCCTCGGGACCGGGATCAACGTCGATTACATGTACGCGGTGGCCGGGGCCAACCTGCAGAAAGCGGTGATGGTATTCCATTTCAGCGCTATCGACCGGGCGCTCAAGGTCCTGGAAAAAAGCGATGCCAGGCTGCTCGATGCCGAATCGTTCGGCATTCTGGTGGGGCAGGACTAAACAAGCAGCAAGTCAGGGAGCGGCTATGCCGGAGAAGAGTAATTTCAATCCAAAAAAATTTGCCATCATCGGCGCCGGTCCGGTCGGCTGTATTGTTGCCGCCTTTCTAGCCCGCGGCGGCTGTGACGTGACCCTCTGCGATGTCCAGGCGCAGTTGCTGGAGGCGGCCATGGAGCCGGGCATCACCCTCTCCGGCGCGGAAGATTTTTCCGCGCGGGTGACGAAAACCACCACCCGAATCGATCTGCTGGCCGAGGATCCGCCCGACGTGGTGATCGTTACCGTCAAGGCGACGGCGCTGCCGATCATCGCTTCGGCCCTGGAAGGTTTCATCGCCGGAGAGCGTTACGTGGTCAGCTGGCAGAACGGCATCGATACCGAGCTGGTGCTGGCCGAACGGCTGGGGAAAAAGCAGGTGATGCGTGCCGTGGTCAATTACGGCTGCATTCTGGACGGCCCGGCCCGGGTCAGGCTGGCTTTTCACCACCGTCCACATTACCTGCAGGAACTTGATCCGCAGTCCAGGGACGCGGCCGTCGGCATTTGCCAGGCCCTGACCGGAGCCGGTCTCGATACCCGTCATACCGAGCAGATCCGTAACATGGTCTGGACCAAGGCGGTCAACAACTCCTGCATGAACCCGGTCTGCGCGGTGACCGGCAAGACCATGTTCGAGGTGATCAACGATCCGATCGTCTACAGCCTGGTCGACGCCCTGCTGAAGGAAGGTGTCATGGTGGCGCGGGCCAATGAGTTGATGCTGGGCCCCGATTTCTACCTTGAATGCCTCGATTACATCAAGGGCGCCGGGCATCATAAACCATCGATGCTGCAGGATATCGAGGCCGGCCGACAGACCGAGATCGACTATCTGAACGGCAAAATCGTCGAATACGGCGAGCGGGCCGGGGTGATGACTCCCCATCATCGCACCCTGCGCACCCTGGTCAAGGCGCTGGAGACCCGGGGATGAATTCACCGCTGCCGGGCCTGTTCCGGCGATGCTGAGCTCACGGGTTCAGGGATAAAAGAGAAAACAAGTTTTGTTCAATCCTGATCTCAACTGAAATAGTTGAGAAAAGGGTAAAAATTGCTGGAAATTATGGAGTAAAACAGCGTATTATTTGTCTATTGTCTTGTTGTCGGGTTCATTCATTGTCTGCCGCCAGATCGCTGGTGTCGGGCCCATTCCAACCATTGGAGGTGTCTATGAAAAGAACGTCCGCTCTGATCGCCCTGCTGGTCGTGGTTCTGCTCGCTGCCCCAAGTTTTGCCGCTGGAAAGAAAAAGGACCCCCTGGCCGCCTGGAAGCCGAAGTTTGATCCTTCCGGCGCCAAGTACACCTACATTCTTTCCAACATTTCGCACCCGGTTATCGAGGGTATCGCCGTCGGCTACCGGATTCGTGACGCGGTCTGGAAGAAGTCGGGCGGTCGTCTCTACGTTGATTTCCGTCCGCTGGCCCAGCTCGGCGGCGAGAAGGACGTTATCGCCAAGCTCAAGCTCGGCGCCGTGCAGGGGATGATGGCCTCGTCGGTCGCGGCGGCCAACATTTCCGACCGCCTCGGGATCGTCAACCTGCCCTACGTGGTCGATACCTTCGACAAGCTGGAAAAGTTCCGCAATGATCCGGATCTCTGGGTCCCCTACGCCAACAGCGCCCAGAACCAGGGGCTGCTGGTTGCCGACATCACCGGTTACGGTACCTACGGCTGGGCCACCACCACCCCGGTGCGGACCCTCGCCGACGCCAAGAAGGTCAACTTCCGTATCGCCCAGGCTCCGGTCAATGCCGACTGCTACAAGGCCTGGGGCCTGAAATTCACCGTGCTGCCCTGGCCGGATGTTCCCCAGGCGCTGCAGACCGGCGTCATCAACGGCCTCGACCACACCGCCATCGTCTGCAACATCACCAAGAAGTTCACCATCGCCAAGTATTTCACCGAGTTGAACTACGCCCAGGGGCTGTTCATTCACCTGCTCAACAAGCGCTGGTTCAACAAACTGCCGAAGGACCTGCAGACCATCCTGCTTGACACCATCAAGGAGGAAAGCGCCAAGACCCGCGTGTTGACCCGCAAGCAGCAGGCCGACCAGATCGCCAAGGCCAAGGCCGCCGGCATCGAGTTCTTCACCCTGTCGGCCGCCGACAAGGCCGAGCTGATCAAGGAAGCCCAGCCGGTCTACGCCAAGTGGGGCAAGAAGATCGGTATCGACTACCTGGCCAAGGTGCGCACTACCCTCGGGGATTGAGCCGCATAGCTGTTGATTCAATCTAGAGTTGAGCGGGGTCGGAGAACTCGGTTCTCCGACCCCTTTTTTAACCCTTGAATCAGTGAGCTTGTCACCGGCGAATAGCGCAAGTCATTGACCTGCCTGCGCTTCCCAAAAATCACCGGCGAACCTATGGGTGCGCCTCAGATTTTTGGAAACCACATTCAGGCCAAGCACTTACACTCTTCATCCGGCACAAACCCACGGATTCAGGTAATCGAGGTGGACGATGTTGAAAAAAACCTTTCAGACTGTCGACCGGGTTTTCCGATGGTTTGAAGAATGGTCCCTTTTCATCGCGGTGATGGTCGCCCTGCTGGTGGCGCTGGCCAACGTGATCCTGCGCAAGGCGACCGCCGATGTCAATCTCTACTGGTCGGATGAGGTGGTGCGCAAGACCATCTACTTCTCGACCTATATCGGCTGCATCGCCGCGGTGCGGAGCCGGTCGCTGATCCGCATCGACGCCCTGCCGCAGATGCTGCCGAAACTGAAATTGCCGCTGACCATGTTTGCCAACCTGGCGGTGCTGGTTTTTTCCGCTCTGATGGTCCGGCTCGGCTGGCAGATGACCGTGATGATGTACCAGGACGAGTACGCCCGCACCGCCAGCCTGCAGATTCCGGAGTGGATCTTCTACGCGGTGCTGCCGCTGATGGGTGCGATGATGTTTTTCCGGACCTTGCTTGTCATGGTTGAAGACTGGAAGGAGTCGAAGGCAGGCTAGCGCTTTCAGGGGTCGTCGACCGAACGGCCGCTGATGCGTCTGCCCGTTACCGTTATGGACAGTAATGACCTGATTATCCTGTTTCTGCTGCTCGGCCTGCTCGGTTCGACGGTGCCGGTGTTTCTGGCGCTGTTCTTTACCGGCCTGGTCGGACTGGTGCTGATCGTCGGAATTGATCCGCAGATCGCCATTGAAGTGCTCTACCGGAGCATGGACAAGTTCGCCCTGGCGGTGGTGCTGTTCTTCATCCTCTGCGGCAATGTCATGACCACCGGCAGTATCGTTCAGAAGCTGATCAAGACCGCCAACACCCTGGTCGGCTTTCTGCCCGGCGGACTGGCCATGGCCGGCATTCTCGCCTGCGGCTTCTTCGGCGCCATCTCCGGCTCAACCGTCGCCACGGTGGTGGCGATCGGCGGCTTCATGATTCCGGCGTTGATCGAAAACGGTTATGACGAGGAATTTTCGGTCGGCATCATGACCACCGCTCCGATCCTCGGCATCATCATCCCGCCGTCGATTTCGATGATCCTCTACTCGATGATCAGCAACGATCGGCTGGAGGCGCTCTTCCTGACCGGTTTTATCCCCGGGGTGCTGATCATCCTGGCGATGAGCCTCTATGCCTACTTCTTCTGTCGCCGCCGTGGGACCAAGACCATTCCCCGGCCAAGCTTCAAGGAGGCGATGGCCACCCTGCGGGAGAGTGCCTGGGCGCTGTTCCTGCCGGTGCTGATCTTCGGCGGCATCTATTCCGGCATATTCACCGCCAACGAGGCGGCGGTGGTTGCCTGCTTCTACGCCTTCTTCGTCGAGATCTTCATTCACAAGGATATGAAGCTGCGTGACGTCAAACAGGTGGTGGTTTCCTCCGCGGTGACCTCCGCGACCCTGCTGGTGATCGTCGCCGGGGCGTCGGTGTTCGGTGAATTTCTCACCTTCGAGCAGATCCCGAACCAGATCGCTGAAGCGGTGGTCAGTCACATCCAGTCGCCCTGGGTGTTCCTGCTGGCGGTCAATATCCTGCTGCTGATCGTCGGCATGTTCATGGACATCATTTCGGCGACCCTGATCCTGACCCCGATTTTTCTGCCGCTGCTGTCGCAGTTCGGTATCGACACCATGCATTTCGGGCTGCTGATGACCATCAACCTCGGCATCGGCTACTGCACCCCGCCGCTGGGCGTCAGTCTTTACATTTCCGGGGCTACTGTCGATCGCAACCTGCTCTATGTCTCCCGCTCGGTCATTCCCTTTCTGGTGATTCAGATCGCGATCCTCATGGTGCTGACCTACTGGCCGGACCTGGTGCTGTTCCTGCCGCGGCTGGTGTACGGCTGACCGTTCGGTTGAACCGGGTCCAGGTGGTATAATGACCTACTTGAGGAGGTAGCTATGAACGCACGGATTCTTATTCCGGTCGACGACTCGGAAACCACGGAAAAAGCGATCAGCGGATTTCTCGGCAACCGCACCCGGTTCCCCGACCGGATCACCCTGCTGCACGTGCTGGAGGACAAGCTCTCCTACCGGGCGATCCCGGAACCGCAGCTGGCCAGCATCCGCGAGCGGGCCCGCGAGGCCGGGTACAAGTTCCTGGAGAAGTTCGCCGAGCGTTTTCGCGAGGCCGGGTTCAACCCGGAACTGCGGCTGGAAGAGGGTGACCCGATCGCCGTGATCAAGAAGATCGACGCCGAAGAGGAGATCTTCCTGCTGGTGATGGCGCGCCACGAGGGGGGCGGCGAGGTCAGCGACATCCTGTTCGGTTCGATCACCAACGCGGCGATGCACAAGGTGAACTGCCCGATGCTGCTGTTCTGAAAAGATGGAACGTTCGACCTTTCTTCAGCCGGGCGAATTTGTTGACTCTGACAGTCATGCGGTCCGGGACTTTGCCCATATCATTGCCGGCGACGCCGCCAGCCCCATTGACCAGGCCGTAAACCTCTATTACGCAGTGCGGGACGGAATCCGCTACACCCCCTATCTGGATTTCACCGATGTGGAAAACTATCGGGCCAGCAGTGTCCTCGGCAGGGGCTTCGGGTTCTGCATCTCCAAGGCGTCCCTGTTGGCGGCCTGCTGTCGCGCCATGGGTCTCCCGGCCCGTCTCGGGTTTGCCGATGTCAGAAATCACCTCACCACGCCACGACTGAGGGAGCTTAACGGCGGCGACCTGATGCGTTGGCATGCCTTTACGGAAATTCTGCTGGATGGGCGCTGGGTCAAGGCGACCCCGGCCTTCAATCTCGAGCTCTGTACCCGCTTCCGGGTCAAACCGCTGGAGTTCGATGGCCGCGAGGATTCGATTTTTCATCCTTACGATGTTGATCAGCGCAGACACCTGGAATATGTCCACGATCGGGGCGTGTTTGCAGATGTTCCCTTTGAGGAGATTCTGACCACCTTTCGTCGTCATAGCCCGAAACTGCTGGGTGGCCCTGTCGATGGAGATTTTGCCGCCGAGGCTGAACAGAGCTAGCCCGGCGAATCCAGATTTTTCAGATGCGAGGACCTCATGGATATCAGAGTGCGGGTTGATCGACTTGTTGAGCGGATGCTGGAACAACCGCAGTACCCGACCCAGGGCGCGGTGCTGTTCGTCGACCTGGAACGTCGCGAGAGTCGGCGCGCCTATCTGCCGGTGGAGGTGGTCAAGACCTTTCTCGGCGGGCGCGGCGGCAACATGTTCCTGCTCTACAATCTGCTGGACGCGGGGCTTGACCCCCTCGACCCCGGGGTGCCGCTGATCTTCGGCGCCGGGATCCTGACCGCCAACATGCCGAGCGCCACCCGCGGCAACGTCACCAGTCGCTCACCGGAAAGCCGGGCGATTCTCGACAGCAACGCCGGCGACTACTTTCCCGCCTTTCTCAAGCGCCACGGGTATGATCACCTGGTACTTTACGGGCGCAATTCGCAGTGGACGCTGCTGAAGATTGACCGGGACCAGGTCGCCTTTGTCGATGCCACGCCCTATCGCGGCATGGACAATATCGCGTTCACGGCGGCGATTGAACGCGATTTTGCCTGTACAGAACAGAAGGATATGGCCATGGCGCGCATCAGCAGCGCCGGGGAGAACCGGGTGCTGTGCAGCGGCATCATGGCCGGGCAGAAATCGATCTGGGCGCGTGGCGGCGGCGGCGCCAAAATGGGGAGCCTCAACCTCAAGGCGATCCTGCTGCTCGGCAAGCCGCCCGAGTTCGACCTCACGGCCGACTACAAGCGGCGAAACCGCGAGATCGGCAAGAAGATCCTCTCCGCCAGCGTGGTGCAGAACGCCCTGAAGAAGGTCGGCACGCCGTTCCTCTACAAGCCGAGCCGGGTTCTCGGCGCCATGGGCACCAAGAACAACCAGGAGACCACCTGGCACGACAGCCTCGACGCCGACAATTTCGATCCCTACCGACCGAACATGAGCGGCTGCTACAAGTGTCCGGTCTGCTGCCGGGCCAACAACGACATGCTGCCCGGCGGCAAGGGGGGCTGGGGCGCCAGTGCCCTGACCGGCATCGCCGGCAACGCCAGCTACGACAAGGACCAGAGCACGCTGGAGCATCACAAGCAGCGGACCTACAACGGCATCAACAATGACGGGGTGTTCGACCAGTACGACAAGGGGGAAGGGCCGGAATACATCATCGTCGGCAAGTTCGGTCCCGACATCGGCCTCAAGGAGCCGGAACAGGTCTTAAGGCTCAACAACATCATCAACGATCTCGCCCTCGACGCCTCCAGTTGCGGCAGCGCCATCGCCTGGGCGATGGAACTCTACCAGCGCGGTATCATCGATCAAGAAGATACCGGCGGGCTGGAACTGACCTGGGGCAATTACCCGGTCATCGAGCAACTGTTGTTCATGACCGCGAAGCGGGAAGGTTTCGGCGACACCATCGCCTGTTCCAGCCGGGCGGTGGAGCAGGGCAAGTACCCGGCCGAGGCGCTTGACTACTGCATGGCTTCCAAGGGGCTGTTCCAGTCCGATCCCCACGACGCCCGCATCCTCAAGGCCTTCGCCCTCGGCCTGGCGGTCGCCACCCGCGGCATGGATCACCTGCGCAACCGCGCCACCCTGGAGATCAACGCCCGCATCAACGACGACGCGGCGTTCAAGACCGCTCTCTACGGCGGCGTGGTGGCGCCGCAGCCGACCTCCTACGAGGGCAAGGAGTACGCCGTCCGTCGCTGCGAAAATACCTTCGCCGCCGGCGACGCGGTCGGCATGTGCCGCTTCAACACCAAGCTGTTCAATTCGCCGTCGACCCCCGACCTGGAACTCTTCGCCGGGCAGATCAGGGGACTTACCGGGATTTCCCTGAGCGGGGATGAGCTGGACGAAATCGGTCGCAACATCACCGGGTTGGAGCGGATGCTCAACTTCAGCCTCGGCCTGCGGGCGCAGGATGATACTCTGCCGCGGCGCTGGTTCGAGGAGCCGATCAAGGTCGGTCCGTTCAAGGGGGAGAAGATCGACCGGGAGCGGTTCGAAGAGCTGAAGCAGCGTTTCTACCGGCTCACCGGTCTCAATTCAGAAGGACTTCCGGCTCCTGACTGGCACGCGAAACTCTCCCGGGTGGCAACCGGTTTCTGCGTTCAGGTCAAACTGCCGCAGCCGCTGCCCGGGGCGCCGGAAGGGGTGGTGATCATCGACCAGCCGGTCAGCGACCTCGGCCAGCTGCGGGCCGAACTGCAGCGCCGAATCCCGGAGGCCGCGGAGCAGCTGCAGGATCGTTCCTGGAATATCGCCATCAACGGCAACATGGTCCTCTCCGACGAAGACCAGGCCCCGGTGCCGGACGGCAGCGAGGTGACGCTGCTGCCGATCATTGCCGGGGGGTGAGGGGGCATGACCGCCAGAACCTGTCCCATCTGCAAGCAAGACAACAATTGCGGGCTGCACGCCGATGCCGGCCCCTGCTGGTGTGTCGAGGTGGAGGTTCCCGGCGCGTTGATTGACCTGGTTCCGCCGGAACTGCAGCGCAAGGCCTGTATCTGTCTTTCCTGTATCGAGGCGTTTACGGAGGATCCGAAGCTGTTTGCCGCGCGTTACGCGGGGTAGTCAAAAGCTTCGGGAGCAGCCATTCAAGACATGGACAGGGCAAAGCAATCTTCGACTATTTCCCGGTCCACTGGGCGACATTTTTATCCGCCGCCATGCTGTTGAACCTGTCGCCGGGGCCTGACACGGCTTTTATTCTCGCTCAGACGGCCAGGTATGGCAGGCGGTCCGGTTCTTCGGCCATGTTCGGCATCTGGTTCGGGGCGTTTCTGCATGTTGTTTTTGCCGCCCTTGGGCTGTCCGCGATTCTTGCCGCTTCTGCTGTTGCATTCTCAGCCGTCAAGTGGGCTGGGGCCGCGTACCTGACCTGGTTGGGCCTCCACGCCCTGCTGTCGAAGGGCCGAACGTTTCTCCCGCGCAAGAGAGTTCGCCGCGAAATCTGAAGAGCATTTTCAGGCAGGGGCTTCTGGTGGCGACCCTGAACCCCAAGGTGACCATTTTCTTTCCGGCTTTTCTCCCGCCGTTTGTCGAAGAGGGCGCCGGCTCGCCCGGAGCGGTCAAGCTTTTAGTGTGAAGTAGAAACCCCCGTCCTCTGGACGGGGTCAGAGTCCTTTGGCTT
>NZ_PPFX01000041.1 GCF_002898515.1 Geothermobacter hydrogeniphilus | reverse complement strand
GCTCAGATACCGGGCTTATTACGACGGCCAATGCTACTTCCGGCCTCTATGTTTTGAAAAACCAATTTACATTCAGCCTGTTGCGCCATTTAGAATGGTGCGAAAGTTGAGTTATCTATTAAATCCACCCTGAAAAGCTTTCTTGAGAATTGACTGGCGCAATCTTTCTGCACGTCGTAAATCTTTGTCAATTTGCTCAGCGGTCTCAGAAATAATTGAAAGAGACTTTTCCACCTCTTCAACAATGGCTACTTGCTCGTCGCGAGGCGGTAAAAGCAATGGCAACCCAGCAAATGACTCACGAGTAAAATGCTTGATAGTGCTCCCAGTGAACCACCTTTCGAGGCGTCCGCTCTTTGCGAGATGTTCAAGATAAAAAACAATCAAGAGCGGATCGTAACCATCCAAAAATCTCACTCTATGCAAAGCCTTCTGGTACATCATGCCCGATTGCTTTCCATCCCAAATTGCAGCCCGACCAGGCTCGCCACCTTCGCAAACCAGAACATCTCCGGCCCGAATTCCATAGCGGACAAGCTCAGAATCTTTGAAAAACATCTGTAAAAGATCACCAGTATCTACTGCCCCCCAGCGAACATTTACATTTCGTAGATAAGGCAGTTCTTTACCTTCTTGATGCTTTTTACGATCAAGCATTTTCCCAAGCATAACCTCGGCAATTACATCCACACGAACCCAAACCCACCCCTCCGGCAACTCCGGCAGCCCATCCGTATCCGGCGCAACAGGCTCCTTGTATTTCCCCTTCCACTTGTCATTCTTGGGAACCTTGCCTTTGGCCTTCATCTTGGCCAGTTCGGCTTCTTCCCACTTCGCCCGTCGCTCTTCAAGAATCCGCTCCAGCAGCTTGTCGGCAGGTTCGACATCCGGGTTTTGTTTGCGCCATTCTTCGGTGAGCTTGCCTTCGACAGCGGCTTTGAGAACGGCGGCTTTGTAGCGTTTGAGGTTGGCCTTGACCCGTTTGAGGTTGGCGACGGCTTCGTCGAGGCGGGAGAATTGTTTTTCGATTTCGGCGACGATGCGTTTTTGTTGGTTTAGAGGAGCAAGAGGAATCTCTTGTTCTTTCAAATATGTCGTAGAGACACGTTTCTGACCAACGGCACCCGTCATGTAACGTTCTGCAACACCCCGAAAGTTTTGGCTGGACACATAGTAATAAATGTACCGAGCTTCCACTCCTTCTTTGGGGCGCAACACATGGAATTCTGTTGAACCGAAGCCATGTCCATTTGCAACCTTGGGGACAACTGCCATTTTTCCGTTTTCCATGCATGGCGTTATTTTGGCGAAAAGAACGTCCCCTTCTTTGAAAGCTGTGAAACCCTTCTTTACCTCTGAAGCTCGTCGTTCCTGGGAAACATCGATGGAGCCATCACCAGCCCCCACGGCTGGCATGGGAACGAAAGAGACCAAGAGATCATCTGGTATTTCAGTTTTATTAGCCCGGGGATTTACGTCACAGACTTCACCAATCCTGGCAACAGACCATCCTTCAGGGGTTGCGTTCAAACTCAAACTATTCACGCCACCAATACCTCATTTCCAAAATTACTTTCCGTAGGGGCAATTCATGAATTGCCCCTACGGTATTTTCATACGTGAATCGCCCCTACGTTACCACCCTATTCCCCGGGGCTCGCCACGCCAGGCCTCTACGACGGCGGGTTAATTCGCCTCGGATGGTTCTCGTCCTCTTCCCATCTCACCGGGTTGTCGGCAATGTACCGCCGGATACCGTCTAATTCCCGGTCGTCCCGGATGATCCGTTCGTAATAATTGCGTTGCCAGACCGGAACCCCGGGGTTATCGCGCCATTGATTGATGCGTTTGGCCGAATTCATTTTCAGGTAACCGACAACCTTTGGAAGGGTCATTGTGCGCCGAGCCAACCGGTGGGATTTGCGCATGGTGTTGTCGTCCCGTAGGGGCAATTCATGAATTGCCCCTACATCATCCTCCATCCCCTGGGTCTTTTCGTTGATCACGATGACCCCGTGGATATGGTTCGGCATGACAACGAAGGCATCCACCTCGACGTCGGGAAACCTTTCCGGCAATGAATTCCAGATCGTCCCAACGCACAGACCGGCCCTATTCAAACGCACGTCCCCGTTCGCGATCTCACCGAACAGACATTTCCGTTCAAACGTGCAAATTGTAACGAAATACGCACCGGCACTGCTGTAATCATAATTGCGCAATCGAATGGAACGACGGTGATGAATTTCGGCGTTAAACACGGCCCCCCCCTGTTCATGTAGGGGCAATTCATGAATTGCCCCTACGGTATTGTGCCCATACATGAATTACGGCCGGTTCATTACGCCGCCAATGTCTCGTTCAATTCCTCCAGAATGCACTCCAAATCCTCGCCGAAAATTTGCCACACCTTGCCGATCCCGCCCTCCTGGGCAAAGGGCGCATAATCAAAATCGTCCGTCTCGATCTGCAGATTCGCCGCAATATGATCGCGGATCATCTCCAACCACTTGCGCTGCTCATCCGTAAACCGCTTACCGCTCGCCTGCTGCTGCTCAACCCAGGCGCGGAAATTGACCTGCACCTTCTCGGGAAAGGGCACCAGTTCATTCTCCTGCTGCATGGCAAAGCGCACCAGCGACACCAGGTCGGTCAAAATATGATTGGCCGCCGCGCCGCGTACCTTGCCCGCTTCCAGCTTCTGATAGGCCTGCCACAGCTCATCCGGCACCCGCTTTTCCCAGCCCTGCGGATGGGTCTGGTAGATACGTAACTGCTCGACCTGAGCGACCAGCTTTTCGGCCAGTTCACGGACATCCTCAAACCGCAGCCGCTGCTTATAGGGTTGGGAATAGAGCACCTGCAGGGCGGTGATCTCGTCCTTGTTCTCTTCGATAAACTGCTCGAACGATGCCACCACCCCTTGGGCCTTCTCTTCACTGAAACCGGCGAAAAGGACCGTATCGGTGCTGACCGTGTCGATAATCTGTTCGTTCTTCTGCTTGATCTCCAGCAACAGTTCACGCAGTTCGGGATTGCAGAGCGGCTTGACCGCTTCGCCGACCACCTGTGCCGCCGCCTGTTTCATCTGTTTGTCGTTCGGCTCGCTGGTGCCAAAGAGCTTCTGTGCGCGCGCCAGGTGCTTATCCGGCTCCAGTGCCTCGACCAGCTCGCCATTGAACTGCTTGAGGGTCTTGCCGTCGAGCAGTTCGGTGATTTTCTGTTGGTCTTCGGTATCCAGCTTTTTCTCCATCCGCGCCAGCCGGGCCGCGACCGAGGAGACCACATCGATCTCGACATTGCCGAAGGCAACCGCCTGCAGCAGCTTCTCAAAACCGACATTTTTCTTGCGCTCCAGCGGCAGCGAGTCGGTCTGATCCATTTCGCAGACGCCGACCGCATCGACAATAACAAAATGATCCTTGGTCACTGCATCGGGGGTCACCGCCTGGAGATCATTGTCGTCAATGATGCGCACGCCGCGCCCTTTCATCTGCTCAAAATAGGCGCGGGACTTGACCGTGCGCATAAAAAAGACACACTCAACCGCCTTGATGTCGGTGCCGGTGGCGATCATGTCGACGGTGACGGCGATGCGCGGGTTGTAGCTGTTGCGGAACGAGGCGATCAGGTCCTCGGGTCTGGCCCCGGTGGTGCGGTAGGTGATCTTCTGGGCGAAGTCATTCCCCTTGCCGAATTCTTCGCGTACGATCTTGACGATATCCTCGGCGTGGGAATCATCCTTGGCGAAGATCAGGGTCTTGGGCACCTCGGTGCGGCCCGGAAAGATCTCGCTAAAGAGCTTGTCGCGATAAGTCTGAATCACGGTGCGGATCTGATCGACGGCAACCACGTCGCGATCGAGCTGTTTCGCTTCGTAGCTGACATCATCGTCGAGCTGCTCCCAGCGCACCTCGCGGGTCTCGCGGTCACGCTTGTCGACATAGTACCCGGCCTCGACTTCGCCGCCCTGTTCGGTGATGCTGGTCTTGATCCGGTAGACATCGTAATTGACATTGACCCCGTCGGCGACGGCGTGCGGGTGGCCGTACTCCATCACCAGGTTCTTGTTGAAGAAGCCGAATGTCTGTTTGCTCGGTGTCGCGGTCAGGCCGATCAGGTAGGCATCGAAATATTCGAGTACCTGGCGCCAGAGGTTGTAAATCGAGCGGTGGCACTCGTCGGTGACGATGATGTCGAAGGTGCCGATGGGAATATCGGGATTGTACGCGATCGGTTCCGGCTCCTTGAACAGGCTGCCGAGTTCTCCCATCGATTCTTCGTCCAGCTCCTCGGGCAGTTCGCGCCCTTTCAGCATCGAGAAGAGCCGCTGGATGGTGCAGATCGTGACCCGTGCGGTGGTATCGAGGACGTTGCTGGTCATCTGCTGGACAATGTACTCTTCGCTGAACTTGAAGTTGTTGTAGGGCGAAACGTACTGCTGAAACTCCTTGAGGGTCTGACGCCCCAGGTTGCCGCGATCGACCAGAAAGAGCACCCGGCGGGCTCCGGCGAACTTGATCAGGCGGTAGATGAAGTTGATCGCGGTGAAGGTCTTTCCCGAGCCGGTCGCCATCTGGATCAGCGCCCGCGGGCGGTTCTCTTTGAGCGAAACTTCAAGGTTCTGAATCGCCTTGATCTGTGCCGGCCACAAGCCTTCCGTTTTCAGCTCCGGCATCTGCTGCAGGCGGGCGAGAAAGGTTTGCGGCGTGGATTCGGCCGCGATCGATGCGCCACCCAGATTCCCGGGGAGGCCGTGTTGCGGCAGGGCCAAATCGAGCAGGTCGGCCAGCAGTTCCGGACGATGAAAAGCAAAGATGTTACGCGAACGGGGCTCGGGATCAAGCCCGTTGGTGAAACGGGTTTCGGTCCCGGTTGATTCATAACAGAAAGGGAGCGGATTGTGCCAGCGCGGCAGGCCGTCGGGCAGGCCGGTGGTGTATTTGGCCGACTGGATTTCCACCCCGGTGAGGGTGGTGCCGACTTTCTTGGCCTCGATGACTCCTGCCGCCCTGCCGTCGACATAGAGCAGGTAATCGGCAAAACCATGCCCCGGCAGGGAAAATTCGCGGATCGCCACCCCGCGGCCGGCATGGATATCGGCGGCGGAGACGTCCTGAACAAGCCAGCCGCACGCGGCGAGCATCGCATCGATCTGCTGCCTGGCTTCTGCCTCCGGTGCCGGTGTCATAACCCCTCCAAATCACACTGAATCAGAACGATGTCGCAGAAAGACTTAAATTATCACCTGTTGCCGAAATTCCCAAGGATTTTTGGTTTGCCAGCCTAGCCAATGCTGGCCAGCTCCAGCCGCCCTCCCCAGCGGTCATGCAAGGTTGCGATGATCTCGCGATATTTATCGTCTGATGGAAATTCAGGATCGTCGACCATGGCCATGGCTTCCTGACGAGCTTCTTCGAGAACCCGACCGTCCTGCAGCAGATTGGCGATGCGGAAATCCGGCAGTCCGGCCTGGCGGGTACCGAGAAAATCACCGGGACCGCGAATTTCGAGGTCGGCTTCGGCGATGCGGAATCCGTCGTTGGTGTCACACATCACCTGCAGCCGTTTGAGCCCATCTTCGCTACAGCGCTGCGAGCGGAGCAGAAAACAGTAGCTCTGCCCTGCCCCGCGTCCCACCCTGCCCCGCAATTGGTGCAGCTGCGCCAGGCCGAAGCGTTCGGCGTGTTCGACAACCATCATGGTCGCGTTGGGAACATCGATGCCGACTTCGATCACCGTGGTCGAGACCAGCAGCTGGACCTCACCCGCCTTGAACCGCTGCATCACCGCGTCTTTCTTGTCGCTCTTCATGCGGCCGTGCAGCACGGCAACACTGAATTCGGGAAAAATTGCGGACCGCAACTGTTCCGCAGCCTCGGTGGCCGCCTGCAGGTCGTTTTTCTCCGACTCTTCAACCAGAGGATAGACAATGTAGCCCTGGCGTCCCTGTTCCAGTTGCCCGCGCATGAAGCGATACAGTTCACCGCGACCCCGGTCGGATACCAGCCGGGTCTCGACCGGGGTACGGCCGGGCGGCAGTTCATCGATCACCGAAAGATCGAGGTCGCCGAAGACAGCCAGGGCCATGGTGCGCGGAATCGGCGTGGCGGTCATGACCAGGATGTGGGGATGCATCCCTTTCCTGCGCAGCACCTGGCGCTGCTCGACACCGAATCGATGCTGCTCATCAATGATGCCGAGCCCGAGGCAGCGGAAAGTGACATCTTCCTGCAGGACCGCGTGGGTGCCGACCACCAGGTGGACCTCACCGGCAGCCAGCTGCTCAAGCAGTTCCTGCCGTGGTCTGCCTTTGAGTCCGCCGGAGAGCAGCGCGGCCCGCAGGCCGAGTTTTTCCAGCCAGAAGGAAAATTGACGATAATGCTGTTCGGCGAGAATTTCTGTGGGCGCGACAATGGCGACCTGGGTCCGGTTCTCAATCGCCACCAGCGCCGCCATCAGGGCGACAATGGTTTTGCCGCTGCCGACATCCCCCTGCAGCAGGCGGTTCATGGGGTGCGGCCGCATCAGGTCGTGTTTGATTTCGCCCAGCACCCGCCGCTGGGCGGCCGTCAACCGGTAAGGAAGCATCCTGGCCAGCGGTCGGGTATAGCGATGCTCGACCTGGAACGGGATGCCGGGTTCAAGACTCATCCCCTTGCGTTTCAGCGCCAGGCCGAGTTCGAGAAAAAAGAATTCGTCGAAAACCAGTGACCGTCGAGCGGGGTCAGCGGACGAGCCGAGGGATTCATAGTGAACGTCGTCGGCAGGCCAATGGGCCGCGACCAGGGCTTCGTTGAGGGGCTGCAGACCGCGGCGTTGCAGGATCTCCTGCGGTAACACCGAATGGACCGCCGGCGCGTAACGGTCGACTGCCTCTTTCCAGATTTTGCGGGCGGTTTTCTGGTGCAGCCCTTCGGTCAGGGGATAAACGGGAAGAATGCGGCCGAAGACCAGGGGATCCGCGGCGCGGTAGGCTTCAAAACTGCCCCCCGCGGGCAGGAAATCGACCTCGGGATGATGCACCTCGCGCACCGCTCCGAAACGTTTGACTTCACCGCCGAAAACCGCCTTGCGGCCGACTTTGAACTGCTTTTCCTGCCATTGTCGGCGGTAATGAAACCATTTCAGCGAGATGGTGCCGCTGCCGTCGCCGACCACGACTTCGAAAAGCTTGCGGCGACCTTTCCTGGTCGTGGTTTCTCCGCTGTAGAGAATTTCTCCGCCGAAAACCTCGTAGCGCCCCTCGCGAAGGCGTCCGATGCGGCGGAATTCACGCCGGTCTTCGTAACGGTTGGGGAGCGTATAGAGAAGATCCTCGACCGTTTCCAGGCCGATTTTACTTAACTTATCGGCCAGTTTCGGCCCGACACCGGTCAGGGCGGTGACCGGTGTCTGCAGCATGGCGCGCAGGTTGGCGGGTTGGTTCTGCAAGCTCAGCCCCTCAGGAAAGCTTGAATCCTCGGTCTTCCGAGCCATTCGGATCCCGATACTGAAAAAGAAAGGCGGAAGCCGTTGCCGGTTTCCGCCTTGAATCAATCTTGACACGGCCGGCAATGCGTCGCCGACATGTTTTTTATTCGTAGCGGATATCGGTAATTTCGTAAACCCGGAGCCCCGAAGGGACCTTGATGCGAACTTCATCGTCGAGGCTGTGGCCGATCAGGGCCTTACCGACCGGCGAGGTCACCGAAATCTTGCCGTCCTTGATGTCCGCCTCGTCTTCACCGACGATCTGGTACGTCACTTCGGTATCGGTTTCGGCATCGAACAGGGTCACCGTGGCGCCGAACACCACCTTGTCGGTGGACAGCTTGCTCGGGTCGATGACCTGGGCACGGGCAATCTTGTCGTTGAGTTCCTGGATACGGCCTTCGATAAAGGCCTGACGGTCCTTGGCGGCATCATATTCGGCGTTTTCCGAGAGGTCACCGTGGCTGCGGGCCTCGGCAATCTGTTCGACAACACGCGGGCGTTCAACCCGGATCAGGTTTTTCAGTTCTTCCTGCAAACGCTCATGCCCGACGCGGGTCATGGGGATCTGGCTCGACATCGTTCGAATCGTCCTCTGTCTTCTCTGAATCAACGCATCGATTCAGGTACTGGTGAAAAATTGATGGGCGGGAAAACCCGCCCAGTCAAATCGTTGTATAAACCAAGTGACACGCCCGTTACGAGCGTGTCACACCGGGATAATACTCTTGCAGCGGTTTGACGTCAAGAGTTTCCCGCTTCATGGCGAGGATGGCGTCAACCGCGGCATTGATACCGGCGACGGTGGTGAAATAGGCCACTCCGTTCATCAGTGCCGTGCGCCGGATCGAATAGGAGTCGGCGACTGACTGCGCGCCGAATGTGGTGTTGAAAACCATGGATATCCGGTTGCTTTTCAACACGTCCACGCAGTGGGGGCGGCCCTCTTTGACCTTGTTGACGATCTCGACCGCGACCCCCTTCTCTTTGAGGAACTGGGCGGTTCCACGGGTGGCGATGATGCTGAATCCGGCGGCGGACAGCTCCTTGACGGCAGCGAGAACCGGAACCTTGTCGGCGTCCTTGACGCTGACGAAGACCTCTCCCGAGAGCGGCAGGTTGACCCCGGCCCCGAGCTGCGCCTTGGCGAAGGCATGGCCGAAATCCATGTCGATGCCCATGACCTCGCCGGTGGATTTCATCTCCGGTCCCAGCAGGGTGTCGACCCCGGGGAACTTGACGAAGGGAAAGACCGCCTCTTTGACAGAAATGTGTTTCGGGACGATATCACCGGAGATGCCGAGCTCGGCCAGTGATTTTCCCGCCATCAGGCGGGCGGCGATTTTCGCGCAGGGACGCCCGGTGGCCTTGGAGACAAAGGGAACCGTGCGGCTGGCGCGGGGGTTGACTTCGATCAGGTAGATATCCTCACCCTTGACGGCGTACTGGATATTCATCAGGCCGATCACCTGCAGCTCAAGCGCCAATTCGACGGTCTGGCGGCGGATTTCAGCGACAACCGTGTCACTGAGTGAGAACGGCGGCAGGGCGCAGGCCGAATCACCGCTGTGAATGCCGGCTTCCTCGATGTGCTGCATGATTCCGCCGATGACCACCTCATGACCGTCGGCCAGCGCATCGACGTCGACTTCAACGGCGTTTTCGAGGAATTTATCCACCAGGATCGGGTGCTCCGGTGAAGCCTGCACCGCGTGGGTCATATAGGAGCGCAGCATGTCGAGATCATAGACGATTTCCATCGCTCGCCCGCCAAGCACGTAGGATGGCCGCACCACCACCGGATAGCCGATCCGTTCAGCGATCACCTCGGCCTCATCGGTTGAGCGGGCGGTGCCGTTGTCCGGCTGGCGCAGATCAAGTTTGTGCAGCAGCGCCTGGAACCGTTCACGATCCTCGGCCCGGTCAATGGCATCCGGCGAGGTGCCGATGATCGGCACCCCGGCCTCCTCAAGGGCCACCGCCAGCTTCAGCGGCGTCTGGCCGCCGAACTGGACGATAACCCCGACCGGCTGTTCCAGATCGACGATTTCGAGAACATCCTCGAAGGTCAGCGGCTCGAAGTAGAGTCGGTCCGAGGTATCGTAGTCGGTTGAAACGGTTTCCGGGTTGCAGTTGACCATGATGGTTTCGTAGCCGTCCTCGGCTAGGGCGAACACCCCGTGAACACAGCAATAATCGAATTCGATCCCCTGCCCTATCCGGTTCGGACCGCCGCCGAGGATGATGATTTTCTTTCGGTCGGTCGGCTCGGCTTCACATTCCTCCTCGTAGGTGGAATAGAGATACGGGGTATGGGCGACAAACTCGGCGGCGCAGGTGTCGACCCGCTTGTAGACCGGGCGAATACCCAGCTCCTGCCTGAACCCGCGAACGTCCCGCTCGGTGATGCCCCACAGTGTTGCCAGCCGCTGATCGGAAAACCCGTACTGCTTGGCCCGGCGCAGCAGATCGGCAAATTCCTCTCCTCCGTCGGCGACCAGTCCGTGGTTGCGAACCAGCTCACTCTCAAAGTCGATGATCTGCTTGACGTTGCCGAGGAACCAGGGGTCGATCCCGGTCAACTGGTAGATTTCGTCGATCGCCCAGTTGGCGCGCAGGGCGTCACCGAGATACCAGAGCCGTTCCCAGCCCGGCACCCGCAGTTTCTCCCGCAACAGGTCGTACTCGGACTGGCTCAGTCCGCGGCGGGATTCCTCGCTGGAATCGAACAGCCGGCTCTCGAAACCGGCGGAGCCGATTTCCAGCGACCGCAGGGCCTTCTGCAGGCTCTCCTTGAAGGTCCGGCCGATAGCCATGACCTCGCCGACCGACTTCATCTGCGTGGTCAGGGTGGCGTCAGCCTGGGGAAACTTTTCGAAAGTGAAGCGCGGCACCTTGGTGACCACGTAGTCGATGGTCGGCTCGAAGGACGCCAGGGTCTCGCGGGTGATATCGTTGGGGATTTCGTCCAGGGTGTAGCCGACCGACAGTTTGGCGGCGATCTTGGCGATCGGAAAGCCGGTCGCCTTGGACGCCAGGGCGGAAGAGCGCGAAACCCGCGGGTTCATCTCGATAACCGCCAGACGGCCATCACGGGGATTGATGGCGAACTGGATGTTGGAACCGCCGGTATCGACGCCGATCTCACGGATAATGCGAATCGCCGCGTCGCGCAGGATCTGGTATTCCTTGTCGGTCAGGGTCTGGGCCGGGGCCACGGTGATCGAATCGCCGGTGTGCACGCCCATGGCATCGAAGTTTTCGATCGAACAGATAATAACGACATTGTCGGCGACGTCACGCATCACCTCCAGTTCGTATTCCTTCCAGCCGATGATCGATTCCTCGATCAGGATCTCGTCAGTCGGCGAGGCGTCAATGCCGGCCAGCACCATCCGTTCGTACTCTTCCCGGTTGTAGGCGATGCCCCCGCCGGTCCCGCCGAGGGTGAAGGATGGGCGGATAATGGCCGGATATCCGACATATTCGATGATCTCCATCGCTTCCTGATAGCTGTGTGCCAGGCCGGAACGCGGTACGGCGACATCGATTTTCGCCATCGCCTCCTTGAACAGGGTGCGATCTTCGGCTTTTTCAATGGCCGGGAGTTTGGCGCCGATCAGTTCGACACCGTATTTTTCCAGGGTGCCGTCCTTGGCAACCGCCACCGCGGTATTCAGGGCGGTCTGCCCGCCGAGAGTCGGCAGCACCGCGTCCGGACGTTCCTTCTCAATGATCCGTCGCAGTGACTCGGGCGTCACCGGTTCGATATAGGTTCGATCGGCGAAGTCCGGATCAGTCATGATGGTCGCCGGATTGGAATTGAGCAGTACAACTTCGTAGCCCTCTTCCTTGAGCGCTTTACAGGCCTGGGTTCCGGAATAATCGAACTCGCAGGCCTGGCCGATAATGATCGGTCCGGCGCCGATAATGAGAATTTTATGGAGATCTGTACGCTTGGGCATATTCTGGTCCTCGTGAAAACCCGCCCGGTCTGCCGGGCATCGGCCCTGTCATAATTGACGGAACCTGATAAAAAACATTAGGTGTAAACTGTAACTAATTGCCGTTAAAGGGTTTTATGGCTCTTCATCAATTGGATGAATTCGTCAAAAAGATAGTGGGCGTCGTGGGGACCCGGTGAAGCCTCAGGGTGGTACTGGACCGAAAAGGCCGGCACGCGGGTGTGCCGCAGACCCTCGACGGTATTGTCGTTGAGATTAACGTGGGACACTACGGCTTCATCATCCAGGCTTCCGGCGTCGACGGCGAAACCGTGATTCTGGGCGGTGATCTCGACATTGGAACCATCTCCGCGGCGGACGGGCTGATTGCCGCCGCGATGGCCGAATTTCAGCTTGTAGGTTCTGCCTCCCAGGGCGATGGACAGCAGCTGGTGGCCGAGGCAGATGCCGAACAGCGGTTTTTTGCCGAGCAGTTGACGGATATTCTCCTGAGCGTAGGTGACCGGCTCCGGGTCCCCGGGGCCATTGCTGAGAAAAATACCGTCGGGATCCATTTTCAGCACCTCCGCGGCCGGAGTGTCAGCCGGTACGACGGTGACATCACAACCGGCGGCCACCAGGTTGCGGAGAATGTTGCGCTTGATGCCGAAGTCATAGGCAACAACCTTGTATTGCGGCTGTCCGGCAACCTCCCGGTACCCCTCTTCAAGATCCCAGGGGCCTTCGGTCCAGTGGTAAGGCTGTTTGCAGCTGACCTCCTGCACCAGGTCGCGGCCGACGATAGACGGCGCCCGGCGTGCCTTCTCCACCAGGCTGCCGGGATCGAGATCCGTGGTCGATATGACGCCGGTCTGGGCGCCATGGTCACGAATATGCCGCACCAGCGCGCGGGTATCGAGGCCCTCGATGCCGAGGATATTGTACTCCTTCAGGTAGGCGTCGAGGGTCATCCGGGAACGCCAGTTGGAGGGAAATGGGCAGGTCTCCTTGACCACGAAACCGCGCAGATGCGGCTTCGAGGATTCCACATCCTCCGGATTGATGCCGTAGTTGCCGATCTGCGGGTAGGTCATGGTGACGATCTCACCGGCGTAGGAGGGATCGGTGAGAATCTCCTGGTAACCGGTCATACTGGTATTGAACACCACTTCGCCGTAAACTTCACCCGGGGCCCCGAAGGCCCTGCCGTAAAAGACCCGGCCGTCGGCCAGCGCCAGAATTGCTTTCATTCCTTTGATGCTCCCTTGAAAAGGCCGGACACTGAGTCCGGCCGTTCAAACAATTTTATTGCTGTTCAGCACGCTGCCAGGCGATTTTTCCGCCGACAATCGTCGTGATCGCGGCACCCTGCAGCGTCCAGCCGTCAAACGGCGTGTTTTTGCTTTTGGAAACCAGCTGGTCGGCGGTCAGGGTCCATTCACAGTCAGGATCGATCAGCGTCACATCAGCCGGCTGGCCGGCCGCCAGGCTGCCGCAGTCCAGGCCGAGAACATCAGCCGGTCCCGAGGTGAACAGGGCGACCATCCGCGGCAGGTCCATTACCTTGTCCCTGACCAGTCGCAGCGCCAGGGGCAAGGCGGTCTCAAGGCCGACGATACCGTTGCAGGCGATGTTGAATTCGACATTCTTCTCGTCGCGGTGATGCGGCGCGTGGTCGGTGGCGATGGCGTCAATGGTGCCGTCAGCCAGGCCCCGGCGGACCGCTTCACGGTCAGCTTCGGTGCGCAGCGGCGGGTTCATCTTGGCGTTGGTGTCGTAGCCGCGCACCGCCTCTTCGGTCAGGGTGAAATGGTGCGGAGTCGCTTCGCAGGTCACCCGCACCCCGCGTTCCTTGGCCCGGCGGACGATCTCGACGGCGCCGCGGGTCGAGATATGGGCGATATGCATGTGCCCGCCGGTATATTCGGCCAGCATCACGTCCCGTGCCACCATGGCGTCTTCGGCAACCCAGGGAATCCCCTTGAGCCCCAGTTCGGTGGCAACGAAACCGTCGTTCATCACCCCCTTGCCGACCAGCGACAGGTCTTCGGCGTGTGAGATGATCGGCGCGTCGAAGGGCCGGGCATATTCCAGTGCCCGCCGCATGACCTCGCCGTTTTCAACCGGTCGACCATCGTCGGAAAAGGCAACCGCCCCCCCCTGTTTCAGCTCTCCCATCTCGGTCAGGTTTTCGCCCTTGAGCCCACGGGTGATGGAGGCTACCGGGAAAACACGGCAGCGGCCGACCTCTTCGCTGCGGCTGAGAATATATTTTGTCACCGCGAGGTTGTCGTTGACCGGCTGGGTATTGGGCATGCAGACCACCGAGGTGAAGCCGCCGGCAACCGCCGCCGCGGTGCCGCTGGCAATATCTTCCTTGTATTCCTGGCCCGGGTCGCGCAGGTGGACATGCAGGTCGATCAGACCGGGAGTCACCAGTTTCCCGTCGGCGTCGAGGGTTTCATCAGCATCGACGGAAAGGTTTTTGCCGACAGCGGCCACCAGTCCGTCCTTGAGCAGCAGGTCGAGGTGGTCATCAATGTTGTTGGCCGGATCAATCAGTCGACCATTTTTTATCAGGATACTCATCCTTAAATGCTCCTTGTCGATAGAATGCGGGGGGTCAGGATTCCTCGGTAGCTTCGCCGCCGGCCACCAGGTACAGCAGGGCCATGCGAACCGCGACCCCGTTTTCCACCTGGTCGAGAATAACATTCTGCGGTCCGTCGGCGACACTGGAGGCGATTTCCACGCCCCGGTTCATCGGGCCGGGATGCATGACCAGCGCGTCGGGCCTGGCGAGCTTGAGATTGTCCTGGTTCAGTCCGTAGAAGCGGCTGAACTCACGCAGGCTCGGCAACAGGGTTTTTCCCTGGCGTTCAAGCTGGATGCGCAGCATCATCACCACGTCGGCATCACGAATCGCGTCGTTGATGTCATGGTGAACTTCAGCCCCGAGTTTTTCGATGCCGGGCGGCACCATGGTGCCGGGGCCGGCCAGCCGGACTTCAGCCCCGACCCGGGTCAGGGCGTAGAGGTTGGAGCGCGCGACCCGGCTGTGGGCGATATCGCCAACAATGGCAACCTTCAATCCCTCAAGAGAACCCTTCTTTTCGCGGATGGTGAAAAGGTCGAGCAATGCCTGACTGGGGTGCTCGTGGGCTCCGTCACCGGCATTGACAATGGCGCAGTCGAGCCGTTCGGCCAGGTAGTGCGGGGCACCGGAGGCGCCGTGACGCATGACGATGATGTCCGGATGCATGGCCTCGATGTTACGCGCGGTGTCTTCGAGAGTTTCGCCCTTGACGACCGAAGAGGAGGACGCCGAAATATTGACCGTATCGGCGGAGAGACGTTTGCCGGCAATTTCAAACGACGTGCGGGTGCGGGTGCTGGCCTCGAAGAAGAGATTGATGATGGTCCTGCCTCTCAAGGTCGGAACCTTCTTGATCGCGCGGGTGTTGATTTCCTTGAAGCCTGCGGCGGTATCGAGAATCTGGAAAATATCTTCCCTGGAGAGGTGCTCGATGCCGAGGATATGTTTGTGTCCGAATGACATGGTTCCCTCCGGAAGGGCTAGGGTTTGATAAGACGGACTTCGCAGGGGTGACGTTCGGCATCGAAGTCGACGGCGACATCCTCTTCCCGCGAGGTCGGCACGTTGCGACCGACGTAATCGGGACGAATCGGCAGTTCGCGATGACCGCGGTCGATGAGTACCGCAAGCTGGATATTGCGCGGCCGACCGAGGTCGATCAACGCGTCCATGGCGGCCCGGATGGTGCGACCGGTATAGAGGACATCGTCAACCAGGACGATCTTTCTGCCGTCGACATCAAAGGGTACCTCGGTCCTGCCGAGCGGCAGGCTGCCGCGGCTGTCGAGGTCATCGCGGTACATGGTGATGTCGATCGCCCCGAGCGGCGGCTTTTCCCCCTCGATGGCGGCGATGCGGTCGGCCAGGTCGCCGGCGATGTGGTCGCCGCCGGTGCGGATACCGATCAGGACCAGGTCTTCGGTGCCCTTGTTATGTTCGAGGATTTCATGGGCAATCCGCGTCAGGGCCCGGTTGATGCCCGCCTGATTGAGAATAACGGTTGTCACTTCAGGCATTTCATTCCTCCCGGTTAAGGGTTTTGACTGGTTGGGCAGTAAAATTTCCGGCCCATCCTGCACACCAGTTCCAAGGCGTCGGATTTTTCATCAAATCAAGGCGCAGCCCAATGAGCGCGGAGGCGTAGCGGCAGCTACGTCGTACAAGCGAAGCGGGTCTGCAACGCAGAGTTGATGAAAAATCCGACGCCCACACAACAAAAAAATACCTCTCCGCGCCGGGCGGAAAGGTATTCGGGTATTGTTCGAGTCAGCTGTTGTTTCAAGACGAACACCTTTGTCAATCTCACGGGATTGACTTAAAAGGAGACGTGTAACGGTGATTCGCGGCGCACTATATCAGCCGCCGCCGGACCGAGTCAACGTAAAACCGTGATTCAGGTAAAACCTGCATCATTCGATCAGGCGGCCGATGCGGTTGAAGCGCGGCCAGTGTTTTTTCGAATCCCAGGACCAGTACTTGATAAAGGCCAGCCCCTTGATGTTCCCCTCGGGGACGAATCCCCAGAAGCGGCTGTCGTAGGAGCGATCGCGGTTGTCCCCCATGACAAAATAGCTGCCGGGCGGCACCTCGACCGGCCGCATGTTGTCGCGTGGACCATATTGCGGGCCGACCACACTTGATTCCTTGTGGCGTTCCTGTTCTATGGCGTAGAGTTTCCCATTGATGTAGACCCGCTTGTTGCGCACCTCGACCTTGTCGCCAGGAGTGCCGATCACGCGTTTGATGAAATCGCGTCTTTCGAAATAGGGTTTGTCGGCGTCTTCAGGAAACTCAAAAACGATAACATCGCCACGCTGCGGGTGTCGAATGACGAGGAAATGCTTGTTGGTAAAAGGAATCGGCAGACCGTAGATGAACTTGTTGACCAGCAGGTGGTCACCGATCAGCAGGGTGTCCTCCATTGATCCGGACGGGATCTTGAATGCCTGCACAATGAACGTTCGGATGATCAGGGCGAGAATTGCCGCCACCAGCAGCGCTTCGCCGTACTCGCGCCACCAGGGTTTTTTTGTCAGATCGGAAGGAATCGATTTCTTGCGGCCGAATATCATTTCTGTTCCTTTACCTTGAGAATGGCCAGGAAGGCTTCCTGCGGCAACTCCACGCTGCCGACCTGTTTCATGCGTTTCTTGCCCTCTTTCTGCTTTTCGAGCAGTTTCCGCTTACGGGTGATGTCGCCCCCATAACATTTGGCGGTAACATCCTTGCGCAGCGCCTTGACCGTCTCACGGGCAATGACCTTGTTGCCGATGGCCGCCTGCAGGGCGACCTCGTACTGCTGCCGGGGAATGAATTCCTTCATCCTGGCAACCAGTTCCCGGCCCCGGTACTGTGCCTTGTCGCGGTGAACGATCAACGACAGGGCGTCAACCGGTTCTCCGTTGATGAGAATATTCAGACGCACCAGGGCGCTTTCACGGTAGTCGAGGGCTTCATAGTCGAGCGAGGCATAACCGCGGGTGATTGACTTGAGGCGATCGAAGAAATCGAGGACGATTTCATTCAGCGGCAATTCGTAAATCACCATCACCCGGTTGGCGGTGAGGTATTTGATTTCGCGTTGAATACCGCGTTTTTCTTCGCAGAGGGCCAGCACCGCGCCAACGAACTCGTTGGGAACATGAATCGAAGCGAGAATGAACGGCTCCTCGATCTTCTCGATATACTGCACGTCGGGCAGCTTATTGGCGCTTTCCACCGCGAACCGCTCACCTTTGGTCGAGGTGACCTGGTAGACGACTGTCGGCGCGGTGGTGATCAGGTCGACGCCGAATTCACGCTCCAGGCGCTCCTGGATGATTTCCATGTGCAGCAGGCCGAGAAACCCGCAGCGGAAACCGAATCCGAGCGCCATCGAATTTTCCGGTTCGAAGCTGAAGGACGAATCGTTCAACCGCAGTTTTTCCATGGCGTCGCGCAGCAGATCGTATTCACCATTGTCGATCGGGTAGAGCCCCGAAAAGACCATCGGTTTGACTTCCTGAAAACCTTCCAGCGGCGTCTCCGCCCGGCGCAGATCATGGGTGATGGTGTCCCCGACCTTGGCATCCTGGATATTCTTGATGCCGGCAATAACGAAACCGACCTCGCCGGCGGCAAGTTGCGGCAATTCAACCGGAAAGGGGGAAAACGCCCCGACCTTGAGGACTTCGTAGTTGCTGCCAGTTGCCATCAACCGAATCCTGTCACCCTTTTTGAGCGTGCCGTCGAAGACCCGGACCAGGGAGACGACTCCCTGGTAGGAGTCGTACCAGGAGTCGAAAATAAGTGCCTTGAGCGGTGCGTCCGGATCACCCTGCGGCGGCGGAATCTTGGCCACGACGGCTTCAAGAAATTCCTTGATCCCCCGGCCCTCCTTGGCGCTCGCCAGCACCGCGTCCGAAGTATCGAGGCCGATAATGTCCTCGATCTCTTCACAGACCCGCTCCGGTTCGGCACTGGGCAGATCGATCTTGTTGAGCACCGGAAAGACCTCAAGATCCTCATCGATGGCCAGGTAGACATTGGCCAGGGTCTGCGCCTCGACGCCCTGGGACGCGTCAACCACCAGCGTCGCTCCTTCACAGGCCGCCAGCGAACGACTGACCTCGTAGGAGAAATCGACATGTCCCGGGGTGTCGATCAGGTTGAAAATGTAGTCATGACCGTCATCGGCACGATAGGTGAGACGCACCGCCTGGGCCTTGATGGTGATACCGCGTTCCCGTTCCAGTTCCATCTTGTCGAGAAACTGATCGGTTTTTTCACGGTCCGACAAGGCTCCCGTGGCTTCGAGCAGGCGGTCGGCAAGGGTCGATTTGCCGTGGTCGATATGGGCGATAATGGAAAAATTACGTATATATTTCTGATTCATCTGCAGACTTTACGGGGTGATGGTACGCACAGCGCGCAATCTCGTAAGATAATGAAAAACTGGGGTCTTGTAAAGAAAAAGAAAGGACTGACTGTTTCAACGACGGGCGCTGGCGAACGGTTCCCTGCGACCGAGAAAGGCGAGAATTCGTTTGCGTTCGGTTGCCGGCCGATCGGCAATTTCTGCGACCTGGCGATAAAAAGGGTCCAGTTCTCCCTGGTAGAGAGAGAGTAAATGCTGAAAAGCCGGTACCAGTTGATAATAGGTGTTCAAAGAAGCGAAGCGGGCGTTATTCAGGGCCGGGTCCAGCCAGGCCGAAAAACCGCTGCCGTCATTGCGCTGCTGCCGGAAGCGTCGAACTTCGTCCTGAAAGGAACGGATCAGACGGTGCTTTTCACGCCGCATGAATTCGGGCGTCTGCCCCGACGCATAAAGAGTCTGCAGCCGCCGCCGGCAGGTGCGGGCGAGCCGTAAAAAATCACGTTCCATCGCCAACTGTTCACGATAGCGCTCCGCCTGCCGGGATTTGCCGTGCATCATCAGCCAGCGTTTGACGCCTTCCATTTCAACGGTCTTGGCAAACGCTTCATTGAAATCGGAATCGCCGGGCAGGTAGACCTGCTGATGGGCGAGTTCGTGAAAAATCAGCGCGGCCAGGTAGGTTTCGGATACGTTGTTGAACGTGTTCAACAGTGGATCATCAAACCAGTTCAGAGTCGAATAGGCCTGAACCCCGTACACCAGAACATCATCCCCTTCCTTCTTGAGTTTCCTGGCAAAATCGATCGCCGGCTGCTTCTTGAAATAGCCGCGATAGGGGACACAGCCGGCAATTGGAAAACACCAGGTCACCGGCTGCAGTGAAAATTCCGGGGTGGCAACCACATTCCAGACAACATAGGGGCGGCCGAGATCGGCATAGCGGCGATAGCTGTCGTTATCGGGCAGGTGCAGCCAGGTACTGGCAAAGGCGCGGATATGCAGGGCCTGGTCCAGCTGGGACTTCAGCTGCCCGCTGACCTGCGGATCGGCAATGATCTCGTGAATATCGCGGGTTTTGTGCAGAATCTCGTACTGTCCGTCAATCGCCTGCAGGTAATAATCGAAATCGCTGCAACCGGAAAGCAGCAGGAAACACACGCAGAGCAAAAGAGAAGAGAGAATAATAGCGCGCATAAAAACTATGGTAGCATAATTGGAACGATCCTGAATTCCCGTGCCATGGCCCGCCCGGAAGGGCCTGAGGAGGTTGGCAATGATTCGCTGGCTGTGGTTGCTCTTCGCCTGTGCCGCCTGTGTGCAGGCGCCTGTCCCTGAACCCGGCGTCCGGATCTATCGACAGGCCTGTGCCCGCTGCCATGATACCGGGAAGCACGGTGCCCAGCGCATCGGAGATCGTGAGGGGTGGCGCTCACGCCTCGGCCAGGGACGGGACACGCTGCTCGAACACTCGATCAGGGGATTCGAGGGGGCTGTCGGGCATATGCCGCCGCGTGGTGGAAACCCCGCCCTGAGCGACGCGGATGTGGCCGCCGCCCTCAACTACCTGCTTGAACAGAGTCGATAATCGGGAAACCGTGGAAGATACTTGCGCCGACGCGCAAAGAGACTATAATGCGCGCTTACCCCCGGGCATTTTGCCCGCGAACAGCTGGACGGAGAACACGAATGCAGACCCTGACCGGAAAACAACGGCGTTTCCTGCGCGGGCTTGGTCATCACCTGCAGCCGGTTGTCATGATCGGCAAAGACGAACTGACTGCCGCCCTGGAAGCTTCTGTCGACGAAGCGTTGACGGCCCATGAATTAATCAAGCTGAAGCTGCAGGAAGGCTGCCTGCTGGATCGAAAAGAGGTCGCCGAACGACTGGCGTCCCGCACCTCCTCGGCCGTCGCCCAGATCCTTGGTCGGACCATCCTGTTGTACCGTCCGGCAGACGAGCCGACGATTACCCTGCCCCGCTGAACAAGTACCTGCCGAAAGCTGAAAAAAGCGAGTCTCCTCGGCTGAGAAAAATGTCCAGATGCAAGGCGTCCGAGCCCCCTCGGAATAAGGCGTACCGGAAGGTACGTTGTTGACGCGGGGGGAGGACAACGCAGCAGATGGGCGTTTTTGCTAGTTAAGAACAATCGATTCCAGCCGCCGCTCCATCAGCAGCCCGGTGCATTCATCGGCGGTGAGGGGCGGATGGAAGAGGTACCCCTGGATGCGGTCGCATCCTTTTTCCTTTAAAAACCGATACTGTTCCAGCCGTTCGACCCCCTCGGCGATCACCTCCAACCCAAGCGCGTGCCCCATGGCGATGATGGCCGCCGTCAAGGCCGTGTCGCCGTGGTCCCGGGGAATGCCTTCGATAAAGGACTGGTCGATTTTCAAACCGTCAACCGGAAACCGTTTAAGGTAGCTGAGCGACGAATAACCGGTGCCGAAGTCGTCGATCACCACCTTGACACCAAGATGTCTGAGGTCGGCCAGCAACTTTCGAGCCTGTTCCACGTCCTGCATCAACATGCTCTCAGTTAATTCCAGTGCCAGCCATTTGGGAGCCAGCCCGGTATTTTCCAGCACCCGGCATACCATGTCGAAGAACCCTGGTTGGAAAAACTGCCGTACCGAAACGTTGACCGCCATCCGCTGCGGCGGCAGCCCCCGCTGCTGCCAGTGATGGTTCTGACGGCAGGCCCGGGTCAAAACCCACTCGCCGATCGGCTCGATCAGGCCGGTTTCCTCAGCCAGCGGGATGAAACGTTCCGGTGAGATCGATTCGCCATCAGGGTACCTCCAGCAGATCAGGGCCTCTAAGCCGCTGATCCGGCTGCGATGCAGGTGGAGCAGCGGCTGATAACGAACTCCCAGTTCATTCCTCTCCAGAGCTGTATGAAGGCGGTTTTCGAGGATCAGCGACTGTAGAAAAAACTCGTTCATCTCCGGGAAGTAGAACTGGAAGCCATGTCCTCCCATTTCTTTGGCGCGGCTGCGGGCCACCTCGGCATTTTTCAGCAACGTGATGGCATCATGGCCATCATGGGGATAGATCGCGATGCCGATGCTGCCGCTTAAGTGGAGTCCATGTTCGACAAAGGGGAAAGGTTCCTTGAGGCACTTCTGCAGGGACTCGGCAACGCCGGCAACCTGGTCGCTGTGCTCGATGGACGGCAACAGCACGGCAAATTCATCGCCGCTGAAGCGTGACAGCAGGGCCTGCGGGTCGAGACAGGACTGCAATCGTCGGGCGATTTCCTTGAGCAGCCGGTTGCCGACACTGTGGCCGAGGGTCCGGACAACGGTGCGGAAACGGTCCAGGTCCAGCAGCAGGATTGCGGCTTTGTTGTCACCGCCCGACAGTTCGGAGAGGGTTTCTTCGAGGAGATTCTGGAATCGCAGCTGATTGGCCAGCCCGGTGAGGCTGTCATGATAGGCCGCGTGGTAGAGTTTTCGGTCGCCGCGGCGCAACACTTTCAGGTAGCGTTCGAGAACCAGGTAGAGAAAAAAACCAGTCAGGACAAAAAAGAAAATATCCCTGAAAGGATGCAGCAACTCGCGCAACCGCGGATCGTCGATCAACAGCTTCAGCAGCGGGTCGGAACAGAAGGCCCAAGCCGCCCCCAGAACAAGGTAATAAAAGACAATCCGCCGCAGACCGCTGAACGGGAGACGCCAACCCGTCTTTTTCATTCCTTTCCGCCCGCTTTCTCCCCCTGTTACTACCATAGCGGGAAGCTGCTGTTTGTCAAAACCGCCGCAATCGTTGATCAGACCCGTTCAAATGGTTCGAACAGGCGCTTGTATTCGTCCTGGGCATAGCGGTCGGTCATACCCGCCAGGTAGTCGCAGATCACCCGCTCGATGCCGATGGAAGAAAATCGCTGCTGATAGCTATCGGGGAGCAGGGTTGGATTCTGTCTGTAGGTTTCAAACAGCTGCGTCAGAAACCGCTCAGCCTTCAAACGCATTCGTTCAACCTTGTAATGACAATAGAGCTTTTCGTAGAGGAAACGTTTCAATTGATGGTTTTTCTCATTCATCTCGGCGCTGAAAGCGATAAGCCGTTCCGGTTGCTGACGCACCGCTTCGGGAGAATCAATCCCGCCGGAGTTGAGCATGGCACGACTGTACTCGACAACGTCACTGATCAGAACCCCTATCAGGTGACTGATGGTCTGGTGAACATGACGTTCAGGATCGATGGCAGGAAATTTGTCGGCGACCCGTTCATAGGTCGTCTGCCAGAGAGGAATTTCGGCCAGCTGCTGAAGACAGATATAGCCGGATTTAAGCCCATCATCGATATCATGATTGTTGTAGGCGATCTCGTCCGCCAGATCTATGATCTGGGCCTCAAGGCTCGGACGCAACCCCGGTTCGTAATCATTCGCCGCGCCGCTGTCGGGACGGTCGTAATCGCTGGAATGCTTGATGATTCCCTCCCGGGTCTCCCAGGAGAGGTTCAGGCCGGGGAAGCCCGGATAACGCTCTTCAAGTTCCTCGACAACACGCAGTGACTGGCGATTGTGTTCAAAACCGCCGTGATCCTTCATCAGCTTGTTCAGGGCATGTTCCCCGGTGTGGCCGAAAGGCGTATGGCCCAGGTCATGAGCCAGGGCCAGGGCTTCGGTCAGGTCTTCGTTCAGACTCATCCGCCGGGCAATACCGCGGGCGATCTGGGCCACCTCCAGGGAATGGGTCAGACGGGTTCGGTAATAATCCCCTTCATGGTTGACGAAAACCTGGGTCTTGTATTCCAGTCGCCGAAACGCGGCACAATGAATGATGCGGTCCCGGTCCCGCTCGAAGGCGGGGCGATCGTCCTTGTAGGGTTCATCGTACTTTCGCCCCCGGCTGGCACTGCTTCGTGCGGCATAGGGGGCCAGATCAGGTCGTTCCACGGGATGCTCCTGGGATAAGGGTTGTGACCTCTCCGTTCTTGTACCGTTGATCAACAACCTCAGATTAAGTTTCTATTGTATGTAGGCCGTAACCCGTCCTGCAACCTGATTTCACTCCACGATGCATTATCTTGACGCTTGCAGAGTCAGTATGCTAGTTTTTTCAGGTATTTGCGAAATGGAGTCACAGTGAGAATTATCAGCGGAAGCGCTCGCGGGCGCAAACTCGGCAGTTTCAGCGGACAGGACATCAGGCCGACTCCCGACCGGGTGCGGGAAGCTGTTTTCAGCATGTTGTTCAGCAGACTCGGAGGTTGTGGCGGGACTCGGGTTCTTGACCTCTTTGCCGGCAGCGGCGCCATGGCGCTGGAAGCCCTCAGTCGCGGCGCCGTCCACGCAACACTGGTTGACCGGGACCGTAAGGCTGAACGGTTGATTCGTGCCAATCTGGAGCATTGCCGGCTGACAGACCGGGCCCGGATTCTCCGTCGTCCGGTTGATGCTGCCCTGGACGAGATGCGGGGCGGCAATCCCTTCACAATTGTTTTTCTCGACCCCCCCTACTCCCGCAACCTGGTCGAACCCACCCTGGCCGCGTTGATTGAGGGACGGTTGCTGGAGAAAAATGCTATAGTGGTCGCCGAGTCCGATCGTCAGGATCAGCCCTGTATCCCCCCGGAAGGGCTGGAGCGGATTGAAGAACGACTTTTCGGGCGCACCCGAATAGAACTCTTTCAGCCCCTGGATGTGACATGAAAAAACACATAGCGGTTTACCCCGGATCCTTCGATCCGATTACCAATGGGCACCTGGATATCATTCAGCGCGGTCTGGAGGTTTTTGACCAGGTTATCATCGCGGTCGCCCGGAATGCCGAGAAAAAATCGCTCTTCACCACCGGGGAGCGTCTGGCCATGATTGAGCAGGTTGTTGCCGAAAACCCGCGCCTGAAAGTCGACACCTTTGAAGGGCTGCTGGTCGACTACGTGGTCTCGCAGGGCGCCCGGGTCATACTTCGCGGATTGCGGGCGGTTTCGGATTTCGAATACGAATTCCAGATCGCCCAGATGAACCACGCTGTTCACGAAGAAGTCGAAACCCTGTTCATGATGACATCAGTAAACTACGGTTACCTCAGTTCATCCATTGTCAAGGAGGTTGCCTCCCTCGGCGGCAATGTCGATGCCCTGGTGCCGGAACCGGTTCTGACCGCGTTGCGTGAAAAATTTTCCCGTTAACAGTTCAGGGAGGTTGCAAAGATGATCAGCAAAGAGATGACGATCGGCGAGATTATCCGCAGGCATCCGCAGACGATCAGTGTTTTCAAGAAGTTCGGCCTCGACTGCAATGAATGTCAGATCGCCCAGTTCGAAGCGGTTGAAGGCGGTGCCAATGTTCATCATGTGGATGTCGACGAACTGCTGTCCGAACTGAACCAGGTTATCAGCGGGAACTAACCCCCATTTGTCCGCCCGTCAGCAGGATTTCATCATCGTTTGAGGTGTTGATCGGCTGTTTCCAGCCGGTCGATCAGGTTGACCAACCCTTCCAGGACCGCCGCTTCGATCGCCCTGCCCTTCTCCGCGCAAGCCTTGCCCGGATCGCCCCAGACGCCGCCGGGCCAGCAGGACCGCTTGTCGCGAACCAGCAATCCTTTCGGAAAATTGGGAAATTCCCGTTCACTCGTTCCTTTGACCAGCTGCGGATGACTGTGCAGTAAACGCGAGGTTTCAATCTCGCCGGCGTGCGAGTCGCCGCGCGTTTCAATCAGGTTCGCGGCATCCGCCCGCACCAGGTCGAGTTCAGTGACGACGGCGATTTCCGCTTCCGGGAGGCAGTCCAGCATCTCTTCTCCTGCATCCAGCAGAAACGCATTGTGAGTACCACCGGCATGTCCGCTCAGCAGGATGAAGCGACGCAGCCCCTGGCGATAATAGTCCCGCAACAGGTCACACGCCAGGGCACGCAGGGTCAGACCACGGATGCTGATGGTTCCGGGATGCCCGCTGCTCGAACGGCAGACACCGTAGGGAATGGCGGGAGCAACAAAAACCCTTCTTCGTTCGGCGGCCCGGGCGGCCAGGGTTTCGGCCATCAGGGTGTCGGTTGACAGCGGCAGGTGCCGGCCATGCTCCTCGGTGGCGCCGAAGGGCAGAATGATGGTCCGGGTCCGTTGCAGGCCCGCCTCAAATTCGGGCATGGTGAGGTCGGCGAGCAACATGGCTAGTCGACCCTGAGCAGCGGATGGATCTGCGGCACAACCCGGGTATCGGGGTGATGGCGGGAAAGCAGCTGCTGCCAGGCGAGCAGCTGCTCACCGCTGACGTCGGGACCGCCGTCACGGGTCACCGGCTGCAGAAAGAGCGGGGCCGCGGGCAACAGTTCTTCAACCAGGGTCGCGCCCTGCACCAGTTCCTCTTCATCCTGGCCGGTGTCAACGACGATCTTGACCTGGGCGGGACGACTCCGGGCCGCCTGAAGAAAATGCCGATGCTCGTTCCAGGGGGTCGGGGTGCCGGTGGTGGCCTCCAGCTTCAGATCGATGGAAAGAAATGTCAAATGCGGCATCAGGGCCGGTAGACACTGATAAAGGGTACCATTGGTTTCCAGGTGAATCGGCAGTCGTTCAGCAAGGACCGGCAGCCAGTCGTTCAGAGCATCGGCATGCAGCAGCGGTTCGCCGCCGGTCAGCGACAGGGCATGGTGGAGGTTCGGTGCAAGGACCAGCCACTGGTCGAGCAAGGCGCAGAGAGTCTCGGCGGAGACCGGGTTGGGAACTGCCTTGAAACGTCCCGAACCGGGAGCCGTCTCGAAGCGGCAGGTATCGCAGATTCTGAAGTCGGTATCGCAGTAGCCGCAGTTGAGATTGCAGCCGCCCAGGCGGAGGAAAACCTGGCGGCGACCGATGTGCAACCCTTCCCCCTGCAGGGAGGAGAAACATTCGACCAGGGGCAGTTCAGTCGAGGCTGTAGCTGGCACAGGCATTGTCCGACTCCCAGACATTGACCTGCTCGACGGTGACATTGTCGGTATTCAGCAGTTCACCGAGTTGTTCGAACAGGTAACGGGCGATATTTTCCGATGAAGGACTGAGATCAAGAAAAGGTTCAAGTTTATTGAGATACTTATGGTCCAGACTGTCAAGCACCGCGTTGGTCCGGTGCTTGAGAACCTTGAAATCGATGCCGAGCCCGGACTTGTCCAGTTCACGCGCCGCCACCCGGACTTCAACCTTCCAGTTGTGACCATGGAGGTTTTCGCAGTCACCCTGGTAGTTGACCAGGTTGTGGGCGGCGGCAAACTGGGTCTGTATGGTCAATCGGTACATGGAGGCTCCTCAGGTTGGTGAATCCGATTCCTGCGGCACGGGTCGGCCGGCGATGCGGTACTCTTCCTCGGCCCAGCAGCCGAGATCAATCAGCCGGCACCTTTCCGAGCAGAAGGGGCGATGTTCGTTGCCGTAATAATCAGTCAACACCCCGCAGCGGGGACATTTGATGGTTAATCGTCGGGTCTTGTCAGTCATGGTTCCGTTCTATTCTGCCACAAAGACTTCGCCACCGCCAGCGGCGGAACAAAAACGCCCCGGCCCGAATATGGGCCAGGGCGAGATCATCTGGAGCGGGAAACGGGATTCGAACCCGCGACCTTCAGCTTGGGAAGCTGACACTCTACCACTGAGTTATTCCCGCGAAAGAGGAGGTCATTCTAGGGAGCAGACTCGCCTTTGTCAATGGCTTTTTGCTTTCCCCTGAGCAGGTGCGCTTCGGCTTCACGAGAGGTCTTTATCTGTTCCAGGATCTCCATCCGGCGCAATTCCGCCAGGGCCCGACCGAGTTCCGGTCCGGGTCTGAAACCGAAGCGGTCCATCATCCTGGCCACCGGGATCAGCGGTTCGGGCGGCTCCTTGTCCAGGTCCTTCAGCACCCGTGGGTCAAGGCGGTCGAGATGAAGGTGGCAGGTCTGCTCCGAAACGCTGTCAAGCAGCAGTCCGAGCAGGCTGACCCGCGGATTTCCCGGCAGGTCTTCCAGCCAGAGTCGCTGCGCGCGGCGACGGCGTGGGCAAGGCAGGCAGTCACCGATGTGCAGCAGGCCGTTCAGGGCGGTCGCGTTGCGCCTGCCGAGACACAGGCGGTCGGCAACCTGCGCGCTGCGTCCCTTGTCCGCTCCCGGAGTTCCGGAGAGCATAAGATGCAGTTTCAACAGCGCCAAACGACTGAAGTTGTTGGCAACGGTTCCCGCGGCGAGCTCATGCAGCCAGGCCGGGCCCTGGCTGAGCGTCTGTTCCAGCCGGTCAAACTGCTGCGCGAGCTGCCGACCGAAGTCGACAGAACAGGAAAAACCGAACAACACCGGCATCAGGTCGAGAGCGAACCAGAGCGGCAGGATGCGACTGCTGCCCGGGGTATTCAGGATAACGGCCAACTCGGCATGAATCCTCTCGCCGGGGATCCCGGTCAGCAGGCCGGCGTCACGAACCATGGCGGCTTCAGTCCCGGTTGTCGGGACGAGGTTGAACTGCAGGGCAAAGCGAACGCCGCGCAGAACCCGCAGAGGATCATTACGCAGGGAATCCGGACTGCACACCCGCAGACGCCGGTCGCGGATATCTTCCCCGGCACCGCAGGGATCAATCAGGGCCCAGTCTTTGCCGCCCAGTTTCACCGCCATGGCGTTGAGAGTAAAGTCGCGGTCGGCGAGATCCGTCTCGATGGTGGCGGCCCGCAACGGAGAAAAATCGTAACTGAAGGTTTCGCTGCCGCATTTCAATACCACCCGGCTCTGGCAACGTTGTCGATCAAGCCAGAACCAGCTTCCCCCGGTGTGCCGGGCGAATTCCTGCGCCAGGGCGGTCGGGTTTCCGTCGGTTGCCAGGTCGACATCCTTGACCGGCTGCCCGAACTGCCAGTCACGCAGAGCGCCGCCGACCAGAAAAACCGGGATCTGGCCGGCGTATTCCAGCAGGGTCCGAAATCCCGGGAGGGAAAGCATGTCATGCTGAAGCTTGTTCATGATTGTAAACAAAAGGGGCCCGCATCAGCGGGCCCCTTTGTTGTCACTCGATGTCCTTGACCGCCTGGTAGATCAGGCTGAACAGTTCGGGGATATCCTCCTCGGCGATACAGGAGAAAGCGACCCGCAGGTCCGTCGAACCGATCGAGATGGCGCCGACTCCGTACTTGTCAAGCAGATGCAGTCTCAGTTTCTCAGCCTCTACTGTTTTCAACTTGAGACACATGAAATAACCGGAGTTGAAGGGGTAATAGCTGAACGCGTCGGCATACTCACCCCGGTCAAGCACTTCCTTGACCTTGAGCGCGCGCCCCTTCATGGTCTGGTACTTGGACGCTTTCTGGGCAAGGAAGTCAGCCGATCTGAGGGCCTCGATAACGAAGGTCTGACTCGGATGGGGACAGTTGGAAATGGTCGCCCGGATGATGCCCATGGTCTTCTTCTCAAGGGCCGTCAGCAGATCATCCTGCCCGCTTGCGCCGGCGGCGAAGGTAATGAATCCGGTGCGGAACCCCCAAACGTACTCTTCCTTGGTCGCACCGTCGAGTTTGACCGCCAACACCCGCGGATGAAGGTTGGCGAGACGGCCGAAGAGCGATTCGGTCAGGGAGTCCTCGTAGAAAAGCCCGAAATAGGCATCATCGGTCACGGCGATGATATTGCAGCCCGACTCGGCCACCTCGACGATCGCCTCGACGATCGCCTGTCCTTCAGCTTCGGTCGGAGTGTAGCCGCTCGGATTGTTGGGGAAGTTGAGCAGCACCAGCGCCTTGCCCTTTTCGTCGGCGGTTTTCCGCAATTCGGACTTGAAAGCCGCGACATCGAAGCCGCCGGTCTCGGTGAAGGTGTTGTATTTTCTGATCACGCCGCCACGACGGACGCTGAAGGTCAGGTTGTAGTTGCCCCACATCATGTCGGGCATGACCAGGTGGTCACCGGCGTCGATAAACATGTCGGCAACGATCGCCAGCCCATGGGTCAGGGCATTGGTGACGACAGGATTGCTGAACTGCCGTCCCTGAAGCGAGGGGTTTTCCCGCAGCATCTTCTCGCGCCAGAGCTTCCGCAATTCAGGCTTCCCCGCGGGTGGCGCGTAGGGATAGATATCCTTCGGATCGAAAGCTCCCAACTTGTCCTGGATGCACTGCAGGTACATGGGACCGCCGTCTTCGGTGGCGATACCGATGGTGGCGTTGAATTTATGGGCTTTTTCCTTGGCTTCCGCCGACTGGGTCAGGATGCCCCTGGGGAAAAAGAGGTTGCGGCCGAGGTCGGAGAGCATCTCCAGGACCCGGGGGTTGTCCTTGGCAATCAGCTCGTTGAGTTCCTGCGCCAGCGGATTCATTGACTCCTCCAGTTGAAAAAGTGCGGTTTGAATGATCGGCGGCTATTAAAACAGCCCCTTACGGGGTTGTCAATCTTCACGGGAGAACGACGCCGCGATGCGTAAAAGGGTTCCTTTTTGCCGGAAAACCCGGCAGGGAGAAACGGGCTTTACTTGCGTTTCGCGAGGAAGACCAGCCCGGTAATCAGCAGGCCGACCAGCAGGATGAACAGGATATTGGCAAACATCATGATTTCGCTCCTCCCCTGTCGAGCAGTGGTCCTGACAGTGTAGCCGACAAAACCGCAACGGTCATAAAATTCTTTGCAAGCGCAACGAGGTGATGTACCAGCCCGCACCACAGTCCCAAGGCGTCGGATTTTTTATCAAATCAAGGCGCAGTCTCGATGAGCGCGGAGGCGTAGCGGCAGCTACGTCGCACAAGCGAAGCGAGCCTGCAACGCAGAGTTGATGAAAAAGCCGGCGCCCTTAATAAAAAAGGTGGAGTCGATGACTCCACCTTTAGCTCCCCCTCAGGGAAGCCGGTTTCTATATGAACAGCCGAAGCTGTAATGAATGGCTGGGGTGGGAGGATTTGAACCCCCGAATGGCGGAGTCAGAGTCCGCTGCCTTACCACTTGGCGACACCCCAAAAGCGGAGTCGATTTTTATCAGACATCACCGGCACGGTCAAGAGCTTTTTTGGATTTTTCCGCCACCGTTCAGCAGACCATCAAGGGGCGCAGAAAAGTTCGAATTTTATCGGCTGGAAGCGGTTTGCTGAAAAGGAATCCCTGACCCTGCTCACAGCCTCGCTCCTTGAGAAAAAGGTACTGCTCTTCGGTTTCGATCCCTTCGGCAATCACCTGCAGATCCAGACTGTGCGCCAGGGCGACAATGGCCCTGACAATGGCCTCATCCTCGCCGTTGACGGTCAGATCCTTGACGAAGGCCCGGTCGATCTTCAGGGTTGTGAGCGGGAAGCGTTTCAGATGGGCCAGGGAAGAATAGCCGGTACCGAAGTCGTCAATGGCAAGATGGACGCCGAGGGCAGCCAGTTGCGCCATGATGAAAATCGCCGTTTCAACATCATCCATGACCATACTTTCAGTGATTTCCAGTTCCAGGAAACAGGGGTCCAGTGTTGTCTCTTCCAGAACTTCGGCAACCATCTGCACCAGGTCGCCCTTGAGGAACTGACGGGCGGAGATATTGACCGTGATGCGGATCGGGCTGAAACCGAGAGCCTGCCAACGCCTGTTCTGGCGGCATGCCTCCCGCAGCACCCATTCACCCATCGGCACGATCAGCCCGGTTTCTTCTGCCAGGGGGATGAAATCTCCCGGCGGAATCATCCCCCGCTGCGGGTGATTCCAACGCACCAGGGCCTCCATGCCGCGAACATGGCCGGTGAAAAGATCGATCTGCGGCTGGTAGTGCAACACCAGTTCCTGCTGTTCGATGCCGCGCCGTAGACTGCTTTCAAGCAGCAGCAGTTCACAGGACCGCGCATTCATGTCCGGGGTATAGAACTGATAGGTATTTCGCCCCTTCTCCTTGGCGCGGAACAGGGCGGTATCAGCCGCCCGCATCAGGTCTTCGGCATCGGCGCCATCTTCGGGATAAACACTGATGCCGAGGCTGCCGGTCACGCAAAGCTGGTAGGAATCGATTTCCAGGAGCGGCGAGAGGGCCTTGTGAATTTTACGCGCGACGATATCAATATGGGCCACATCCTGGATCTCTTCAAGGATGATGACGAATTCATCTCCCCCCGATCGCGCCACCAGGTCGGAGTCCCGCAGACAACGGCGCAGCCTGTCCGCAACCCTGCACAGCACACGATCACCGAGATCGTGCCCCAAGGATTCGTTGATGTTCTTGAACCGGTCAAGGTCGAGCAGCAGCACCGCGGCCCGGTTGCCGGTCTTGCCGGCAGTCAGCATGGTCTTGCGCAGGCGGGTATAAAAATGGTCACGATTCGGCAGGCTGGTCAGGGTGTCATGCTGAACAAGATAATTGAGTCGCGTCTCTTTTTCCCGCAACTGTTCTTCGGCTTCGAAGAGGTAGGTGATATCGCGTGATGACTCAATAATGCCGCACAGATCTCCATCCCGGTTGCGATAGGGGGATGCCTGCACTTCGAATATTCGTTGGCTGCCATCACCGGCGGTCTGATAATGAACAACAGTCACCGGGTTGCCGGTACGCTTTACCTCCGCAAGCGGACAGGGATGATAATCGTCACAACAGGGGGCCTCCTGGCGGTGAAAATAACGGTAGCAAAGCTCCCCGTCCCGCGGGGTCCCCTGCCCTGCTTTGCCGGCCGCGCGGTTCATCATCAGGATCCGGTAGTCAAGGTCGACCACGATCAGGGGATCAACCACCCCGTCAACGACTGTCTGCAGGAACCACCTTTCATGTTCCAGGGCTTCACGGCTTTTTTTATAGTCGGTAATGTCCTGAACAAGGGCGATGCCGTAATCGGGGCGCCCCTGGGCGTTGCAAATCCAGGTGGCGGAAACAGCACCCCAGACAACGTCACCCTGCTTGTTGAGGAACCGCTTTTCAATATCGATATGCCGGTGCTTGCCGTCACGGATCTCGTTCATGATACGCGCGGTTTTGTCAAGATCATCCGGGTGCGTCAGATCGGCAACCGTCATGCCGCGCAACTCCTCGCTGCTGTAACCGACAAAGTCGCAGAAGGCCTGGTTGCTCTGCAGGAAATAACCTTCCGGCAGCAGGATGTTCATGCCCGTGGCGGCATATTCAAAAACCTTTTTGAATCGTTCCTGGCTTTTGCGAAAAGCGGATTCGGCATCGTGCAACAGGGTATTGTCGTGGGCAATGACAATACAGACGGTCGCTCTCTGAACGATGGCCAGAGTCAGGCGAGCTTCACCCGGAAAAGTTCGCCCATCCCTGCAGCGGTGTTCAGCCTCGAAATAATAATACCCTTCTTCGGACAGAATCCTGGCAACTGCTGAAAAATCCCCCTGCTCGCAGCCGATCAACGAAGCGATGTTGAGATTGCGCCATTCCTCTTCCTGATAGCCGTAACATTCGGCGGCCGCGCGGTTGGCGAGGCGCAATCGCCCATTTCGGGTGGTGATCCAGGCGGGATCGGGAATCGCGTCAAGGACTGCCCGAACCGAGTTCCAGCGGCTGCCCGGCGCTCCGTGGGCTTCACGGGTTTCGGAAGTCCTTGACGTGGCGGTGGGAATTAATGTGTGCGGCATAAACTCACGGCTTCAATTACGGGCAGCAGCGTTGTGCGCTCCCCAGTCATATTCATGTCGACGCAACACGGGAGAAGGTTTAGACAGCAGATGAGAACACCAGGGGAAAGCGACTTTTGCTATCCGTTACAGCCGCAGGGGATAAAAACAGTCGCGCCCGGAACGATTGTGTCCCGGGCGCGGTGTGTGACATGGATCTGAATCAGGCCAATAAAGCGAGAGACTGCGCAAGCCGTGCCCGAACCCGTTCGCGGCCGAGCAGCTCAATCAGCAGGAACAGGTCCGGCCCCCCGCGGCTGCCGGTCATGGCGACCCGCAGCGGCTGGGCTCCCTTGCCGAAACCAAGGCCGAGTTGTTCGAGGACAGTGCTGAATTCGGCTTTCAAAGCGGCGGCGGTGAAATTGTCGCAGGCGGCAAACCGGTCCTGCAGCAGCATGAACAGTTCACGCTGTGCCGGGGTGATGAATTTAGCCTGGTCGGCAGGGTCGTAGAGAACCTGGGCGCGGTAGAAAAAAGCCGCGTTTTCGGCCATCTCAACCAGCGTTCGCGCCCGTTCCTGCAGGGCCATGACCACGGTGGCCGGGTCAGGTCCGCCAGCGGTCGACAACCCGAGTTTTTCCAGTTGTTCCACCATCAACGGCGCCAGCCGGGCCGGATCGCCGTGCTTGATGTAATGGGCGTTGAGCCAGAGCAGTTTCTCGGGATTGAAAACCCCGGCGGCGCGGCCGACATGGTCGAGGCTGAACTTCTCGATCAGTTCTTCACGACCGAAAATTTCCTGGTCGCCATGCGACCAGCCGAGGCGGACCAGGTAATTGACCATGGCTTCCGGAAGAAAGCCCTGGTCCCGGTAGGCCATCACCGAGGTGGCGCCATGCCGTTTGGACAGCCGGGTCTTGTCGGAACCGAGAATCATCGGCACATGGGCAAATTCCGGCACCGGGTAGCCGAGAGCCCGGTAGAGCTGAATCTGACGTGGGGTATTGTTGACATGGTCATCGCCACGCACCACCAGGTTGATCCCCATCTCGGCATCATCAATGACAACCACCAGGTTGTAGGTCGGTGTGCCATCGGTACGGCGGATAATCAGGTCGTCAAGCTCTTCATTATTGAAAGCGATACGGCCCTTGATACGGTCGACAAAGGCTATTTCGCCCTCCTGCGGGGCCTTGAAACGGACCACGTGCGGTCGGTCGGCCGGTTGTTCAGCACTATCCCGGCAGGTGCCGTCGTATTTCGGCTTACGTCCTTCGCTGATCGCCACCTCCCGTTTGGAGGCCAACTCTTCGGCACTGCAGTAACAGCGGTAAGCCTTGCCCTCGGTGAGCAGCTGGTCGATCTTCTGCTGGTAGAGGTCGAAACGGTCAGACTGGTAGAGCGGACCTTCATCGTAATCAAGTCCCAGCCAGTCCATCGCCTGCAGGATGGCATCGACCGATTCCCGGGTGGAACGTTCCACGTCGGTATCCTCGATCCGCAGCACGAAGGTGCCGCCTTGTTTGCGGGCGAGCAGGTAATTGAACAGCGCGGTACGGGCCCCGCCGATATGCAGGTAGCCGGTCGGGCTGGGAGCGAATCGAACACGTAGATCAGACATCGGTTTTCTCCGGAAAAGAAGGCTGATGCGGTTGTCGGGAAGCGCGTATGAGCGTGCCGTCCGGGATGCCGCCCGCTGTTTATACTGCAGTCGGAATTGATTGGCAAGACCGTTCAGAGAATGGTGATTCCGGCATAGCCGACAACGTCGGACTGGTCACCGGTCACGTCACCGGAGTTGGCGTAACGGACCAGTTCGGCGCGACCGGCACCAAGTCGTGTCCCCGCCGCCAGCAGGACGACCGTCGGCAAAACCCCGCACATGGAGATCCGTTCACGGCGCACCGTTCGGTAGAGTCCCTCAGGGTCGAGGGCGAGAATCCGATCGATGGCCAGCCGGTCTTTGCGCCGGGCAACGGCACCGGGCTCGTAATGGCTCATGTCGCTGCTGGCCAGCAGCAGCGGCGGCTGACTCTGCCGGGCACAGACAGCGGCGAGACCATCGGCGATGGCGAGCAGGTCGTCCAGCCCCAGATGCCCAAGGCAGATCGGCACGATTTCCACGTCACGGCGAAGGACCTGCAGAAAGGGCAGTTGGACTTCGAGAGAATGTTCATGTCGGTGGGCGAGACTGTCCGCGTTCAACCGTGGGCAGTGGGCCAGAATGTCAGCGGCCAGAGACGCAGCGACCGGGGTTGTCCCCAGGGGAGTCTGCCAACCGCCGGCGGCAAAGACGGCACCTGCATGGCCGAGTCCGTGATGGTTGGGGCCGAGGATGACAACCTGAGCCGGGATCTCGATACGGGAAAAAACCGCCCCGGCAACGGCACCGGAATAGATGTAGCCGGCATGAGGGACCATGGCTCCGAAGACACCTTGAGGGGTAGCCTCGAGGGAAATGAAGGACGTAACCTGCCGGTGAAGGTCATCCCGGTCGCGGGGATAGAATTGTCCGGCAACGGCAGCCTGACGCAGCATGGATTCTCCTGTTTGTCAGAACAGAACCTGGTAACCCATTTTCAGGCCGACCAGGATCAGCAGGGCGGCAAAGGCTTTGACCATTTTATCATGCGGCAGGCGTCCGGCAATACGGACCCCAAGTCGCGCAAAAAGAATCGCAAGCGGGGCGACCAGCAGCACAACCAGAAGGTTCACGTAGCCGAACGACCAGGGTGGAAGTCCGGGCTCGCCGCTGCCGGTGGCGATATAGGACAGCATGCCCGCCAGGGACGACACCACGATCAGGGCACTGGAGTTGCCGACCGCGAGATGGATCGGCAGTTGGACCAGGATAACCATCATCGGCACCGCCACCACGCCGCCGCCGACGCCGAAAAAGGCCGAAAAAGAACCACCGCAGAGGCCGACCAGGATCAGCATCCAGGGAGGAACCCGAGTGCTGCGTTCAGGGGGCAGATAATTGCGCGCCACCAGCATGCGGCCGGCCACCAATATCTGCATGCCGGCGAACAGCAGCTGCAGGTTGCGACCGTTCAACCCCGCAGCCAGGTGTGATCCGGCAACGGCACCGGCAACGCCGCCGATGGTGAGAAACCCGACCTGCCGCCAATCGACGTTGCCGCGTTTACGATGACCGAAGGTGCTGCTGATCGCCGTTGGCAGGATAATCCCGAGGCTGGTACCGAGGGCGAGATGAACGTAATATTCGGGCGGAAAGCCGATCAGTGGAAAAATATGCAGAAACAGGGGCACCAGGATGATCCCGCCACCGATGCCGAGCAGACCGGCGAGCAGACCGGCAACGGCACCGAGCAGGATGAAGAGGACGATGAATCCGGGAGTAATCAATTCCATGCGGAGTCCTCACCCCAGGTTACATGAACAATCGGTAAATTCCCCAGCGGCAGCTACGTCGCACAAGCGAAGCGGGGCTGCAACGCAGAGTTGATGAAAAAGCCGGCGTCCTCAAAAGCTTCAACATCACGATCAGGCCAATATCCCACGCCACAGCCTCAAGGCGCTGGATTTTTTATCAAATCAAGGCGCAGCTCAATGAACGCGGAGGCGTAGCGGCAGCTACGTCGCACAAGCGAAGCGGGGCTGCAACGCAGAGTTGATGAAAAAGCCGGCGTCCTCAACAAAAAAAGCCAGCCCGGAAGGGGCTGGCTTGATTCTTAAGTGGAGGCCCCGACCAGATTCGAACTGGTGATGGAGGTTTTGCAGACCTCTGCCTTACCACTTGGCGACGGGGCCGTCACGACCTCTCCGGCCGTGAAAAGTGCGCTATTGATAACAAATCCCCTTCCCCCTGTCAACAGGAAAGGGAACACGTCAGGAATCGTCCAGAAGCTTTGTGACAACAGCCACTTTGCCCTGCATGGAGTGGCTTTCGGAGTCACGTCGATCGTCTATTTTGATCAGCGTCGAGACCCGTGATGCTCCTTTGGCGAAGGGGGCTTCGTGCATCCTCGCAATGACCGCGAGGATCGCGTCGAGATCTCCTTCGATCACTGTTCCCATCGGGTTGAGCTGGTGTTTGAGACCGCTGTCCCGCAGGATGCGCAGACATGCGGCGACATAGGCGGAAACAGAGGGATGTGCCGTACCGAGAGGAGCGATACTGACTTCGACAATGGCCATCAGGGTACCTCCTTGAGGCGGTCAACCTTGATCCAGATGTCCCGGACCTGATCACGATGACCGGCCTTGTAGGTCAACATGGCACGGCCCGCATCGCTGCTGTCGGACATGGATGTTGCCAGATTGGTCCAGACTCCGAGAGGAACCTGGATGACGCTGGCCGCCTGTTGAAATTCAACGGTCTTGCGTTTGGCGGCAGGGTCGAGAGTCTCCATTTGCGGGGTCAGTCGCAAGCGGACCATCTTTCCGCGTAATGAAGGTTCGACCCAGAACCCGGTACTCACCTTGCGGTAATCAAGGGTTTCACCGAAGCCGAATATTTCACCGGCGAAAAACCTCTGGCTGGTACTGAACGGCTCATCCCGGCCGACCTGCAGAAACCCCTTTTGTCCATCCTCGACCCGCAGGCTCTGGATGACCGAACGTCGGCTGTTGCCGATGGTGCGCCCCGGCTTGGTGGGCAGTGTTACCGAATCTCCGACGCCGGCCGTCCCCAGGGTTCGGCTCCTGCTCGGTGTCTGGTTGTCGCTGCGTCGCTGGCGGACCTGAATCAGGAACTGGGGGACAGCGGTATCAAGACCACTGACAAGTTCCGCAATCAGCTGAATCTCTTCCTCGCTGCCGCGCACCACCAGTTGTTGCCCGGCTCCGCTGATGCGGGTCTGATCATCGACAAGCGGTTGCAGCAACGGCAGCAGTTCACCGGCAGCCCGGTGCTGCAACTGAAAAACCCGGCCCTGGTCGGCCAGGCCCGGTCCGGCTGACGACAGGAGCAGAAACAACAGGCTGATGGTCGGGAAAAATTTCTTGCAGATCATGACTGACTCCCGGGCATGACGATGCGATAGATAACTCCGGCCAGGTCATCACTGAGATAAAGCGCGCCGTCGGGACCGACCAGCGGGGCAACCGGCCGGCCCCAGGCGCGTCCGTTGACCAGCCACCCGCGGAGCAGATTGCGGGGAGGCCCGGCGGGACGTCCCTGCCGAAAAGGAATGGAAACCACTTTATAACCGGTCGGGACAGTTCGGTTCCACGATCCATGGTAGGCCACCAGCAGGGATCGGCGGATCCAGGGTTCCGCCTTGAGACCATTGCCGAAGGTTATTCCCAGGGGGGCTGAATGAGCCGGCAGATCGACCTCGCTCGGCTGGGTCTGACGACAGCGAAGCCGGCTGCCGAGTTCAGGGTCCGGGACCCGGCGGCCATAGCAATAGGGCCAACCGTAGTCGCCGCCGTCACGCAGCAGGTTGATTTCATCAGGAGGCAGGTCGTCGCCGAGCAGATCGCGGCCGTTGTCACTGGCCCAGATTTCTCCACTGACGGGGTCAAGAGCCAGGCCGACACTGTTGCGCAAACCAAAAGCGAAGATACGCCCCCGGCCGCCGGCTGCCCGGATTTTCAGGACCGTCGCACGGCGCGGATCTTCTTCAAGACAGGCATTGCAGTCTGAACCGACGGAGACATACAGGCTTCCGTGGCCATCCGCCAGCAGAGACCGGGTCCAGTGTCCACCGCCGGCGGGAAGATCGCTGGAGACAACATGTTTCTGGTCGGCGCGCAGGTCACCATCGAGATCCCGCAGGCTGACAACCTTCCCGGTTTCGGCGACGAACAGGGCGCCAAGATAGAAATCAAGCCCATGCGGCCGGTTCAGACCGTCGGCAAAGACCACGGAACGGTCCGCCCTGCCATCCCCGTCATTGTCAGGCAGGGCAAGGACGCGTCCCGCCCCGGGGAGGCTGACAAAGAGCACGCCCTGACTGTTGAATCTCAATAATCGTGGTTTTTGCAGGCCTGCGGCAAAAACCGTAATCCTGGTTCCGGCCGGGGCGTAAAGCACATGTCGCGGAAGGCTGTCGTTGCCACCCAACGGAACAGGGACCAGCCCGTCAGCCGTTTCAGTTCGGGGAGGAGTCGAACCTGACGAGGGGGGCCAGACCCGGTTGCCGACGGCGAAGGCCAGAAAAGCCGCCAGCGGCAGAGCCAGGAACAGATAATAGCTGGAAAAGTGCTTCAGCAACCCGGAAAGACCGATGGAGAGAAGTAAAATCGGCCCCAGCCACCAGAACGGTGAGAGAAAAGGAAACCGCTCCAGACCGACACCGGCAAAAACCCCGACCGCCAGGATCAGGGTAAAGAGGATGAAATGAAAACTTCGCGGCATAGTGTTGTCCTGCCCCCGGGTTCTGGCCTGAATCTGATGAAATGGTCTCCCCCGCTACCCAAATCGGCGTCTATGCGCCAT
>NZ_PPFX01000040.1 GCF_002898515.1 Geothermobacter hydrogeniphilus | reverse complement strand
CTTTTGCTTTATTATTTCAATATGTTAGCAGATTTTTCTGTCTGCGAAAGTTGAGATCGTAAGTATGGTAGCCAAGCAGTATTACACCAGCCAGAATCATTGGTATTGCTTGCCATTTATCAATTTTGGCGTAACCGATTTCAAAGTTTTTCACAGGGACCTTGCCGGTAACGTACATCCATATGCCAAAGTATGTGAGAAAACAGTCAACCATTGCGCTAAGCAGGTACTTCTTCAATTTAATGCCGTTCATTGCCTTATAGGGCTTAGGCAGAACATTCTGCACCAAGCCGATAAAGACCTGTGCAGCCGTCTCAGAACAAAAGTGCAAATCAGCTGACAGGTCACACCGGCGCTGTGTTCCAGGATCAGCAGGCCCCGCAGAGGCGGAGCCTGCCGTCTTCAAAACAAAAAGCCGTCCGCTGGGAATGCTCCGCGGACGGCTTGTGTGTGCTGTGTCATGATCCCCCCCCTGTTACCATTGTTCCCTTGGTAACGGTTTTTTCTCCCCATGTCAAGGATTTCAGCCAGATAGCCTCCCGCTCGCCGGAACATTCCCCGTTCACCATTGCTGACGCAACCCGCCCGGTTGTGGTTAAATGATCACGTTATGGCAAGATTCGAACTGATATCCGACTATCAACCGCGCGGCGACCAGCCGCAGGCCATCGACGAACTGGTCGCCGGGCTTAAGCGCGGCGACCGGCACCAGGTGCTGCTCGGCGTCACCGGCTCGGGCAAGACCTTCACCATGGCCAATGTGGTCGCCCGGGTGCAGCGGCCGACCCTGGTGCTGGCCCACAACAAGACCCTGGCGGCGCAGCTCTACGGCGAGTTCAAGGAGTTGTTCCCGAAAAATGCCGTCGAGTATTTCGTTTCCTATTACGACTACTACCAGCCGGAGGCCTACGTGCCGGTCACCGATACCTTCATCGAGAAGGATTCGGCCATCAACGAGGAGATCGACAAGCTGCGCCACAGCGCCACCCGTTCGCTGCTGACCCGCCGCGACGTGCTGATCGTCGCCTCGGTCTCCTGCATTTACGGGCTCGGCTCGCCGGAGGCCTACTACGGCATGCTGGTGCGGCTCGAAGAGGGGATGGAACTGGACCGCAACGAGCTGCTGAAGAAGCTGGTCGAAACCCAGTACCAGCGCAACGACGTCGACTTCCATCGCGGCTCCTTCCGGGTGCGCGGCGACGTGGTTGAGGTCTTTCCTGCCTACGAAGAGGAGCGGGCGCTGCGGATCGAGTTCTTCGGCGACGAGGTCGAGGCGATCAGCGAGATCGACCCCCTGCGCGGCCAGGTCATCGACCGCCTCAAGCAGACCGCCATCTTTCCCGCCAGCCACTACGTCGCCACCCGGCCGACCCTCGAGAAGGCGATCAAGCTGATCCAGGATGAATTGCAGGAGCGCATCCAGTTCTTCCGCGCCAACAACCAGTTGCTGGAGGCGCAGCGCATCGAGCAGCGCACCCTGTTCGACATCGAGATGATGGAGGAGATGGGCTACTGTCAGGGGATCGAGAACTACTCCCGCTATCTCGATGGCCGTGAGGCGGGCACCGCTCCGGCGACCCTGTTTGACTATTTTCCCGACGACGCGCTGATGTTCATCGACGAGTCGCACGTCTCGGTCAGCCAGGTCGGCGCCATGTACCGCGGCGACCGTTCACGCAAGGAAACCCTGGTCAACTACGGCTTCCGCCTGCCCTCGGCGCTCGACAACCGGCCGCTGATGTTCAGCGAGTTCGAAGCCAAGAGCATCCAGACCGTCTATGTCTCGGCCACTCCGGCCGATTACGAACTGCAGCAGGCTCAAGGGGTGGTGGTCGAGCAGATCGTCCGCCCCACCGGGTTGGTCGACCCGCCGATCGAGGTGCGGCCGGCTCGCGAACAGGTCGACGACCTGATCGCTGAGATAAGGACGACCGTCGAACAGGGCTACCGTATCCTGGCGACCACCCTGACCAAGCGCATGGCCGAAGATCTGACCGGCTACCTCGACGAACTCGGCATCCGCGTGCGCTACCTCCATTCCGACATCAAGACCGTGGAGCGGATGCAGATCATCCGCGATCTGCGCGAGGGGCGGTTCGACGTGCTGATCGGCATCAACCTGTTACGCGAGGGTCTCGATATTCCCGAAGTCGCCCTGGTCGCCATCCTTGATGCCGACAAAGAAGGCTTTCTGCGCTCGGCTCGTTCGCTGATCCAGACCTGCGGCCGTGCCGCGCGCAACGTCGACGGACGGGTGATCATGTATGCTGACACCGTCACTCGCTCGATGCGCGCCTGCATCGATGAGACTGAACGTCGCCGCGCCGCCCAGCTGGCCTACAACCGGGAGCACGGCATCACTCCGCAGTCGGTGAAAAAGGGCATGCGCAGCATTCTCGAAGATATTGCCGAACAGGATTACCCCGCCCCGCCCCTGGCCGCCGAGGAGCTGGCGAGCTACGGAAACGATCCGCGGCGGCTGCGCAGGGAGATCAAGCAGCTCAAGCAGGAGATGTTGACCGCCGCTGCCGATCTTGAATTCGAAAAGGCGGCTGAGCTGCGTGACCGCATGCTGGTGCTGGAAAAACGGGAACTGGAGTTGCTGGGTTAGACCCAAATCCACCGGCAATTTCGGGATTCGGCTGTCGTTACGGCTGAATCTGCTTCGTTACCTTCACCGCATCGGTACTCAACGTAGCTCGGCTACGTTTGCGCCCGAAGCGGCGCGGCGCCTCGCATCTCCACCCGTCCCGCCACCCTCGGTCCGCAAAACAGCCGGTGGCTTTGGGTTAGACGGATCCGTTTGCCCTTCCCCTCGTCCTCCGTGCGAGCCGCCCATTCCCTGTTATCCTTGGAAAGGACGGATCGGAGGACTCGCATGATGGACAACAACACAGACGAACAACGCGCCTTTGAAGTAGCCGAGGCGGCCCGTGAGACCGAGTGGCGCAAGCCGAGCTTCGTCGGCGAACTGTTCATGGGACGGTTGCCGCTGGAGCTGGTTTTCCCCTTTCCCGAGCAGTCGGCGGAAGACCGGGAAGCCGGTGATAAGCTCCTGGCCGAATTGCGTTCCTTTCTGGAGCGGGAGGTCGACGCCGACCGTATCGACCGGGAGAAGAAGATCCCGAAAAAGGTGATCGCCGGTCTGGCGAAAATGGGCCTGTTCGGCATCAAGCTGCCGACCGAATACGGCGGTCTCGGCCTTTCGCAGGTCAACTACAACCGCATCGTGCAGCTTATCGCCAGCCACTGCGCCTCGACCGCGGTGTTGCTCTCGGCCCACCAGTCGATCGGCGTACCGCAGCCGCTCAAGCTGTACGGCAGCGACGAACAGAAAAGGAAATACCTGCCGCGGCTGGCGAAGGGGGCCATCAGCGCCTTCGCCCTGACCGAACCGGATGTCGGCTCCGACCCGTCGAGCATGGCCACCACCGCGACTCTCAATGCCGAGGGCACCGAATGGACCCTCAACGGTCAAAAACTGTGGATTTCCAACGGCCCGATCGCCGACCTGCTGATCGTCATGGCCCGCAGCAACGACCCGTCGGCAGACCATCCGGAAATCACCGCCTTTATCGTCGAAGGCAACAGCGAGGGACTCAGTGTTGCCCATCGCTGCGATTTCATGGGCATCAAGGGGGTCCAGAACGGACTGCTGCGTTTCGAGAATGTCCGGGTGCCGAACGACAATATCGTCCTCGGCCGCGGCCAGGGGCTGCGGCTGGCGCTGCAGACCCTCAACACCGGCCGGCTGACCCTGCCGGCGGCGGCCGGTGGAGTCCTGCAGCAGGCCAACGCCATTGCCCGCCAGTGGGCCAACGAGCGTGAGCAGTGGGGTGCGCCGATCGGCCGCCACGAGGCGGTGGCGGGCAAAATCGCTACCCTGGCGGCCGAAACCTTTGCCGTCGAGAGCCTGACCTGGCTGACCTCGGCGATGGCCGACCGTGACGACCTCGACATCCGCCTCGAAGCGGCGATGGCCAAGCTCTGGTGTACCGAGGCGATGTGGCGGGGGGTCGACAGCCTGCTGCAGATTCGCGGCGGGCGCGGCTACGAGACCGCCGACTCGCTCGCCGGCCGGGGGGAACTGCCGATGCCGGTGGAACGGATGCTGCGCGACGCACGCATCAACCGCATCATCGAGGGCACCAGCGAAATCATGCACCTTTTCATCGCCCGCGAAGCCCTCGATCCGCATCTGCGCATTGCCGGCGCGTCGACCACCTCGGCCAAAATCAACCTCGGCCGGGCCGCTGCTTTCTATGCCGGCTGGTATCCGCAACTCTGGCTGCCGCGCCTGACCATCTCCGGGGCGCCGCCCATGCCGGGGCTGCTGGGGCGCCATCTCCGTTTTGTTGCCAATGGCAGCCGCATGCTGGCCCGCGACCTGTTCCACATGATGCTGCTCTATCGCCGGGGACTGCAGCAGAAGCAGGCGATTCTCGCCCGCCTGGTTGATATCGGCGCCGAACTGTTCGCCATGACCGCGGTTCTCTCCCGTGCCGCCTCGCTGCACGGCCCGAGTGGTTGCGAACCGGTTGCCGACCTCTTCTGCCGACAGGCGCGGCGGCGCATCGGGGTGCTGCATCGGGCGATTTACCGCAACGATGACCAGTTCGCCTATGACCGGGCCCTCGAAGTTCTCGACGGCCGCTACCCCTGGCTCGAAGAGAACATCGTCAGCACCTGGAGAAAGCCGCAAGCCTGATGTCCCGACACCCCGATCTCGCCATCCTCGGCAGCGGCACCACCGCCTTCGCCGCCGCCCGTCGCGCTGCCGCCGCCGGCAGAAAGGTGCTGATGATCGAACAGAGTCACCTCGGCGGCACCTGCGTCAACTGGGGATGCATTCCGAGCAAGACCCTGATCGACAAGGCTGAAATGTACCACGCCGCGCGCCGCGGAGAAGCCTGGGGACTGAACCTCAAGGCCGGGCCGCCCGACTGCAGTACCCTGATGCGTCTCAAGCAGCGGGCGGTGGAAACCCTGCGCGAAACTCATTACCAGCACGAACTGGAAAAAACCCCGGGGCTGGAGGTGCTGCGCGGTCATGGACGGTTTCTCTCTCCGCGGGCGTTGCAGGTCGGCGCTGAAATCGTGCGACCGGACCAGATTCTCATCGCGGTCGGCGGCGCGCCGCGGGTGCTCCCCCTTCCCGGTCTCGATACGGTCGATTACCTGACCAGCTACAGTGCCCTGCATCTGCCCGACTTTCCCCAGTCGGTACTGATGCTCGGCGGCGGCGTGATCGCCCTGGAAATGGGGCAGATGTTCGCCCGTTTCGGCACCCAGGTCATCATTCTGGAACGGGGGAAAAGCCTGCTGCATGAATTCGACCCGCGCCTGACCCGGATGTTTGCTGACATCCTGCATAGTGAGGGAGTTGAAATCATGACCGAGGTTGAGACCGAGCGGGTCGAGGGACGACCGCAGGGGGTCTGTCTCTACTCGAAGGTTCGGGGAGCACCGGTCGGGCTCTGCGCCGAACGGCTGATGCTGGCGGTCGGCACCGCGCCGGCAACCGAAGATATCGGTCTTGACCGGGCGGGGGTGGAGGTCGACGAGAATGGTTTCATCAAGGTCGATGCCGGGATGCGCACCAGCACCACGGGCATCTGGGCCGCTGGAGATGTTACCGGACCACCGCTGATCGCCCCGGCCGGAGCCCGAGAGGCGCTGGTCGCCGTCAACAACATTCTCGATCCGCGGGCGGACTGCCGCATCGACCACACCCACACGCCGATGGCGGTTTTCTGCGATCCGGAATTCGCCACCGTCGGTCTGACCGCTGTGCAGGCCCGGGCCCGCGGTCTCGAGGTCGAGGAAGCCTATGTCGATCTCGACCAGGTTCCCAAGGCACATGTGATGGGCGATCGCCGCGGCGGGGTGATCCTGGTCGCCGAACGGCCCTCGGGGCGGGTGCTCGGCTGCCAGATGCTGGCCCCGCGGGCCGCCGACATCATTCACGAAGCGACCCTGGCGGTACGCTTCGGTCTCGATGTCAGCCAACTGACCACCACCGTCCACGTCTATCCGAGCATCAGTGACGGCCTGCGCCTGGCCGCGCGATCCCTCGCTCGCCGACTAGGCCTGCCGATTGTCTGAAGGCTGAAAGCTTTCGGGGGATCTGTCAGGCGGGCGCTTTTCCCAACGGAGCATGGAAGAGACGGTTGCGGTTGAGAGCGGGGAGCTTCAGTCGTTGCGCAGAGGTCGCGGTGGGTCGCAGTTCTATGATCCGCAATTGCGGCCTGACGGCCCTGATCGCCCTGGAAAGCGCCGCCATGGTAGCTTCTTCCACGCCGGCAAGCAGGACCAGTTGCCACTCCTGCTGTTTGAGGCGAAGCATCAGTTCGGCGCTGGTTCGGCAGTGATAAAAGTCTCCGGTTGTCGGCAGCAGCGTCTGGAGAGTGCCGGGCCCCCAGACGAGGATTGCGGCAGAGGGTGCCATATGTTTACTGCTCCCTGGTATCCACCGGAGCGGACACCGCCCGATCCAGGGAAAATTCGGGGGTTAGCAATCCCAGGGCGCAGGCTCTGGCCACCGCCTGCTGGCGGTTGGCGGCGCCGAGTTTGCGCAACACGTTGTTGAGATGATAGATCACCGTCCGTTCACCGATATGCAGGATACTGGAAATTTCCCAGGAGGTTTTACCCTTCGCTGTCCACAGCAGGCAGTCTTTCTCCCGCCCGGTCAGGGGGATGGTCGCCAGCGGCTGTGCCTGTTCGTCGCTGCAACGCAACAGGCTGTCAACCAGGTAGCCGCCGACCAGGCAGGCCCTGGGCAGGGCCTGCTGCAGGCTTTTCTCCGGCTGCGGGTGGTTGCTGCCGTTGGCCAGGGTGAAAACCCCGAACAGTCCTGCCGGACCATGCACCGGAATCGTCAGTCCGGCAACCAGGCCATGGTCTCCGGCATCGGCAATGAAGTCCCGCCCCTCGTCTTCCAGTGATTGCGGCAGGTCGGCCCAGAAGAGCGGCAGGTGGGATTGCAGGGCATGCCTCAGGGTCGGGTCACTTTGAAAACGCTCCGCCCGGCAGAGCAGGGACCACCAGTCATCGGGAAGCCCGGAAAGGGCCGAGAGACCGGCTTCGGCCGGATTGGTGAGCTGGCCGCCGAGGACCAGGAAATGGTCAATCTTCAACTGCCGGCAGATGCTGCAGCAAAGGGCGTGCAGCCCCGCGAGATCAGGGGCCTGCCGGATATGACTGAGGCAACGGTGCCACCAGGAGTGCTTCATAGGGCTTCAGTCGGGTTAGGGTCCGGAAACAGCTGCGGGAAAGCCCCCCTCTCCGCCCTCTTGATGCACGGCAATTCCCATAGCAGAACTTCTAAACTAGCATGAAGAGCGGTCCCGTTCATCTCCTTTTTTGCAAACCTGTAAGGATTTAGGGGGGATGGAGGAGTGTTGAGTTCCGTGGACAGCTCCGTTATGATGCGGACGTCCACCGCATGAGGAACAACAGATGGGATATCGAAATCTTCAGGACTGCATCGCCGACCTGGAACGACGGGGCGAGCTGATCCGCATTGAACAGGAACTCGACCCGCGCCTGGAAATCGGCGCCGTACAGCGCCGCGTCTACCGGGCCGGCGGACCGGCGTTGCTCTTCACCCGGCCGCGGGGCAGCCGGTTTCCGATGCTCGGCAACCTGTTCGGCACCCTGGAGAGAACCCGCTGGCTGTTTCGTGACGCCCTGCGCGGTGTGGAAACCCTGGTCCGGGCCAAAATTGACCCGCGGGAATTGCTGAAGAGTCCGAGCGCCATGCTGCGGGCGCCGCTGGCCGCTCGGCACCTGCTGCCGAAGCGGGTCAGGAAGGCACCGATCCTGGCGCACCGGACCGAGTTGGAACAGCTGCCGCAGCTTGTTTCCTGGCCCCGGGACGGCGGCGCCTTCATCACCCTGCCGCAGGTCTACAGTGAAGACCCGTTCGCGCCCGGCTGGCGCCATTCGAACCTCGGCATGTACCGGGTGCAGATTTCCGGCAATGATTACGACCCCGCTGAGGCGGGGATGCACTACCAGATCCATCGCGGCATCGCCATTCACCACCGCAGAGCCCTGGAAGCCGGACAGCCGCTGCGGGTCAATGTCTTCGTCGGCGGTCCGCCGGCCTTGAGTGTGGCGGCGGTGATGCCGTTGCCGGAGGGGATGCCGGAAATCGCCTTCGCCGGGTTGCTCGGCGGACGGCGGATTGACCTGACCAGTGCCGCCAACGGCTTGCCGATGCCGGCCGAGGCCGACTTCTGTCTGTCGGGCTGGCTCGATCCGGCGGTGCTGAAAAAGGAGGGTCCGTTCGGCGACCATCTCGGCTACTACAGTCTCGGCCACGAGTTTCCGGTCTTCCGGGTCGAAACCGTCCATCACCGGCCCGACGCCATCTGGCCCTTCACCACCGTCGGTCGTCCCCCGCAGGAGGATACCAGTTTCGGCGCCTTCATTCATGAACTGACCGGTGAGCTGATCCCCGAGGTTCTGCCGGGGGTTCACGCCGTCCACGCGGTCGATGCCGCCGGCGTCCATCCGCTGCTGCTGGCGGTCGGCAGTGAGCGCTACACTCCCTACGCAGAACCGGGTCGTCCCCAGGAACTGCTCACCCAGGCCAACGCCATTCTCGGCCAGGGACAGCTGTCGCTGGCCAAGTACCTGCTGATCGCCAACGCCGGGGACAATCCGCCCGAGCTGCATCGGATCGACGATTTCCTGCGCTTCATGCTGGAACGGGTTGACTGGCGGCGTGACCTGCATTTCCAGACCCGCACCACCATCGACACCCTCGACTACTCGGGGCGCGGCCTCAACCGGGGTTCCAAGCTGGTGGTGGCGGCGGTCGGAAAACCCTTGCGCCGCCTTTCCGCAGCCCTGCCGAAAAACCTGCGCCTGCCGGACGGTTTCTCCGACCCGACTCTGCCGCTGCCCGGCGTGCTGGCGGTCCGGGCTCCGGCCTGGGCCGCCCCGCCCCACGGCAACGACCCGGTCCTCGAGCAGTTCTGCCGCCGGCAGGAAAAACTCGGCATGGATGAAGGAATCGCCCTGGTGGTGCTGGTCGATGATCCGCGGTTTGTCGCCCGTTCCCTCGACGACTGGCTGTGGACGGTTTTCACCCGCTCCGATCCGGCGGTCGATATCGACGGCCTCGGCGCGGACACGCTCCACAAGCACTGGGGCTGCACCGGGCCGCTGGTCATCGATGCCCGTCTCAAGGCGCACCACGCCCCGCCGTTGGAAGAGTTGCCCGAGGTGGAAAAGAGAGTCGACGAACTGGGCGGGCCGGGCGGCCCGCTGCACGGGATTGTCTGATACCTGAATCGGGTGAAAAGAAGAGCCTGGGTAGGGGGGCCGAACAGTATTCCGGATCAGTGCTGGAAACGTTCCGTCTGGCCGCGCAGCTTCTCGACCAGGGTTTCCAGAACCTCGATATTTTCCAGGATGACCTTGGCGCGGTCGGCATTCTTGCGCAGCCGCTCTTCAGAGGCGGCAAAGTGCTCGAAAATCTCGCTTGAAATCTGCCGCTGAAAACCGGTCGCGTCCTGAATCGCCTTGATCTGCCGTTCGCGGTCGGCCAGCCCACGATCGAAATCCCGGTTGGCCTGCACCTGTTCCTCCATGCCGTGGGCGATCTGGTCGGAGGCGGCTTTCATCTGCGTGACCCCTTCCTGGATGCGGGAGATAGCCGACTGCTGCTCCTGGATGGCGCGGGCAATCGCCTTGACCGAACGCAGGCTGTGGCCGGCATCGTCCAGCAGGGTGCGGGCACGCTCGGCCTGGGAACCGGTCACCTGGGCGATTTCCTCCGAGGCGTTGACCGCCTCGACCGAACTGGTGAGGATTTTGCGCAGCGCCTCGCCGGCGGAACGGGAGAGTTCCTTACCCTTGTCGATCCGCTCGCTGGTGGCGGCCACTGCCGAGGTGACCTCCTTGGTTTCTCCGCCGATCGCTTTGACGATACGCTGGATATCCTGGGCACTGCTGGTGGTGCGGTCAGCGAGATCGCGGATTTCATCGGCCACCACCGAGAAGCCCTTGCCCTCCTCGCCGGCCTTGGCGGCGATGATTGCGGCGTTGAAGGCGAGCAGTTCGGTATCGGACACCAGGTCCCGGATCACTTCGATGATCTTGGCCACCTCGCCGGTCTGTTGCGCGAGGCGCTCCATGGCGGCCATCGCCTTGCGGCTTTCGTCCTCGATCAGGTCCATTTCGTCGATCGACCTCTGCACCACCAGCAGGCCGTTTTCGGCATCCTGCTTGACATTCTCGGCCTGTTCGGCGCCCTGCTGAACGCCGCTGCGAATCTGTTCCAGGGCGGCGCCGGTGGCATCCAGGTCCTGCGCCGTCCCTTCGACCGAACGGGCGATTTCTTCAGCCTGGCTGGAAACCTCGATGACGCTGGACGCCAGTTCGTCGACGCTCGACGACGTTTCGAGAAACTTGGCGGTCGAATGGTCCATGGCCGCCGCCATCTCTTCAAGCGACGCGGAAAGTTCGCGCGACATGGAGGCTTCGTCCTGTGAGCGGTTGGTCAGCTGCCGAACCTGTTCCTCGATCTCCTGCTGCTTGGCATCCATCTGCTCGACGTTCTGGCGAGTCTGGATGGCCGCCGCCAGACCGTCCCGGGCCCGATCGGAGAGATAACGGCTGCCGTCCGCCATACCGTGATAGAGAGGGACGAACTCGTCGATGGTCCGCAGCAGCCCGCGTACCAGTTGATCGACCTGATTGACCGAGGCCGCTACCGCCTGGTGCATCCCCTCAACCGTCTCCTGCTCGATATCGATAGTGCCGAGCAGCGGCTGCAGCAGGTCGAGTTGCTGGCGGAGCTGCTTTTTCAGGGTGATGCGGACAAAAAAGAACATCGCCGCGCCGACGGCGTAGCCCATGAACAGGCAACTGAGAATAAACGGCCAGCTGCGGGCGGCCGGACCGAGCAGTGGCGAGACCGCGAAGGGGAACAGCAGGCCGGTGAGGATGCCGGTGGCATGGGTGAAATAGAAAACCTTGCGGATATAGGAGATATTGCTGGCGGACGCGTCGGCCATGACGGTACTCCCTCCGATGAAAGTCAATGCTTGGCATGAGCCGCGAACTGGGCAATTCATTTGTAAGTATCATGGCTTAGCTCCACAGGCAAGTAAAAGCGGGGTTTTGTCGGCCGCTTCGCTGTGCTAGCATGCCGACCATGACAGAAGTCGTTTCGCAACTTTTCGACAGCCATTGCCATCTCGACCGGCTGGCACCTGAAGCCACCGCCGGGGCGGCTCTCAGCGCCGCGCGCCGGGCTGGAGTCGGCGGCTGGCTGCTGCCGGGAGTCCGCCGCCGGCACTGGCCGGACCTGCTGGCGATCGCCGCCGCCGATGCCGCTGTCCGGGCGGCACCGGGACTGCATCCGATGATGGCCGCGCAGTGGGATGACTCCGCCGCGACGGAATTGACCGGATTGCTGCGGAAACCGGAATGCGCGGCGGTCGGGGAGATCGGCCTGGACGGGATGATCGACGTCCCGCGTCGGCTGCAGGAGAAGGCCTTTTACGAGCAGCTGCAGCTGGCGGTCGCCGCCGGCAAACCGGTGCTGATCCATTGCCGGCGGGCCTGGGGAGAGGTGCTTGCCATTCTCCGCCGGGAGCGGGCCGAACGGGTCGGCGGCATTCTGCACGGCTTCGGCGGCAGCCCGCAAATCGCCCGCGAGGCTGTCGATCTCGGTTTCGTCATCGCCTTCGGCGGACCGCTGACCTGGCCCAATGCCCGCAAAAGGGTCGAAGTTCTGCGCGCCCTGCCGGAGGATGCCATTGTTCTTGAAAGCGATGCCCCGGATCTGCCGCCGCATCCCCACCGCGGCGAACCGAACCGGCCGGAATGGCTGCCGCTGATCGCCGCGAAAGTTGCAGAGATCAGGGGCTGGGACAGCGAGGAAACGGCCAGGATTACGACGGAAAACACCCGCCGGATCCTGCGCCGGCAATTGCAACCAGGAAATGAACCCTGGAAATGACTGAGTCGCAGAGGTTTTTCCTCGAACCTCGAACCTTTGACCTCGAACCTTGAACCTTTGACCTTTCGCCTTTAGCCGAATTGAATTGAGGATTATGAGTGAACATCGTTTTTCCCGCCTGCAACTGCTGCTCGGCGACGACGGCCTGCGGCGCCTGCGGGAGGCCTCGGTCGCCGTGTTCGGTGTCGGCGGGGTCGGTAGCTACGCCGCCGAGGCGCTGGTGCGCGGCGGGGTCGGCAAGCTGACCCTGGTCGATTTCGACGAGATCTGCCTGACCAATGTCAACCGCCAGATCCACGCCCTGAAAGGGACCATCGGCCGGTCCAAGGTCGAGGTGATGGCCGAGCGCTGCCGGGCGATCAACCCGGACTGCGAGGTGCGGCCGCTGAAGGCCTTCTACGAGGCCGAGCACGCCGAGGAATTGCTCGCCGGCGACTACGACTACGTGCTTGACTGCATCGACCACATCACCGCCAAGCTGCACCTGATCGAAAGTTGTATAGAGCGCAAGATCCCGATCATCGCCTCGATGGGGGCTGCCAACAAGCTCGACCCGACCCGGATCCGGGTCGCCGACCTGGCCGACACCACCACCTGCCGCCTGGCGAAAATCATCCGCCGGGAGTTGCGCAAAAGAGGTATCGAGCGCGGCGTCAAGGTGGTTTATTCAACCGAGGAGTTCCGCGAGCTGTCAGATCGGACCGCGGTTTGCGCCGAGAACTGCATCTGTCCCAACAAGGAGGATCAGCGCTGGCGCTGCACCGACCGACGGGTGATTCTCGGCAGCTCAAGCACCATCCCGCCGATCTTCGGCCTGACCATGGCTGGGGAAGTGATCCGGGAGCTGGCGGGGGAGGGTGAATTATCCTCGTAAATTGTTCATGGTATGGAAGATTTGCAAGGTTATTTGCACTGGCGGATTTGGCTGTAATGACATAATCTGACAGACCGAACATGTGGAATGGCCAGGACAACCTCAGGAGGGTTTCGTGTCCGAATTCAATGCCTTTGACCAGCTGAGAGATTTTTTGAAGGGGATGTTCCAGTTCGAGGATCACGACCTCGACTTCGGCATCTACCGCATCATCCGCCTCAAGCGGAAGTTCATCGAGTCCTTTATCGATGGCGAGGGAGAGGAGAGTCTGCGCGCTACCGTGATGTGGGCGCTGGGCAGCGTGCAGAACAGCCAAAGCGACGCTGCGCGCAACTGGCTCTCGGCGTTTGCGGCGACCCTGGGGAAAAAGGGGGAGGCGAAATGGGAGACGCTTGTGGCCGCCCCCGACAATCTGTCGGCGCAGGACGATTTTCGCGCGTTGCTGGTTTTGGCCGATGACCAGGAGCGCGAGCAGGCCGAAGCCCACCTCAAAACCTTCCTCGAAACCCGGCAGCTCTCCACTGAAGACCTCGAAGTGCGGGTCTACAACCACCTGCTCAATTTCTTTGAGCTTTACTACCAGAACGGTGATTTCGGTTACAACACCCGCGCCGCCAGCGCCTTCAAGGTTCCCTATGAGACCGATTACGACGGCTCCGACACCCTCTTCCACTGGAAACACAAGGACAGCTACTACATCAAGACCGGCAACGGTTTTCACAGCGTGCGCTGCGAAATCGGCGGCAAGTGGATCGAGTTCCGCCTGTGCGGCAGCGAAGATGACGCTGAAACCAGCGAGCGCAACAACAACAAGGAGAACGCCGTCAAGCAGTACCGCCTGCTCGATATTCAGCCGGTGGAGGAGACCGACGCGGAAGGGAACCCGCGTACCCTCTGGCAGGTGCGTTTCGCCCTGGCGGCGGCCTCCACGCCGAAAACCGTGCTTTACCCCCGCCTCTGGCAGGAGGTATTTGCTGAGGAAACGGAGCTGATCCCCTATCTGTATAAAAAACCGGGGAAGAATGACGACCCGCCCGGCAAGCCGCTGTTCAACGAGCTGAGCGACGATTACGACAAGACCGACGGCGGTTCGGTCAAGGGGATCGGGCAGCTGCGCCTCAAGTTCGACAAGTATGTCGAGGCCCTGGCCGGTCGCGACGAGTTCAAGGACCTCGGCAAAAACGTCGAGGCCCGTAAGGAGGCGCTGGCGCAGGACGCCACCGCCAAAGCCCTCTGGCAGCTCGATCGCAACCTCAACAAGTTCTATGTCGGCAACGATGCCGACTACTTCATCCACAAGGACCTGCTCGGCTTTCTCACCCGCGAGAAAAACCGCTTCATCAAGCAGGTGATCTTCTCAGATCTCGACGCCCTGCTGCATGCCGGCGAAGACAACGCCACGGTGCTCATTGCCCGCGCCTTTAACCAGGTCGCCGACCGGCTGATCGCCTTTTTGTCTGCGATTGAGGAGTTTCAAAAAGGGCTGTTCGAACTGAAGAAGAAGGTGGTCGACACCCACTACCTGATTTCCGTAGGCAAGATTCCCGAGGCCTTTCACGAGCGGGTCTTCGCCTGCGAAGCACAGCGGGAAGAATGGCGCGAGGTGTTCAAGGTTGATATCACGGACGCCGCACAGCTCGCCGAGCACCCGACCCTGGTGGTCGATACCAGCCTCTACCTCAAGACCGACCCCGATTTTCAGGACGATCTGCTCAGCCTGCCCGAGTTCGACAACCTCGACGAGCAGACCGACGGCCTGCTGATCAATTCCGAGAACTGGCAGGCACTCAACCTGCTGCAGGAGAAGTTCCGCGAACAGATCAAGTGCATCTACATCGACCCGCCCTACAACACCGGCGGCGACGGTTTTCTCTACAAAGACAGCTTCCGCCACTCGAGCTGGGCGTCGATGATGTTTGATCGTCTACAATTAGCGTCCTTTTTTCTGGATATGTCCGGATTAATTCTTTGCAGTATTAATGAAAAAGAACAAATGCGGTTGCAAGAGGTTCTTTCAATTCTATTTAGAAAAGGCGCAGCAGCGCCTTTTGTTTGGAAACGAAAAGCTGGTGGTGGGGACGACAGTGAAACACATGTTATAGAGCATGAATATATATTTCCAGCGTTCAAAAATATTGAACAAGTTTTAGTAAACCGCATTGAGCACGAAAGTGCGGCAATGACAGCAAAATACAATCGGTCAGAGAATGGGCGTCGTTATTACCTCGAGAGACTCGATAAAACTAGTCTTTCATATAGCGAAAGTATGGACTTCCCTATCGAAGCCCCGGATGGCAAACTGCTTTATCCGCCTCAACCGAGTCCTGATAGGCGAACCACAATATGGCGGTGGAGTAAGGACAAGGTCGAAAAAGAGCGAGATCAATTGATTTTCAACAAGGACAAAAAGGGGAATTGGCAAATTTACACTAAGACTTGGGAACCTGACCAAAGAGGCGTCACCCCAAGAAGCCTCCTGGTGGATGCAAAAAGGTATGGGCGTAATCGAGATGGCACCCAAGACCTTGCCCGTATCTTAGGGCCAAAGCTGTTTAAAAATCCTAAGCCGGTAAAATTGATTTCAGAACTTCTGGACATGTCGACAGCAAAGCATGATTTTGTAGTCGATTTTTTTGCTGGGTCGGGAACTACGGGGCAAGCTGTTCTTAGTAAGAAAGATCCCCGTCGCTTCATTCTTATCGAAATGGGGAAATATTTTGAAAGCATCCTAAAGCCTCGTGTAAAGCGGGCAGTATATTCAACTCACTGGAAAGACTGCATTCCTGCCTCCAATGATGTGCAACTTAGGTGTATTAAAGTCCAGATTTTAGAACAGTACGAAGACCTGCTCGATAACCTGGTGCCGGTCTGGGACGAGGCCACCCTGCCCAAGCAGGTGCCGGTCAGCTACTTGTTCCGCCCCGAGCAGAATCAATTGGCCACCACCCTCGACCTCGCGCGCCCCTTCTCTCAGACCCTCCGCATCGGCAAGGCGCGGGAAGTAAAGACCATCGACCTGATGGAGACCTGGTGCTATCTGCAGGGCTACTGGGTCAAGTCGCGGCGGCTCTATCGCGAGTTTGACCGCCCCTACCTGGCGGTGGAGACCACCCACGGCACCCTGGTGGTTTTTCGCGACATCGACGATGCCGAGGACGATACCGCCAACCTTAACGCCATCCTCGCCAGATATGTCGACGCACAGGGCGTCAGCACCCTGCAGCGGCTGGAGGTGAACCACGACGCCGATCTGCGCTGCCTCGCCATCGACACCATTTTGATTACCGCCGCCGATTTCATGCGGGGGGCGTCATGGTAAACCGCAAGGCGCCAAGAATCGATTCGGTCGAAATTCTTGCCCGGCTCGATTGGGCAGAGTGCGATGACCTTGAGTTCAAGTCGGCCAAAGGCGGTCTGCCACGCAGCCTGTGGGAGACTTACAGCGCCATGGCCAATACCCATGGTGGTGTCATTCTGCTTGGTGTTGAGGATGACGGCGGGGTCAGCGGCGTCGACCACCCTGAGAAACTGAAGAAGAATTTCTGGGATACCATCAACAACCGGGGCAAGGTCAGCACAAATCTGCTCTGTGACACCGATCTGGCTGAAGTGCCGCACCCTGATGGTCTGATTCTCGCTATTCGTGTGCCGCAGGCAACCCGTTATCAACGCCCGGTCTTTCTTGGCCAAAACCCGCTGACCGGAACCTACCGCCGCAATTTCGAGGGGGATTATCACTGCACGGAACAGGAAGTCGGCCGGATGCTCTCCGACCGTGCCGAGCAGCCGGCCGACAGCCGAATTATCGAGGGCTTCACCCTGGACGACCTGGACCGGACCAGCCTGCAGCAGTATCGGCAGCGTTTTGCCTCGCACAAGCCGACCCACCCCTGGTTGAGTGAGGACGATATCGGCCTGCTGACCAAGCTGGGGGGCTGGCGTCGTGACCGGCTGAGCGGCATCGAAGGGGTGACGGTGGCCGGGCTACTGATGTTCGGTTGCGATGAGGCGATCCGCGAAGCGCTGCCGCAATATCATGTCGATTACCGGGAAAAACTGTCGACTGATCCTGAAATCCGTTGGACCGACCGTTTGACTGTTGACGGAACCTGGCCGGCAAACCTGTTTCAGTTCTATCTGCGGGTGATCCAGCGACTGGCCCAGGATCTGAAGCTCCCCTTCCAGCTTGACAGTGATCTGTTCCGTCGCGGTGAGACCATCGTTCACGAGGCGATTCGCGAGGCCCTGGTCAATGCCTTGATCCATGCCGATTATCAGGGGCAGGGCGGTATCGTGGTCGAAAAGCACAAGGATCGTTTCGAGTTCTCCAATCCGGGAACGCTGTTGGTCTCCTTTGATCAGCTGATGCGCGGCAATGTCAGTGAGTGCCGAAACAAATCTCTTCAGACCATGTTCATGATGATCGGCGGCGCGGAAAAAGCCGGCTCCGGGGTCGACAAGATCCTTCAGGGATGGAATTCACAGCATTGGCGCTCGCCCATGGTCAGAGAACAGGTCCAACCGGATCGGGTACTCTGGGTGTTGCCGATGGTCAGCCTGATCCCCGAGGATTCATTGCAACGGCTGCAGGCGCGTTTTGGAGCCAGATTCGGCCGTTTCAGTGAGATTGAGATCCAGGCTCTGGTGACAGCCGATATCGAGGGAGCGGTCGATAATGCCCGAATGCGGCAGATCACTGGGCGGCACGCCAGTGACGTAACGCGTATCCTTCAAGGGCTGGTTTCCCAAGGTACTCTGCAACAGGAAGGCCAGGGGCGTTGGACACGCTATCGTTTGCCGGCTTCTGACATTCGACTTGGTGACAACGACTCCGTACATAACGGCACCGACTCCGTACGTAAGGATATTGACTCCGTACATAAGGGCGCTGACTCCATACATAAGGATTTCGACCCTCTACTCCTGAAGATTGCCGAACCGGCCAAAAATCGTCAGCGACTGCCGCCGGAGCAGATGGAAAGGCTGATAGTTGAAATCTGTCGCGGGCGCTGGCTGACCCGCCGGGAACTGGCCGGCCTGTTGCAGCGCAATCCAGACAGTCTACGGGCGCGCTACCTGACGCCCATGGTGAGCCATGGAGTCCTCCGGTTGCGCTACCCTGACAAACCCAATCGGGTGGATCAGGCCTATACGGTTGTTTCCAAGGATGAGTGATTTTGGTTGGACTCTGTGTAACGGGTATGTGACTGGTCGGCTCTTTGCCGGTCCTGTCCTTGCTTGAAATGTTGAAATCTGGAGGGATAACAATCTTGTCCTATGTGATTGTCGAGGGGTCTGCCGTGCCGTTCAGCACGGATGGGGCCGGATTTTTATGGAACTGAAACTCTACAACCGGCTGAAAAAGGAATTGCTGGCCGATTTTCATCAGCGCGCCGAAGGGCATGACCCTGACTATCAGCGCCAGGTGGAAAGCTACGCTTCCCGGCAGCACAGCGGCCTGTCCAGACCCGTGGCCCGCAAAATTCAGCAGTGGCTGGCGGATTACAATCGTCTGCTGAATACTCGCTTCAAGCTACGTTACTATCAGATTCTGGCGCTCTATTTCACCGAGCATCTTCTCAGTCAAAAAAGGGCCGGCAGGGATTTTATCGACCAGAAGGCGCTGGCTTACTGGATGGCGACGGGCAGCGGCAAGACCCTGCTGATGCACCTGAACATCCTGCAGTTCATCGACCATATCGGCGGGGTGCAGGACTTTGACGAGCTGCAGCTGATTTTGACCACGCCGGGGGTCAATCTCATTGCCCAGCATGAGCGGGAGCTGAGTGAACTGGTGCGGCAACTGAACAGGTTGTGCAACAACCGCATCAAACTGATTGTTGAAACGACGGGCGCCTTGCTCAACCGCGAGGCCGGTTTTTTCAATATGCCGGAGCATAAGCGTCTGTTCCGGCTGGTGCTGGTCGATGAGGGGCATATCGGCCTGGCCAGCGGCGGCAAGGAAAAGATTGGGGCCTTTAAGCGACTGCGAAAGGAGCTGCTGCGGCCCGAGAACAGCTTTCTCTTCGAGTATTCGGCCACCTATCACGGCATCGCCGAGCAGCATGTGCGCGAGTATGAAGAACAGATCGTCTACGACTACAACTACTACCGTTTCTTCAAAGACGGCTACGGCAAGGACTATGCCCTGCAATCTCTGAGCGACGACCGGTTTGCCGACCAAGGGAAGAGCGAGGCAGCCTTTTTTGCCGCCACTTTCGATACCCTCAAGGGCAAACTGCAGGCCCATCAGCAACTGGTCGTGAGCAAGTCGGAGGCCGGAGAACTCTCATTCGGTGGCCGGTTTCCCGACAAACCCCTGCTGGCGTTCATGGGGAACACGGTCGAGGATGCCAAGCAGGAAGGGAAAGGCAAGGACGAGGTTTCCGACATCCGCAAGTTTGTCGTCTGGCTGGCACATCTGCCGGAAGAGGAGCGGCAGCGTTATCAGATCATTTTCAACGGACAGTGCAGTGGCAGGCTGACCCTGACCCGCTCTCCGGCGGTCAAGGACGAGGTCTGGCTCTCCTGGGGGGATGGCGCCTACTGGGGGCTGATCAATGTCGGCAACGGCGACAAGTTTTTCGCCGATTGCGAGGAACACCCGCAGCTGCACAACGCTGGCGGGGAATCGCTGGTACATCTGATCAAGGCGGATATTGTCAGCCCGTTGTGCCACTTCACGGCCATTGATGATCCCGCCTCGCCGATCAATGTGTTGGTCGGCAGCCGCAAATTTGCCGAAGGCTGGAACTGCTTTCGGGTTTCGATCATCGGCCTGATCAATCTCGGCTCCAGCAAGGGGAACAAGATCATCCAGATTTTCGGTCGAGGGGTCCGCCTCAAAGGGGTGCGCGGCGATGGTAAACGGCGACATTTCGAGCACTGCGCCGACTATCAGGAGCTGCTCGAGAGCGAAACCCCGGAAAACCGCCTGCGCCGCCTGGAAACCCTCAATATCTTCAGTCTCAACCGTTCCTGGCTGGAGACCTTTCTCAAGGCGCTCGAACAGGACCTTCCCGCGATTGCCGGACCCTTCACTATCGATGTCCGGCCGAGTGTGGTGAAAGTCGGCAAACAGCAACTCTCCTTTGAGGATTATCAGCCCAAACTGCAGACCTTCAAGGTCGGCCAGTTCGAATTTGACGCCCCGTTGCGGATAACCCTCGATGCGCACGACCATAGCTGGAACTGGCAGTATCTGGCCCATGGCGAGGTTCTGGAGGGGGCACTTGTCAATCCCGGATTTACACTCGACTACCGGAGCGACCGGTCCTGTTCCGGCGAGAATCTGATTCCACAGCTGCAGGCCTGCCTGGAGCAGCCATTTTTTCTGCCCTTGACCTGGTTGCAGCAGCGCCTGGAGACCTGGTGCCGCCAGCAACGGGTTCAGCTCTATTATCAGAACGGCGCGACGTCAGAGAGACTGACCCTGAACAACCTGCTGCCGGTGGTTCGCCAGGTGCTTTACGATCAAGGTCTGTCGGATCGCTCCTGGCAGGTGGTTGAGCGCGTGTTGGACGAGGTTCAGCGGGATGTGCTGGAGAAGATTTTCCACAAGGTGCGCTATGACATCGACAGGCGCCACTACCGGTACGAGGAGGTCAGGCAGCGCGTTGCTGGTGTGCCCGGCGATTTCATTGACCGCTATTCTCTGACCTTTGAGTTCGCGAACGATCAAGAGAAACAGCAATTCGAGAATGACGCCGGGTTGCGCGAACAGCTCCAGTTGCAACTCAAGGAGGAGCAGGAGCCCTATCATATCTACAAGCCGTTGCTGGGGGAGGCGACGGAAAATCTGCTGAAGAGGTACAAGCTCAAACGCATCGGCATCACTCCGGACAAGCTCAACGCCGGTGAGCGCAAATTTCTGCGCGACATTCTGGCCTTCATCGAAACCAACTATGCCAGGGATTCGCGGGAATTCTACCTGATGCGCAACGTTGAGTCCCTGCGTTCCATCGGCCTCTACCTCGAGGGGGAGACGCGGGTTTTCTATCCCGATTTCGTTTTGTGGATCGTGGATGAGAAGAAGAAAAAGACGACGCTGACTCTGTTCGACCCCAAAGGGCAGACCGGTATCGTCAAGGACGATGATCTTGGCCTGAACAGCACGGGGGCTCTGAACGACAAAGTACGTGTCGCCACAAGCGGACAGCTGAACGAGCTGGCGAGGGAGTTGAGCCGACGCACCGAAAGGGACTGGGCGATTCATTCCTTCATCCTGCTGCGAGATTCATCCCCGCTGGGGCGCTTCAAAGGTTCGGCTCCAACGGACAAGGAGATGGAGCTTGCCGAGGCCATGATTCAAAAAGGCGTGTTGCGACTCGACTGGCACGACGAGAACGAATTGGGGCAGAAGTCGGTGAGGTTGCGTGATGGCAGCAGCTATCTGACGAGGATTTTTGAGCAACTGCTGAGTTAACGGCCTGAACCAAGAGAAAAACGAGTTATGGACCCCTACCTCTGGCAACTCCCGCTCTTATTCGCCGTCGGTGTGATCGCCGGCATCCTCAACGTGCTGGCCGGCGGCGGTTCGCTGCTGACCCTGCCGCTGCTGATCTTCATGGGCCTGCCCGGGGCGATGGCCAACGGCACCAACCGCATCGCCATCTTCTGCCAGAACATCTTCGCCATCCGCGGTTTTCGCCAGCGCGGCATGCTGCCGCTGCAGCTGGCGCTGCTCTGCACCCCGCCGGCGCTGCTCGGCAGCTGGTTCGGGGCGAATCTGGCGATCAGTCTCGATGACCAGTTGTTCAAACGTATCCTGGCGCTGATCATGATCGGGGTGATGGTCTTCACCGCCCTCGATCCGATGAAACGCTTCCGTCGGGAGGATGTTGTCTTCGGTCCGTTGCGCAAGCTGGTCCTGGTGATCAGTTTCTTCGGTGTCGGGGTTTACGGTGGTTTTGTTCAGGCCGGGGTCGGTTTCCTGGTCATCACCGCGCTGCTGGTCCATGGTCTCGACCTGGTGCGGATCAACGCCGTCAAGGTGTTTGTCATCTTCACCTACACCTTCATCGCCCTCGGGGTGTTTATCTACCACGACCAGATCAACTGGGCGCTCGGCCTGGCGCTGGCGGCCGGCAACTCGGTCGGCGGCGTGATCGGGCCGAGGCTGGCGGTGGCCAGGGGGCATGACTGGATCAAGAAGGTGGTGACGGTCACGGTGCTGGTCTTCGCCCTGAAACTGCTGCTTTTCCCCTGACCCTGCGTTCTTTCATCTCACATCCTGCCCTTGATCTGTGCCAGGATGAACAGCAGCGTCGCCGCCAGCACCACCGATGGCCCGGCCGGGGTGTCCCAGGCCAGCGAGCTGCCGATTCCGCCGCTCACTGCCAGGATGCCGACCAGCGCCGCCAGCAGCGCCATGCTTTCCGGGTTGCGTGCCAGCTGACGCGCGGTGGCGGCCGGAATAATGAACATCGCGGTGACCAGGATCAGCCCGACGACCTTCATCATGATCGCCACCACCAGCGCCATCAGCAGCAGGTAGGCGGCCTGCACCAGGTCGACCTTCACTCCCTCGACCCGGGCCAGGTCCTCGTCGGCGGTGATCGCCAGCAGCGGCCGCCAAAGAACCATCAGTCCGACCAGGGCGACCGCCCCGCCGCCGTAGATCCAGGCCAGGTCGGCCCGGTTGACGGCGAGAATGTCACCGAACAGGTAGCCGAGCAGGTCGACCCGCACCGTTTCCATCCGTGACAGAACGACCAGCCCGAGGGCCAGCGCCGAGTGGGAGAGGATGCCGAGCAGGGTATCACCGGCCAGGCGTTTGCCGCGCTGCAGCAGGAACAGCAGCAGCGCCAGCGTCAGGCAGACAAGCAACACGCCGAGAATCGGCGCCAGGTCGAACAGCAGGGCGCAGGCGACTCCGAGCAGGGCGGCGTGGGCAAGAGTGTCGCCGAAGTAGGCCAGCCGCCGCCAGACGACGAAGGAACCGAAGGGCCCGGCCACCAGGGCGACGCCGAGCCCGCCGAACAGAGCGCGTAGAATGAAGTCATCCATGGGGGTGTCCCTCGTGGTGATCGGTGTCGTGGCTGAAGAAGGCCAGGTTGTGCTGGGCCGCGGGGCCGAACAGGGTGAGAAAATCGGCGTTGCGGCTGACACTTTCCGGCGACCCGGTACAGCAGACATGATGGTTGAGGCAGACCACCCGGTCGGTGGCCGCCATCACCAGGTGCAGGTCGTGGGAAACCATCAGGATGGCGCAGCCGCGCCGTTGCCGCAGACCGGCCAGCAGCTGGTAGAGTTCGGTCTGGCCATGGACATCGACGCCCTGTGCCGGTTCGTCGAGGACCAGCAGATCAGGATTGCGCAGCAGCGCCCGAGCCAGCAGCACGCGCTGCAACTCGCCGCCGGAAAGGTTCTGTATCGCGCGTCCGGCCAGCGGCTCGATACCGGTTTCGGCCATGGTGGTGGCCAGTTGTCGCGGGCGGCAGTGGCCGGCAAGGTGCAGAAAACGTTTCACGCTCAAGGGAAAAGAGGGATCGATGTGCAGCCGTTGCGGCATGTAGCCGATACTCAGTCCCGGGAAGCGGTCAATGCGGCCCGAGGTCGGTGGCAGCAGGCCGAGGGCGAGCTTGAGCAGGGTGGTTTTGCCGGCGCCGTTGGGACCGATCAGGGTGAGGATTTCTCCCGCCGCGATGCGCAGGTCGACCCCCTCGACCAGCATCCGCCCCTGGCGGGCGTAGCTGACCTGCCGCAATTCAAGCAGGGTGCGACGGTTGTCGGCCATCCGTTTCAGTCCTCCCGGCAGCGGGAGCAGAGTCCGTGGATTTCCACCGTCTGCTGCTCGACGGAAAAACCGGCCGCTGCCGTAGCCTGCCGGATCGAACGGCTGACACCGGCCGAACTCAGTTCGCTGGAGGCCTGGCAGGAACGGCAGATAAGAAACTGTCCGGCATGGGACTCTCCCGGATAACAGCAGCCGGTGTAGGCGTTGAGCGAGGCGAGGCGATGCGCCAGGCCGACCCGCTGCAGGAAATCGAGTGCCCGGTAGACGGTCGGCGGTGCCGCCCGGCTCCCGGTCCGCAGCTGTTCAAGCAGCTCGTAGGCACCGACCGGTCGATGACTCTGCCAGAGCAGTTCCAGTACCCGGCGGCGCAGCGGTGTCAGGCGCGCCCGCTGCCGCCGGCAGAGGGCTTCGGCCCGGGCCATGGCCTGGTCGATGCACTGCTGGTGGTCGTGCGGGGTGAAGGGATGATCAGCAATCGGTTGTGACATGCGGCCTCCTGTGATATGTAACACTATAACATTTTGTTGCGAATCGCCAATCCGCTTGTCGTGGTGAGTGATTCAAAGGAGTTGCTGATGGTGCGCAGACGATTGCTGCCGGTCGCGGGATGGCTGCTGTTCTGCCTGCTGTTCGCCGCCGCCCCGGAGGCGCTGGCGGCCCCGCGCGTGGTGGTCAGCATCAAGCCGCTGGCCGGTCTGGCCGTCGCGGTTATGGCCGGCGTCGGTCAACCGCAACTGCTGCTGCCGGGCGGATCCTCGCCACACAGTTTTGCCCTGCGCCCTTCACAGATGCGGGCGCTGCACCACGCCGACCTGATCCTCTGGATCGGGCCGGAACTGGAATCGTTTCTCGCCAAATCGTTGCGGGATCCGAACCTGCGGACAAAGACCCTGCAGTTGACCAAGCTGCCCGGCATCAATCTGCTGCCGGCCCGCAAAGGTGGTTCCTGGGGAGAAGATCCGGACGAGGAGCACCGACATGGCGGCATCGATCCCCACCTCTGGCTCGACCCGGCCAATGCCCGGCAACTGCTCAATGCCCTCAGCGCCCGGCTGATCCAGCTTGACCCGCGGCATGCCGCCCGCTACCGGGCCAATGCCGCGGCAGAAAAGCGGAAGATCAGCGCGCTGCAGCATCGCCTCAAGCAGCAACTCGTTCCGTTGCGGCAGTCTTCCTACCTGGTCTTTCACGATGCCTACCAGTACTTTGAACAGGCCTTCGGCCTTCACCCCCTCGGCGCTCTGGCGATCCACCCGGAACGGGCGCCGGGAGCGCGCCGGATTCGTGAAATGCGCCGTCAGATCAAGAACCGCAACGTGCGCTGCGTCTTCAGCGAACCGCAGTTCGAACCGCGCCTGGTGGCGACCCTGATCGAAGGGACCGGCGCCCGCCACGGTGAACTCGACCCGATCGGCGCCACCCTGCCCGATAGCCCGGACAGCTACCTCGCCCTGCTGCAGGGGATGGCCGACAACCTGCAGGCCTGTCTCGGGCAGTAGCAGGCTGAGCAAGCAAATTATTGTCTCCCGGCGCAAAGAACCCGCCGGGACTTGTCTTCTGCCCGATGAATGCAATAATTTCAAAGGCATGACATCCTTGTTGCAGCAGACCGAAAGGATCCTATGGAAACCTGGGGAGCCAACCTGTTGGGCAGCGATATCCTGATGGTGACTGTCAAGCTTCTGCTGGCGGCCCTGGCCGGCGGCATGATCGGCATGGAGCGGGAACGGCATGGCCGCCCGGCCGGGCTCCGTACCCACATACTGGTCTGCGTCGCGTCCTGCCTGATGATGGTCATTTCCGAGGTTTTCGTAGTCAAGTACGGGGCTCTGGACAGCAATTCGATCCTCCGTCTCGACCCGGCCCGGACCGCCGCGCAGATCATCTCCGGCATCGGCTTTCTCGGAGCCGGGGTGATTCTGAAGGAAGGGGTCAACGTCCGCGGCCTGACGACCGCCGCCTCGTTGTGGATGGTCGCCGCCCTCGGCATGGCCTTCGGCGTCGGTCTCTTCATTGTCGGCGGCCTGTCGACCTTTCTTGCCCTGATGAGCCTGGTCTGGCTGAAACGCTTCGAGCCGGTTATCAAGAAAGATCGCTACACCAACCTGAAAGTCACGGCCGTTAACCGCCCGGAACTGGACCGGGAGATTGAACAGCTGTTCGCGGAACACCGCCTGCGGATCGTTTCCGCCAAAATCGGCGTCGATCTCGAAGCCGGAGAAATTTCCCTCGAATATGTGATCACCAACCACCACCGCTGGATCGGCCGTGAACTGATCAGCCGCATTTCCGGCATGGAAGGGGTGCGACGTATCGGCTGTCGTTGAAAGAGGCCTGCGCCGATAACGACTTTCAGCCATCCACCCTTGCCGTTGCCGGCATTTCCCGCTATCTTGAGAGCGGTCATTGACGACCGGACTCTTTCCCAGGAGGGGAACATGCTCGCCAAAATCACCTCCGGTGCCCTGCTCGGCATCGATGCCTACCCGGTTGAAGTCGAAGTCGATATTGCCCAGGGGTTGCCCCAGTTCGCCACCGTCGGCCTGCCCGAGGGAGCGGTTAAGGAGAGCAAGGACCGCGTCAAGAGCGCGATCAAGAACTCCGGCTACGAGTTTCCCGCCCGCCGCATCACCATCAACCTCGCCCCCGCCGACATCAAGAAGGACGGCGCCGCCTTTGACCTGCCGATGGCGATCGGCCTGCTCAGCGCCACCGGGGTGGTCAAAAACGGCAACGCCGGCCGTTACGTGCTGCTCGGCGAACTCTCCCTCGACGGTCGCGTCAAGCCGGTGCGCGGCGCCCTGCCGGTGGCCGTCGCCGCCCGCGACTGGGATGTCGACGGCCTGATCCTGCCGCGGGAAAACGCCGCCGAAGGGGCCATCGCAGCCGGTTCACCGGTCTACGCCGTCGAGGACCTGGGCCAGGTGGTCGATTTTCTCAACCGCGAACAGGTTCTTGAGCCGGTGGTGGTCGACCCCGCGCTGTTGCAGGCCGAAAGGGTTTCCGGCGAGGCCGACTTCGCCGAGGTCGCCGGCCAGGAGCAGGCCAAGCGGGCGCTGGAGATCGCCGCCGCCGGCAGCCACAATGTTCTATTAGTCGGCCCCCCCGGTTCCGGCAAGACCATGCTCGCCCGACGGGTGCCGACCATCCTGCCGTCGCTCGCTTTCGAGGAGGCGCTGGAAGCGAGCAAGATCCACTCCATTGTCGGTCTGCTGTCTCGCGAACAGGCGCTGCTCAGTTCGCGCCCCTTCCGTCATCCTCATCACACCATCTCCGATGCCGGGCTGATCGGTGGTGGCAGTTATCCCAAGCCGGGAGAGGTCTCCCTGGCCCATCGCGGTATTCTCTTCCTCGACGAACTGCCCGAGTTCAAGAAGAATGTGCTGGAGATGCTGCGCCAGCCGCTGGAAGACGGCCAGGTCACCATCAGCCGCGCCGCCACCACCCTGACCTACCCGGCCGATTTCATGCTGGTGGCGGCGATGAACCCCTGTCCTTGCGGCTTTTTGGGCGACCCCCAGCACCCCTGCTCCTGCACCCCGCTGATGACCCAGCGCTACCGCAGCCGCCTCTCCGGACCGCTGCTCGACCGCATCGACCTGCACATCGAGGCGCCGCGGGTCGCCCACAAGGATCTCGCCGCGACCTGCAGCGCCGAATCATCCGCCGCCATCCGCGCCCGGGTCGAGGCGGCGCGGCAGATTCAGCGCAAGCGCCTGGAACCCTTCGGCCTGCACACCAACAGCCAGATGCAGGCCCGGCACCTGAAACAGTTCTGCCGGTTGGACGCAGAGGGAGAAAAACTGCTGGAGATGGTGGTTGACCGATTGGGCATGTCGGCGCGCAGCTACAGCCGCATCCTCAAGGTCGCCCGCACCATCGCCGATCTTTCAGGGGAAGATGACATCCGCCAGCCGCACCTGGCCGAGGCGGTGCAGTACCGGGGGCTGGATCGGAAGCTGGGGTAAGTGCTGAGAAAATACTTAAATGTTGATGACAATAGATGTGGGTTATTGACCGGATTTTATAACGAATGGATATTCGACACGGAGTGGTTTATTCAGGGTTTATTCAGGGTTTATTCAGGGTGTTGTGAGATGCCAGTTTCCAGAATTTGACCTTATTCCTGAATCGGTGGGTCCCTTGTTGGCGGACAGCACAAGTCATTGATCTACCTGAGCTTCCCAAAAATCACCAGCGAACCTATGGGTGCGCTTCAGATTTTTGGAAATCTCATTCAGACCAAGCACTTGCACTCCCCATCCAACAGGAACTCACTGATTCAGGTTATTGCTCTCACATCGCCATGAGAATATGCGGCCGACGCTCGGTGTTGATACCATAGATCGATTCTTTCATCGCACACTGGTTCCTTCATCCCAATACTTGATGAGGGGGTAGATGAAAAACTCGATGATGCGTCTTTTTCCAACCTTGATTTCAGTGGTGACACTCATCCCGGTTGTCAACGACGTTGGAACACCATCGACCAGCAGAGACGTTTCCAGCGGTTCGACATAGGCTTCGTAAACCAAACCGAGACGGTCATCGTCGACACTGTCCCGAGCCACCTGCAGCAGCCGGCCGTTCAACATGCCGTACTTTTGAAAATCGAAGGTGTCGACCTTGATCGCGACCTCCATGCCGGGGTGAACGTAACCCACGTCGCGGTTCAAAATCCGGGACTTGATCACCGGTCTGGAATCGGCCGGCACCAGGGTGGCGAGCTTTTCGGCCGGAGTCACCACCCCGCCGATGGTGTGGACAAAGAGTTGCGCGACATAGCCGCGTACCGGAGCCCGGATCTGCTGCCGGGAGTTGACGAATTCAGTTCGTTCGATTTTTGATGTCAGGTAAAGTGATTCCTGCCGTTTCCGGGCCATCTCGGTCAACAGCCGGTTGCGATTCTCCTCTTCGATCAACCGGATCTGCTCCTGAACCTGCCCGCGGGACGCCTCCAGTTCCTCCACCTTGTGCCGGGCAGTGATCTGCCGGCTGTTGTAGGCCGCCACATCGGTCAGTGCCCGGTCGTATTCGTCCCTGCTGAGCAGATCCCGCACCGGCGTGATCCGGTCGAGGCGGTCGCGGCCGACCCGCAACAGGTAATCGGCCTGTTCAAGAGACTGTTGCGCCGCGGCAAGCTGTTGTTCGATCTGGGCCAATTCCTCCTGTTTAACCTGAACCTGTTTCGCCAGCGTCTCCTTTGCGGAAAGATACAGTTTCCTCTGGACCTCCACGATCTCGTCATCGTAGAGGTTTTGCGAAGGAGTAAAGTCTGTTCCCGTCAACAAGGCATCAAGGCGCTTAAGTTCAAGGGCCACCCGTTTCCGGTCGGCCTTCATCGAGGCCAGTTCAGGTTCGGTCTCGGTCGGGTCGATCTCCATCAGCACCTCGCCGGCTTCAACTCTCTGGCCCGGCTTGACCAGAATCGCCCTGACCACGCCACTGGTCAGCGGCTGGACCTCCTTGACCTCGCCGGCGGGAATCACCTTGCCGCGTGCTGAGACCACAACGTCGACCCGGCCGAAAAACATCCACAGGACACTCAGCAGCAGGGCCGCGAGAATGGTCCAGAAGATCAGACGCCCCAGGGGATTGAGCGGTTCCTCTTCAATTTCGACCAGCAGCGGTTTGAACTGGTGATGATCGTTTCGGGTTCGGAACATGTTCAGGCCTGTTGACTGTGCAGGTGATGATAATAATCGCCCTGGTTCAAGAGTTGTTCGTGGGTCCCCGATTCAACCACCTTGCCCTGTTCCATGACCAGAATCCGGTCGCAGTCGCGAATCGTCGACAGCCGGTGAGCAATGATCAGCGTGGTGCGCCCCTGCCTGATGGCCCGCATATTGTCACGAATGATCCTTTCCGATTCGTAGTCGAGGGCGCTGGTCGCCTCATCGAAGATCAACAGCCGCGGTCTGGTGATCAACGCCCGGGCGATGGCGATCCGCTGCTTCTGACCGCCGGAAAGGGAGCCGCCACGCTCGCTGACCCGGGTGTCGTAGCCTTCGGGCATGGCGGAAACAAATTCGTGCGCTCCCGCCAGGCGGGCCGCTTCGAGGACCAGTTCCATCGGGGCGTCGGGACGGGGCAGGGCGATATTGTCGCGGATGGTGCCGCTGAACAGATAGTTCTCCTGCAGCACCACGCCGATATTGTGCCGCAGCCAGAACGGATTCATGTGCCTGACATCGATCCCGTCAATGAAGATTGCCCCTTCGTTGGGGATGTACAGCCGCTGCAGCAGTTTGGCCAGAGTGCTCTTGCCGCTGCCGCTGCGTCCGACAATCCCCACGCATTGCCCCGGTTCGATGGTCAGATCGACCCCGTCGAGCACCCGGGAACCGTTCGGCGTGTACTGGAAGCTGACATTTTCAAAACGGATCTGCCCCCGCAGGCTGGGCAGGGTGATGGCTTTGTCCGAGGGGGTTTCCAGGGGTTGGTTGAGAATATCGCCCAGCCGGTCGACCGACAGCAGCGCCTGCTGAAACTCGTTCCACCGGTTGGTCAGCCGCAGCACCGGCCCGGTGAACTGGCCGGCAAACATCTGAAAGGCGATCAACTGACCGATGGTCATCTCGCCCTGCAGCACGGCCCTGACCCCGAGGTAGAGAATGGAGATGGTCATCAACCGCTGCAGAGACCCGGCCACCGCGCCCGAGATTTTGGACATATTCGCGAGGCGAAAACTGGAGCGGACATACTGACCCAGATGGTCCTCCCAGCGTCTCTGCATCGCCCCTTCGATGGCCAGGGACTTGACCGTCTGCATGCCGGTGACCGATTCCACCAGGTAGGAGTTGGAGGCGGCCCCCATCTGGAATTTCTGCTTCAGCCGGCGCCGCAGTTCCGGGGTCACGGTCAGGTAGAGGAGCGCGATCACGGTGACAAAACCGAGCGCCACCAGGGTCAGCTTGACACTGTAGAGCAGCATCACCACCACGAACACTCCGGAGAAGAAAACATCGATCAGCACGCTGACCGCCTTGTTGGTGATGAACTCCCGAATGGTATCGAGTTCCCTCACCCGGGCGGCGATATTGCCGACCTGGCGCGACTCGAAGTAGCGAAACGGCAGGCCGAGCAGGTGCCTGAACAGCTTGGCGCCCAGCTTGGCGTCCAGTTTGCTGGTGGTGTGGATGAAAATGTAGTTCCGTGCAATATTCAAAAGCAGTTCAAACAGCACCACCGCCAGAAAAGCAACCGCCAGGACATCGAGGGTCGAGAGGCTGTGGTGGACGAGAACCTTGTCGAGGATGACCTGGGTGAACAGCGGCGTCACCAGTCCGAACAGCTGAACCACGAAGGATCCGAGCAGCACCTCAGCGATGATGCGGCGGAATTTGCCGATCTCCTGCAGAAACCAGCGGAACCCGAACCCGGAGTGGGAGGATGATTTGCGATGACTGAGAACCAGGCAGCTGTCCATCTCCGCCTGCAGGCTGTCGGCATCCATCTCGGTAGTGTTCTTTTCTCCCGGAGTCAGCAGCAGTGCCCTGCCGGCCACCGGATCGACCTTGAGCAGCACCCGGTAACCGCCTGAGTTCAAGATCGCGATGGCCGGCAGAGGATAGCCGGAAGCCAGCTTTTCGAGGGAAAGGCTCTTGCGCCTGGCCCGAAACCCGAAAACTTTGGCGATCCGGATCAGTTCCTCAGGGGCGAGTTCGTCCTGCAGGCCGAACTCGCGGACCACCGCCCGGGCATCAAAATCCACCCGATTGATGCGGGCCACGACTTCCAGAGCCAGCAGGCCGCCGATCATGACCCGGCTTCCTGCCTGAGGATGGCCAGGCGTAACAGGTCCCCCTGTTGCCGGGTTCGTTTCAGGCTCTCTTCCCGGTCCGAACCCAGGCGCTCGATCCGCTTTGCCAGGATTGACGGGGTGTCGAGCAGTTTCCGGCTGCCCAGGCGGGTGATGGCGTCATCCACTCCTTCGGCTCCTTTTGAGCGTTGTTGTTGATGGGTGATCCGGGTCGGCATCTGCCGGGCAAGGTGCTGCAGGGTGGCAACCTCCCGTTGCAGTTCGGCGATGCGTTGTCGGCGCTGCCATCTCAGTCGCCGGATCTGTTCATCCAGCTTCGCCACCTGCAATCGGTCGCGGAACCCGGAAAAGAACTCCCACTGGACCGCCACCGCCAGGGTGGCATCGCGCCCGCTCAAGTCGTTCAGGGCCTGCCAGCCGCTGTCCGCGTCGGCACCGTACCAACGGTAATTGCCATACAGACCCACAGTAGGAAACATCGAACGCCCGGCCGCCTCCCGTTGCGCCCGCAACTGCGCCAGTTCTTCATCCAGTTCCCGAATCTCGGGCAGACGGCTCACATCAACGGGGTTTTCGATCCCGGTCTCGGGATTCGGCAGAGGAGCCAACAGCGTGTCGCGCCAATCGTACGTCCGTCCGGTCAGCATGGTCAGGGACTCCAGGGCCGCGTGAAACTGTAACTCCAGGTCATCCATGCGGGTGACCTCTTCCGCCAGGGCCAGGGCCGCCTCCCGCACCCTGGCCTCATCGATGGTACCGGCCTGCCGCAGACGGTCGAGCGCCCGGTACAGCTGTTTACGGGCGGCCAGAATCTGTTTCCGGATGCTGAGATCGGTCTGGGACCGCACCCCCTGCAGGTAGCTTTCCAGCACCTGCAGGCGTAGCGCGAGTTGCTGTTTCTGCCGCGCCTGCTCGGCGGCGCGCACCCCGTGACGGGCCTTTTCCACCCCGGCTTCCCGGACGCCCGCGTCATACAACAGCAGGCTCCCCGAGAGACTGAACGCATTGCGCCAGGTCGAAAGGTCGGTGGCCCCGATCGAATCACCGATGGTGACAGCCTCACCGTCGGCATTCAGCGCCCAGGCGTAGCCGGTGTCATAGCGCAGCGACAAGGTCGGGAAATAGAGCGATCCGGCTTCCTGCTGTTCAATTTTTTTCAGAGCAAGATCACTTCCGGCCACTTTCAGGGCAAAAGAGTGCTCCAGGGCCTGCCGCTGAACACTGACAAAATCGATAGTTTCGGCCGTGGCCGGGAGAGGGCTTCCCAGCATCCGGAGAATTGTCAGAAGGGAAAGCAGAAACACCCCCTGACACCGGAGACGGATCGAAAAAACAACCACTGCAACACCACCTGAAAGGAGTACCTGAATCAGTGAGTTCCTTGTCGGCGGAGAGCACAAGTCATTGACCTGCCAGAACTTCCCAAAAATCACCAGCGAACCTGTGGGTGCGCTTCAGATTTTTGGAAACCTCTTTCAGGCCAAGCACTTGCACTCTCCATCCAACAGAAACTCACTGATTCAGGGAATATCCCGCCGGCCGGTCACGCCGGCCGGCAGCAAAACTCAAAACGTGCTATGCGGAGTGCCAGGAGTTTGCGACCACGGTCATCAGCGTGTCATTCTGACGCACGTCGCTGAGGGTATCGAGACGGATTCCCTCCTGTACGGCATAAGCGGACATCTGCTGAACAATGCGCTGGATATCGTCGGTCTGCAGATAGCGGCCGTCATCGAGAACAATTTTCTCCAGAGCGCCGGCGCGGCCGTCAGCAAAAAAGTCCTCGACCACAATCCGGTCACCGTTGCCGTAGCCGACCTTCAACTGCTCGCCGTCGCGCAGCAGCGCCACGTCGCCGGCCTCGACATCGGCGCCGAACAGGATGCTGTCGCCGGCCGCGCGGCGCCCCTCCTCCAGTTCGATGCGATCCCGGCCGTCACCGGTATGGAACAGGTAGCGGTCGGCACCGGCGCCGCCCTCAAGCCGGTCGTTGCCGACGCCGCCGACCAGCAGATCGTTGCCGTAGCCGCCGGCAAGCCGGTCATCCCCGGCACCGCCATAGAGCCGGTCGTGTCCGGCGTCTCCCGCAAGGCGGTCATCGCCCCGCTGGCCGTAAAGCCGGTCGTCGCCCAGTCCGCCTGCGACCCGGTCGTCGCCGCCCCGGGCATGAATGACATCATCCGCCGCCCCGCCTGCGATCCGGTCGGCGCCGCCGGTTCCCCGTTGTCTCTCGGTCGCCACCAACAGCTCCTCGGGGGCCAGGCGGCTGCCGTCGGCAAACCTGATCTCGTCCAGGGAATACGCGCCCTTGTGCATCACCACATCGATCCCTTCGTCCAGCGTGGAGCCGTGCCGGTCGCGCAGACGGATGCGGGCGATCTTTTCCCCCCGCTTCCTGACCAGGCGAATCGCCACATCGTCGCGATCGATCCCCGGCGCCAGCCGAAGCCGGTTGGCGCCTTTGCCATCCTCGATCCGGTCGATGCCGTCACCCCGGGCAAACCAGTAGATATCATCGCCGGCGCCGCCCTTGAGCAGGTCATTGCCGGCACCGCCGACCAGCAGGTCGGCCTCCCGACCGCCGCTCAGCCGGTCGTCACCCGAACCGCCGAACAGCCGGTCCGCGCCGGCACCGCCGTAGAGCCGGTCGTGCCCCAGCCCTCCCGCGAGCAGGTCGTCGCCGGCCTGCCCGCGCAGCAGGTCATTGCCGCGGCCGCTCAGAACCAGGTCATCACCTCCCCCGGCCTGAATCGTGTCATCGGTGGCACCGGTTCGGATGCGATCCCGGCCGGCCGTTCCCTGCCGGGTTGCGCGGGCCACGATCAGCTCGTCCGGCGCCACCTGTTGCCCGTCGGCAAATTCAATGCTCCCGATCGGCAGGCTGCCGGCCTGCATCACCAGGTCAATCCCCTCGGCCAGGGTCTGCCCCCGGTCATCGAGCAGACGGAGCTGGGCGATGGTCCGGCCGTTGTCCTCGACCAGGTGGATGGCGACATCCCCGCGGCCGATCCCCTCAGCGAAGCGGATCCTGTTTCGCCCCTTGCCGTCCTCGATTCGGTCCAGCCCGTCACCGCGCCGGTAGAGATAGACGTCGTCGCCGGCACCGCCCTTGAGCAGGTCATTGCCGCCCCCGCCGGACAGCAGGTCGTTGCCGCCGCGGCCCCTGAGACGGTTGTTGCCGCGATTGCCGACAAGGAGGTTGTCAGCGGCGTTGCCTGTACCCCGCAGGTTGCCGGATCCGGCCAGGGTCAGGGCTTCGAGGTTCTCACCGAGACTGTAGCTGACCGCCGCCTCGACCCGGTCATAGCCCTGATCGGCGAATTCGATGATGGTGTCATCGGGGTTGTCGACGATGTAGCTGTCATCCCCGACGCCGCCGAGCAGGGTGTCGGCGCCCAGTCCGCCGTCGAGACGATTGTTGCCGCTGTTGCCGACCAGCCGGTTGGCCAGGTCGTTGCCGGTGCCGTCCAGGTTGTCGCTGCCGGTCAGGATCAGTTCTTCGACATTGTCGGTCAGGCCGTAGCTGATGGAACTGAAGACCCGGTCGTAGCCGCCGCCGGGCTGCTCCTCAACCTGGTCGGTGACATAGCGGGTGATGACAAGATCGTCGTAGACCAGAGCGGATCCCGACCGTCGGTGGTCGCCATGCCGATGATCGTCCCCGTGGTCATGGTGCTCCCGGCGGTTCTCATCGTCCCTGCCCCGACCGTCATGGCAGGGGTTGCCGCCATCATGATCATCATGCCCGCCCCGGGCTTCCCGGCCGTCGTCACGGTCTCTGTCGCCATGTCGATGGACGTGACCCTCATCGTCGCTGTCCCGTTTCCGGTTTCCGTGGCCGCTGTCCCCGTCATGGTCCCGTTGAACATGCTCCCGGACGGCATCGCCATGCGTGTCTTCGCTCCGGTCATGACCGTCATGGTCCGATTTCCATGCCCTGTCCCCGTCACGGCCCTTGCGGTCCGGTTCCCCGGGGTGACTGCCGGGCCCGTCATTCCAGTTGTGTTCATGTCCGGGCGGCGGCGGATCCTCGCCGTTGCCGACCCCTTCGTTGCCCCGGCTGTGGTGATCGTGATCATGGTCGTCATCGTCGCAACCGGCCCCCCGGCCGGGAGGAGTTGTGCCGTCACTGCCGGGGATGACGGTGACGACCTTGTAACCGTCGACGTAATAGCTGTCGTCGCTGCTGCCGCCTGCCATGGTGTCGATCCCGGTTCCGCCGTCCAGCAGGTCGTTGCCTGAACCTCCGTCGAGGATGTCTGTTCCGGCGCCGCCCTGAAGCTGATCGTTGCCGCTGCCGCCGCTGATAATGTCGTCGCCGGCACCGCCGTCCAGGATATCGTCATTGCTCAGTGCGCCGCCGTATCCGCCGCCATAGGGATCGTAACTCCCGCTGGGTCCGTCATCGCCGCCGTAGAGGATGTCGTCTCCCTCACCGCCGAGCAGCACGTCGTCTCCGGATCCGCCGTCCAACTGGTCCTTGCCGGCACCGCCTTCGAGATGGTCGTTGTTGCTTCCCCCGCCGGTGTCGACCCAGTAGCCGCCGTCGACATAATAGCCGCCGCCCCGGCCGTCATCGCCGCCGTAGAGGATGTCGTCTCCCTCACCGCCGAGCAGCACGTCGTCTCCGGATCCGCCGTCCAGCTGGTCATTGCCGGCGCCCCCGTCGAGGTGGTCGTTGTTGCTTCCCCCGCCGGTATCGACCCAGTAGCCGCCATCGACATAATAGCCGCCGCCTGAGCCGTCATCGCCGCCGTAGAGAATGTCGTCGCCCCGGCCGCCGAACAGCAGGTCGTCTCCGGATCCGCCGTCCAGCTGGTCATTGCCGGCACCGCCGAAAAGCTGGTCGTTATTGGTCGGGGAGCCGCCATAGACTTCATCAAAGCTGTCGCTGCCGCCGTAGAGCAGATCATCCCCACGGCCGCCACGCAGCAGATCGTCGCCCGCGCCGCCGTCCAGGTCGTCATTGCCGGCTCCGCCGTACAGCTGATCGTTGCCGCCCCCCCCATCCAGCCGGTCATTGCCGCCGCGTCCCTTGAGCTGGTTGTCAAACTCATTGCCGACCAGCCGATTGTCCTCGGCGTTGCCCACGCCCGTGTGCGCGGCGGGACCGATCAGGGTCAGCTGTTCAACATCTCCGCTCAGGGTGTAGTCGATCCGGCTGTCAACCCGATCGTAACCGCCCCCGGCCGTTTCAATCACCTGGTCGGCGCTGTTGTCGACCAGGTAGGAATCGTTGCCCGTGCCGCCGACAAGCAGGTCGGCGCCGAGACCGCCATTCAGGGAGTCATCGCCCGCGCCACCCTCCAGGCGGTCGTTGCCTGCGCCACCCTCCAGGAGATCCTGCCCGTCACCACCGAGCAGCTGGTCTGCGCCGTCACCGCCGGAGAGTTGATCATCTCCGGCCAGGCCTTCGAGGCGGTTGTCGACGGCATTGCCGACCAGCCGGTTGTCCAGCTCGTTGCCGGTCCCTCGCGCTGCCGATCCCGTCAGGGTGAGGTCTTCGACGTTGGCCCCCAGGGTGTAGTTGATGGAGGAACGAACCTCGTCGGTCCCTTCGCCGACCAGCTCTTCGACCCGGTCACCGGCATCATCAACCAGGTAAATGTCATCGCCCTGGTTGCCGCGCATGGTGTCCGCCCCGCTGCCGCCGTCGAGCAGGTCGTTGCCGGCCCTGGCGATCAGGGTGTCGTCGCCCGCCAGACCCCGCAGGCGGTCATCGACACTGGTGCCTTCGATAACATCGTCACCTGCGGTGCCGCTCAGGTCGAAGCCACGAGCCAGCAGCTGCTCATAGCTTAAAACCGTGCCGTCGGCGAACTCGAAGCGGTCGATGGCGTATTGGGAGAAAACGTCATCGGGATTGAAGTTTTCGATGTGGATTTCATCGCCGTCGGCGCCGGTGCGGATCAGCAACGAGCCGAGGCCGAGGGTCAGGCTGTCGCTGCTGATGCCGGGGCCGAAGCGCAGGGTGTTGCTGCCGGCGTCGAGAATGGTCAGAAGGCCGTCGCCGCGGGCATACAGATAGCTGTCCTGTCCGTCACCGCCGTCGACGATGTCGGTGCCGGCACCGCCGTTGAGCAGATCCTGCCCGTTGCCGCCGTGGAGGACATCGTTGCCGGCACCGCCGGTCAGCAGATCATCGCCCTCGCCGCCGTCGAGCAGGTCGTCACCGGCATCGCCGTACAGGCTGTCGTTGCCGGTGCCGCCAGACAGGCTGTCCGCGTCATCGCCACCAAATAACTGGTCGTCACCGCTGCCGCCGTCGAGTTGATCGTCGCCGCTGCCGCCGCTCAGAGTGTCATGCCCGGCATCCCCCTGCAGCCGGTCATTGCCGGTATCGCCGTAGAGCAGGTCGGTGTCGTCACCGCCTTTCAGGGTATCGCTGCCTTGGCCGCCGTAGAGGATATCGGTTCCCGCTCCGCCCAGCAGGGTGTCGGAGCCCGCCATGCCGTAGAGAGTGTCGTTGCCGTCGCCGCCGTCGAGATAATCATCCCCCCGGACCGTCGCGGGCGTGTCATTGGCCTCTCCGTAGAGCTTGTCATCACCGCTGCCGCCGACCAGGGTGTCGGAACCGCCGTTGCCGAGCAGGACGTCGTTGCCGGCACCGCCGTCGAGATAGTCGTCGCCATACAGGCCGGCGGCCAACCCCCCGGCATCACCATCGAGGAAATCATCGCCCTCGCCGCCGTACAGCGCGTCATCGCCGCCGGCACCGATAAGGGTGTCTTTTCCGGCGCCGCCGTAGAGCAGGTCGTCGCCCTGGTCGGCGTCCGGCGTGTCAGCGGCTTCGCCGTAGAGGCTGTCATCCCCGCTGCCGCCCAGCAGGGTGTCATCGCCGCCGCTGCCGACCAGGGTGTCGTTGTCGGCACCGCCGTCAAGAACATCATCGCCGCCGTTGCCGATCAGGAGATCGTCCCCGCTGCCGCCGTCGAGATAGTCGTCACCCTGTTGCGCCGCCGGGGTGTCGGAGCTGTCGCCGTACAGTTCGTCCGTACCGTCCCCGCCGAGCAGAATGTCGGCGCCGCCGCCGCCGAGCAGGATATCGTTGCCGGCCTCGCCGTCGAGGTAATCGTCGCCGCCGATCTGCTGGCCGGCACTGTCTCCGGCCAAGTAGTCATCGCCGGCGCCGCCGAACAGAGAGTCGGAACCACCGTCACCGAACAGCCGGTCGTTGCCGTCGCCGCCGTCGAGAAAGTCGTTTCCGTGCAGGGCCTCGGCCACCACGTCGACACTGTTGTCACCGACGATCAGGTCGTCCCCGTCGCCGCCGAGAATCATGTCGGCCGCTTCGCCGCCCCAGGCCTTGTCGTTGCCGGCTTCGAGGTACAGGGTGTCGTCGCCGCGTTCTCCCATGACGACATCGTTGCCGGCGCCGGCGTAGATGGTGTCGTTGCCGGCCTCGGTACTCGACTCGGTTTCGACATGGGTGGTGGTGTAGCGATAGCCTTGGGTGTTCCCTCCACCGAAGGTTGTCTCCTTGAGAGTCCAGTCGCGCCAGCTGCCGTCGGGGCTGTAGCTGTTCCAGTCGCCGCCGATGTAGTCGTCGCCGCCGCCGGAGACGATCAGGTCGTCACCGTCACCGCCGGCGATCAGGTCGTTGCCGGCGCCGGTGAAGATCTGGTCATTGCCGGCCTCGGCGTCGACCCACTCCCCCTGCTGACCGGTGCCGGATTCGCCGGCCCCGGCGGCAATGAAATCGGCCGCCGCGCCTTGGCGGTCGCCGTAGATCCGGTCATCGCCGCCCGAACCGTACAGGCCGTCGGCGCCGTCACCGCCTTCGAGGATGTCCTCTCCACCCTGGCCGCCGAGGTAGTCGCGCCCGGCGCCGCCATCGGCGCTGAGGTTGCCGACCGTGCCGGAGGCGTAGAGGTCGTCATCGCCGCTGCCCAGGTCGATGACATGGTCGCCGCCGGCCGTGATGTTGATCCGGTC
>NZ_PPFX01000003.1:56733-148463 GCF_002898515.1 Geothermobacter hydrogeniphilus | reverse complement strand
TATGCTGTTGCGCTACATATATTCAGAGAGTCGAATGTAGTTTTGCAAGAGGCTCTATGAATAAATTTTTTTTATTGGCGTGCTTCGTTGTAACTTTTATCGCTTTTGGGTGTGCTCCTTTACCACAAAAAGATGTTTTTGAGATGCCACCTGCTGCAGATGGTAAACCAACATACGTGAGTATGACTGACAATGTACCTGAAATTGGAGAGCTAGCTGAAGTGTATCTAGGCGACAGGATGCTTGTTCAAAGAACGGGTCAATACAAAGACTGTGTTGTTCCTAAATTTGGTGCAGAAAAAAGCGTGATGGGTTTTATCGCATCCATTAAAATTGACGAGCCATTATGCAAAAGGGAAAAAACAGACAGTTACTATTATCCGAATTACATTAATTACATCAGATCTGATGGTAAGTATGGTCAAATAATTAAGTTAGTTTTCACAAAAGATGATAAAGGTCTTATTTCAGTCGCTCAATCAGCAAACGGTATGGGTATAAATCTAGCAAAAGGGAAGACTCTACAAGACTTCGAAATAGGTCCATATTTTTTATATGCCGAGAACTCATTCCAACGGTCAATTGAATATGCGGGCAAGAGCGGGTCAGTTCTAAGATTTTTATACACTGAAACTAAAGATAATATGGCAAGGACAGCGTTCAATCGTGAATTCACTGTTGATATGAAGGATGGGAATGTTGCCGCATTTAAAGGTGCTATTATTGAAATAATCGAGGCAAACAATTCAAGTATTAAATATATTGTAAAAAGGCACTTCAGATAAAAAGTGAAACCAACGGGGACGTTGTTAAGAAATTCACTTTTCCCCCTCATGGAAGGAGAAGATCTGGCGGGTGTTTTTCGTTGGACGTGACAGTAGCGCCTTTGTGTACAGAGATAGTTATCATCAGACACATTCGCCTCTGGCGGGGTGATGTTTTCATTTGTCTCCTGTGTTCGCCTCGGACATCTCCCGGACAATGAATCGCGTAAATTCCAGAATGTTCCCCTTGGCAGAGGCTTCCTCCAGAGAGTCCATATAACGGGTTCGGCTTGTCATGCGGATGACGGTCCACGGATACCCCCCAGAGGCGAGCATCGTGTTCATCAGAAAGCGTCCGAGCCGCCCGTTTCCATCCATGTATGGGTGGACAAAAACAAAAAGAAAATGCCCGAGCACTGCCCTGACACCGGGGTGGGGCTCTTCGGAAAGAAGCCGGAACAAAGCTTCCATGCAATCCAGAACGGAGGACGAGGGAGGGGGCACATGTTGGGAGCCTCTGATATACACCGGCTGGTTCCGGTATCCGGCCAGTTCGGAAGGTTTCCAAATCCCTGCCTGAACAGAAGGGGAAAACATCTGTGCGTACCAGGTCTGGTGGTCGATTGAGACAACATCCCCCGCCTTCCCCCCGGCAAGAATTTTCCTGATGCTCTCCTTAACAGCCTTGAAGGCGAGGTCGTATCCTTTTGCGGCCAGGGCATTTCCATGGAGCCGGTCATGTTCATCCCCGTCGGGGTTCCAGTCTCCCTTGCGCACCTGCTCAATCAGTGCAGGCGTTACCTGGTATCCCTCGATGGACAATGAGTTGTAGGCATCACTGGGATATCTCTCTTCAATTTGCAGCAGGTATGCCTGATGGTCCTCGGGAATTCCGGGAGAAGCGGGGAAATTTTCCACGACCGTTTCCCTCATCGACTCCCACATGAACTCGATCCTGCCGACATAGGGAGACAGGACCCTTTTTCCTCCGGCGAGAAAAGAGATCTTTTTCTTAAAGGGATTGACCGCTTTGACCGGGTAGCCTCCCGCCTCCATGCTGCTGACGATCTGGTCTGCAAATTGGTCAAAGCCGAGAGCATGGTAGGCTCCAGACAATCGCGAGGCGGCTGCGAGGTTGCCGTTATCGAGTAGAATTCTCAAAAGGCCCGAAACATCACGAACCATGCGCAGGGCAAGTTCAGCGGTGGTCGAATTTTGCTTGAAGAAGGATGGTGACGCCTTGCACAGGGCCATCGGCAGGTCCATGACCCATAGGCCGTTTGAGCGGGTCCTGTCGGCAGGGAAGTTTTTCTGGTCGGTGTAGATCAGCAACGAAGTATCAAAGGGCAGATTCAGCTTTTGTGTCCCCTTGGCCTTTACGATAACAACCAGTTGGCCAGGGACAATGGTTGACCCGGTATGGAGCAACAGCGACGACTCGGACGACAGACAGTAATCGTCACCAAAACGTTCATCAAGATAGGTTGCGACGAATGTCCAGTAGGAGGCGAACCAGGGTGTGCTGCTACCATCATTCACCGACGGACGGGTGATGACATACCACCCCTTTACGACTTCCATGAGGTAGCCGTTTTGAACAAGCCTCTCTCGATGCACCCTGCTGATCTGTGCCGATCGAATGACGCTTTTGGGTTCGAGCTGCCTAAGCACCTCCAATGAGGTTGCCAACTTCTCCCTGGGGGTAGCCATGAATTTTCCTGTCAGAAAATTACTTTGTTTTCATGCATCTCAATAACTATGTTTTTATGCCATGACAATACTTTGTTTTCATGCCTCTCGTCAACTTTGTTTTTGTGTGCTGGGGGAGCTGTTCTGGACGGAGGAAAACGTAAGCAGATTCTTTTACTCTACAGAAGGTCGATTATGTAGAGTAAACAAAGAAGGGCGGGGGTCAGGTCTTGAAAAATCACCTTTTACGGGTCATGCTTTGTTTCCCTCAGCCGACTAGAGCAGCACCATGGTCAGGGTCAGTGTTGCCAGGCTGGCCAGGGTCGAGACCAGGACCACGGAGGTGACGAAATCGGGAACGATACCGTTTTCCCTGGCGATGATCGCCACCAGGACGGCGGTCGGCATGCCGGCCTGGAGGACGCCGGCGGCAAAGTCGATCTGCCCCAGGCCGAAGGACAGGGCGATCAGGGCGGCGAGGGCCGGGGCCAGCACCAGGCGGATGGCGGAGGCGGCAAACACGTCCGGCGACAGTCTGACCCGCTTTTGCTCCAGCAGTTGCAGGCCGAGGGCGAACAGCATCACCGGAATCATGGCATCGGCCAGCAGGCCGATCATTCGCGACAATACCAGCGGGACGGCCAGGTGGCTGTTGGCGACCGCCAGGCCCGGTATCGTCGCCCAGAGCGCCGGGGTTCTCAGCAGTCCTTTCAGGGCCCCCGATCCTCCACCGCGCGCCCAACCGGCGGCACTGACACAGACCGCGAAGGCGACGATGGTGATGGCGACAAAGTAGATGGTCGCCGGGGCCAGCGCCGCTTCGCCCAGCCTGAAGCGGATCACCGCCAGTCCATAATTGCCTACATTGCCGAAGGCCGCGATCATTACGAACGCGGCGATCATTTCCCGGGAACGCCCCAGCAGTCGGGCCAGTCCGCCGGCGACGAGCGCGGCGAGCAGGTGGGTGGTCGCGGCGACGCCGATCAGTTTCGCCGCGGCGGAGAGGGGGATGCCGGACTGGCTGAGAGCCTGGAAAATGAAGGCCGGAACGAAGACGTAGTAGGCGACCCGGGTCAGGGTCCGGGCCTGCAGGGCGAGGCGGTTTCCCAGCAGGTAGCCCAGGGCGATGATGCCGAAAACCGGCAGAATGACGTTGAGAAAAACAGTGAAGAGTTCTGACATGGGGGTTCCGTGGACGGGGTCGCGGCCTTTCGGGGAGGCGGTGGTTGCCCACTGTGTGCAGGCATGGGCATTCAGGTCATTGGGTCGTGTCAGCACAGCCTTTTTGTCATTGAAAAATCGGAATGTCAATCCCGAATTGTCAATGACAACTCTGAATCCGTGGGTTCATGGTGGATGAAGAGTGCAAGGGATTGATCTGCTCTACCGTGCGGGGGCTGCACCTGACCTGGGGAACCTGCTAGACTGAATCCCATGAACAGAAACAGAAAGATCCTGACCGGGATGCTGGGTCCCCTTGTCGTCGGACTGCTGCTTTTTGCCGTCGGCCGCCTGGAATCCGCCTCCCCTGCCGCAAAGGAGCCCCGCATGGCAACCAGCGAACATCCCCTCACTCATCCGGCCGGCCCGACCCGCTACGCATTGTTCGGCGTCGGCTGATTCTGGGGCGTCGACTCCCGGTTCGGGAGTCTGCCAGGCGTGGTCGGGACCACGGTCGGATATGCCGGCGGTACCACCCCGCAGCCCGAATACCGCGCCATGGGGGATCACACCGAAACCCTGCGGGTCGAGTACGACCCGGCGCGGATTGGCTACGACGCGCTGCTGGAGGTGTTCTGGAGCCTGCACGATCCGATGTCCCAGTCCCACCTGCGCCAGTACCGCAACGTGGTCTTCTATCTCGACGCGGAGCAGAAACGTCAGATCGAGGTGTCTGCGGAACGGATCCGGCAGCGGACCGGGCGGCCGGTCAACACCGCCATCGAGCCGGCCGGGGTTTTCACCGCGGCGGAAGATTATCACCAGAAGTATTACCTGCGCGGCGCCGACCGGTTGCTGCAGGGGCTGCGCGGCAATTATCCCGATGAAAAGAGCCTGATCGCCTCCACCGCCGCGGTCCGCATCAACGGTTTTCTCGGCTGTCATGGCGATCCCGAAACCCTGGCGACCGATATCGCCGCGCTCGGGCTCCCGGAGACGATGCAGCTGGAGCTGCTGGAGTACCTGACGCTCAGGTGCCGTAATTTTCGCGGCGTGCCATGCAACCTGCCGCGGCAGTGATCTTGACCCGCGGGGACAGTCCCTCTCTTCAAAAGGGACTGTCCCCTTCACCCAGCGCCCAGCGCTAAAATCGCTTCCTTCCCGCGGATAACTCTGGCACCATAGGCCCCATGTCCAAGCCGATCATCCTCAGCTTTGATCTCACCCGCGATCTCTGGCACCGGTTCTACGAAGCCCACTATGGCTGCGATACGTCCCTGAAGTGGCGCACCCTGTGGGGGGGCTGCTGCATCGTCATCGGCAGCATGGGGTTCGGCGGCTTTTACCACGCGCCGGTGATTGCCTCACTGCTGCTTTTCACCGGCTTTTTTGGCGTGCTGTCGAAACAGCTGCTGGTCATCAAGTCCCTGCGCGGGGCCGGTGGTCATCCCTTTTTCGGCAGGGAACTGACCGTGGCGATCACGCCGGAGGAGATCGCGGTACGCAGCGGCAACGAGGGCTACCGCCAGCCCTGGGGGAACTTTATCGGCTACCGCGTGCTTGATCCCGGCCTGCTGCTCTACCACGACCGCAGCTCCTTCTTCTTCATCCCCGCCTCCTGCATGTCGGCCGGGGACGCGAGGCAGGTTGTCGAGATTGTCGCCGCGGCCGGGGTGGAAAAACTTTGAATCGGGACACTCCCCCTCACTACCGTCTCCTTTCATTATCGCCGGTGTAAATGCCGGTGACACCCCTGATGGATCTTTTTCGGGTCTGCCGAAACAGATTTATCCTGTAATAACAACAAGATATTCTCTTCATAGCCATTAGAACGCTGTTTGGCATTCTCCTTGCCTTTCCCTTTGACGAATTGATTTTTTGTTGCCTGATCAATGCGAAAGGGAGAACCATGAAAATGACAGCGAACACTTACGACAACCTGCCGGTGAACCTGCACGGGCCGAACATGCTCGATTACGAGGAGACGGTCGCGACCTACCAGTTCACCATTCCCGAGTACTTCAACTTCGGTTTCGATGTCCTTGACCGCTGGGCCAAAGATCGCACCAAGCTGGCGATGGTCTGGGCCGACCGGACCGGGGAGGAGATCCGCAAGTACAGCTTCTATGACCTGCAATGCCTCTCCAACCGCTTCGCCAATGTTCTGCGCGACCTCGGCTTCAGGAAAGGGGACCGGCTGTTCGTGATGGTGCCGCGGCAGGTTGAATGGTACGCGGTCATGCTCGGCTGCTTCAAGCTCGGGGTCATTCCCCTGCCGGGTCCCAATATCCTCGTTCCCAAGGATATAGCCTACCGGATCAACCAGGCCGAGGCGGTCGGCGCCGTGGTCTGGCACGAGAACGCCGAAAAGCTGGAGGCGGCAAAAGGAGATTGCCCGAGCCTGAAGCACCTGGTCAGTCTCGGTGAGAAACGTGACGGTTGGCATTCCTTCGAAGAGCTGATGGCGCAGGCTTCGCCGCGACTGTCACGCGACGAGGTTGAACCGACCCGCGCCGACGATGTGATGCTGATCTACTTCACCTCTGGCACCACCAGGTTTCCGAAGATGGTACCCCACACCCAGGCCTCCTACGGTATCGGCCATATTATCACCGCCAAGTTCTGGCAGGATCTGAAGCCGACCGACCTGCACTGGACCCTCTCCGACACCGGCTGGGCCAAGGCCGCCTGGGGCAAGCTGTTCGGCCAGTGGCAGATCGGCTGCGCGATCATGGTCCACGACGCCGACGCCAAATTCAACGCCAAAACCCACCTCAAACTGATGGAGAGTTGCGGCGTCACCACCTTCTGCGCGCCGCCGACCGTTTACCGGATGCTGGTGCTGGAGGATCTGAGCCGCTATGATCTCACCGGCATCCGTCATTCGTTGGCCGCCGGCGAGCCGCTCAATCCGGAGATCATCAAGGTCTGGCAGGAGCACACCGGCACCACCATTTACGACGGTTTCGGCCAGACCGAGTCGGTCAACCTGATCGCCAACTACCCCTGCATGGAGATTCGTCCCGGCTCGATGGGCAAGCCGACCCCCGGCTTTGTGGTCGAGTTGATCGACGACGACGGCAACCCGGTGCCCCAGGGGGAGGAGGGGAACATCGCCGTCAGGGTCAAACCGGAGCCGCCGGTCGGGCTGCTCGGGGAGTACTGGCGCAACGAGGAGGCGACCCGCGAGTCGTTCGTCGGCGACTGGTACTACACCGGCGACAAGGCCACCAAGGATGAGGACGGTTATTTCTGGTTCGTCGGCCGCGCTGACGATGTGATCAACGCCTCCGGTTACCGGATCGGTCCCTTCGAGGTGGAGAGCGCCCTGCAGAGCCACCCGGCGGTGGCCGAAAGCGCCGTGGTCGGTTCACCCGACCCGCTGCGCGGCACCATCGTCAAGGCTTTCATCATCCTGTCACCCGGCTTCGAACCGAGCGATGAACTGGTGACCGAGATCCAGGAGCACGTCAAGGCCGAGACCGCGCCCTACAAGTACCCGCGCGAAATCGAGTTCATGAAGGAATTGCCGAAGACCATTTCCGGCAAGATCCGCCGCGTCGAGTTGCGGCAGCGGGAAGAGCAGAAGAAAGCGCAATGATAGCGGGAGCCGATCGGGCCGTTCAGGTTTTTATCTCACCTGAGCGGCCCGATTCGTGACCAGCTTTTCCATCAACCCGTCATAGCGCCCGGCCCATTCCGCCCAGTCGTAGCCGGCAACATGATCGTGCAGTTTTTCGGGCGGCGGAGTCGGGTCGGTCAGCATCGTCCGCAGTTTCTTCAGCAGTCCACCGTCATCCTTATAGAGGAAACAGCTCCGCAGTTCTTCAGGCAGGTGTTCCGGGTAGGCGAGGCGTTCGGGCAGTAGCGGTGTGCAGCCGCAGTAGATCGCCTGGACCACGCTGGCGCCGAAGAAGTCGTGACGGGAGGTCACCGGCAACAGGTCCGCGCGCCACAGCCAGCGGGCGTAGTCGGCGAAGCTCTCAGCGTAGCCGAACTGGACGATCCGGCTGCCGAGTCGTTTCCTCGCCTCGGCAAAGACCGGTGGGGCCTTGCGGTAGGATTCGCCGAGGACCGCGACCTCGAACGCCAGTCCTTCATCCCGCAGCCGGTAGAGTGCCTGGAAAAAGTCTTCCGGGTTCTTGTCATACTCCCAGCGATGGTTCCAGAGAATCAGCGGCGGGTCGTTCTTTTTCTTTCCCCGCGGCTGATGACGATCGAAACGCTGCAGGTCAAGCCCGAGCGGCAGGACAGAGCTTTTGGCTTCGAGCTGAGCGACACTCTGCAGTTCATTCTGATCGGGAAAACTTTTCAGGAAGGCAGGCAGTTCACGAAAGAAGTCCTCCCGGTGGTAGCGGGAGTTGAACAGCACCGCGTCGGCGGCCAGGGCGCTGGTGTAGTTGATGAAGGCGTAATGGGCGTCGCGCTGTTTTCCGGGGTCGGCGTCCGCCGGCGACCAGGGATAGCTGAGCTGGTTTTCGTGGCAGTAGAGGGAGACCGGCAGTCCGGCGGTCTGGTCCCGGGTGAGAGCGAGGAAGGTTGTCAGGTCGAGCATGTCGCCGGCCAGCAGCAGATCCGGCTGCAGCTTGCGTTCGTGAAAGCGGCGCGCCAGGGTCACCGCGCCACCGTGCATGCGCCACTTCCAGTGCCGGCCGGGCAGGGTCAGCAGCTCGACCCGGTGGCGGCTGCGACGGGCGTATTCTTCGGCCCAGGCGGCATGAGAGCCGCTGTGAAAGGGTTCAATCAGACAGATATTCATCACGTCTTCCGTTCATCGCCGGCCACGAGATTGGCTGTTTCACTCTTCAGGTCGAAGACCACCCGGACCCGGCCGTTGCGCAACTGCCCCAGGACCTGCTCGACCTTCTCTTCCAGGCTGCAGCCGTCCTGGTCCCAGTCGGCGCCATCGCGACTGACAAACTCCTGGATCATCCGTCTGAGGGTGTCGGGATTGATTTGTTCCCAGGGGACCTCGATACCCTCTTCGGTCTGGCACTTGTTGTTTTCCATCCTTTACCTTTCTTCGGGCAGTTCCGGGTCAAGTCAGAGCGTTCCACCAGGCCAGCAGTACCAGTACCGCTGACGAGAGGCAGAGCAGGCGGTTGAGATTCGGACCGGGGCGCCCAAGGCGGTCAATAGCGAATTCCGCCCCCAGTCCGAGGCCGAAGCCGCAGGCAAAGCCGAACAGGTGGGCGCCGAGATCGGTATTTTCTCCTGAAGAGCCGAGCAGTGCCAGCAGGCCGAGGGCGGCGGCGATCGGCAGCGGCCAGCGGCGGCGCAGGTGGTGGCGGTAGCGGACCAGGCTGATGGCGGCCAGCAGGCCGACGGCGCCGAAGATGGCGGTTGAGGCGCCGACGGCGCGGTGGGCGGGATCCTGCAGCAGGGCGTTGACCAGATTGCCGAGGGCGCCGGCCGCCAGCAGCAGGCTCCAGCCCAGCCCGGCGCCGAGATCACGGCAGAGACGAATAATGAAGACGCTGCCGATCAGCAGGTTGCCGAGCAGGTGTAGCCAGCCGGAATGCAGGGTCAGGGAGGTGACCAGCCGCCACCATTCACCGGCGAGGATCTTTCCCGCGTGCGCGTTGCCGAGCCCCACCCAGTCGACCGGCTGATGGCCGGCGAGACGGATCGGTTGCAGGGTCAGGTCGAAGAAGACACCGACCGCCAGCAGCGTCAGCAGCGAACCGAGCAGGTGGTCACTCGGCGGCGGCAGGGGCGGCAGCGGCGGCGGCCAGTTGTGGTTCTCCTGCTCGTAGAGGCGCAGCTCGGCGCGGGCGCGGGCGAAGCTTTCGTCCGGGACCCACAGCAGCCAGCCGGGACCGCAGGGCTCGGCCTGGAAGAGAAACCCGCGTGCCTCCAGTACCAGCGACCAGCTGCGGAATTGCCGGCGGGAGAGCGGCAGCGGTTCTCCTTCCGCGGCCAGGTCGGGGCGGATCGGCTGCCATTCGGGCTGGCTGAAAGGTGGAGGCTGCTGCTGTTCTTCCATGGCCGACAGGATGCCAGATCGGGTTGGGGGCGTCACGTAAAAACCTTGGAAAGGCGCTAGTACCATGTAACCTATAATCTTTCGCATCTTGCTGGTTATTTTCCGCGTCAGCTGCGTTGCGCTTCACCGCTTCATAGCTACGGCTATGCAGCGGAAAGCGCGCCTTGTCGACACGGAAAATCCCGGCGCAATATTGCGAAATCCTATGAGTTACAGGGTACTAGGCCGCCTTTCCGCACTGTTCGTGGTATGCTGAAAAGGTCTCCCTAGGAGGTGCGTATGGACTTTCCCGAACTGCCCATGCCGGTACTGTTTCTCGTCTTCCTCTGGCTGTTTCTGCTGATCGGCTTTGTTCCGCTCTGGAAAAAGGCGCGGGCAAAGATGCGTCGACTTCGTAAGGAGCGCGGTGCGACAGCGGAACGACCGGAGGATCACTGGCACACCGAACAGAATGATCCCGCCCTTGCCGCGTCCGGCGGCCTGAGCGACTACGAAACCCTGGTTCTCAGAAGGCTGGCGCAGACTGGCGGGAAAGGTCTGTCGCGCAGACAGTTGCGCGCCGAGCTGTTCATGGATCAGGCTATTTACGCAGCAACTCTCGAATCCCTGCATCGGCGCGGCATGATCGGCATCGCCCTGACCATCTGGCGCGGCGTGCGTTTTCAGTTGACCCGCAGGGGATTTGACTACGCCGTTTCACAGGGGTTTGTTCCCATCCTGCGCAGCTGAAAAGGCAGGTTGAGCAGGGATTTTTCGGATAATGAAGGTCGGGGTGTGGTCTTGACTCTATCCTGTTCCTCCCCGCAGGCATGCTTTTTCAAATAAAATATTCAAAAATGGGTAAAATGGCTGTTCGTATGGCTCGGTTTACACGTGAAAATTCCCCGATTCCGGCAGGTTGAGAGTTGTGACCGGTTGGCACCGTCGTTGCTCTTGAAATGAATGGCCTGACCATCCGTGCCATCCACGTCGAAGGAGTGAGCGCCATGTCGTACGTAGAAACAATTGTCACCCCGCAGCGCAAGCCGGCCGCCGAGGGAAATTTCTATCCCGATAACGGCAACCCGATCGGGCCGGGGATGAACCCGCGCATCCAGCGGCTGCGCAAGCTCTCGGTCGAGACCGAGCCGAGCCTTTCCATCGAGCGGGCGCTGCACGAAACCGCCTTCTACAAGGAGAACTACGGCAGGTACGCGATGCCGGTGCTGCGGGCACTTAATTTTCTCGATCACTGCCGGAGGAAGACCATCTATATCGGCGCCGATGAGCTGATCGTCGGTGAGCGCGGGCCGAAACCGAAGGCGGTGCCGACCTTCCCCGAGCTGACCTGCCACAGCGTCGAGGATTTCCAGATCCTGCGCAGCCGCGAGCAGCAGCGCTACACCATCAGCGATGAGGATATTGAAACCTATGCCCGCGAGGTGATTCCCTACTGGCAGGGCCGCACGGTGCGGGAGCGGATTTTTGGTCACGTGCCGGATGAGTGGCGGGCCGCCTACCAGGCCGGGCTGTTCACCGAGTTCATGGAACAGCGCGCGCCGGGGCACACGGCGCTGGACGGCACCATCTACCAGTGCGGGATGCTTGATTTCAAGCGGCGCATCGCCGAGCGGATCGCCGCCCTCGATTTTCTGCACGACCCCGAGGCGACCGACAAGCTGGAGGAACTGAAGGCGATGGAGATCTCCTGCGACGCGGTGATCCTGTTCGCCGAACGGCATGCCGAACGGGCCGAACAGCTGGCGGAGGAAGAGGTTGACCCGCAGCGTGCCGCCGAACTGCGCGAAATCGCCCGCGTCTGCCGCAAGGTTCCGGCGCACAAGCCCGACAGCTTCCACGAGGCGATCCAGATGTACTGGTTCGTGCATCTCGGCACCATCACCGAGCTGAACGGCTGGGACGCCATGAATCCCGGCCATTTCGACCAGCACCTGGCGCCCTTCTACGCGAGGGAGATCGCCGCAGGAACCCTGACCCGCGAGCAGGCCAAGGAGTTGCTCTGCTGCTTCTGGATCAAGGTCAACAACCATCCGGCGCCGCCCAAGGTCGGCATCACCGCCCGCGAGAGCGGTACCTACAATGATTTCACCAATCTCAATATCGGCGGCATCACCGCTGACGGCAGGGACGGCGTCAGCGAGGTCTCCTACATCATGCTGGAGATCGTCGAGGAGCTGCACATCCTGCAGCCGGGCAACGCGGTGCATATCAGCCGGGTGACCCCCGACCGTTTCCTGGAAGCGGCCTGCAGGGTGATCCGCCAGGGGCACGGCTATCCCTCGGTCTTCAATCCCGACATCTACGTGGTCGAACTGTTGCGTCAGGGGAAATCGCTCAGGGACGCACGCGAGGGAGGCTGCAGCGGCTGCATCGAGGTCGGCGCCTTCGGCAAGGAGGCCTTTATCCTCACCGGCTACCTGAACGTGCCGAAGATTCTCGAAATCACCCTTAACAACGGCGTCGATCCCCTGACCGGCAAACGGGTCGGCATCGAGACCGGCGATCCGCGGGTCTTTGAGAGCTATGAGGATCTCTACGCCGCCTTCGTCAGGCAGCTGAATCATATTGTCGATCTGAAGATCCGGGTCAGCAACTACATCGACCGGATGTTCGCCAGGTACGCCCCGGCACCTTTCCTCTCGGTGGTGATCGCCGACTGCATCGACAAGGGACGCGACTACTACGACGCCGGGCCGCGTTACAACACCAACTACATCCAGTGCACCGGGCTCGGTACCGTCACCGACAGCCTCGCGGCGCTTAAGACCCATGTCTTCGAACAGCGGACCTGCAGCATGGAACAGCTGCTCGCGGCGCTGGCGAAGAATTTCGAGGGGGAGGAGTTTCTGCGCCAGACCCTGGTCAACAAGACTCCCTGCTTCGGCAATGACGACGACCGCGCCGATACCATCGCCCTGCAGGTCTACGCCGACCTGCTCAAGGCCATCGACGGCAAGCCGAACACCAAGGGGGAGAGCTTCCACCTCAACATGCTCTCGACCACCTGCCACATCTACTTCGGCAAGATGCTCGGCGCCACCCCCAACGGCCGCTTGGCCGGCAAGTCGATTTCGGATGGCACCTCGCCCTCGCACGGCGCCGATACCCGCGGCCCCTCGGCGGTGATCCGCTCGCTGACCAAGCTTGACCATACGATGTCCGGCGGCACATTGCTGAATCAGAGATTTCTGCCGAGCCTGCTGAAGCGTGACGAGGACATCAAGAAGCTGGCCGCGCTGATCCGCGGCTACTTCACCCTCGGTGGGCACCACATCCAGTTCAACATCGTCGATACCGCCACTCTCAAGGCGGCGCAGGCGCACCCCGAGGATTACAAGGATCTGCTGGTGCGCATGGCCGGCTACAGCGACTACTTCAACGATATGAACGCCGATCTGCAGCAGGAAGTGATCGAGCGGACGGAAAATGAATCTTTCTGAAAGCGTGGGCCGCCAAGGCGCCAAAACGCCAAGAAATTCAAAAGTTCTTAACGCAGAGACACAGAGGGGCAGAGGCGAAGAGAAAGAAAAGCCATTCGGGTTTTGAGTTTAAACCCATAAGCTAAGGTTTGATTTTCTTTGTGTCTCTCCCCCTCTGCGCCTCTCCGTTAAAAAAGTTTTCTTGGCGTTCTTGGCGCCTTGGCGGCAGGATTTTACCATGACTGAATCTCTCATCTTCGATATCAAGCGCTACGCCATTAACGATGGCCCCGGCATCCGCCTGACCGTTTTCTTCAAGGGCTGTCCGCTCGCCTGCCGCTGGTGCCACAACCCGGAGAGCCTTTCCCCGCGCGCGCAGAAGCTGTTCACCGCCGTCCGCTGCATCGGTTGCGGCGAGTGCGTCAAAAGGTGTCCCGAACAGGCCTGTGAGTTGACTCCGGCGGGGATCGTCACTGATCTTGAACGCTGCCGGGTGTGCGGCGCCTGTGCCGAGATCTGCCCGTCGACGGCGAGCGAGATCTCCGGCCGCGCCTACCGGGTGGAGGAGCTGCTGGCGATCATCGAGAAGGAGCGGCCCTTCTTCGATCAGTCGGGCGGCGGGGTGACCTTCTCCGGCGGCGAGCCGCTGCAGCATCCTGAATTTCTGCTTGAACTGCTTGCCGCCTGCGGAGCGCGCGGTATCCATCGGACCGTCGATACCTCGGGACTGGCCGGCCGAGAGATCCTGCTCAAAGTGGCGGAGCAGACCGAGCTGTTCCTTTACGATCTGAAGCTGATGGATGCCGAACGGCACCGGCAGTGGACCGGGGTTGACAATGGCCCGATCCTCGCCAACCTGCGAGCCCTGGCGGCCGCCGGCGCCGAGATCCGCATCCGCATCCCGCTGATCAGGGGAGTCAACGACGATCCCGTCAACATCGAGGCGACCGCCCGCTTCATCGACGGACTGCCCGGAGGACCGAAGCTGGTCGACCTGCTGCCCTACCATGGGATCGCGGTCGGCAAGCATCTGAAGCTGGGGCAGGAGTACCCAGCTGACGGTATGGTCGAACCGACGGCGGAGGATCTGGAGAGAGTTGTCGCCAGATTTGCCACCTATGGCGTCACGGCCACGGTTGGGGGGTGAAGGGGAAAGGCGGTTTTCGCGTCTTGAGCGGGTAAGGCGAGCGGGCGGCGAACCGGGATTTTTCTGCTGGCTCCTGAATCCGGTCTCCTGTATTCTCCATCTTTTCCCCGTAAACGTCTATTTTTCATGACCGCATCCGCCGAGCGTCTGACATATTCCCGCATCTTCCGCTTCTGGTCGCCGCTGGCGACCACCTGGCTGCTGATGGCGGCCGAAGGGCCGTTGCTGGCGGCGCTGATCGCCCGCATGGAGGCCCCGGTGCCGAACCTGGCGGCGTTCGGCGTGGCTTACGCTTTCGCCCTGGTGGCCGAGGCGCCGGTGATCATGCTGATGAGCGCCGCTACCGCCCTCTGTCGCGACGCGGAATCCTACCGGCGGTTGCGGAGTTTCACCCTGCTCTTGAGCGGCGGGGTGACGTTGCTGCTCGGAACGCTGGTGATTCCGACGGTTTTCGACCGGATCTGCGTGCAGTGGATCGGTCTGCCGCCCGAAATCGCCGAACCGACCTGGCAGGCGCTGCTCTGGCTGCTGCCCTGGCCCGGGGCGATCGGGCTGCGGCGTTTTTATCAGGGGGTGCTGATCGCCGACGGCCGGACCCGTCGGGTCACGGTCGGTACTCTGGCGCGGGTCAGTTCGATGGCGGTAAGCGGATTTACCCTGGCGGCGGTCGGGGTGTTGCCCGGCGCGGCGGCCGGCGGCCTGGCCCTGGCGGTCGGCGTGGTCGCCGAAATGCTGGTGGCGCGGCGTCTGACCCGTCCTTCGATCAAACGGCTGCTGCGGCTGTCGGGAGAAGGAGAACCCCTCGATTTTCGCGGCATCACGCGGTTTTACCTGCCGTTGGCGATGACCCCGCTCATTGCCCTGAGCGTGCAGCCGGTGGTCACATTTTTTCTCGGTCGGGGACGTTTTCCGATCGAATCACTGGCGGTGCTGCCGGTCCTCTACGGCCTGACCTTCATCTTCCGTGCTCTCGGGCTCTCCTACCAGGAGGCGGCCATCGCCCTGGTCGGGCGCAAGCTGGAGCATCGCCGCGAGGGGGGGCGTTTCGCCCTTGTCCTGGGCTTTTTCTGTGTCGCCACGCTCGCCCTGATCGCCCTGACGCCGCTGGCAGACCTCTGGTTACGGGGGATCTCCGGGTTGGAGCCGACCCTGGCGGATTTCGCCCGTCTGCCGCTGATGCTGATGTGCCTGCTGCCGGGGATGACGGTCTGGATCACCTGGCAGCGTTCACTGCTGGTGCTGGCCAAGCGCACCACCCCGGTCTCGACCGCCACGGCGGTGGAGGCGCTGGCCATCCTGGCGCTGCTGGCACTGTTCATCCCCTGGCTCGACTGGCCGGGGATCAGCATCGCCGCCCTGGCCCTGACCGCCGGGCGAATGCTCGGTATCTGCTACCTGATGCCGCACTGTCGACGACTGGCGGAGGTTCCGATTTCAAGATGAGTTCTACCACCGAACATAACACCACCGTCGGGGTCTTTTTCGTTCTCGGCGCGGCCCTGCTCTGGGGCACGACCGGCACCGCCCAGGCGTTCGCGCCGGCCGGGTTCGATCCGCTGGTGATCGGCACCCTGCGGCTGGTGGTCGGTGGCATCGCCCTGCTTGTGCTGGCCGGCAGTCGTCGGGAAATCGGTCCTCCGGGGAACTGGAAGCCGCTGCCGGTGTTTCTCGCCGCGCTGTTTACCGCCGGTTACCAGCTCTGCTTCTTTGCCGCCGTCGCCCGCACCGGTGTGGTTGTCGGCACCATTGTCGGCATCGGTTCCTCGCCGATCGCCGGCGGCATTCTCGGTTACCTGTTTCGTGGCGAACGTCCCGGCCGTCGCTGGGGGCTGGCGACCGTCCTGGCGATTGTCGGCTGCGGGCTGCTCAGTCTCGGCGGCGGCCCGCTGCGGGCCGATCCGCTCGGGATCCTGCTGGCGCTGGGGGCCGGTGCTTCCTACGCCGCCTACACATTGGCGATCAAGGGACTGCTGGAGCAACATTCGCCCAATGCGGTGATGGCGGTGGTGGTCTGTGTCGGCGCGCTGCTGCTCTCTCCGCTGATGGTCGGTCGGGATCTCGGCTGGCTGCTGCAGCCGCGGGCGCTGCTGGTGGTGCTGCACCTGGGCCTGGCGACCATGGCGCTCTCCTACTGGCTCTTTGCCCGCGGCCTGCAGCGGGTGCCGATCGCTACCGCGGTGACCCTGTCGCTGGCGGAACCGATGACCGCCAGCCTGCTGGGCATTTTCGTCCTCGGCGAGGTACTCACTCCGCAGGCGTTCACGGGTATCGGCCTGATCTTTTCCGGACTGCTGATGCTGGTGCTGCCGGCCGGTCTGCGGCTGCGCGGCAAGGGGAGGGGAGTCCTGTGAAAAACCAGCGTCGGGCGATGATCTACGGCCTGGCCGCCGTGCTGCTCTGGTCGACGGTCGCCTCAGCTTTCAAGCTCTCGTTGCGCTACCTTGAACCGGCGCACCTGCTGCTCTACTCCGGGGCCTTCTCGACCCTGCTGCTGGCGGTGATCCTTGTCGCGCAGGGGAAGTTCGGTCAGATCTTCCACTGCCGGCCGCGCGAATACGGCATGTCGCTGCTGCTCGGTCTGCTCAATCCTTTTCTCTACTACCTGGTGCTGTTCAAGGCCTATGATCTGCTGCCGGCCCAGCAGGCCCAGCCGCTCAACTACACTTGGGCGATCACCCTCAGCCTGCTGGCGATCCCGCTGCTGGGACAGAAATTCAAGGGGAAGGAGTTCGCGGCGCTGCTGCTCAGTTATGCCGGGGTGGTAGTGATCTCCACCGAGGGGGATATCCTCGGGCTGAATTTCACCGAGCCGCTCGGGGTCATCCTGGCATTGGTCAGCACGGTCATCTGGGCCCTCTACTGGATTTTCAATACCCGCGACAAGCGCGACCCGGTGGTGGCGCTGCTGGTCAATTTTCTCTTCAGTTTCCCCTTCGTCCTCGGCTACAGCCTGCTGTTCACCGACCTGCGGATGCCGCCGTTGCCGGGATTGCTCGGCGCCGCTTACGTCGGTACCTTCGAGATGGGGTTCTGCTTCGTCCTCTGGCTGCTGGCGATGCGTTATGCCGAGAGCACGGCGCGTATCAGCAACCTGATCTTCATCTCCCCCTTCCTGTCGCTGGTGCTGATTCACTTTTTGGTGGGAGAGCGGATTCTACCGGCGACTCTGGTCGGTCTGGTGCTGATCGTTGCCGGGTTGCTGGTGCAGCAGGTCGAAATAAAAGCAAAGGCGGCTAAGGGCTAAGGGCCAAGGGCTAAAGGCTAAAGGCAAGTGCCGGTGGAACGGGGGCCGTCCTTCTTGTGAAAGGGCTTGTCCCCCTCGCAATGAAAAAGGAGTGATTTATGAGTGAATGTCCGAACTGTCCCGAATGCGGGTCCGAGTACGCCTATGAAGACCGGGGGTTGTTTGTCTGCCCGGAGTGCGCCCACGAGTGGTCGGCCGAGACTGCCGCCGACGGTGGTGAACAGATAAAGGTGTGGCGTGACGCTCACGGCAATATACTGGAAGACGGCGACACCGTGACCGTGATCAAGGACCTGAAAATCAAGGGCTCCTCGGCGGTGGTCAAGGTCGGCACCAAGGTGAAGAATATCCGCCTGGTCGACGGTGATCATGACATCGACTGCAAAATTCCCGGCATCGGGGCGATGGGGTTGAAGTCGGAATTTGTGAAGAAGGGGTGAAGGGGCTGGAGGCGGTTAAAGGCGAAAGGCTAAAGGCTAAAGACGAAGGGCGAAGGGCGAAATTCAGGCCTACGGGGACAGTCCCCCTCATTCAAGGGGACTGTCCCCTTCATCTGTAGGACAGGTTTCATGCTCCCGCGGCCGGTTTGACCGCCACCCCCCGGAGCGCCCGGCGCACGATGACCGGTACTCCTTCCATGCGCAGATCCTCCATGGTTTCCAGTTCGAACCCGGCTTCGCCGATCAGTTCCCCGGTAGCGCGGGTCAGGTGACAGTTGCCGCAGGTGCGTTTCCAGAGGGGTTCCAGGGTGTGCTGCCAGAAACTGATGCCGGGGTGTTCGGAGAGGACATGTTCGAGGAAATAGAGCCTTCCGCCGGGGCGCAGCACCCGGTGGATTTCCCGCAGGGCGACGGCGGGGTCCTTGACCGAACAGAGGACCAGGGTCGAGATCACGGCGTCGAAGCTCCGGTCGGGGAAATCGAGCTGTTCCGCGCCGCATGTGAGCAGTTCCGGTGGGGTCGGCTGCCGGTCGAGCTTCTTTTCCAGCCGGACACGCATGTAGGGGTCGGGTTCACTCAGCACCAGGCGTTCGACCGTGACGGGGTAGTGGGGCAGGTTGAGTCCGGTACCGCTGCCGACCTCCAGCACCGTACCGCTCACTCCAGCCAGCAGTTCCCGTCGCCAGCGGCTGAGAAAACGACGCTCACTGGCGGCGAGGGCGCGGTCGTAAACGGCGGCCAGCAGCCGTGCCGGCAGGTCGGTCATCATTTGTGATAACGGCCGAGCAGCTCGGCCCGCTCCAGGATATGTCCGCGCATGGCACGGCGCAGCTGTTCGGCACCCGGTGGTCGGGAAAAATCGAGTCGGCGGTCGAGAGCGAACAGCCGGAAGATATAACGATGAGTGCCGGAGGGTGGGCAGGGCCCGCCGTAGCCGGTTACGCCCCAGCTGTTGCGACCGCTGTCGCTGCCCGGCGGCAGCTTCGTCAGTTTCTCGGGCAGGCCGGGCAGCCGCGGCGCAAGGTTGTAGAGCAGCCAGTGGACCCAGGTGCCGGCTGGGGCGTCCGGGTCGGTCAGGGTCAGGACCAGGCTTTCGGCGGCTGTCGGGACCCCGGTCCAGCTCAATGGTGGTGAGATATTTTCACCGGTGCAGGTATAGACGCCCGGGATTGCCGCCTGGTCGGCAAAGGCCGCTGAACGCAATTCCAGGGCGTTGGCGGTCGCTCCCAGAATCAGGAACAGTATCAGGGTGCAACAGAATCGAACAGAACCGTTCATCTCAGGCCTTCCTCAGCGGGTCAGGCTGCGGTAATGGATGCGGTGCGGCTGGTCGGCGTCCCTGCCGTGGCGTTTCTTGAAATCCTCTTCGTATTCCGAATAGTTCCCCTCGAACCAGACGGTCTGTGAATCCCCTTCGAAGGCGAGAATGTGGGTGGCGATGCGGTCGAGGAACCAGCGGTCGTGGCTGATCACCACCGCGCAGCCGGCGAAGTTCTCCAGCGCCTCTTCCAGGGCCCGCAGGGTGTTGACATCAAGATCGTTGGTCGGTTCGTCGAGCAGCAGCACGTTGCTGCCGGAGCGGAGCATCTTGGCCAGATGCACCCGGTTGCGTTCGCCGCCGGAGAGGGTGCCGACCTTCTTCTGCTGGTCGGAGCCGGAGAAGTTGAAGCGGGCGACGTAACCGCGCGAGTTGACCAGCCGGCCGCCGAGATCGATCTGTTCCTGGCCGTCGCAGATCTCCTCCCAGAGAATCTTGTTCGGGTCGAGTGTTTCCCGCGACTGGTCGACGTAGGCGAGCTTGACCGTTTCGCCGACCCGGATGCTGCCGGCGTCGGGCTGTTCCTGGCCGGTGATCATGCGGAACAGGGTGGTCTTGCCGGCACCGTTGGGGCCGACCACGCCGACGATGCCGCCGGGCGGCAGGCGGAAGCTCATGTCATCGAGCAACAGCTTGTCGCCGAACGACTTGCTCACCCCCTCGGCCTCGATGACGACGTTGCCGAGTCGCGGCCCCGGCGGGATGAACAGTTCCAGTTCCTTTTCCCGGACGGCGGCCTCCTGGCCGAGCAGCTTCTCGTAGGCGCTGATGCGGGCCTGACTCTTGGCGTGGCGTCCTTTCGGCGACATGCGGATCCACTCCAGCTCGTTGGCTAGGGTCTGCTGGCGTTTCGACTCGGTCTTTTCTTCCCGGCGCAGCCGCTCCTGCTTCTGCTCCAGCCAGCTTGAATAGTTGCCTTTCCAGGGAATGCCGTGGCCGCGGTCGAGCTCGAGAATCCAGCCGGCGACATTGTCGAGAAAGTAACGGTCATGGGTGACGGCGATGACCGTTCCCTCGTAGCGCTGCAGGTGCTGTTCGAGCCAGGAGACGGTCTCGGCGTCGAGATGGTTGGTCGGTTCGTCAAGCAGCAGGATGTCCGGTTTCTGCAGCAGCAGGCGGCAGAGTGCCACCCGGCGCCGCTCGCCACCGGAAAGGACCTTGATCGGGGTGTCGGCCGGCGGGCAGCGCAAGGCCTCTTCGGCCAGGTCGAGGCGGGAATCGAGATCCCAGGCGTCGAGGGCGTCGAGCTTGTCCTGTACCCTGGCCTGGCGCTCGCAGAGCTTTTCCATGTCGGCGTCGGGGTCGGCGAAGGCGTTGTTGATCTCTTCGAATTCGGCCAGCAGATCGACGGTTTCCTGTACCCCCTCCCGGACCACTTCACGCACCGTTTTGTTCTCGTCGAGCTGTGGCTCCTGCTCAAGGTAGCCGACCGTGTAGCCTGCCGAGAGCACCGCCTCGCCGTTGAATTCGGTGTCCACCCCGGCCATGATTCGCAACAGGGTCGATTTGCCCGAGCCGTTGAGGCCAAGGACGCCGATTTTGGCGCCGTAGAAATAGGAAAGGGAAATATCCTTGATGACCGGCTGCCGGTTGTAGTTCTTGCTGACCCGCATCATCGAGTAGATGATTTTTTTCGTATCTTCGCTCATGAAAAACCTCTGGGAAGGATTGGGCCGCCAGAAAGGCAGAAACGCCGGGAAATTTTTTTCAACGGAGAGGTGCAGAGATGGAGAGTGTGCAGAGGAAACACGTAAATTGTTGCTGTTTTTAAAACCAAGAAGCGGTTTCTCTCCGACTCTGCATCTCTCCGCCTCAGCGTTGAAGAATATTGCTATTGAAGTTCCTGGCGTGCTTGACGTTTTGGCGGCAGGTGTATTTATGGAACCCCGGATTTATACACCATCCCCGTCGGCCGAAACAAGCGTTTTAGGAGGCTGTAGACTATCCATGAACTGGCTGCAAATCCGCGCGTTCGGCCCATATCCCAGCTCCATTTTGCCCCATAGCCACTGCTATGAGGCTGCAATCGAGCCGAAATCCGTGCTCAAACGCTCGAATTTTCGCTTCAGCCTGTATAGTCAACAGCCTCCTATTTGCCGAAGGCTTCATTGAAGCTCGGGATGGCGTCAATCTCCCTGACCCAGCCGAGTTGGCTGGAACAGAAGATGTTGGCATTCGGCGTCACCGTTCCGGCTTCATCGAGAGTGCCGAGAAAGACCATCCGGTAATCCGGGTAGCGGGTGTTGGTATTGAACAGCGGGGTGCCGCAGACCGAGCAGAAATGCTTATGGACGCGTTCCGAAAATCCGTAGTCGACGAGCTTGCATTCGTCATCCCGCAGCTCAAAATATCTGCCGGGAAGCACCGCATAGCTGGTGAAGGCCGAGCCGTTGTGGCTGCGGCACATGCCGCAGTGGCAGTTGACCGCCTGGCGGATGCGGGTGGTGATGCGGTAGTGGATGGCGCCGCAGGCGCAGCGGCCGGTGATCGGTTCGGACATGATAGTCTCCTTTAGTGCTGGGCCCGGCCGCAGCCGCGCAGCTTCCGGCCGTCCAGTTCGAGTTCAACCCGGGTTTCGAAGGCTTCGCCGCTCATGTCGTCGCGGCAGGCGACCCCTTCCAGCAGGATGTTCAGACGGTGATCAGGCGTGCTGGTGACATACCGGGTCTGTCGGGCCTGCCGGTCGGTCTGCGGGGGCGGTGAGGGGAAGGTGAAGCGGTCCCGGCCGTAGTTGCTGACCAGCACGATCTGCTCTTGATCAATCTCCAGGAACCAGCCAGGCTCGTTGCCGGTGGCGCGAAAATCGACCCCGCGCAGCTTGGCATCCTCCCAGATCGAACGCGCCCTGTTGACACTGCAGTCGTAGGTCGTGCCGTCCGGGATATCCAGCAGCGCCGTGTCTCCCTTGTTCCAGAAACGGATATTGCCATTGCCGTAGCGGTTGCCGGAGTCGGCGGAATGGACAAGCGGCAACGCGACCGTCTGCCCGGGAAGGAAGAGCCAGGTCTGCCGCGGACGGATATCGGCGACGAATTCGACCCCGTTGCCGCATTCGTAGACCAGCACCTGGCCGGGGCCGGAACTGGACCGGGACGGTGCGGCAGAACAGGCCGTGAGCAGCAGCGCGAGGACTGTCAGGGTCTTCAGCATCTTCAGTTTTCCCCGCCGGGTTCGGCCGGGTTTGGTGCCGAACCCTTTCCCCGCCGTCGACGGTGGAACTTTTCGACCCAGCGCAGCAGACCTTCCGGCGCGTGTTCCTTTTTCCACAACCCGGCCGCCATCTTGTTGGCTTCGGCCATGGTCGGGTAGATGTGGATGGTACCGAGGATCTTGTTCAGTCCCAGCCCGTGTTTCATCGCCAGGACGTACTCCGCCAGCAGGTCGCCGGCATGGGCACCGACGATGGTGACGCCGAGAATCTTGTCTGAGCCCTTGCGGGTGAGAATTTTCACCCAGCCGTGGTCCTCGGAGTCGGCGATCGCCCGGTCGAGATCGTCGAGGCCGTAGCGGGTGACCTCGAAGGCGATGCCCTGCTGCCGCGCTTCGCGCTCGTTGAGACCGACCCGGGCCACCTCGGGGTCGGTGAAGGTACACCAGGGGACGACCCGGTAATCGGTTTTGAATTTCTTGAAATCTCCGAACAGGGCGTTGACCGCGGCGTACCAGGCCTGGTGCCCGGCGGTGTGGGTGAACTGGTAGGGACCGGCAACATCTCCGGCACAGAAGATGGTCGGGATGTTGGTGCGCAGGAAGGGATCGACCTCGATGTTGCCGCGTCCGTTGAGACGGACGCCGAGTTCCTCCAGTCCGAAGCCTTTGGCATTGGGGCGGCGACCGACGGCGATCAGCAGTCGGTCGAAGGCGACGCGTACCTCGCTGCCCATATGGTCGCAGATCAGGACCTGCCTGCCGTCTTCGACCCGTATCTCGCGGGCGACGTGTTCGGTCAGCACACGAATCCCCTCGGATTCGAATTTTCCCCGAATGTAGTCGGCAGCGTCGGCATCCTCGCGGCCCATGATGCACGCCGCCATTTCCACCTGGGTGACCTCGCAGCCGAGGCGGGCAAAGGCCTGGGACATTTCGCAGCCGATTGGCCCGCCGCCGAGGATGACCAGTCTTTCCGGTTTTTCGCGTAATTCCCAGAGGGTGTCCGAGGTAAGGTAGTCAACCTGTTCGATCCCCTTGATCGGCGGGATGTAGGGGGCGGCGCCGGTGGCGACGACGATCGCCCGGGTGGTCAGGGTGCGGCCATTGACCTCGACGCTGTAAGGGGAGGTGACGCGCGCCTCGCCTTCAATGCAGTCGACGCCGAGTTCGCGGTAGCGTTTCACCGAGTCGTGGGGTTCGACCCTGGCGATGACACTCTGTACGCGTTCCATCACCTCGGCGAAATCGAACTCCGCTTCCATCTTCCGCAGGCCGAACTCCCCGGCCCGTCGCGCGTAGCTGATCATCTTCGCGGAGCGGATCAGCGCCTTGCTCGGTACGCAGCCGGTATTGAGGCAGTCGCCGCCCATCCGGTGTTTTTCGATCAGCGCCACTTTCGCCTTGACAGCGGCGGCGATGTAGGACGTGACCAGACCTGCCGAGCCGGCGCCGAGAACCACCAGGTTGTAATCGAAATGTTCCGGTTTGGGGTGTCTCGCCATAGTCTGGCGCGTCTTGACAACTTCCATGACCTTTTTGGCGATCAGCGGGAAGAGACCGAGGATGACGAAGGAGATGACGAGACCGGGGGAGAGGATGCCCGCCGCCGATTCGATCCGGCCGAGCTGGGTGCCGGCATTGACATAGACCGCGGTGCCGGCCAGCATCCCGACCTGGCTGACCCAGTAGAAGGTGCGGACTTTCATCGGCGTCAGGCCCATCACCAGGTTGATGACGAAGAAGGGGAACAGGGGGACCAGTCGCAGTGAAAAGAGATAGAAAGCGCCCTCGCGTTTGACCCCGGCGTTGATCGCTCCGAGCTTGTCGCCGAAACGGTTCTGCACCCAGTCGCGCAACAGGAAGCGCGAGACGATAAAAGCCAGGGTGGCGCCGATGCTGCTGGCGAAGGAGACCACCAGGATCGCCGCCCAGAAGCCGAACATCGCCCCGCCGGCCAGAGTCATGACCGTTGCGCCCGGCAGAGACAGGGCGGTGACCAGGATGTAGATCGCCAGGTAGATGGCCAGGGTGCGGACGGTATGTTCGGCATAGTAGCTGTCGAAGGCGGCCTGTTGGGATTTCAGGTAATCGAGAGTCAGAAAACGTCCGAGGTCGAAGATGAAGAATGCCGCGATGAGCAGAACGACGACGGCGACGATGATCAGGCGGGATTTGTGACCGGTCATGGATGATCCTTTGGGAATGAAGTCGGGGTTGCAATCACTTCACACCGGACTGCGCTTTGAAGAATATCATCCAGCTGACATAAGGTCACCCTGGTTGATGCGTATTTTTGCGGATTGGGCACGGAAAATGCTTTTAAGTGCGGATAATTTTGCAAAAGGGAAGGCCAATTTTATCAGCTTCCTTTCGTCGCGCCTTGTGAAAACGCGGTCGGGAGTTTTTTGGCGTTAAGAAATTTTATGGATTGAACATGAAAATGGTTGAGCGACACATATCGGGACAGGAGATGGCGAAGGTGGCCCGAAAAGAACCTTCCCTCGTGGTCCGGAAGGGGGTATTCGGCTGTCGGGGATTTTCACTCATTGAGCTGATCGTTGCCATGGTGATTATTGCGGTCCTGGCTGCCATCGCCATACCGCAGATGAAGCGCTTTGTTGAGAGGACCAGGTTCTCGCGTGCCATGTCCGAACTCCGCAGTATTGAAAAGGACATTATTTCCTTCGCTCTCAGCAATGACAGCTACCCGAATTCGCTTAATGACATCAACCGGGGCGGGATGAAAGATCCCTGGGGGAACCCTTATCAGTACGCCAATCTTGCCGGTGGGACGCCCCCGCGACAGAGTATGTTCTTTACCGACCTGAACACCGATTTTGATCTCTACAGCATCGGTCCTGACGGGGTGAGTCAGCAGGTTATTTCGGACCCGGCCAGTCTGGATGATGTTGTTCGGGCCGGCGATGGCAGCTGGGTTGGCAGGGGAGAAACGTTCTAGATCTTATCGAGGCCATGCCGCCTTGATTCATTATGGGTGAAAGTCATGCAGTGCGCTTGTCCAAAATGTAAAGCGACCATCGAGATTCAGGAACTGGAAATCCCTGTCGAGGGGGAATTTCAGTACTGTTCTGAATGCAACGAAAAATACTGGGTCGGCCGCGAAGATTTCACCCTGCGTGTCTACCGGAAACAGGGCAATATCTATTGTTCCGATTGCGGCCATGAACTCGGGTGTGAAAACCTGTGTCTTAATTGCGGCTCTTTTTTCCCCGCCTACATTCTGGTTCAGGAAGGTCGGCCAGCTGTACGAAAACAGCAGAGAAGCGGCTTTTTCCTTGCCCGGAAGCCGGTTCGCAGGGCGTCTGAACCTGTCAGGCTCAAAGTCGAAGCTGAAAAAATAACCGGTTCGGGGATTGACAGACGCTGGCTGGCCTATTCCGTCCTGGCGGTTCTGGTTGTGGTTCTGGCGGTTGGGGCAACTGGACTGTACCGGTCTTATCAGCAGCAGAAAGCCTATGCACGCAATTTTGTCATAGCGCTGTACGGTATTAAATCAGGTGTCGACCTGAACCTGAAGGCCGCCGCCGCCCGGACCGCCGCCTGGCGGAAACAGGAAGGTTCAATGGCCGTTCTGGCTCCTCCGCCGGCGGAGAAAGAGCGGCAGCGGCTGGCCAAGGTCAAGGGCGCTATTGATACCGCTCTGGAGGCCCTTGGGGAAACTCCGGAGCCGGCTGTCGCCGCGCGCCAGACTCTCGACCAACTCTATTCCGCTTATCTGAAGCTTTATTCCCTCAACCAGGAAAACCCCTCCTCTTTGGAAGATTTTCTCGACCGTCAGAACCGACTCAAGGGAAAATTCTTCAAAACCGCCGAGACATTGAAAAGTCAAATGCCGGACAATATCATGGAGGAACTTCGTGACGCGATTCCAAAGTACCGGAATTTGAGTTTTCTTATCTGATCCCCCTCCGTGGACTCCTGTTCCGGAGAGACGGTCATGGTTTTCCAGGCAAAAATTGCCACCTGACTGACCATCCGGGGCACCTGTTGCCCTGTCACTGGTGTTTTTAAGACTTCCTTTCTCAGCAAGATCATTCCCGTTTACGGGTAAAATGTCGGGATTGCCGATTTTTTATGAAAACGATCGGCATTCAACGACGCCATCCTTGACAATCCCGGTTAGTTTTTTTGACCCCGGTCAAAGACCACGACAAAAAACTGTTCTAAACAACATTCAGAACGTATTTTCCCGCGCTTTTCCGAACTGAATAGTTGCACAGCCCGGAAAACGTGCTTGGCTTGAGGATGTCAACCTGGGGCGGTTTGCGTGGTTCAGCCTCCGGCCGGGTTGGTGTTCTGTCCGGATCAGGAATTCATATTCTGCCCGAAGGAGACAAGAGATGAACAGACGAAGCGGGATGGGTGGGTGCTGGCCGCTCACCATGGTCGTGACGCTGCTGGGGGTGTTGCTGGCCGGCGGCTGTCTGGCCGCTTCCGGCGACGCGGCGCGCGGGGCACGGCTTTTTTCCGGAAGTGCGGCATTGAGCAACGGGGGAGCTCCCTGCCTGGCCTGCCATGGTTTCGCCGCGGCGGGATTCGGCGCTGCCGGGGGGGCGAGTTTCGGGCCGGATCTGAGCAGCCTGAACGAAGATTACGGCGACGACGGCGTGGCCGAGGTGCTGGCCGCTCTGCCCTTTCCGAGCATGTTGCCGATCTATGCCAAGCGTCCCTTGACGGAGCAGGAACAGGCCGATCTCGGGGCCTTCTTCGCCGCCACGAGGACCGGTGCCCTGCCGGGCGTGGGGAGACTCGCGGCGACGGTTCTAGCGGCGCTGGTCATCTTTGTCGGCCTCATCGGTCTGCTCGGACAACGCCGTTTGCGCGCGGTCCGGCGGCCGCTGGTTGAACAGTTCCGCAACAGGGGAGGGAAACAGGCATGAGCTGGATCAAGGATATCGTCGACCCGAAGTCGCGGGCCTGGGAGGAGTTCTATCGCAACCGCAACCAGTGCGACAAGGTGGTGCGCAGCACCCACGGCGTCAACTGTACCGGCGGCTGTTCGTGGAACGTGCATGTCAAGGACGGCATCGTCGGCTGGGAACTGCAGGCCACCGACTATCCCGAACTGGAGGAAGGATTGCCCCCCTACGAGCCGCGCGGCTGCCAGCGGGGGATCTCCTTCTCCTGGTATCTCTACAGCCCGCTGCGCATCAAGTATCCCTACCTGCGCGGCGTGCTGACCGACCTCTGGCGGGCGGCCCGAGCCAAACATGATGATCCGGTGGCCGCCTGGGCCTCCATCGTCGAGAACGAGGCAAGCCGCACGAGTTACCAGCAGGCCCGCGGCAAGGGTGGCTTCCGCCGTTCCAGCTGGGACGAGGTCGAGGAGATCATCGCCGCCTCGACGGTCTACACCATCAAGAAATACGGCGCCGATCGGCTGGTCGGCTTCTCGCCGATCCCGGCCATGTCGATGCTCAGCTTCGCCGGCGGCGCGCGCTTCATGCAGCTTCTCGGCGGCGTCAACCTGAGCTTCTACGACTGGTACTGTGATCTGCCCAACGCTTCGCCGGAAATCTGGGGCGAGCAGACCGATGTTTCCGAGAGCGCCGACTGGTACAACAGCAAGTACATCGCCATCATGGGCTCCAACGTCAACATGACCCGCACCCCGGATGCCCATTTTCTAGGCGAGGCTCGTCACAACGGCTCGAAAGTGACAGTCCTCTCCCCCGATTTCAGCATGACGTCGAAGCACGCCGACTGGTGGATTCCCAGCCATGCCGGCCAGGATGGCGCCTTCTGGATGGCGGTCAACCACGTCATCCTCAGCGAATTCCACCATAAGGCGCAGACGCCCTATTTCATGGATTACCTCAAGCGTTACAGCGACACCCCCTTCCTGGTGAAGCTGGAGGAGCGCGATGGCGTCTACCACGCCGGGCGGATGCTCGCCGCCGATGCCCTGAAGGGGTATCGGGACGAAGAGCATGCCGCCTTCAAGTACCTGGTCTGGGATGAAAAGGCCGCCGCGCCGCGCATGCCGCTCGGTACCCTCGGTTTCCGCTGGCAGGAGAAGAAGGGTGAGTGGAACCTGCAGATGAAGGATGGTCGCGACGGCAGCGACATCGCGCCGGCGCTGTCGCTGCTCGCCGCAAAGGATGACGAGCTGCAGGTCGCGTTCGATGATTTCGGTGCCGCCTCCAGCGTTCGGCGCGGGGTGCCGGTGCGCTACATCGAGACCACCGGCGGCCGAGTGGCGGTGACCACGGTCTATGACCTGCTGATGGCCCAGTTCGGCGTCAACCGCGGCCTGGCGGGAGATTACCCGACCGACTACGACGCCGAGAACAGCCCCTATACCCCGGCCTGGCAGGAGAAGTTCACCGGCATCGACCGCGCCAATGTTGTGCAGTTCGCCCGCGAATGGGCCTTGACCGCGGAAAAGACCGAGGGCAAGTGTTCGATCATCATCGGCGCCGGGGTCAATCACTGGTACCACGCCAACCTGCTTTACCGCGCCGGCATCGTTTCGCTGATGCTGTGCGGCTGCGTCGGCAAGAACGGCGGCGGCCTCAACCATTACGTCGGCCAGGAGAAGCTCGCCCCGGTCGCGCCCTGGGCCACCATCATGGGCGCCCTCGACTGGAACAAGCCGCCGCGGTTCCAGAACGCGCCATCCTACCATTATGTTCACAGCGACCAGTGGCGCTACGAACGGGCCGCCGACGAGGCCCGCATCCAGCCGGTCGCGGAGCACAACGCCATCACCGCCGGGCACACCATGGATCACCAGGTGCGCGCGGTGCGCAACGGCTGGCTGCCTTTCTATCCGCAGTTTGACCGCAACCCGAGCGAGGCGGTGAAACAAGCCGAGGCCGCCGGTGCCGCCAGCAACCAGGAGATCGTTGACTGGACGGTCAAACAGCTGGCCGAGAAGAAGATGAAGTTTGCCGTCGAGGACCCCGACGCACCGGAGAACTGGCCGCGGCTGTGGATCATCTGGCGCGGCAACGCCCTGATGTCGAGCGCCAAGGGACACGAGTACTTCCTCAAGCATTACCTCGGCACCCACACCAATACCGTCGCCCCGGAGACCGCCGAGGAATCGGTCAAAGAGGTCAAGTGGCACCCGCAGGCCCCGGAAGGCAAGCTCGACCTGGTGGTCGACATCAACTTCCGCATGGATACCTCGGCGCTCTATTCGGATATCGTGCTGCCGACCGCGACCTGGTATGAGAAGGACGATCTGAACAGCACCGACATGCACTCCTTCATCCACCCGCTACAGGCGGCGGTACCCCCCTGCTGGGAGTCGAAGAGCGACTGGGATATCTTCAAGGGGCTGGCGAAGAAGGTCAGTGAACTGGCCGAGACCCATCTGCCGGAGCCGGTGCGCGACATCGTCGCCGTGCCGCTGCAGCACGATACCCCGGCCGAAATGGCCCAGCCGGAGATCAGGGACTGGAGCAAGGGGGAGTGCGAACCGATTCCCGGCAAGACCATGCCCGCCCTGGTGGTGGTCGAGCGGGACTACAAGAACCTCTACAATCGCTTCATCTCCCTCGGCCCCGGCGCCCGGGGCGGCATCGGCGCCCACGGACTCTCCTGGTCGATCGAGGACTATTACGATGAGATGGCCCAGGGCCCGGATACCGTCGAGTGGGGCGGCAGCAAATATCCCAGTCTGGTCGATGCCAGGGACGCGGCCGAGATCATCCTCAAGCTCGCTCCCGAGACCAACGGCGAGATGGCCTGCCGCGCCTTCGCCGCTGAAGAGAAGAAGGTCGGCCTGCCGCTGGTCGACCTGGCGGAGCCGACCCGCGGTGTCCGCACCACCTTCGCCGATCTTGACCGGCAGCCGCGGCGGTTGCTGACCAGCCCGATCTGGAGTGGCCTGAGCAATAACGGCCGGGCCTATGCGGCCTACTGCCTGAATGTCGAACGGCTGGTTCCCTGGCGCACCCTGACCGGCCGCCAGCACTTCTACCTTGATCATCCGGGCTATATCGCCGCCGGAGAGAACCTGCCGACCTACAAGCCGAAAGCCGATCCGAGTTCCCTGCAGGATCTGCTGGTGACGCCGGGCGACAGCAGGAGCATCATGCTCAACTACCTGACGCCGCACGGCAAGTGGGGCATCCACAGCACCTACGGCGACAACCACCGCATGCTGACCCTGTCGCGCGGCTGCCATCCCTTCTGGATCAACGACCAGGATGCCGCCGAGATCGGCGTGGTCGACAATGACTGGGTCGAGGTCTGCAACGATCACGGCGTGGTCGTCACCCGGGCGGTGGTCAGCGCCCGCCTGCCGCGCGGGATCTGCATCCTCTATCATTCCCCGGAACGGACCGTCGGTGTTCCCAAATCGCCGTCACGGGGCAACCGCCGGGCCGGCGGGCACAACAGCCTGACGCGCATCCGCCTCAAGCCGAACCTGATGCTCGGCGGTTACGGCCAGTTCACCTACGGCTGGAACTACTGGGGCCCGACCGGTGCCAATCGCGACACCTTCATCAGGGTGCGCAGGCTGGACGGGGAGCCGCAATGGTGATGGGATATGTTGCCGTAGGGGCGAATCTTGTATTCGCCCGAGGCGGATGGTGAACCCGGGGCGATCACAAGGGTCCAGGGCGATCACAAGGATCGCCCCTACGCGGACGGACGGTGGATGGATGTGATTACCGTAGGGGCGCATCTTGTATTAGCCCGGGGCGGACGGGGCATGACAACAAAATGGGATTTATCAGGAGATAAACCATGAATATTCGCGCACAGGTGTCATCGGTTTTCCACCTCGACAAGTGCATCGGCTGCCACACCTGCAGCATCGCCTGCAAGAACCTCTGGACCGATCGCAAGGGCGCCGAGTACATGTGGTGGAACAATGTCGAAACCAAGCCGGGAACCGGTTATCCAACCCGCTGGGAGGACCAGGAGCAGTACCGGGGCGGCTGGGAGAGAGCGGAGGCGGTGCTGAAGCTGGGCGGCCGCGGTGGTCTGCTTGGAAAAATCTTTTACAATCCGGCCCTGCCGGACATGGATGACTATTACGAGCCGTTCACCTACAAGTATGGTGACCTGATCAGCGCTCCGGCCGGCAACGACCAGCCGACAGCGCGGCCGGTTTCGATGGTCACGGGTAAGCCGATGAAGATCGAGGCCGGTCCCAACTGGGACGACGATCTCTCCGGCTCCAACGTCTACGCCGCCAATGATCCCGGCGTGGTCAAGCTCAGCGACGAGGAACAGCAGCAGATGTTCGCCATCGAGAAGATGGTGATGTTCTACCTGCCGCGCATCTGCAACCACTGCCTCAATGCCGGCTGTGTCGCCTCCTGTCCGTCGGGAGCGATCTACAAGCGCGGTGAGGACGGCATCGTGCTGATCAACCAGGACAAGTGCCGCGGCTGGCGGATGTGCGTTTCCGCCTGCCCCTACAAGAAGACCTACTACGGCTGGACCACCGGCAAGAGTGAAAAATGTATCCTCTGCTACCCGCGCCAGGAGGCCGGGGAAGCACCGGCCTGCTTCCATTCCTGCGTTGGTCGCATCCGCTACCTGGGGGTGCTGCTCTACGATGCCGATCGTATCGAGGAGGTCGCCCTCAACGAAGACCGTGATCTGGCCGCCGCCCAGCGCGACATCATTCTTGATCCCTTCGACCCGCAGGTTCAGGCCGACGCCCGCCGGGCGGGCATCCCCGAGCAGGTGCTGCAGGCGGCGCGGAAATCGCCGGTCTACAAGTTTGTCAAGCAGTGGGCCGTGGCGCTGCCGCTGCATCCGGAATTCCGCACCCTGCCGATGCTCTTCTATGTGCCGCCGATGCTGCCGGTGATTTCCAGGGAAAACCAGGGTCGGCAACAGCTGGCTGACGAGTTCTTCACGACTCTGGAAAAGGCCCGGCTGCCGATCAGGTACCTGGCCGGGCTGTTCGCCGGCGGCAACGAAGAGGAGGTCAAGGCGGTCTATCGTCGGTTGATCGCCGTCCGTATGCAGCGTCGTTCGGTGTCGGTCGGTGACCTCGATGCCGCCGAAGTGGAGAAGGCGGCCGAGCTGGCCGGACTCACCACAGACCAGATCGACGCCCTCTACCGGATGACCGCTCTGACCCGCATCACGGAACGGATCGTGGTGCCGCCGATGCTGCGTGAACAGGCGATCGAGGCCGGTATGGATCCGGAAGAATACAAGCAGGGCATGGGTTTCGGCAGCCGCAAGGCACCGAAGAGGAGGTGGTGAGGATGCTGGAACTGCCCAAGCACCAGGAAATCTGCCGCCAGTTTGCCGGGCTGCTCGCCTATCCCGACGAAGCGCAGCTGACGACCCTGGATTCCCTGTCCGCGACGCTGCAGCCGGTCGCGGCCGAGGCTGCGGAAATGCTGCACAATTTCGCTGCCTTCCGTGAACAACAGGCCCCGTCCCGGGTCGAGGAGGTCTATACCTCCTGCTTCGACCTGCAGCCGAGCTGTCATCCCTACGTCGGCTACCAGCTGTGCGGTGAAAGCCAGGCCCGCATCCTGTTCCTGATGCAGCTCAAGAAGCTTTATCGTGAACACGGTTTTTCGGACGAAAGCGAACTGCCGGACCACCTGGTGACCATGCTGCGTTTTCTCGGCAGCACCGACGATCAGGCCTGCCGTGACGAGATTATCGCTGACGGTCTGCGCCCGGCGCTGGAGAAGCTGGTCGCCGGATTCGACGGCGAGGAGCAGCCGTATCTCGACCTGTTGCAGGCGCTGCGGAGCTTTCTCAATCTTCCCCTTGCGGCCGAGGGATCGGCCGCGGGGCCGGAGAAGGAGTGTGACTCATGATGGATCTGATTCTGTTCGGCATCTTCCCCTATGTCGCCGTCGCCCTGGCGGTTGCCGTCGGCATCTACCGTTACACCATTGACCGCTATTCCTGGTCGTCCCAGTCGTCCCAGTTCCTGGAGAAGAAGGCGCTGTTCTGGGGTTCGGTTCCCTGGCATTACGCCATTCTGCTGATCCTGCTGGCCCATTTCCTCGCTTTCCTGGTGCCGGGCGCCTGGGACGCGCTGCTCGAGGCGCCGTTGCGGCTGTTGCTGCTGGAGGCGACCGGCATGGCGCTGGGGATCTGTACCCTGCTGGCGCTGCTGCTGCTGATTGTCCGTCGGGCCGGAAACGCCCGCCTCTGCGCGGTCACCACCAGGGCCGACTGGCTGCTGCTGATTCTGCTGCTGCTGCAGGTCGCGACCGGCGTCATCATCGCCACCACCCTGCGCTGGGGAGGCCTCTGGTACGCGCACACCATCTCGCCCTGGCTCTGGTCGCTGCTGACTCTGCGGCCGGACATCCAGTATCTGGCGGTGATGCCGGCGGTGGTCAAACTGCACGCCTTCAACGGTTTTCTGCTGCTGGCGATCTTTCCCTTCTCGCGCCTGGTGCATGTGGTCAGCGTCCCCTTCACTTACCTCAGCCGTCCCTACCAGGTGGTGGTCTGGTACCGGCGGCGCGCGCGGCTGGGATGAATCCTTTTCCCCCTGTTCCTGAAAGGAGACCCGTCATGAGCCAGATCAAGGGAACATCTTCCAGTGGACTGTTTGGTGCCACCTTGGGCTTCTTCTTCGGATTCGCCGCCGTGGCCCTGTTCGGCCCGACCGCCGGGAAGTTCAAGGCTGTGATGCCGCTCAGCCCGGCGCAGATTGGCCTGCTGGTGGCGGCCCCGGCCCTGTCCGGTTCTCTGTTGCGCATTCCCTTCGCCGCCTGGGTTGATACCACCGGCGGTCGCAAGCCGTTCCTGGTGCTGATGGTCCTGTCCCTGCTCGGGATGCTCGGACTGACCCTGGTGATCTTCACCCGCTACCCGGATGGCATGACGGCGGGGCTCTACCCGCTGCTGCTGCTGCTCGGGGTCCTCTGCGGCTGCGGAATCGCCACCTTCTCGGTCGGTATCGGCCAGGTCTCTTACTGGTTTCCGATGTCCCGGCAGGGGCAGGCGCTCGGCATCTACGCTGGGGTCGGCAACCTGGCGCCGGGGATCTTTTCCTTCCTGCTGCCGTTGGCCCTGTCCTCGCTGAAACTGGGTGGTTCCTACCTGGCCTGGCTGCTGTTTCTGGGGCTGGGGACCGTACTCTACTTCCTGACCGGGCGCAATGCCCCTTATTTCCAGGCCGTTGCCGGGGGCGAAGGGGATGAGAAGGCGCAGGAGATTGCCCGCCGGGAAGGGCAGGAGCTGTTTCCGGCCGGTTCGCTGAAGGCGAGCCTTGGGCATTCGGCGAGAACCTGGAAGACCTGGGTGCTGGTGGCCATCTACTTCACCACCTTCGGCGGCTTCATCGCCATGACCGCCTGGCTACCGGTTTACTGGACCAGCTACCTGAAGGTCAGCGCCGTCGCCGCCGGGTTCCTGACCGCGCTCTACTCGATTCTCGCTTCCCTGATCAGGGTCTACGGCGGCAAGGTGTCGGACCGGCTCGGCGGAGAAAATACCGCTATCGGGTCGATGGCCGTCATGTTGGCCGGCGCCCTGCTGATGAGCTTCTCAGCGGCCCTGCCGCTCTCGGTGGTTGGTGAGATCCTGATGGCAGTCGGCATGGGAGTCGGCAACGCGGCGGTCTTCAAGCTGGTGCCGCAGGAAGTCCCGGACGCCGTCGGCGGAGCCGCTGGTTGGGTCGGGGGGCTTGGCGCCTTCGGCGGCTTCGCCATTCCGCCGCTGCTCGGGGCGATGGCCAAGGGCCTCGGCAGCGTTGGTTACGCGCGGGGATTCATCATTTTTGCGGTCCTGGCGCTCGCCTCACTGCTGCTGTCGTGGTTGCTGAAGAAAACCCATACACCGCGGGCGCAGCGCGCCTGAAACCAAACCTTGTTTTCATGTCACGGCGGGAGCCGGAAGCTGTAAGGAAGGGTCAATATGTCAATCAATCTGGACAAGTGGGATGTCGAGGACGAGCAGTTCTGGAATTCCGAAGGCAAGAAGATCGCCACCCGCAACCTGTGGATCTCGATTCCCAGCCTGCTCTGCGGTTTCGCCGTCTGGCTCTACTGGGGGATCATCACCGTACAGATGATCAACCTCGGCTACCCCTTCAGCCAGTCGCAGTTGTTCACCCTGTCGGCGATTGCCGGCCTGACCGGCGCCACCCTGCGGATTCCGAGCTCCTTCCTGATCCGCATCGCCGGCGGCCGCAACACCATCTTTCTGACCACGGCGATGTTGATGATCCCGGCGATCGGCACTGGTTTCGCCCTGCAGAACCGGGCTACGCCGATCGAAGTCTACTACCTGCTGGCTCTCTTCTCCGGCATCGGCGGCGGTAACTTCGCCTCCTCGATGTCGAACATCAGTTTCTTCTTCCCCAAACGGGTGCAGGGGACCTCGCTCGGATTGAACGCGGGACTGGGCAACTTCGGTGTCACCACCATGCAGATCGTGATCCCGCTGGTGATGACCTTCGGACTGTTCGGTGGTGAGCCGCAGACCCTGATCAATACCAGCGGCACCCTGATCGGCAAGATCCCGGCCGGCACCGAGACCTTTATCCACAATGCCGGTTTCGTCTGGCTGCTGCTGCTGGTGCCACTGGCCTTTGCCGGTTTTTTCGGCATGAACAACATCACCACCGAAACCGTTTCACCGAACCTGGCATCGACGCCGAAATGCTTCGCCATGATCCTCGGCCTGCTGGCGATCGCCTTCGTTACCTCGATTGGCGGCCTCTACCTGTTGCTGCCGCCACCGGTCGGCCTGGGGCTGCTGAGCAAGTGGATCGTGCTGCCGCTGGTGATCGCCGCCACGGTCTATGGCATGAAGCACCTGACCACCGGCGGGCTGCGTGAAAATCTCAACCGCCAGTACCGGATTTTCAACAACAAGCACACCTGGGCGATGACCATCATCTACACCATGACCTTCGGATCCTTCATCGGCTACTCGGCGGCCTTCGCCCTGTCGATCAAGGTCATCTTCGGTTTTTCGCACATCATGGTCAACGGGGTCATGACCCACAACACGATCAACCCGAACGGTCCCAGTGCGCTGATGTTCGCCTGGATGGGGCCCTTCATCGGCGCCCTGATCCGTCCGGTCGGCGGCAAGATCGCCGACAAACTCGGCGGCGCCATCGTCACCCAGTGGGTCTCGATCGTGATGGTTCTCTCGGCGCTGGGCTGCGCTTATTTCATGAAGGCCGCCTACGCTTCAGCGACGCCGGAGGACTACTTCGTTCCGTTCCTGGTGCTGTTCATCGTGCTGTTCACGGCCACCGGGGTCGGCAACGGCTCGACCTTCCGTTCCATCGCGGTGATTTTCGACAGCGAACAGGCTGGGCCGGTACTGGGCTGGACCTCGGCGGTCGCCGCCTACGGCGCCTTCATCATCCCCAAGGTGTTCGGCGAGCAGATCAAGGCCACCACGCCGGAGTATGCGCTTTACGGCTTCGCGATCTTCTACTTCGTCTGCCTGGTGATCAACTGGTGGTTCTACACCCGCAAAAACGCTTATATCCAGAACCCGTAACGGAACTCACAGATTCAGGAACCAGCTATGGAGCAGATCTTATGACTGATTTTGAGACCGGCAAACTCTGCGAACGGATTGTCAATCAGGCCCCGGACGCGATTCTGTTCGCCGACAACCGGGGTGTCATCCGTCTCTGGAACCAGGGGGCGGAGCGGATTTTCGGCTGGCCGGCCGCCGAAGCTCTGGGTAAGCCCCTCGACCTGATCATTCCCGAGAAGCTGCGTGGCAGGCACGGGGAGGGTTTCGCCAGGGTGATGGCGAGTGGCCAATCGCAATACGGAACCGATCTGCTGTCGGTGCCCGCGACCCACAAGGACGGTCACCGGCTGTCGGTCGACTTCTGCATCGTCATGCTCAAGGATGATCAGGGACGGGTTGAAGGAATCGCGGCGATCATGCGCGACATGAGTGCCCAGCGGCAGAAGGAGAAGGAACTCAAGGAGCGGGTTGCCGAACTGGAGGGACCCCTGAATCAGTGAGTTCCTTTTTTACCCTTATGCAGATCTCTTCCACCACCTCTTCCAGGTTCTTCCCCCCCTCATCGATAGTGATTTCGGCCCAGTGCCGGTAACGCGGTAACCGTTCGGCATAGAGTTCGGCGAGACCGGTTCCGGGATCGATGACCAGCCCGCGGCTTTCCATATCATGCAGACGTTGTTCCAGTTCGTCCAGCGGGACATCGAGAAAGATGAGGGTGCCGATGGCGGCCAGGTGGCGCATCGCCGCCTCGCTGTAGATCGCCGAACCGCCGGTGGCGACCACCGCGTTGCAGACGTTGCATTCCAGCAACACCTGTTCTTCCAGTCGACGGAAAGCGGCTGTCCCATCGCTGTCGATGGTTTCCTGCAGCAGTTTGCCAGTGCGCATCTGGATCAGCAGGTCGGTATCGACGAAGCCGAATCCGAGACGTTTGGCCAGTATGACGCCGACGGTGCTTTTGCCGGCGCCCGGCATGCCGGTCAGGATCAGGTTGGACCGTTCGTGACTCATAGAGGGAAACCTAGCATGGTTTTGCCGGCTTGTCTCCGCTCCCGGTCCGCTCATCGGCAGCGGCGCTGCCGGCCATGATGGCGGCGAGAATGGCAGCGAGAATGGCAGCCAGCCGCCGACCTTCGGTATCGGCGGCATAGCTGTGTGGATCAGGGCGGCTGAGCCGCCGGCGCAGCTCGGCATCGTCCTGCAGCCTCAGGGCCTGGTGCTGAAATTCGTCATCGTCGGTATAGAGCAGGCCGTTGTGCCCGGGGCGGACCACAGCCCGGTTGCCGGGGATATCCCGGGCGAGAATCGGTCGGCCGATGGTGGCCGCCTCGACCAGGGCGTTGGCAACCCCTTCGGAAACCGAATTGTTGAGAATCAGGTCGGCCTGACGCATCGCGGAAGGCATGGCGGCGCAGGGAATTTCGCCCAGGTAGCGAGCCCGGGGATGGTCCTTGAGCGCGGTGATGAAGGCCGCGCCGTAGCTATGGTCGAGGATGGGACCGCAGAAAGCGAGGCAGGCCGGTCTCCCGCTCCGGAAGATAGCGGCACTCATCCGCAACAGTTCCAGGTTTCCTTTGACCGGCCTGATGCTGGCCGGGTGAAGCAGCAGCAGATCTTCGCTGTCGAGCTGTAATCGCTCCCGCAGGGGAAATTCGGCCGCGCCCAGTTCGATGCCCGGTGGCAGCAGCCGCAGCTTGTCGAGCCAGGGGAGGTCTTTCTTTTGCAGTTGCTCAAAGGCGATCCGGTTCTGCACGATGACGGTTGCCGCCTGCTGGTGAACCTGCCGGATGACCGCGGCCCGGCCCGGGATGTCAAGGTCGCGGTTGATGTCGGTGCCGGTCATCAGCACGGCGAACGGGATCCGGTCGGCGGCCGGAACCTGCAGCCAGGGCCGGCCGCTGCGCCAGGCATGCAGCAGCAGGGCGAGATCCGGACGCTGTTGCCTGAGTTCGGCGACAATGGGAGCGGGGTCCCAGGGGTCGGTTTCCACCCGTCGGATCTCCCAGCCCAGTTGTCGCAGTCGGCCGGCGAAGCGGGAGGCGGTCACGTGGTTGCCGGTAGTCCGGGACTGGCGGGGGATGACGATCAACAGCTTCACTGTAAAGCTCCAAAATCGATCAGGCGGATGCCGTGTTGTTCAATCAGGTTGTCGAGATGAGGGTCCAGCAGAGCCTGCAGTTCAATTTCGCGCGGCGGGCCGCCGAAGGGATTCTCCCGATCGACATGGCCGGGGTGGACCATCAATTCCCAGTCGCCCGGCGGCAGCTGCCGGATGATCTGTTCCAGTGCCGGGCGGTCGAGCCGGTTGAGCCGGGGCATGCCGAACAACCCCCGTGGCGTCCGGACGGACCGTTGTTCAAGTTGCTGCCGGAGCGCGGGAATGAGCCGCCGGTAGAGTGCCAATTCCTCTCCCAACGCACCCTCGGGATCGTCTGCCGGGTCCTCTGCCGGCAGCGGCATGCGCAGCGCCCGGATATCGTACTCGCCGGCCAGATCAAGAACCAGCCCGGTCATGGATGGAAAGAGGAAAAAGTGCTGATGGGTATCGATGTGGTCCGGGGTCGGACCCAGTTCCAAGATTCGTTCGATCTGGGCGGCCAGCTCCCGGCGGATGGCATCCGGTTCGGGATTGCCGCTGATCAGTATCCGGCGCAATTGTTTTTTCCCCGGAAAACGGCCGTTGCCGGCGCTCAGCCCGGGGATGGGACCGGTCAACGGGTATCCGTCAGCCAGGTTGAGGTGGATGCCGATGGGCAGACCCGCATCCTCGGCCATGGTGACCGCCCCGCTGGTGTGAGGGGCATTGGCCAGCAGCGAGGCGCTGGTGACGATGCCCTGGCGGAAGGCTTGCAGGATGCCCCAGTCGGTGGCACTGCCGGCGCCGAAATCATCGGCGTTGACAATCAGGCGTCGCATGCGCAGACCCCCCGACAATGATGTGGGCCCGGTCGATATGGGAACAGGTTGTTGATGTTCACTGTTGCTTCACCCTGAGTTGATGCCCTTACCGTGGTCGGAAGGATAGCATAAATGTTCAATTCTCTTTTCATCTTTGATGGTCTCGCAAAAAAGCATCAAAGATGATGGGGTCGATTTTTTTTACAACCCGCGAATGGTTATTGTTGCGCGAAACGCCGTTGTTTTTCTGACTGTCGTTGAAGCTGCTGAAATAAAATGGTTTTCAGGGGTCGTCCGGTTTACGGCCGGTTGTCGTCGGGTTTTTTGACAGAGTTTCTTCCCGGCCCTCCTCCAGCCTTTCAACTTATTGAAAATACATGAAAATCTTTTTGGCATCGAACTTGATGTTCCGGGAAGCATGGACCGCTTGTCCGGTCGATGTTGACCGGCCATCTGCCAATCACGGTTGTCGTGCACATAAGAGGAGAGGACAATGAAGAAAATATGTTTTTTGTGGGCCCTGGGCATGGTTTTGACGGCTTCGTCGGCACTGGCGGTGGGGTATTATGAATTTTCCACGTTCGCGGGTTCCGGTTACGAAAATGATGTCGCGACCTATGGCAATGAAATCTACTATGGGGGGGGGACGAGTGTCTATCGGACCAGTGTCTCGGTCGCGGATATGGCCAAGGCGGACGAGCCCTATTACCTGGCCGACGGGACAACGCTGAATCCCAACTACCAGCCCCGGAGCTTCACCTCTCCGGTGGCCATCAGTCTTTCCGGTTACAACGGTTCCCTGAATGGCCGCAGCGTCGGCGAGATGTATGTCGACGACAGCTACCTGTATACTCTCGGTTACCGGCAGAATCTGACGGCTGCCGGCTACCGCAACGAGGTTGTCAAATTCGACAAGGCGACCGGCAATTATGTCGAAACCGTGGCGAGTACGCCCACGGCCGGTGGTGCCATTACCGGCACGGGCTGGGGCAACTTTTCCCTCCTCTCCTACGGTGATGGAAAATGGTGGGTGGGAAATGAAGATCGCAAGGTCTACAGCCTTTCTCCCGGGGACAGTGACTGGACCTACCAGTTTACCTGGGCCAACATGGCCGGTTCTCACGGTGACGGCCTGGAATTCGTCAACGGATACCTGTTCGTTTCCGACATGACCTCCAACTACATTGCCCAATGGGGAATGGGCGACAATCCCGACACGGCGACAACCGAGACCGGCTGGAACGAATGGAACCGGTTCGCTTATGAAGAGGTCCTCGGGACGAAGGGCAAGGCTGTTGAGGGCATGGGCTTCGGCGCCCTGAATCATTTCTGGGCCGGCAGTGGCAGTTATCTCTATGAACTCGGCGGGGGAGAAATCCAGCAGTATGTCGGCGGCGGTGATGACGGCCCACCGCCGGTGCCCGAACCGGGAACCCTCTTTCTGCTCGGCGCGGGCCTTTCCAGCTTGGTGCTGGCACGGCGGCGCAGATCCGAATGATCTGGTTCCTTTTCGTCGAGGTGATTGGATTTGAAAAAGGGATGATGTTGACGGTCTGTCGGGACCGGGTTCAGGCTGCCTTTTGCAACATCCCCCCAGGGCGGCCATGAAGAGAACCGGCAACGGAATGAATGATCCGTTGCCGGTTCTTGTTTTGTCCAACGGCAGGTGAATCTGACTCCGGAGGTTAACTGAGTTTCAGCACGATCTTGCCGAAATGTCTGTCTTCTTCCATCATCCGATGGGCGTCCCGGATCTGCTCGATGGGGAAGACCTGCTCGATGATCGGCACCACTTTGCGTTCGGCGAAAGCGGGCAGGGCGCGTTCCGTGAACAGGCGAACGATCTCCCCTTTTTCCGACACCGGGCGGGAGCGCAGTACCGAGCCGATGATCTCCTGGCGTTTGACCATCATCAGCGCCAGATTCAGTTCCGCCTTGATGCCGCTGATGATGCCGATGATCACCAGGCGGCCGGCGTAGTCGAGAGAATCCATGTTTGGTTTGAGGTACTTGGCACCGACGTGGTCGAGGATCATGCCGACCCCCTTTTTGCCGGTGTTTGCCAGGGTCCATTCCTTGACCAGACCGGAAAAGTCGGGGGTGGTGGTGAAGTCGATGCACAGGTCGACACCGAGTTCCCTGACGCGTGCTTCCTTGTCGGGGTGGGTGGTGACAATCAGCCTGCTGTTCGGCGTCAACGCCCTCGCCAGTTGCACCGCCGCGGTGTTGACGCCGCCGCCGCCGCCATGGAAGATGGCGGTTTCGCCGTCGGCCAGGCGGCCGAGAACGAAGACGTTGTGAAACGCGGTGATGTAGGATTCGCAGACACAGGCCGCCTCCTCGAAGCTCATGCTTTCGGGGATCGGCATCAGATGGCAGCCGTAGGCGACCGCGTACTCAGCATAGCCGCCACCGCCGACCAGTGACATGACCCGGTCGCCGACCTTCCAGCCCTTGACATCGTTGCCGAGTTCTTCAATGGTGCCGGCCACTTCGAGGCCGAGAATCTCCGAATCTCCCGGCGGCGGCGGGTACTTGCCTTCACGCTGCACCAGGTCGGGGCGGCTGATGGAACTGGCCACTACCCTGATCAGCACTTGATCCGCTCTCGGCGCCGGTTTCTCGGCTTCGCCGACTTTCAGGACTTCGACCCCGCCGAAGCCGTCCATCAAAACTGCTTTCATTGTCTCTCTCCTTGAATAGACTCACTTTGGATGATGCGCAGGTGCCTTGATTATAGGCATTTGCCCGTTGCTTGCAAGCTTTTCACGGTGATGGCGCTTGCCTGGCAGGATTGTCTCCGTTAACATCTTGGAAGACCGTTCTCCGTGCCCGTTTGCTCTCCGCCGGGAAAATCGATCCCCGATGAAGGTATCTGTCAATGGCCAAGCAACAATGGAAGTGCATCGTCTGCGGCTACATCCATGAAGGTTTGGAGCCGCCGGAGATCTGCCCGGTCTGTGGTGCCGGACGGGACCAGTTCATTCCACTGGAGGCGCAACCGACGAACCTGATCCATGATCTCTGGCATACCTTCCGCCTACACGCGGTGATGGCTCATTTTCCCAATGGACTGGTTCCGGCGCTGTGGGTTTTTCTGCTGCTGTTCTGGGTCACGGCGCGGCCTGCATTGGCCGAGGCTGTCTTCTGGCTGCTCCTGCTGACGGTGCTGACGGTGCCGGTTTCGCTGGTTTCGGGCATTTATGACTGGAAAACCCGTTACGGCGGTGAAAAGGCTCCCATCTTTTTGAAAAAAATCATCCTGGCGGCCGTCCTGTTCGTGGCCGGTTGCGGTGCCCTGTTTCTGCATCTTGCCCACCCTGAATTGCCTGCCGGGGGGGGCGTGGCGGCGTTTCTTTACCTGTTCTGCCTGGCGGTGATGATGGCCTGCGCGGCGCTGCTCGGTCATTATGGCGGCAAGCTGGTTTTTCACTGGAAAACGCGCCGCTGAGAGGGGCTGAAAGAATGCCGCCAAGATACCAAGAACGCCAAGAAAACCCTTTTAACGGAGAGACGCAGAGAGGGAGAGGCGCAAAGAAAATCAAATCTGGCTTATGGGTTTGAACCCAGGCAAGGGGGTTTGTCTTTCTCTCCGCCTCTGCCCCTCTCCGTCTCAGCGTTGAGAGCTTTTGAATTTCTTGGCGCCCTTGGGAGCTTGGCGGCCCAAAGGGTTTTAATTTTTTCTTTTTTTCGCGTTGATCGCCTTCTTTTTGTTGTCACGAGGTTTGTTGCATGAGTGAAGAAGTGCCCAAAAAGGATCTCCCGGCCAAGGGGGCTATTGTGCAGCGCGACCGGCAGACCTATGGCGTGGCGCCGCACACCCCGGCGGGCATCGTTACCCCCGATGTTTTGCGCAAAATTGCCGATGTGGCTGAACGGTTCAAGGTCGGCCAGATCAAGCTGACCAGCGCCCAGCGCATCGCCCTGCTCGGTCTTGAGGAAGAACAGCTTGACGCAGTCTGGCGGGATCTCGGCATTCAGCCGGGAGCGCCGCTCGGGCTTTGTGTCCGTTCGATCAAGGTTTGTCCCGGCACCGACTGGTGCAAGCGCGGGCAGCAGGATTCGCTCAGGGTCGGCCTTGAGGTCGATCGCCGCTACCATGGTATGCAGCTACCGTGGAAGTTCAAGATGGGAGTTTCCGGCTGCGCCAACGACTGCGCCGAGGCCTGCCTCAAGGATATCGGCCTGATCGGCACCCTGAAGGGCTGGAATCTGATGGTCGGCGGCAATGGTGGTGGCCTGCCGCGTCTTTCACGTCGCCTGTTTCAGCATGTTCCGACGTCTGAAGAGGCGCTGGTGATGGTTGACCGGCTGGTGGCGTGGTTCAGGCGTCGAGAGCGCAAGTGCCGGTTGGGGAAATTGCTCGACGAGGTCGGGGAGGAGTATATGCGCCAGGTGGCGCTGGGGAAAGAGGACTGAAAAGCACCCGTCTGCAGTGTTGCCTGCAACCCTCGTCGTTGCGGAGCCGCTGCCGCTGCACCTCACCCCTCGGGCCGCAAGACGCCTTGCATCCAGGCACTTTTGTCGTCTCCAACAACGCGTTCAGATAATAACAAACCCAAACCTTCAACAAGCTTAAGGTGGGCCTCCCTGCTTCAGTCCTCTCCCCGCACAAACCGGTAGCCTCGTCCGCGGACGGTGAGAAAGTGCCGCGGCTCGGCCGGATCGGGTTCGAAGTACTTGCGCAGCCGGGCGACGAAGTTGTCGAGGGTGCGGGTCTCGGTGGCGGGGTCCATGCCCCAGGCCTGTTGCAGCAGTTCGCCGCGTGACAGGATTTCCCCCTCGTGTTCGAAGAAAACCTGCAGCAGGCGGATTTCCTGCTCGGTCAGGCGAATTTCTCCCCTCCTCCCGTCTGCCAGGCCTTCAGACAGATCGACCCGGTTGTTGCCGAAGATGGTCTCGCCGGTTGCTGCTGGCCGGTACCACTCGGAGCGTTTCAGCATCCCCCGGACTCTCAGTAGAAACTCGTCCAGGGAGAAAGGTTTGGTCAGGTAGTCATCAGCGCCGAGCTTCAGCCCCTTGATCCGGTCACGTTCCTCGGATCGGGCGGAGAGGATCAGCACCGGCAGGCGCGGCAGTTTTTCACGCAGCCGGCGACAGACTTCGTAGCCGGAGATGCCCGGTAGCATCAGGTCGAGAACCAGCAGGTCGATCTTTTCCCGTTGCAGCAATTCCAGGCCGGTTTCGCCGCTTTCCGCGAGCAGCACCCGGTAGCCTTCGGCCTCAAGATTGAAGACCAGACCGCCGGCGATATGCTGTTCATCCTCGATTACCAGAATACAGGGACGGTTCATTCACCTTTCTCCACGATCGGTCCTTGCCAGGCCGGCAGCAGAATATGGACCGTTGTCCCCTGCCCCTTGCCGGCGCTTTCCAGCCAGACCCTGCCCTTGTGCAGGCGGATGATGACCCTGACGATGAACAGGCCCAGCCCTGATCCGCGAATGGTTTTTCCGGTTCCCCGCACCCGATAGAACATCTTGAAGACCTTTTTCAGGTCTCTTGCGTCCAGGCCGCGTCCGCGGTCGCTGAAGCGGATATGCAGCTGTTTTTTTTCCCGCTGTAGTGAAACGTTGATCTGTGGCGCGTCTTCCGAGTAGAGCAGGGCGTTTTCAAGCAGGTTGCGAAAAACCGTTTCCAGCGATTCGGGATCCATGCGCGCCCACAGTCCAGGGGGGATGTCGAGCCGCATTTTTCCCGCGCGCGGCAGGGAAAACTGGAGATCCTTGAAATAATTTTTCATCAGGGCTGAAAGATCACCCGGTTTGAGAGTCAGCTTGAGTCCCTTGTGTTCGAGTCGGTTGACAGTCAGCAGGTTGCTGGTCAGGGTGTCGAGCCGCTGGGTGTCGGCGAGCATGGTGTCGATGAAGGAAGCCAGCTGGTCCGGGTCCGGTTGACGCCGGCGGATGGTTTCCAGGTGCAGGCGCAGTGAGGCAAGGGGGGATTTGAGTTCGTGAGTGACCTGGGCGATGAAATTACGCTGCGCGCGGTTGAGGCTGATCTGCCGGCGCCAGTAGATGAAGATGACATAGACCCCGGCCAGGATGGCCACCAGCAGCAGGATGCCCTCCACCAGGATCATCCAGTCCAGTCCTCCGGTCGGCAGTTCGGTACTGTATTTTTCCGCCAGTGCGCGCACCTGCCGGTGCTTGCCCATGAACCAGTAAATCCAGCCGACCAGCAGTACGATCCAGACCAGTTGCAGACCGATGAAGGTGAAGATGGGATTGACCAGTTTCTGAAAGAGTTTCATGTTGTTGGATATAGCATCCTCCCGGTTTTCCGACAAGTTTTACAGAACTTTGACAGAAGAAGTTGGCGTATTTTGCTAACTTTTATCTTGAAAAGTAAGATCAATCACCGATTTCACGCGATTCAACCAAGGAGAGTCTCATGTTGCCAGCTTTGACCATTGGAAAACACCAGGTCCCGTTTCCCCTGATCCAGGGGGGCATGGGGGTGCGTATTTCCGGCGCCTGCCTGGCTGGCCACGTGGCGCGTTGCGGCGGAGTCGGCCTGATCGCTTCGGCCGGGATTGCCCTGAACAGCCGGTTTTATGACGGCAGCAACTATCTGGCTGCCGACACGCTGGCCCTCAAGGAAGAGATTCGCAAAGCCTACGAGATTGCCCCTGACGGGGTCATCGGGGTCAACTGCATGGTCGCTGTCAGCGATTACGACGCATTGATTCAGGCCTCCTGCGAGGCGGGCGCGAAAGTCATTGTCAGTGGCGCAGGGTTGCCGCTCAACCTTCCGGGGTTGACGGCCGATTACCCGGATGTCGCCTTGGTGCCGATTGTCTCCTCGGTCAAGGCGGCCGACCTGATCGTGCGCAAGTGGATCAAGGGTTATGACCGGTTGCCCGATGCGGTGATCGTCGAGGATCCGGATACCGCCGGTGGGCATCTTGGTGCCAAACCGGAGGATATCGGCAACGGCAGCTACGACCAGATGGCCACGGTGCGCGGTGTCAAGGAACTGTTTCGCTCTCGTTATGGCGCCGATGTCCCGGTGATCACCGCTGGAGGCGTCTGGGATCGCGACGATTTTCTCCGGGCCCTGGAACAGGGGGCCGATGGCGTGCAGATGGGCACCCGTTTCGTCACCACCGAGGAGTGTGATGCCGACCCGGCCTTCAAGCAGGCCTATCTTGACTGCCGTCAGGAAGATATCGGCCTGCTGATGTCCCCGGCCGGACTCCCCGGGCGGGCCTTGACAGCCAATGTCGCGGCGGTGGAAGAACGGGAAAAGCGCCTCGCCACCCGCTGCCCTTCGGGTTGCCTGAAGAAGTGCAGCTACAAGGTCAACCAGGAACGCTTCTGCATCGTTCACGCTCTCGACCGCGCCCAGCGAGGCGATGTCGAAACCGGGCTGATCTTCTGCGGTACCAACGCCTGGAAGGCCGACCGGATCGAGACCGTGCAGGAGATTTTCAACGAATTGTTCGACCTGGACAACGAAGAGGTGGTCAACCAGTAGCCACCACCGGTTTGTTCCGGGATACCGACCTGAAAAGCCCCGCCGGCAGTTGCCGGCGGGGCTTTTATCATGTTTGCCTGAACGCGCTGTTGAAGGCGACTCAAAAGGGCCTGGATGCAAGGCGCCTTGTGACCCGAGGAGTGAGGTGTAGCGGCAGCTACTCCGCAGCGACGAGGGTTGCAGGCAACGCAGCAGACGGGTGCTTTTCAGTCGCCTAGAACTTGAGCTTGTTGAAGGGGGATGCTGCCGACGCCATCAACACCTCCTCCAGGGTGTTGATACCCTTCGATTCGAGCAGGGCGATCAGCTTGACCAGCACCTCGGCGGTTACCAGCGCGTCGCCGAGGGCGGTGTGACGACCGACGATGGGGATGCCGAAGCGCTTGGCGATGGCGTCGAGGTTGTGGTCGTCCTGGTGGGGGCTGGCGACCCAGGAGAGGAGCAGGGTGTCGATGACCGGGTGGTCGAATTTGAGGCCGGTCAGTTCCTCTTTCATCTGCAGGAATTTCATGTCAAAGGCGGCGTTGTGGGCGACCAGCACCGAGCCTTCACAGAAATGATGAAATTGCGGCAGTACCGTTTCGATGGTCGGCTGGCCCCGCAGCATCTCCGGCTGGATACCGTGGATGGCAATCGAGGTCTGTGGCAGATGACGCCTCGGGTCCACCAGTTGATCAATGGTTTCGTCGTAAAGAATTCGGCCGTTGACGATGCGTACGGCGCCGATCTGGATAATCTCATCTCCCTCCGAGGGGGAGAGCCCGGTGGTTTCGGTGTCGAAGACCACGTAGGTCAGCTTGCGCAGCTCCATCTGTCCCATTTCCTGCCAGCCGGGCTGGTGAAACAGATCGAATTCGTAATAGATCGGACGGTGTTCGGGGCCGTTCTGTTCTTCGAAATGGGTTTCCGGATCGGCTTTGGAAAGCGTAACCATGACCCCTTCGCAAAGCTCAGCATCAGCAGGGATCGGCTGCACTTGGCCGCCGGCGCGTTCGATCACTTCAACGACCGAGACCATCCGGTCGCGGGCGTCGCGGATCAGCGGGCGGCGCTGCCAGCGTTTGATCTCCCTGATGTCGAGCCGGCATCCCGACCAGTGAATTTCGAGGGCGGCGAACTGCTCGGTGAATTCCCTGATCCGAATTTCGATGCCGGCCAGGTCGGGATGTTTCTGCAACTGACCGGTGAGCTGGGAGATTCCCTGCAGGACCGTGTAGCTGCCGGTGCGCAGCCAGAGATCGGCAATCGCTTCGCCCTTGATCGGCATGTGGAGTCGCTCTCGCATATGCCGACGGATCAGTTCGAGCAGGTCGGCGGCGAGAATATTTTCGGTCTTGCTCGGCGCGACCAGGTGCCTGGCATATTCATCCTTGGCATAGAGCAACTGTTCTTCCAGCGCTTCGGAGGCCCGGTCAATGATCTGTCGCTGGTTGTTCAGCTCGTCCGGGTGTATTTCCGAACTACTGAGGATAGTCAAGATGGCGGAACGTATCTCGCCAGTTGAGTAGCGCATCGCCTCGGTCAGGGTCTGGAACAGGGCATCCCGTTGCAGCTCGGCGGAGAGCTGGCCGGTCATGTCCTCCATGGCCAGGACAAAGCCGGAAATGCGAACCTGGTCGCTGCGTTCATCAAAAACCGGAGCCATGTTGACCCGCAGGCTCAGGTTGTCGTGCACGGTCATGACGAAATGAGTGGTCGGGGCCTTCTGACCATTGCGAACCGCGTTCTGCAGGACATCCAGCCCGTGAATGATAGGCTCCCGGTCGAGGACGGCAAAGATCGAACGACCGAGTCCGACCAGTTTGTCGGGTTGCTGAAGCAGTTTCTGCGCCTGGGTGTTGTAGAGCAGCACCAGTCCGTCGGTGTTGCAGACCAGAACGCCGTTGGGCAGTTCGGACATCAGCGCCGCCAGTCGGTTGCGTTCGGCGTGCAGTTCCGCCCGGGCCTTGTCGATCTGTTCCCGGACCTCGGTCTGCAACTTCTGGTAGGCCTCGGCCGATTCATTGATGACATGGGCCAGTTGGACAACTTCCTTGGCGCCCTTCGGTTCGATGCGGTGTTCCGGGTTGGCGATGGAGATCAGCTTGGTCTCCTCGCCGAGGCGCAGGATTGGGATGATGTAGAAATGGAACAGCAGGCTGACCAGCCCGCCGATAATCAGGCAGAGAGTGATCGCACCGAGGATCGGGTAGGGGACCAGTTTGTCGGAGAGACTCTCGAAGTACTGCTGTTCCTCACCGCTGAGGTGATACCAGGAGGCGAGAAAACTGCCGAGGATGACAGAGAACATGATCAGGACGACGGCCAGCAGGAACAGCCAGTATTTGACAATCGGTTTCATAGCGGTCGAGGTAGGCGGTCCCGTGAGGGCGCAAGGGTTTCTTTCAGGATGATCACATCCGGGGGCAAAACAACGTTTGCGATCATACACCTGAAAGGGCCCGTTGACAATCCTGCCCCGACAGTCTCCTCGACGACTGAAAAGCACCCGTCTGCTGCGTTGCCTGCAACCCTCATCGCTGCGGAGTAGCTGCCGCTGCACCTCACTCCTCGGCCCGCAAGGCGCCTTGCATCCGAGCACTTTTGAGTCGTCTTCAAAATCGCGTTCAAAAAATAACAAACCCAAACCCTCACCAAGCGCTTGGGGCCGCTTCATCCTTGTCTGCCGACAGGCGCTGGTGTATGATCAAAATTCATGCCGGAAGGGTTCCACACGGGGATTTCGGTCTGGCCCGTCCCTGTTTCGCCGCCCTTTCAGGTGTCAGTCCGATTAAAGGAGATTGCATGAGCACTCAGGAAGAAAAATTTATCCCCAAGTGGATCGCCTGGGAGACCACCCAGCGCTGCAACCTTAATTGTGTGCACTGTCGTTGTTCATCCGATATGAGCGCGGCGGCCGGGGATTTCGATACTGCCGAGGCCAAGAAGTTGATAGACGATATCTGCGAGGTTTCCAGACCGGTGATGGTCCTTTCCGGCGGGGAGCCGTTGCTGCGGAAGGATATTTTCGAGATCGCCCGTTACGGCACCGAGAAGGGGCTGCGCATGTGCATGGCCACCAACGGCGTGCTGATCACCGACGAGGTCTGCCGGCAGATGAAGGAGGCCGATATCAAGATGGTCTCCCTCTCGCTCGATGGCTCGACCGCAGAGATCCATGATAACTTCCGCAACTGCAGGGGGGCCTTCGAGGGGACCATCCGCGGTGCCGAGACCCTGAAGCGCAACGGCATCAAGTTCCTGGTCAACTCCTCCTTCACCAAGCGCAACCAGCAGGACATCGGCAATACCTTCAAGCTGGCCAAGAGTCTCGGTGCCACCGCCTGGTACATGTTCATGATCGTGCCGACCGGACGGGGCGAGGAGATCATGAGTGAACTGATTTCAGCCGAAGATTACGAAGAGATTCTCGCCTGGCACTACGAGCAGGAGAAGCATGAGGACGAGATTCTCATGCGACCGACCTGTGCCCCGCATTACTACCGGATTGTTCCGCAGATGGCCAAGGCCGAAGGGGTCGACTTCAAGCGTCGCAGCCTGACCTTTTCGACCGGCGGCGGCAAGGGCTGCATTGCCGCTCAGACCATCTGCCTGATCGATTGCTTCGGCAACCTCAAACCCTGCTCCTATTTCCATTCCTCGGTCGGCAACGTCAAGCAGATTCCCTTCAAGGACCTCTGGTTCAACGCCAAAACCTTCAAGGATCTGCGCGATTTCGCCAGCTACAAGGGCAAATGCGGGGAGTGCGAGTTCATCAATGCCTGCGGCGGCTGCCGCGCCAGGGCCGATGCCGTCTATGGCGACTACATGGAAGAGGAGCCGTTCTGCAACTACATCCCCGCCCGCACCCGCGAGCGGTTGGAGAAGGAAGCGGCGGAGAACGCACCGAAGTAGGGGCGCTGCTTGCCGCGCCCCGTTTACTGGTGCAAAAGAAGGGCGCGGCAAGCAGCGCCCCTACAAAATTCATAAATTTACCAGGAGGCAACAAGCCCATGTCCCAGGATTACACTTTTCTTAAGGCCTGTCGCGGTGAAAAAACCGACTATACCCCCGTCTGGATGATGCGTCAGGCGGGTCGTTTTCTGCCCCAGTACCGTGAGGTGCGTTCCAAGGTCAGTTTTCTGGAACTCTGCAAGACGCCGGAGTTGGCTGCCGAGGTGACCATTCAGCCGATCGACTACCTCGACGCCGATGCGGCGATTCTCTTCTCTGACATCCTGACGCCGGTGGAGCCGATGGGCATGAAGCTCGATTTCGTTCCCGGCCCGGTGTTCGAGAACCCGGTGCGGACCCAGGCGGATATCGATGCCCTGCGGATTCCCGAGATGCAGCAGGATGTCCCTTATGTCTACGAGACCATCCGTATCCTGCGTCGCGCGTTCGAAGGCCGGGTGCCGCTGATCGGTTTCGGCGGGGCGCCCTTCACCCTGGCCTGCTACATGGTCGAAGGCAAGGGAAGCAAGGATTTCGCCCAGATCAAGCGGATGATGTACGGGGCTCCCGAACTCTATGCCCAGTTGATGGAAAAGGTCACCGAGATGGATCGCCTCTATCTCAACGAACAGGTCGCGGCCGGCGCCCAGGCGATTCAGATCTTCGACACCTGGGGCGGCATCGTTTCACCCCTCGATTATGAAAAATACGTTCTACCCTACACCCGGAAGCTGATCGAAGGGCTCGACAAGAGTGTGCCGATCATCCATTTCGTCAAGGGCTCCGGCACCATGCTCGACAAGGTCAGGCTGGCCGGCTCTGACGTGGTCGGGCTCGACTGGCACGTCAACCTCGGTGCCGCCCGTGACATCCTCGGTACCGACATCGCGGTGCAGGGCAACCTCGACCCGACCGTGCTTTACGCGCCGAAGGAGCACATCCGTCGCGAGGTGCAGCGGATTCTGGATGAAAACGGCGGCCGCCCCGGGCATATCTTCAACCTCGGCCACGGCATTCTGCCGACGGTTGATCCGGAGCATGCGAAGTACATGGTCGAGTGTGTCCATGAATTAAGTGGCAAGTAAACAATCCTGGGCCGCCAAGACGCCAAGATCGCCAAGAAAAACAAGAATGCAGAGCAAATTCAGGCCCGGAATAAATTCTCCTGAATGGGTCTGCCCCTGTTCCTCTCGACTTCTGCATTAAACAGATTTTGACTTTCTTGGTGCTCTTGGCGCCTTGAGCGAGCAACGCGAGCGGGCGGCGAAAAGGGTTTCTGAAGTGGTGAATAAAGATGTCTGACAAACTCGGACTGGTTCTGCTCAACATGGGAGGGCCCGACTCGCTGGCGGCGGTCGAGCCCTTTCTCTATAACCTGTTCAGCGACCGGGAGCTGATCCGGCTGCCGGGCGGCGGGCTGCTGCAGAAACCGTTCGCGAAGCTGATCTCCCATTTCCGCAGTCGCCATGTGCGGCTCAATTACCGGGATATCGGCGGCTCCTCGCCGCTGCGTGACTGGACCGAAAAGCAGGCGGCGGGTATTGCCGCCCGGCTGACCGGCGAGGTGATCCCCTATGTCGCCATGCGCTACTGGCACCCCTTTGCCGATGAGACGCTGAGGCGGATGAAGTCTGACGGGGTGACGCGCGCCGTGGTCCTGTCCATGTACCCGCACTATACCGGCGCGACCTCCGGCAGCAGCGTCAATGATTTTCGTCGTCGGGCGGCCCAACTCTATCCCGAGCTGACGTTTTCGGTCATTGAGCAATGGTACGACTGGCCGGGCTATCTCGATGCGCTGGCCGTCCGGATCAGGGAGGGTCTGGACCAGTTTCATGAACTGTTGCGGGACGAGGTGCGCATCCTTTTTTCCGCCCATGCCCTGCCGCAGAAGTTCATCGACCGTGGTGACCCTTATCTCCGGCAGGTGACGGCAACGGTCGAGGGGGTCATGCAGCGGGTCGCCCATCCCCACTGGACGATCGCCTTCCAGAGTCGCAGCGGGCCGGTTAAATGGATGGAGCCGGATACGGTCGACGTGATCAGGAGATTCGGGGAAGAGGGCCACAATGCCCTGCTGATGGTGCCGATCTCCTTTGTCTCCGACCATATCGAGACCCTGCACGAGATTGATATCCAGTACCGGGACCTGGCCTTCGAGGTCGGCATCCAGAACTACCGTCGCGCGCCGAGTCTCAATGACGGGGCGGATTTTCTCACCGCCATGGCCGCCCTGGTCCGCCGACACATGGAGGGACAGTGAAGGTCTGCAAGGTCTGTCAGCAGGAGTTCGACCCCACGCTGGCGGGCGGGAACGCCGCCGAGGAGATGGGGGCCTTTCTGGCGAAGGAAATGTACGCCGATGCCGGGGAACTCTGTCCCCGGTGTCTTGAGAACCGCGGTCGGCTGGCAATGATGTACATGCGGGACATGGACTGAACCGACCTTTTTGATCCTCAGATCCCTTTTGCCCGCAATTCCTCCAGCAGCCGGCGTTGTTCTTTGTCCAACTCCTTCGGCACGCTAATCACCACCACCGCGTAGAGATCGCCGTTGCTCCCCGTACGACGCGGTACGCCGAATCCCTTGAGCCTGATCTTGCTTCCCCCCTGAGTGCCCGGTCTGATCTTGACCCGCTTGCTGCCCTCCAGGGTCGGGATGTCGATGCTGGTACCGAGACAGGCGCCGGTGAAGGAGACCGGGACCTCGACGTAGAGATCATCTCCGTCGCGACGGAAGAGTGGATCGGGGTCGATGTGGATTTCCAGCAGCAGGTCGCCGCGAGGGCCGCCGGGACTGTGGCCGCCCTTGCCGGCCACGCGCAGGCGCTGGCCGTCTTCGACCCCGGCCGGGATGCGGACCTGGATCTGCTCGACCCCCTGGTCGCCGCGATAGTCGATGCGGCGTTCTCCGCCCTTGACCGCCAGCCGGAAAGGGATGGAGAGCTGCATGACATAGTCCTGCCCGCGTCGCGGTCCATGCGGCCTGCCACGGTGAAAGCCGTTCTGTCGACCGCCGCCGAAGAGATGACTGAACAAGTCTTCACCACCGCCGAAATCGCGGAAAATATCACCGAAATCGAAGTCGCGGAAAATATCTTCCTGGCTGAATCGCTGGTGAAAGGCGGCATCCCCGAACTGGTCGTACTGCTGTTTCTTCTCCGGGTCGGAAAGGACCGCGTAGGCTTCGGAAATATCCTTGAACCGTTCCTCGGCTTGCTTGTCGCCGGGGTTCTTGTCAGGGTGATATTTCAGGGCCAGTTTGCGGTAGGCCTTCTTGATCTGGTCGGCATCGGCACCCTTGGCGAGACCGAGGGTGGCGTAATAGTCTTTGCCCATTGATTTCGTTCCTTGAGAGTTATTTCGCAGCCAATATAGGTATTGACCGGACGATCGTCAAGGTAAGGGATCTTGACAGTTCGTGAATCGTCCGGGTATAAAAAAGTGTTTTTATTCTTTTGAATTGTGATTTTTCCTTTTCCAGGTGGGACTGCCGCTGTCGGCAGATGGTCCGGAATGCGGATTTTTCGTAGTTACCCCTCTGCGGGGGGGCAATTTCAGGAACTCTTTCCGGCTCGTTCGCGGGATGAATTCGCGCCAGGTCTGCCGGTCAGGAACCTTGATGCCGGCACCGGCACCGAGATCGTTGTCGGTGACCGTACGTTTCAGGCGGTCACGGTAGAGACCGGCGATGCCTTTTCTGCGGAAAACTTCGCGCCGGCACCGAACGAACCACTTTCTTTCATCGCTCTCCCGGCAAGCACTGACTGAGCCTTCTGCGGTCGCGGCAGATTTCTTCGATTCCTTTCGGTTTTTCTATTTCCCCGCAAAGTGTGTCCTCTTCAGTCTTCATTGTGGTAAACTTGGCCACTGAAAGGAGATTTCATGGCCAAGGATAAAGCGGGTAGCGGCATGGTCAGCGGGATCTTTCTGACCCACCTGATCCTGTTGATGCATGGCCTGGTGATCATCATGCTGGCGCTGCTGGTGGTGTTCTTTCGCGGCGTGGTCAGCTACATGCCCTGGCTGGTTGGCGGCGGGGTGTTGCTGATCCTCTTTTCCGCCTGGTATCTCTGGCGTCGGATTCGTCGCAGTCAGCGTGATCTGAAAGATCTGCTCAACAGCCCGTTGCTGCAGGATCGGGCCGTCGAAATCAGCTTTCTGGGCGGAGTTGCTTCTTTGCGCCTCGGGCAGCCGGGCAGTGCCGGAGGCCAATTGCCGGTGCTGGAAGCCCCGGTTGTCGAGTCGACTGCCCGGCTTGAAGGCCCTGAAGCGCAGCGGTTGCGTGAATTGTCACGCCTGGTGAAATTGCGCGAGGCCGGGCATATCAGCGATGCCGAATATGATATGCTGAAAGCGGGCTTGTTTCAGACTGGCAATGATGTCGGCATGAGCCACTAAACTTTCTCGTTCAGGAGGTCGAAAAGAACAGGACGGCGTAGCCGGCTTGTCCGCAGCGTCATCGACGATGATGAGACTGCGGGAGGGGGAATATGAACGATCACACCGCAACATCCGGCCGCCGGTCTTTTTTCGGGCCGGTCCTCAGGCGCCTTATTCTCAGCCTGCTGCTTCTATTCGCCGCGGCGGGTTTGCCGTCGGCTCCGGATGCCGCCCGTCTGACCGCCATCCCGGAGCTTTTCGCGCCGGGTTCCTATCGGCTGGAGTTTCTTGCCGATGGCGCATCCGATCTGTTCGCTCTCGATATCAATCAGGATGGCCGGGTTGTCGGTCGCTATCATGTTTCGGGTCGTCCGATGGGGGTCTTCGTCTGGGACGGTATGCTGTTGAGGAAGTTTGACGGTGCCGCCCGGCCGACCACCATCGCCGATGACGGCCGGGTCCTCGGTTGGCGTGGTCCGGTCCACCGGGCCCGACCGATGTATCTCGATGCAACCGGTCGTGACTTGTCTCTGCCCTTTGTTTTTGGGCGTGCCCTCAGGACCAATCTGCTCGGGCAGATCGCGGCGGTAACCACGGGGGGTGGTGATGAACGGCTGGTTCTTGTCGACGGGAACCGGGCACGGATCATTGCCCGGGCGAATCGCTGCCGGGTCGGGGGAATAACCGATAACGGCCAGTTGGCCTACGCGCTGAAAAGCGGGGAGAAGTGGAAATCCTACCTGCTTCGGGCTTCCGGACAAAATCTCGAGCTCGGCGACCTGGGGGGAGGAGAAACCCTGGTCAAGGGACTGAACGCTTCCGGTGTGGTGGTTGGCGTGTCGCGACTGGCGGACGGGAGTCGCCACGCTTTTCTCTGGGATCAGGGCCGGATGCGGGATCTCGGAACCCTGGGGGGGCGGTTCAGCCAGGCGCTGGCGATCAACAGTCGCGGCCAGGTGGTCGGTTGGAGTCATGATGCTGATGGCCGTCGACACAGTGTGCTCTGGCAGAACGGTCGGATTTACGATCTGGAGCCGCTGCTCGGTGTGGGAAGCGTGATTGTCGGCCTCAATGACCAGGGGCAGCTTGTCGGTTGGAGACCGGCTTCTCAGGGACGTTGGCAGGCGCTGGTGGCGACCCCGAAGGCATCCTGATCAGGGTTCCCGGGGCTCTTGCAGGGTCTTGAGGATGCGTGCCGCCAGTTCCTTCGGCAGGCCGGGGACCGCTTCCAGTTCAGCCAGCCCGGCAGAACGAATTTTTTTCAGGCTGCCGAAGTGCTTCAGCAGCAGTTTGCGGCGCGCCGGACCGATTCCGGGGATCTCCTCCAGGCGAGAATGGAGGCTCGCTCGACCGCGCAGCTTGCGATGATATTCAATGGCAAAGCGATGTGCCTCGTCCCGCAGTCGCTGCAGCAGAAAAAGTTCCGCCGACCCCTGGCGCAGGATAACCGGATTTTTCCGGCCGGGCCGAAAAAAACGCTCTTCACTGCGTTCCACCACCTTGCCCCTGACATTGGCCATGACCCGGCTCTTGGCCATGCCGATCAGGTCGAGTCGCTCTTCCAGTCCGAGCGTCCTGACCACCTCTCTGACCCTTCCCAGTTGCCCTTTGCCCCCATCGATCAACAGACAGTCGGGCAGATCATCATCCTTGCGGCCCCGGCTCAGCCGCCGTTGCAGAACTTCGGCGAGGGAGGCAAAATCATCACTGCCGATAATGGTGCGGATGCGAAAACGGCGGTACTGTTGCGGGGCCGGTTCAGCGTCGATAATCACCGCCATGCTGCCGACTGACTGACGGCCCTGAAAGTTGGAGATGTCGAAACATTCGATGCGGCGCGGTAAATGTCGCAGTTGCAGCCGTTGCTGCAGGGTCTCCAGCAGCCGGAGCCGGTTTTCGTGGCGCCGCCCCCTCTCCCTCCGGCTTTCTTCCGCATTGCGGTTGGCCATCAGCACCATTTCGCGATTGACACCACGCTGAGGAGCCAGAAGTTCAACCCGCCGGCCGCGCATCTCCCGCAGCCATTCGCTGATGCCCTGATGTGTCTCGGGGAGAAAGGGGAGCAGAATCTGGTCGGGGATCAGTAGGTCGCGACGATAGAACTCCTGGAGAAAGGATGCCAGCAGCTCATTCTCGTCCAGGCGCCATTCGAGATTGTAGCTGCGATGCCCGGTCAGTTTCCCCCGGCGGATGAAGAGGATGCTGACCTCCACCTCTCCACCGTCGCGATGCAGACCAAAAACATCCTGGTCGCGGTCGGCGGTTGACACCACTTTCTGTCTCTCCACGGTCGCCTCGATGGCCCGGATCTGGTCCCGCAGGCGGGCCGCTTCTTCGAAGCGCAGGGCTGTGCTCGCCACCTGCATGCGTTGTTTCAGTTCGGCGATGACCTCCGACTCGCGGCCGCTCAGCAGGGCGATGACGCCGTCGACCAGGCGCTGATAGGCCTCCTTGTCGATCAGCCCGTGGCAGGGGGCCGAACACTGGCCGATCTGGTGAAACAGGCAGGGTCGGCCACGTTTCCGGCAGCGTTGCAGGGGGTAGTGGCGCAGGGGAAAAATCCGGTAAATCTCTTTCAGGGTCTGACGTACGGCGGCCGAGGAAGCATAGGGGCCAAAATAGCGGGCGCCGTCTTTTTTCACCTTGCGGGTGATCTGCAGCCCCGGAAATTCTTCTCTCAGGTCGATACGCAGCGAGACGTAGGTCTTGTCGTCACGCAGGTTGATGTTGTAGCGCGGACGATATTTCTTGATCAGGGTGTTTTCCAGGATCAGGGCTTCCTTGTCGGTGTCGGTGACAATCACCTCGATGTCCCGGATGCGGGACAGCAGGAAACGGATGTGCGCCCTGCCGTCACCGGTGGTCGAGAAGTAGCTGCGCAGGCGGTTGCGCAGGTTGATCGCCTTGCCGACGTAGAGGACCTTGTCGTCGGTTCCTTTCATCAGGTAAACGCCGGGTGTGGTCGGGAATTTTCGGGCGTCAAAACTGAAGGGAGGAGTTTCGGTCATGGGCTCCGATCCGGCTGGTTTCTAGCCGACGTTAGCGGTGCCGGTGAATGCTGTCAAGGGAATCCGACGACGTGATTTCAGCTTGTTGTCAGCTTCGGTTCGGTTATAATAACAAATAGTCAAGTCTGGTCGAATGTGATCTGCAGGGTCGCATGCCGCCCGTTGCGGGTTGTCGTTTTTTCTTCTGCCTGAGGAGGTTCCGGGTGAAAAGCCTGCTGCTGTTGCCTGTTTTATTGCTGCTTGCCCTGCCCTCCCTGGCTGATGAACTGCAGTCGGTTGAAATGGTCGCACGGGCGTATGCCAAAAAACAGCCGGCCCTGGAAAACTACCAGGTGACCATTCAGACCGATCAGATCGCCCGGATGATTGAGCGTATGACCGCCAACCTGCCGGCTGACGCCCCCCGTCCCGAATCCCCGGTGGTTCGCAAGTACTGGCAGCGCAATACCGGTAAAAGTCTTTTTCGGGCCGAGGGGCCGAATGTGTTCCCCTACATGCAGGAGATGGTTCAACGCTTTTCCCGTGATTTCGCCCTGGAGCTCTACAGTTTTCTGCTGCCGGCCGGCCGTTCCGTCGACCGGGCCGCTCTCGCCGCCAGGGCCGAGGTCAGGGTTGCCGACAATGACCTTGCCGGCGTCAAACTGCAGACCACGACCCTCAAGTTCAAGACCCCGGTTGATCTCAAGGGGGCGTTTTTTGCCGATGGGCTGGGGTTGCCCCAGCGGCAGGTGACCCGCCTGGTGATCGACGTCAATCCCGAACAAGAAATCTTAACCCGTCTTGAATTGACCCTGGTTGACGGTCAGGTGCTGAGCCTGGAGGTCCGTTATCGTGAAGTACCCGCCGGGCAGCTGCCGGAAGAGTTCATGCTGACTTCGCTGGACGGCCGGGTCGACACGCGTTTTGCCACCAGGTTTGAACTGGTGGACGATATCTGGCTGCCGGCAAGCCAGGAGCGGGTTGTTCGCCATGATGGCAGAAAAGAGGTCGTCAAGGTCGATTTTGTTGATTACCGGGTCAATGTCGATTTCCCCAGGGAAATACGCAAACTGCTGGCTCCCTGATGATGCCCTGAATCAACGATCTGTACTCACTTGTCCGGCCGGCTCCTCTGCGGTACTTGGGTATGTGAAACGGGGATTTTACTGTGCGCCCCGGTTGGAGTCCTGTTATAGTCCCCAGGTTGTCGTTATTGATATGGAGGGATTTGTGAGTCCGCTTTGGAGCAATATTTTTCGCCAGAAACCTGAAGAAGAATCACTGGCCTATTTTCTCGGTACCCTGCCCCTGTTCAGTGACATGACCGAGCGTGAACTCAAACGTCTCGAAACGTTGGTCCATGTGCGGGAATATGACGCCGGTGAGACGGTCTTCAGCGAAGGGGACCCGGGTTCGGGACTCTACATTGTGCGTACCGGCCGGGTACGGATTTCTTCCCGCAGCAATCAGGGCCGGGAGATTGAACTGGCCGTCCTTGCCTCGGGGGATTTCTTCGGCGAGACGACCCTCGCGTCGCCGGCGATGCGGGTGGCTTCGGCCCGGACGCTGGAGAAGGCGCAACTGGTGGGCCTGTTTCGGGCCGACCTGCTTGAAACCGTGCAGAAGAATCCGGCCATGGCCAACAAGCTGCTGCTCGGCCTGACCCGGGTCATGAGTGAGCGGTTGCACGCCGCAGGCCAGGAGTTGATGCGACTGCAGCAGGCCAGATCGACCGCTCCGGCGGGAGAGGAATGAGGCCATGCCGGAACAACTGTCATTGACCCGTACCCAGCTGCTGTTGATTTTTCTTGTCCTCACGGCAAGCATCGCCAGCGGCCTGGCTCTGTTCACGTCAGCTTCCCGGATTACCGAACTGCTGCATGTTGCAACCACCGGCATTGTTCTGCCGGTATTGTTGTCGCTGGTGCTGGCGTTTCTGCTTGAACCTTTGGTGCGCCGTTTTGAACGCGGGCCGTTCAACCGGACCGCCAGCATCTTCCTGGTTTCCCTGCTGACCGCGGTCCTGCTCTATCTCGCCGGACGCTGGCTGAGCCCGCACTGGCTGGCGATGTGGGGGTCGTTGCGGACCGATCTGCCGCGTTACCTGGCCCGCGGAATCGAACTGCTCAATCAGTTCGAGGTGCGTCTCAACGAGTATTTCCCCTTCGTGTCCGGGCTCGACCTGCCGGGGCGCGGCCGGGTTCTGGCCGAGCACCTGTTCAATGAAATGCTGTCACACACCACTGGTTCGGCTCTCCGACTCGGCAGCCTGATGCTGCTGGTGCCCCTGTTTACCTTCTTTTTTCTGCGTGACGGGCAGAAGATCATCCGTTTTTCGGTCGGCCTGGCACCCAATCGTTATTACGAAATGGCTCACGACCTGTCCTACCTGATCAGTCGCCAGTTGAGCCATTTTGTCCGCGGTCGCATTCTCGAAGCGGCCATTGTCGGAATCGTGGTCGGGTTCGGCCTCTCCTTTACCGATATTCGCTACGCTCCCCTGCTGGGGCTGTTCGCCGGTGTGACCAACCTGGTTCCTTACCTGGGGCCGATTGTCGGCATGATCCCGGGGATCCTGATCGCGCTGGTCGATCTCGGTATGGGGGGGCAGTTCTGGTGGATCCTGGCGACCTACCTGCTGATCGGGCAGGTTATTCTAGACAACTTCATCCTTATTCCGATTCTCATCTCCCATGTTTCCAACCTGCATCCGTTGTGGGTGATTATCGCCATCATCATGGGCGGTAAGCTCTACGGAGTGCTCGGCATGATTATCGGGGTTCCGGTCGCCAGTATCATCAAAATCATCATCATCGAAATTCGTTATTATCGCCGAACGTTTGCCCTGCCGTTGGCCAGCCAGGACAGCGAACTGACGGGTTGATTCCGTTCGGGAAAAGATTGTTTCCGACCATATTTGGAGGGGGAAATGAAGAGAAAATTGTGTGGCCTGCTGGTTGCGGGTCTGGTGCTGATGTTGCTGCCGGAGCATGCCCCGGCCGAGGAGTTGGCGCAGTTCAATCTGTCGCTGTTCGGTTACCGGATCGGCATGAGTTTCGATGAGGCGAGTGCGGTTCGGCCCTTTGCACGGATTGAAGACCGGCCGGGACAGAAGGGAGAATACTGCGGCATCATTGACGATCTCTGGATCGATGATGTTGAAATCAGGCTCCAGGTCTGGTTTGTCGACGATCGGATCTACAAGGTGGTCGGCAAATTTTCTCCGGCCCTGGTGGAGGATCTGGTCTCGCGGCTCAGATCGGTATTGGGCAAGGGGGATGATGAGTCAATACTGCTGCAGCCCCCCGATGGCGGTCAGATCAGCAACCGGGTGCAGAAATGGCGATTTCCGGGGATGTGGGTTGTTCTGATCGGATCATCGGTCAACACGCGATTTGCCACCCTGAGCTTGGTGGCGAGGCCGGATGCCGGAACGATCTCCCCCGGGGAAGAGGGAGCTTCCTGAAAAATATTCGGTTTGCTTCGAACCCAAATCCACCGGCGGTTTTGTGGACCGAGGGTGGCGGGATGGGTGGAGATGCAAGGCGCCGTGCCGATTCGGGCGGAAACGTAGCCGAGCTACGTTGAGCACCGAATCGGTGAAGGCAACGAAGCAGATTCAGCCGTAACGACAGCTGAATCCCGAAATTGCCGGTGGATTTGGGTTAATGTCCCGCCCTTGCAGCGGGACTTTTTTTCTGCTACTGTCCGCAACCGTTGCGAGGCCTCCGCCAGACTTGCCCCTCACTGCTTCAGGTTCTCTTTTCTCCTCGATGAAAAAAGCACATCGCCAGAAAAAAACCACCAGGCCGGTCTGCCCGGAGACCCCGGATACCTGGGTCAGATATCATGGTCGCCTGTGTGACAGTTGCAGCGCCGGCTGTTGCCGTCTGGAGGTCGAGGTCGATGTTGCCGACCTGGTGAGAATGGGGCTGATCGATGACTTCGATGTCGGTACTCCCGCCAAGCTGCTGGCAAAGCGGCTGCGCAGGGACGGGGTGATCGAACACTTCAATCACAAACGCGAGATCTTCAGTCTGACCCGGCGGGCCAACGCCGACTGTATCTACCTGCATCCACGGACGCGGCGCTGCACCATCTACGAAAAACGTCCCGTCACCTGCCGCAACCACCCCCGTATCGGGCCCCGTCCCGGCTATTGTGCCTATCGACAGCGGGCCTGAACGGCCGGCGTGCAATGACGGATCAGAGTGCTTCGCCGATCACCGCGGCCAACTCCACCAGGGCATTCGCCGCCTGATCATCGAAATCGGCGAGTTCGTCACCTTCTTCTCCCTTGCGCGAAATCTGGATGACGCCGCGAATCTCGCCGGCAACGACCATCGGCACGCTGATGATTTTCTGAATCGGCTTGGGGCGGTCGGCAATGCCGTCCTTGAGGCGGATTTTTTCGAAAAAGGAAGCGTGATGGACCGAGGCGAAGGTGTTGTTGAGAAAGACGCGACCCTCACGGGCGGTGCGCGCCGCCAGGGAGTCGAGGGAAGAGTAGGGGATAAAGCCTATCTGGCGGAACCTTTTCGGCCAGAGAAAGTGCAGCACCGTTTTGCGCTCATCGAGCAGAAACAGGGCGACCTCATCTTCGGCGACCCGCAGCTGTCGGCTGAGGGCGGCCACGGCAACCGCGCTACAGCTGTCGAGATCATCCCGCTCAGCCAGTTGCTGTCGCAGTTCGGTACAGAGTTCGCTCACTGAGTCGGGATAATCACTCATGATGCCTCCAGGAACGTTGGTCAGGTCAGTTTACAGGTCCTCGGGAGTAAACGCCACCACTTCGGCGATATCCTCCTGATTGGTCAGCAGCATCACCAGCCGGTCGATGCCGAGGGCGATGCCGGCGGCCGATTTGAGCTGGCCGAGTTCACGCAGAAACCGGGTCGGTACCGGATAGGGCGGTTTTCCGGCCAGTCGTCGCGCCTCTTCTTCCGCGGCGAAACGCCGGACCTGCTCGACCGGGTCGCAGAGTTCGGAAAAGCCATTGGCCAGTTCGATGCCGGCGACATAGAGCTCGAAACGTTCCGCCCAGCGTGGATCGTCCGGCTTGCGTCGCGCCAGGGCGCCGAGGGGGAGGGGATAGTCGCAGAGCAGGGTCGGCGTCTCAAGGCCCAGGCAGGGTTCGACCGTTTCCACCAGCAGTTGGTCGAAACGGTCCTGTTTCAGGGCTTCCAGGCAGCTGCAGCCGGCATAACGCTGAAACGCCTCATCAACGGTGAGCCGTTGCCACTCGGAGGCCAGGTCGATTTCCCGTCCCTGCCACTGCAGTCGACCACCCGGGACCAGATGACTCAGCAGCTTCCGGCAGTCCTCCATCAGGGCATGGTAGTCGGCACCGCCCCGGTACCATTCCAGCAGAGTGAACTCGGGCAGGTGGCGGCGTCCCCGCTCTCCCTGCCGCCAGCAGCGGCTGATCTGGAACAGGCGTGGACAGCCGGCGGCCAGCAGACGTTTCATGCAGAGTTCCGGCGAGGTCTGCAAAAACCAGGGGCCGGAGGGTTCGGCGTCGATATGCAGTTCCGGGGCATTGCCCGGCAGGCGCTGTGGGGTTTCGACTTCGAGGAACTCGGCGGCGATGAAAAAGGCCCGGATCGCCTGTAGGATCCGGGCCCTCTGCATCAGGGTCTGCTGCTTGCGGGCCAGAGCCACGCTGAAATCCATTGTCACTCCTTGACCCGGGTGACGTATTCGCCGGTGCGGGTATCGATCTGGATCAGGGTGCCTTCCTCGACAAAGGAGGGGACCTGCAGGGTGTAGCCGGACTCGACCGTGGCCGGCTTGTTGTTGCCGGCGGCGGTGTCTCCCTTGACCCAGGGATCGGACCGGGTAACCCGCAGGTTGACGAAGTTCGGCAGGGTGACGCCGATGCCGCGTTCACCGAACATCAGCACCTTGACCTCCATGTTGTCGATCAGGAAATAGCGATCGTCGCCGAGAACCTCCTCGGCAATGGTCGTCTGGTCGTAGGTCTTCTGGTCCATGAAGACGTAACCGTTGTCATCCTGGTAGAGGTACTGCATGTCGCGCTCAACCAGGTTGGCCGGTTCGAAACTCTCGCCGGAGCGGTAGGTGCGGTCGAAGAGGGCACCGGTCAGCATGTTGCGCAACTTGCATTTGTAGAGGGCCTGCCCCTTGCCGGGCTTGGTGAAGTCGAACTGGGCGATCACGTGCGGCTCGCCGTCGATAAGGATCTTCAGTCCTTTTTTCAGATCGGAACAGGTGTACATGAAACACTCCTTTTATAGGGGCCTGAACTCACGGGGTCGGGTTGTCTTCACGTCTGTGAGAATAGGATGTCGAAACGCCGCATTTAAGCATAACAAACAGAGACTTGTCACGGAAAACCTTTGCCGGAGAGGGGGGCTGTGCTATAACCTGAATCCGTGGGTTCATGGCGGATGAAGAGTGCAAGGGCTTGATCTGAATGCGATTTTCAAAAATCTGAGGCGCACCCAATAGGTTCGTCGGTGATTATTGAAAAGTACAGACAGGTCAATGACTTGTGCTATTCGCCGGCAATGAACTCACGGATTCAGGTATAAGGACGCGGTAGAAAAACAGGGCGGCCGGACCGCCCATGCTCAGCGAGGAGAAGCGCAGCATGTACACGACAGCCGATTTTAAAAAGGGACTGGTCATCCAGCTCGAAGACGCCCCCTGCATCCTGATGGATGTCAGCCAGCACAGCCCGACCGCGCGCGGCGCCAACACCCTGGTCAAGACCAAGTATCGCAACCTGCTGACCGGCCAGGTGCTGGAGAAAACCTTCAAGTCGGGCGACAAGGTTGACGAGGCCGATTTCGAGAAGCGAAAAGGGCAGTTTCTCTATGCCGGCGCGGCTGAAGAAGGCACCTTCATGGACCTTGAGTCGTATGAGCAGTATGAACTCGGTCCCGACCTTTTTGCTCCGGTCAAGGGCTACTTGCTGGAAGGCGCGGAGGTCGTCCTCGGGGTGTTCCGGGAACAGGTGGTGTCGGTCGAACCGCCGATGACCGTTGAACTGACCATCGTCGAGACGCCGCCATCATTGAAGAATGCCACCGCCACCGCCCAGACCAAGGAAGCAACCCTGGAAACCGGCCTGATCCTGCAGGTGCCGCCCTACCTGGAAGCGGGGGACAAGATCAAGGTCGACACCCGCGAGTGCCGGTTCGTCTCGCGGGCGTGAGCGACCAGGGAAAAGTGCACCAGGCCAGGTTGTCGTTGGTCCCATTCATGTACGCGGTGTTGGCAACTTGGAAAATTTGAGATTTTTTTGAGATCTTGCTTGTATGCTGACCCGTTATAGGAACTGGAGTGGATGTTGTGGTGTATTTTGAATCGCTGGAGGTGGCATGTATTGGTTCGAGTCAGAGGCCGCCGGACCGCATGGGGAGAACTCGGGAACCCTGCGGCGCGCACGTTTGTTCGGGCAGGTTGAGGCCCGGGGAGGAGCGCGGAAAAAGATCATTTTTATCGTCGCCGGGGCGGGCTATGGCAAATCGTATTTTGCTGCCCAGTTGCTTGCCGGATTTGACCGGCCCTATTTCTGGCGGCAGATTGGCTTTCGGGATCAGGATCCCGTTGCCTTTATTACCGACCTGGTTACGGTTTTGCGCGACCGGTTCCCAGAAGCGGATTTTCCCTTACTGCAAAAACTGATTGACAATGGCGAGCTCGGCGCCGTGGCTTCGGCCCGCCTGGGTGAGCTTCTCGCCGCCGAGCTTGACCGCACTCTGCCAGGTATCCACTATCTGGTTTTCGACGATATTCACCTGCTCGAAAACTCACCCGCCAGCCTGCATTTTTTACGGACGCTCATTGAGGCCGCAAGCGGCAACCTCCGTTTTATACTCATCTCTCGTCATGCCATCTTGACGGAATTGCAAAGTCGAGCGCTTCAGATTGGGAGTGACGATCTGCGGTTGACGCATGACGAAATCGCCGAGTTGTGTGTTGCGATGCTGCAGTTTCCGGCTTCCATCGAGATTGTGCGGCAACTTCACCGACTGACCGGTGGTTGGATCATGGGGGTACTCCTCCTCCTGAAAACCCTTCCTGAGCACGATGAACAGGCGATTCTGCGACGACTCGAAGAGTTGCTGAAGCAAAAGCATCCCGATATTCATACCTATTTCCAGGTTGAAGTCTTGGCCCTGCTGCCGGAGGATTTACGGTCCGGTTTTTTTAAGTTGTCTCTTCTGGAAAAGGTTCCGGTTGCTTTGGCGCGGCAGTTGACGATGGTGCCGGACATAGAGCAGCATTTGGAACGGGCCGCAAGACGAAACCTGTTTGTTGCCCGGAGTGATGGCAAAAGATCCGTATATATTTTTCATCAACTGCTGCGCGACAGTTTGCGGGCGGCTGCTGGTGAGGTACTGTCCCCACAGGAACGCAGTCAGGTGTTTCGCGATGCGGCCGCCTGGTTTCGGCAACAGGGTCGGGTGGAAGAGGCTGTGTATTACGCCCTGCAGGCGCAGGATTATTCGGTTGCGCAAACCCTGTTGCAGAAGGTCGGTCTCAAGCTGCTCGCGGACAATCGTGTTGATACCTTGCGGGAGATGGTCAGTCAGTTTCCCGAGGCCGTCGTATCCGAAAGCAACTGGCTTTCATTTTTTCACGGAAAATTGAGCCTCGAAATCGATCCGCCCGAAGCCTATCAAAGCCTTGAACGGGCCAGAGCCGGATTCAGCGAAGAACAGGAGTTCGTTGGCGAGTTTCTGGCCACCGGCGAGCTGATCTATTTTCACTGTTTGGTTGATGGCATGTTTGAGCAGGGGCGCTGTCTTCTGGCGCGTGCGGAAGAACTCTATGCCCTGTTGCGGCACGAATTACCCCCCATCGCCCACTTCAATGCCGCACGCATGTTGAGTGTCGGTTTCAGCTATGTCGATGCCAATGCCAATGCCGCCCGTGCCAGGCAGCACGCAGAAACGACCCGCCAGTTGGCAGAAGAACTCGACTATGACAATTTTCGCGTTTCCGCCCTGTTGGTTGAGATTTACCTGCATGGTGTTCAGGCTGACTGGGGTGTGCTGCGGAACATTGTTGAAAAGCTCACGGCACTCGCTGGCCGTCCCCTGATCAGCGAGATGAACCGACTATTCGTTCACCTCAACCAAGTGAACCTGTTGGGTTTAGAGGGCGATTTCGATAATTACCCCGTCCACCGTGACCGCCTGCTTGATGATGATCGGGCGGGGTTGTCGGGTAAGACTGTGTTTCTGCCCTTTCTGCTGTTATGGGATATCGACATGCATTTCGCCAAGGGAGAGTATGTTGAGGCCCGACGGGCGCTGCAACTTGCTCTGCACGGGGATGGTGCGGCACGGCGGCCGCATCTGCGCAGCCAATATCTCCATTATTCTGCCTATCTGCTGGCTCTTCAGGGCGACCGGGAACAGGCCGTTGCTGCGGCTGAAGAATCCCGCCAGCTGAGATGTGCGGCTGGTGGACACTATTTTGTGGCTTTCAACAACATGATTCTGGGGGGCGCCTATGTCCAGTTGGGTATGCGGGGGCGGGCTGAACAACTTCTTGAGCACGCCAGGGAGCTCAGCACCGACATGGGAAACGATTTTGTCCTCGCCGGCACCCATGCTCACCGTGCCTGTCTGTGTCTGGACTGTGGAAAACAGGCGGAAGCTCTGCACGAAATCCGCCGGATGTTGGAGTTGTTGCGTAAAAACCGTTATGTCCATTTCTTCAGTTGGACACCTTCGGTTATGGAGAAGCTTCTTTCGGTGGCCTTGGCACAGGGTATCGAGGCCGACTATGCCGCGTTTTTGTTAAGTGAGCGTTTGGGGAAAGTCCGACTTGCGGATGGTCCTATTGTTTCACTGCTGCAGATCAGGACCTTGGGTGGCCTGGAGCTGAGTGTGGGAAAGAAAACCTGCAATCACCTGACGGCGGGACAGAGAGAGCTGCTGGCGTTGTTGGTCGCAACGCCGGGGTGTGCCTTGCCACTAGGAGAAATCCAGGCGGCGTTGTGGCCCGACAGTGCCGAGAAGAAGTCCCGGGTCAAGTTTGACAACCTGCTTTTCCGGTTGCGCCGGGTGTTGGACGAACACTTCGGGGCTCAGAGCTCAAAAATCTATTTGGTGCTGGAAAAGGGCATATTGTCTCTGCGCAACGTTCGGGTGGATGTCGCTGAGTTTCAGGATAAGGTGAAAGAGGGACTGTGGCATGCGCGGCGTAAGAAGGCTTGGCAGGCCGGCAATGTGTTGCGCCAGGCCCATCGGCTTTGGGTGGGTGAGTTCGTTCCGGGTGCCCAGGCCAGCGACCGGGTGTGTGATTTTCGCCGAAATCTGCACAATCGTTATCTGGAGTGTGTCTGTCGCCTGGCCGAAACCCATTATGCCAACGGGTTGCATGAAGAAGCTGTGCGAATTGCTGAGGACGGTTTGAGATATGACCGAACCAACGAATCCTTGATTCGGTTGCTCTATGAGCATCATGCCCGTTACGGCAACCATGTGCAGGCGCGCAGAACGATTCGGGACTACCGGGACGCTTTGCGCGAGGATGGGTATGTCCCGGCCGAGGTCGAGGAGATTCTGGAAAGTTTTTTTGCCGAGGACGGAATGTAGCTGGTTTTGCGCATTGTTGCGGACAGTGGGGCTGCGGAAGCGATTCTTATTGCTTTCGTGGCCCTTTTTTGTATTTGCGATGCGAAATCTATGAAAAAAACGAGATGGTGTTGGTATGTACTGAGTCGTACCTGAAAAATTCGAAATCGGCGCTCCAGCAGACGCAAAACTGGCGCTCCGAGTTCAACATTGTTTTCTCAAGCCGTCACATATCCTTCGGACCGATCCGTTTCCGCCAGCGCGTCATGGAGGTCGGGTCGACCGGAAGTTGGTGGATGAAAAACTCGAACCCGCAAAAGTACTGCCAATACGGGTTCTCCAGCAGCCCGGCGACAACTGATTCGTCACTTTCGTTGAAGGCATGCTTCAGATAATGCAGGCCGACCATCAACCGCGTTGGCTTGCCGGGGCGGCCCTTCTTTTCGGCATAGTAGGGGGCCGAACTTGTTATCAAAGACCTCCCAGTCGATCTGATTCGCCAGCACGAACAGCGGGTGTTTCCGGTTCAGAATCTGGTCAAGCCGGGAGCGAAACAGGTCGTCGGTTACTCGGTTGCGGAGCTTTTGGTTTCATAAAATCACCACGTTTTTGAGGCTGAAGTACTGTACTTGGTGGTTTTAATAATTTGCCGTGAAATTTTAGGCAATAATTACAACAAGTTGCCCTTTTTCAGGGACGACTACTTACTGTCAGGAGGTAAATGATGGCAAAATTTATTTTTGTGATTGCAGTGGTGATGCTTGCTGGCTGTGGAGGTGGCGGGGATAGTGTCTCCACCACCTCCACAGGACAAGGATTGTTCAACCAAGTGACCGTTAGTGAAGTAAATTCATATCTATCTAATAATGGTTTAGTGGGTAGTAATACTAGCATTGTTCATGAAGATGGATTTGGAAATGGTGGAGACCAGATTGATATTGGTAGGGTGATTTTGACACGGATCAATGGTGGATATTTTGTGAATGATATAGGATATGCATTTGATTTGAAATATATTGGTAATTTGTCAAGTTACCCAAGTGGAGTTACAAAAGTATTGTATTTGGATGTAGACAATAATATTAATACTGGAATGGTAATAAACGGGATTGGTGCCGATGTTCGCTTGACTGATTCTGGTCCAAATAACACTTTAACATCAGGATATTGTGAGTGGGATAGCACAAATAGTTCTTGGACTGAGGTTTTTAGTGGCTCGAATGGGTCTGCTGACGACGCGAAGTACGTCGATGGGGGGGCGCATGTATATGTGGGGGTTTATGGCACTTCCTCACTTCTTAATTCTGATGGGATGGGAGTGGTCACTTTGGAAATTCTGACAAACGATAGCTCCGGCACTGCATACCGGTACGATGCGACAAGTTCGTTTTCTATAGCGGCATTCTAGTGGATGTTGGGAATATTACACGTTAGCGCTCTTCAATGGTGGCAATGGTGGAATGGTCCACCCGCGCAAAGTTCTGTCCCCTATTATTATAGGTTGATAGCCTGGAAAAGATACTTGCAACAAATTATGCTTTCTCAGGGTCGACCATTGAAGGCAAACTTATTATTTTGGAGGGAAGATGAAGTGTACTGCGATACGAACTCTGTTCAAGATAGTGATAAGTATATCGTTTGTTTTGTTTTTGGCCGGTTGTGGTGGTGGGGATAGTAGTAGTGGAAGTCAAGCAAACATCCAAACAACTGGAACTTTGAGAGTTCATAACACTACTGATACTGCTGTTTTTTATCTAAATATAAGTCCAACATCATCTTCAACTTGGGGGACAAACTACCTCGGATCGTATGATATGATAGCTCCAGGACAGTCTTTTTCGGTTACTGATATCCCTTGTAACAAGACATATGATCTTAGAGCGCAAGGCCCTGGAGGGAGCCCTACTGCCACCAGAATGGGGGTTACCATTGGGTGTGGTTCTACTTTGACTTGGACTCTGTATTGAAGGAGGAAAATATGAAAGTTTTATCAATTTTTGTAGTTTTATTTATGTTGACAACAACGGTATGCTGCGCTCTTGATCGTCAAGATGATACCGGGTATGAACCGAGCCAAGAAAAAGACAATTCGACGTATCTCGGGAATGAAGGAGACACATCGATTGAAGAAGATGGCCATGTTGTAACCTATAAATTATCTGATGAAGAGCAAATCGATGTTCTAAGGCAGGCTATTGAAAAGCAACAAAATAAAAAATAGAGAAGCTCAATTTTATACAATAATTTATACACTATTGTGTCAAGAAATTATTACGTGGAGGATGAGAAATGTTTGGAACTGGAAATAAATTATTATTTGTTATGATTTCATTTATCGTTTTTCCCGCTAATGGCTTTTGTAGTAGTTTTGGATTCTTTGGTGGCCATATTGGTTATATGTCAGCACCAAGTTATCTTGAGACTGCGTTTGAGGATAGTAGCACCGTCTCTTATGGCGCTGACGGAATATATCTCTTTTCGTCTAAGGACGATGGGATGTCTTTCGGAGTGAGTGGGGCATATTCCGCTGCAACGTTTGATGCATCCGATGTTGACGCTGAGATGGATTTTAGCTCTTTTGGTATCGCTCCCATTGTAGGGGCAGTGACTGATTCTGGTAACGGGCAAAAGACTGCGTGGTGGGTTGGTTATGAGTTTGACTCGATCAATGTTGACTTAAACTTCAACGATAGCTCTCTTAGCGGTTTCGATTTTTCTGAGGACACAAGCGGGAACGCCGTTATCGCTGGATTTGGGTCCGTAAATGAGCAATCTAATTTAGGATTTATACTCGGTGCGAGATATTATTTCTTTGATAATTCCGATAGTACATTTGAAGTATTTTTGGGGGCAGGTTTGGGTTTTTGATACTGCTGTAAGTTCTCAGATTAGTCTGCCCGTCATTTCCTGATTATCTTGATACTCCTTTCTGATTATTTTGAAACGCCCCGAAGGCCGAATTCAGCCTTCGGGGCGTTGGTGCGGAGGGGCAGGTTAAAACGGATCGTCGCTGTTCTCCTGCTCCATGCTCCAGTCGGTGACCATCGTCATGGGCGGTGAGTTGGCGGGGAGGGCTGAGCAGGCGGTGAACTGTTGACCCAAACGGAAATGTGGTGATTGGAAAAGGTTGCCAAGGCACGAAGACAGGAGCGACCCTCGTTTCGCCGATTTGCGCTGCTGCTTGCCGATTTTCTGAAATACGGTTATTCTGTATTCAACCTGAATCAGTGAACTCCTTGTCGGCGGGTAGCACAAGTCATTGACCTGCCTGAGTTTCCCAAAAATCACCGGCGAACCTATGGGTGCGCCTCAGATTTTTGGAAACCTCACTCAGATCAAGCACGTGCACTCTCCATCCAACAGGTGCTCACTGATTCAGGTTCAAGTCAGAGCGGAGGTTGCCATGCGTGAAAATATCATCGTTTCCAGCAGGGGGCAGATTACCCTGCCGGCCGGCATGCGTAAGAAGCTGGGCATCAAGCCGGGAGGGGTTGTCATTGTCGAGGACCGGGATGGTGAGGTTGTCCTGCGGCCGGCGGCGGTTATTGAGGTCGACATCTACGGGGATGCCGAGATTGACCGTTGGCAGAGTGAAGACCGGCTTTCGGCGAGCGAAAGAAAACGTATTCTGGATAAGCTGGGGAGCCGGTGAATCGCTATCGACTGTTTCTTGATGCCAACGTGCTGTTCACAGCCGCCCACAATCCTGACGGCAAGGCTGCCTTTCTTATCACCCTGGCCAATGACGGCTACTGGCAGGTTGTTACCAGTGATCTGGCCATTGAGGAAGTGCGGCGGAACCTGGAACGAAAATATCCCCGGGCCATGGCGCAGCTCGAAGTTCTTCTGAATGCTGTGCGAATTGTAGCGAGCCCGGCCGTCACCGACAGCCCCATCAACCTGCCTGAAAAAGATCGCCCGATCTTTGCTGCGGCCCGAAGCTGCCGAGCAACCCATCTGCTGACGGGTGATCGAAAACATTTCGGCCCTTTCTTCAACCAGCCCCAAATCTGTGCCGGCATCATGATCCAGACCGTCAGCGACTTTCTGGCCGCAATCTGAGGGTATGGGGACGGCGGGGGCCAAGATCAAGGTCGATACCCGCGAGTGCCGGTTCGTTTCGCGGGCATGATTTGTTTTGGGGGGCCGCGCACCAATTCTTTAACGGAGAGCCGCAGAGGGGGAGAGGATGCGGAGAAAAGCAGGCTTGGGTTTTCTCTAAACCAAAAGTCCGAATTTTTTCCCTCCGCCTCTGCCTCTCTCCATCTCTGCGTTGAAATGATCCTAGCGGCCAAGTGTCCGTACCGGGCTATGTTTGCCGATACACCACCCGGGTGCCGTCCGGCGCCCGCAAGACCAGTTCATCCCCCCATGTTTCGACATAGTCATCGTTGACCGGCACCTTGCCCTTGCCGCCGGGCAGGTCGATGACGTACTGCGGAATCCCCATGCCGGTGATGCGCCCGCGCAGACGGGTACTGATTTCGCGGCCTTTTTCCACCCGCACCCGGAAGTGTCCGGTGCCGGCGGTCAGGTCCATCTGGTGCAGGTAGTAGGGGCGCACCCGCATCTGCAGCAGGTTGCGGTTGAGCTCCAGCAGGGTTTCGAGATCGTCGTTGACGCCGCGCAGCAGCACCGTCTGGTTGCCGAGTACCACCCCGGCCTCGGCCAGTCGGGCGCAGGCCTGCCAGCTCTGCTCGGTCAGCTCCCGCGGATGGTTGAAGTGGGTGTTGAGGTAGAGCGGTGCACACTGTTTGAGAGTTCGGCACAGTGACGGTGTGATCCGCTCCGGCAGTACCACCGGGACCCGGCTGCCGATGCGGATGATCTCGACATGCGGGATCGCCCTGAGCCGGTCGAGCAGTTCCTGCAGCATGGCATCATTCAGCAGCAGCGGGTCGCCGCCCGAGATCAGCACATCGCGGATTTGCGGAGTGGCGGCAATGGTGGTGATGCCCTGCTGCAGTTCGGCGAAACTGATATTGAACTCGGGGCGGCCGATACGTCGTTTGCGGGTGCAGAAACGGCAGTAGCCGGCGCAGCTGTTGCCGGCCAGCAGCAGCCCGCGGTCGGGATAGCGATGCACCAGGGCCGGCACCGGCGAATGCGCTTCCTCGGCCAGAGGATCGGTCGGCAGCCCGGCGTCGTCCAGTTCCGCCGGGTCGGGAACGCACTGGCGCCAGATCGGATCACCGACCTCGCGGATCAGCCCTGCGTAATAGGGGGTAATGCGCAGCGGATAGCGGACGCAGACCGCTTCCAGCGGACGCGGGTCGATGTCGAAGCGTTCGGCCAGCTGTCGCGGTGAGGTGATGGCCGCGCGCAGGCTTTGTTGCCAGGATTCCATGTCAGCGGCTCGCGCGGGGCGTGGTGAAGCGGTTGCGCAGGTGAAAGCTGAAGTGGGCCAGGATCAGCAGACCGAGATCACGCAGCAGGGCCTCGCCGATGCTGGTTTTCGCTTCCGGGCTGAAACAGCCGCAACTGATGTCGAGACCGCGCATCCAGGCTGACAGCAGCGCCCCGATGAAAACCAGCGTCAACAGCCCGCAGAGCAGGGCGGCCGGACGTACCCGCCGGCCGGTCAGCAGCAGTACCCCGGCGATGATCTCGATGTAGGGCAGGCAGGCCGCCAGCAGATAGTTGAACTGGTAGGGGAGCAGCTGGTAGGCGGCGATATTGCCGGCGAAGGCGACCACATCCTGCGCCTTGATGAACCCGGCGAACAGGAACAGTCCCCCCAGCAGCAGTCGGCTGCCGTGATACAGGTATTTGAGCAGGCTGTTCATGGCGCCTTCTCCGTCACCACCGGCAGCCCGGCGTCCCGCCACTCCGGGAATCCCCCTTCGTAGACCTGAACATCCTGGTAACCGGCCGCCAGCAGCTTGACAGCCAGATCGAAAGAGTCGGGACAGCCGTATCCGTTGCAGTAGATCGCCAGGGGACGGTCGCCGGGTATCCGTTGACGGAAGGCCGGCAGCCGGCTTTCGATTTCGTCCAGCGGCAGAGAGACGGCGCCGGGGAGATGTCCCGCGGCATAGAGTTCGCTGATGCGGGCATCGATCAGCAGCAGTGAGCTGTTTTCGATGCTCCGGCGCAGGCTTGCCAGGTCGATCGGTCGTGGCGTGTTGTCTCCGGCGGGGGCGGTGGCGTCACTGCTGTGGGTGGTCGGGGGGGAGCCCTGCAGCACCTGAAACACCAGTTTCAGGTTGGCGCTGAGACCCATGACTACGCCCAGCGCGACGATGACCAGCACTTCCAGCAGGACGCGGCGCAGGTTGGAATAGTCGTGCATGGCTATTCGTCTGGCGAGGGGGTCAGTTCGGGTTGCAGTCGCTGCAGGGCCTGTTGCAGCACCTTGACCTCGCGTTTCAGTTCGGCGATCCGGCGGTCTTCGGCGGCAACCACTTCGTTCAGTTCCTCGATCATCCGTTCCTGGTGGGTCGAGCGGATTTCGAGTTCGATGAGGCGTTGTTCGAGTTCATTCATGGTGGGGGTATGCTAGCAGAAGCGACGAGTGCCGACAAGCGGGATGAGATGGGAGATGGGGCCGCGGACGGGTGGCCATCCGCGGCCGTTGTGGTCAGTCTGGTGTTCAGGCGACCTTGACTTCGACGGTACCTTCCCAGACGCCGTGCAGGTTGCAGCGCTCAAAAGCGCGCAGGGTGAGGTTTTCGATGCCGTGCGGAATGGTGACCGGAATCTTCAGGGTCGGCTGGGTGGTGACCGCGCTCAGGTCAATGCGGGCCAGGAAAACCCAGTTGGCGTAGAGGTCGATCCATTCGATGAAATGACCGGGCTCATTGGGATGGGCCAGCAGTTTGCCGACCTCGACCGTTACCTCGACGGTTTCGCCGGCCCTGATCTCGGCCGGGACGCTGATCACCGGGGTATGTTTTTTCTCCAGGTCGGTCATGTTGTTGCTGTCCTTGGCCTTGTTGACCTGGCAGAAGAGGCTTCTTTCTTCGCTCATGGTGTTTATCCTCCCTTGATGATGAGATTCGGACTTCTTAAGCTGACGAAGTCCCCTATGGTTTATCATGGCCGGCGAAGATTGCAAGAGAAAAAAGACAAATACGGTTATAATTAACCGCTGGCCGGCGGTCGGCTATTCGTGTAGCGATTCCCGACAGTTGCAGATCAACCGGGGCACGGTATGCTTATCCTTACTATGCTTGGTCTGCGCTGCCTGATTGTCATCTGTCTGCTGTTGCCAGGTCTCTCCGCGGGGGCGGATGATGGCGTGGCGCCGAAAATGCCGCCGAAGGTCGGGCTGGACGAGAAACTCGGCGATCGGGTCCCGGCCGACCTGGAATTCACCGATGAACTTGGTCGCAAGGTGCGGCTTGGCGACCTGGTCGATCGTCCGACCCTGCTGGCCCCGGTCTATTTCCGTTGCAGCAACGTCTGCAACGTCCTGCAGAGCGGTCTGGCGCAGACCCTGCCGCGCCTGAACGAAGATTTGAAAAACCGGATCCGGGTGATTTCCTTCAGCTTCGATCCGCGGGAAACCCCGGCACTGGCGCGCGGCAGCAAGAAAATCTACCGGGCCGCGGTGAAAGGCGGTTTTCCGATGGACAACTGGAGCTTTCTGACCGGGAGCCGGGAGGCCATTGCCCGTCTGACCGATGCTATCGGTTACCGTTTCTATCAGGATGGTGCGGAGTTTGTTCATCCGGTGGCGGTGGCGGTTCTTTCCCCGGAGGGCAGGATCGTTCGTTACCTGGAGGGCACCCGCTTTCTGCCGACCGATCTGACGCTTTCCCTGATGGAAGCCTCTGATGGCAGACTCGGCAGCACCATCAGTCGCCTGGCCAGTTTCTGCTACAGCTACGACCCCGAGCAGCGGGGCTATGTTTTCAATATCCTGCGCGTTACCGGTATCGTCGTGACGCTCAGCGCCGTCGGCCTGTTTGCCGTGCTGGTATTCGGTGGGCGCAAACGGCGCAGGAAACCCTGAGGGATCTATGAATCAGACGACTTCATCTCCCCTGCAGCGCGGCTTCTGGGAGGCCACGGGAGGGCGGCGCGGCATCGGCGCGTGGATCTTTTCCACGGATCACAAACGCATCGGACTGCTTTATTTCTATTCGACTCTGCTCTTTTTCTGTGTCGGAGCGCTGTTGGGACTTGCTCTGCGGCTGGAGCTTTTTTCTCCGGGAGCCGATTTTTTCACCCCGCAACAGTACAACGCGCTCTTTACCCTGCACGGGGTAGTGATGATTTTCCTGTTCATCATCCCCGGTATTCCGGCGGCCTTCGGCAACCTGGTGATGCCGATCCAGATTGGCGCCGAGGATGTCGCTTTCCCGCGCCTGAACCTGCTTTCCTGGTGGCTCTACGCCATCGGCGCGATTCTGGCGCTGACCTCGCTGTTCACCGCCGGCGGGGCGCCGGATACCGGCTGGACCTTTTACGTGCCCTTTTCGGTGCGGACCACCACCAACGTTTCGCTGGCGACGGTGGCGGTGTTCATCATCGGTTTTTCCGGGATCCTGACCGGCCTCAATTTCCTGGTCACCATTCACCGCATGCGGGCTCCGGGGATGACCTGGTGGCGTATCCCGCTGTTCACCTGGTCGCTCTATGCGACCGCCTGGGTGCAGGTGCTGGCGACCCCGGTGCTCGGTATCACCGTGCTGCTGATCTTTGCCGAACGGATTGTCGGCAGCGGGCTGTTCGATCCGACCCGCGGCGGTGACCCGATCATGTACCAGCACCTGTTCTGGATCTACTCCCACCCGGCGGTCTACATCATGATTCTGCCGGGGATGGGGGTGATTACCGATATTATCCCGGTCTTTGCCCGCAAGCCGGTGTTCGGCTACAAGGCGATCGCCATCTCCTCGCTGGCGATCGCCGGCGCCGGCTCGGTGGTCTGGGCGCACCACATGACTACCAGCGGCATGTCCGACACGGCGGTGCTGGTTTTTTCGCTGTTGACCTTTCTGGTGGCGATTCCCTCGGCGGTCAAGGTCTTCAACTGGGTGGCGACGCTTTACAAGGGATCGATCTCCCTTGATCCGCCGTTGCTGTTCGCCCTGTCGTTCATCTTCCTCTTTTCCATCGGCGGGCTGACAGGGCTGGTTCTCGGGGCGGCAGCGACCGATGTTCATGTTCACGACACCTATTTCGTCGTCGGTCACTTCCACTTCGTGATGTTCGGCGGCACCGGTTTTGCCTATATTGCCGCCATGCACTACTGGCTGCCGAAAATCTATGGCCGGATGTACAACAGGAAGGCGGCGGTCTGGGGGTGGGCGCTGATGACCTTCGGTTTCATCGTTCTTTACATGTCGATGATGATTGTCGGCATGGAGGGGATGCCGCGCCGCTACTACGACTACCTGCCGAAATTCACCTTCTGGAACCAGTTGTCGACCATCGGCTCCTGGATTCTGGCGTGCGGGTTGATCGTCATCTTCGTCAACATCTTCCGCGGCCTGTTCCGGGGCAAGCCGGCCGGTGACAACCCCTGGGGCGGAGCCAGCCTCGAATGGCAGACCTCGTCGCCGCCGCCGCTGGAGAATTTCGACTATGAACCGGAAGTGACCCACGGGCCTTACGATTTCAAGAGGGGCTGCCCATGAGCGAGACGACGCACGCCGAACATCCCAAGGACTACTCCGGCGCCAAGCTGGGCATGTGGCTGTTCCTGTTTACCGAGGTGCTGCTGTTCGGCGGGCTTTTCATCCTCTACGCGGTCTACCTGCAGCGTTACCCGGAAGGGTTCAAACTCGGCGGCGATCAGCTCAATGTCTGGTTTGGCGGCGGCAACACCCTGGTGCTGCTGACCAGCAGCCTGAGCGTGGCGATGGCGATCACCGCCCTGCAGCGCGGCCGGGTGAGGCAGGCGGCGAACCTGGTCGGGGTGACCGTCATCATGGCGCTCTGGTTTCTGGTCAACAAGTTTTTCGAGTGGAGCGCCAAGATCCATCACGGCATCTATCCCAGTTCGGGACATCTGAAGGAGATGCCGGGCGGCGAGCAGGTTTTTTTCAACATCTACTACCTTACGACCGGCCTGCACGGGATTCACGTGCTGGTCGGCATGTTTGTCATGACCTGGGTGCTGATCCTGATCAGGAAGGGCAAGGTCAATCCGGACGACTACGTGACCCTGGAAAACGCCGGGCTCTACTGGCACCTGGTCGACCTGATCTGGATTTTTATCTTCCCGCTCTATTACCTCATTCTTTGAAGGTGGTGGAAGGTGAAAGGTGGAAGGCGGCTAAAGGCCAAGGGCTAAAGGCTAAAGGCGGGCGAGGTGGATATGAGTGAACATGGTGACAAGGGGCATATTGTTCCCTATGCGACCCTGGTGATTGTCTGGGCGGCGCTGCTGACCCTGACGATCCTGACGGTGGCTGTTTCACGCATTGATCTCGGCATCCTGAATATATGGGCCGCCCTCGGGATCGCCTGCAGCAAGTCGGTGCTGGTGATTTCCTTCTTCATGCACATGAAGTACGAAAACCGGCTGTTCAAGCTGTTTTTGATGATCGCCCTGATCACCCTGGCGACGTTTATCGGCTTCACCTTCTTTGATGTGATGTATCGTTAGTACCATGTAACCCATAATCTTTCGCATCTTGCTGGTTATTTTCCGCGTCAGCTGCGTTGCGCTTCACCGCTTCATAGCTACGGCTATGCAGCGGAAAGCGCGCCTTGTTGACACGGAAAATCCCGGCGCAATATTACGAAATCCTATGAGTTACAGGGTACTGGCCGGGGCAGGGGAAGATCGTCCGGAGGGTCCGGACCCCGGGTCTGATTACGGATTTCGCCAGGAGAAAGTGGTGGATGCCACCCTTTGACCCATGAGCGATACCCTGATTCAAGGATACTTTAAGAGCAAAGGAACGAGCAACGTGAATCCGGCACTGATCACGACTCAGGACGCTGTTGATCCCGTCTTCTGGTTTATTCTCGGGATCTCCGGGGTGATACTGTTGGCCATCACTGCGACCATGATCTGGTTCGTCATCCGTTACCGGCGTTCACGCTGCCCGGAACCGACCTCGCAGTGTGACAGTAATCTGACCCTTGAAGTCATCTGGATCGTGGTGCCGACCATCATCGTTCTGGCGATGTTCTACTACGGCTGGGCCGGCTACCTGGCCCTGCGCCAGGTCCCTCCGGGCGCCATGGAGATAACGGCCACGGCGCGGATGTGGTCCTGGGATTTTGAATATGCGAACGGCAGGCACAGCGACCGGCTGTATGTTCCGGTCGGCAGGCCGGTCAAGGTCAGGCTGTTCTCAAAGGACGTGCTGCATGCCTTCTTCGTCCCGGCCTTCCGCATCAAGCGCGACACCGTGCCGGGCATGGAAAACTATATCTGGTTCGTCGCCGATGAGCAGGGCTCCTACGACATTTTCTGTGCCGAGTACTGTGGTGTCGGTCACGCCGACATGCATACCACCGTGGAGGCGGTGCCCCCGGCTGAATTCGAAGAGTGGCTGGCCGGTATGAGCGGTTCTCAGAATACGGAGAAGGGACGCTCGCTGCTGGCCCGGTACGGTTGTCTCGGTTGTCACAGCCTCGACGGTTCGAAGCTGGTTGGCCCGAGTTTCAAAGGGCTTGGCGGTCGCCAGGTGACCATTATCGCTGATGGGGAAGAGCGGGTCATCACCAGTGATCGGGATTACATCAGGCGTTCGTTGATCGCTCCGGGGGCGGCGGTGGTCAAGGGCTACCCGCCGGTCATGCCCTCCTATGCAGGCCAGATCCCCGGGCCGGAGGTGGAAGAGATGATCGATTACCTGCTGCGGATCGGACAACCTGTGAAAAACGGAGAAAGCGCAGAGTCTGAAGCAGGTCTCGACGGGGCGGATCTCGCCCGCCGGCAGGGCTGCCTCGGCTGCCACTCGCTCGACGGCAGCCGCAAGGTCGGCCCGAGCTTCAAGGGGCTCTTCGGTCGTGAACGCAGGCTGGCGGGGGGCAGGACCCTGATCGCCGACGAGGCTTACCTGACCCGCGCGATCCGGGAGCCGACCGCCGATGTGGTAGAGGGCTACCCGCCGGTGATGCCTCCCTATCCGCAACTGCGGGCCGAAGAGGTCGAGGCGATCATCGAGTGGCTGGAAGGGCTCAGAGAGTAACCCCTTGCATGGGTCATCGCATGAACAGGAAAAAGAGCAACTGTCATCTCTCTCTTGCCGAATGGCGACTGCTGTTGCGTCCGCGACTGCTGCTGATGGTCTGTGCCTCGACCCTGACCGGCACGGTGCTGGCCCCGGGAAGCGTATCCTCGTGGACGGTGCTGCAGGTGGTCCTTGCCGTCGGCCTGCTCACTGCCGCCGGTACATTGCTCAATCAGGTCCAGGAGCGGGGTCTCGACGCGCGGATGGAACGAACCCGTGACCGGCCGCTGGCCACCGGCAGGCTGGCCGTACCCGTGGCCCTGTGGCTCTGTGCCGGGTTGCTGCTGCCGGGCCTGCTGCTGCTTGCGGGCAACCCGGTCGCCCTGGGGCTCGGGCTGCTGGCGGTGGCCTGGTACAATGTGGTCTATACTCCTCTCAAACGCCTGACGTCCCTGGCGGTTTTGCCCGGTGCCCTGTGCGGCGCCCTGCCGCCGCTGATCGGTTGGGTCGCGGCCGGGGGCGGTCTGCTGGACCGCCGGGTGCTGCTGTTGTCCGGACTGCTGGTCCTCTGGCAGGTTCCCCATTTCATGCTGCTGGCGCTCAGGTATCGTGACGACTACGCCCGCGCCGGCCTGCCGGTTTTTGCCGCGGGGTTGAGCGAGGGGGGCGTGCTGCGGGTGATTTCGGCCTGGACGCTGGCGGCCGCTTTCGCCGCTCTGGCGATGGCCGCTTGCGGTGGTACGTCGGGATTGTCCGGCAGGCTGTTGCTGCCGGCGCTCGGCAGCTGGCTGATCTATGGATTCTGGCGGCAGGCCCGGAGGGGCAGCCTGGCACCGTTTTTCATGCGGTTGAATCTCTTCATGCTGCTGGTTCTGGCGGCGCTGCTTGCTGATTATCTGGTCTGAATTCTCATCGACAACGGGGCCGCAGGGTGCCGGTCAGTAAAATGCCTTGATCCGGTACCGTTAAATCACCAGCCTGCAGAGCGACGTCCCTGACGTCGGCTGTTTTTCCCCCGGGGATTCTGCCGCGACCCGAGTGATCTTCAGGCTTTTTTACAGTCTGCCGCCGAATTGGCTTATTTAGTGCAAAATCGGCAGTCATGAGACCATTTCCAGTCATCCTCGGGGAGGGGCAGCATGGACCGTGAACACCCGTTGGGTGAATATCTCAAGGGCGCATTGGCGGGCAAGCTGATTGACAGCAATGCCCGCCGGGCCAATTGCGAAGAGCAACGGACCGCACGGGAAGACTCCAGCGTGCTGCGGCTTGACGCTCCCGAAGTGCTGCTGGTTCGCTCCCGGCAGGATCTCTGTGTCCATGTCAACAACTTTTCTTCGCGCCCGGCGCGGGGGACGCTGCTGCTCAGGGGCGATGAAACCGCCCGCGGCGTCAGTTACGAATTCGACGCCCCCTTCGAACTCGACGCGGATGACGGCCACTGCTGCATCTCCTTTCCCTGGCGTGCTCCCGCTTATCCGACCCGCATCAAGTGGTCGGCCTCGGTTCATTTCGAAAATCAGATGGGGTTCAGTCTGCCTGAATGCTCGGCCGCCACTGTTGTTGTCCGAGAGTTTTCCAATCCGGTTCATTTCAGCTGAAACCCTGAATCAGTGAACTCATTGCCGGCGAGTCGCGCAAGTCATTAACCTGCCTGCAGTTCCCAAAAATCACCGGCGCACCCATTAGGTTCGCCGGTGATTTTTGAAAACCGCATTCAGGCCAAGCACTTACACTCCTCATCCGACATGAACCCACTGATTCAGGGAAACAGCCGCCGGCCGTTCCGCCACATCTTTCCCTTCAGAACGACTGATCTGCTGCCGGTTTCCGGCTGTTCCTTCCCTTTTTCGCGGGGTGCGATGTCCGCTCGGCGAGGCGGTTGCGCATTTCATCCCGGGCACGATTGTCGGAGGCTGGAAATCCCCGGCAGTGCATGTTAAAAGGAAAGGAGCAAAACAACGTCGCGGGGGGAAGGTCGGGTTTTGGATATCCCGGGACGTCCTCGTACCCCCGTCACAAACGGTGCCGGACTCCGCTGTTTCGGCTTGCGGCCACCCAGGAGGGACGCTTCATGAATCATTACGCCTTGACCATCATTGGTCGTGACCACCCCGGCATCGTTTCCCGGGTGACCGAAATCCTCTATCGCCGGGGGTGCAATATCGCCGATTCAAGTTGCTCGATCCTCGGCGGTCAGTTTGCCATGCTGTTGATCATCTCCCAGCCGGAAGAAGAAAGCGGTGAGGATCTGCTGCACTATTTCGCCCCCCTCGAAGAGGAAAACCTCTCGGTTTTCTTGCGGACGCTCCGGCCGGGGGGGGAAATCCGGCCGCATCTTCAGGGTGAGCTGTGCATGGTTTCGGTGTACGGTTCGGACAAGCCGGGCATCGTTTACCGGGTCGCCCGCGAACTCGGTGAGCGCGAGATCAATATCACTGATCTCAATACCAAGCTGATCGGCAGCGTACAGCGGCCGGTGTATGTCATGATGCTGGAAGCGACGCTGCCGGCCGGAATGTCGGTCGAGGACCTTGAGCAGGCGATGGCCGCAGTTGCCGGGGAACTGCAGGTTGATATTTCGGTTCGCGCTATCAACCCGGTGGAGCTGTAACCGATGGCGGTTCGCGATATCCTGCTTTATCCCGATCCGCGGCTGAAAATGGTCTGCGACCCGGTTCCGGAATGTCAGGAACTTGAGCCCCTGATCCAGGATCTGCTTGACACCATGTACGAAGCAGGTCATTCGGTCGGTGTGGCCGCGCCACAGATCGGGGTGCCCCTGCGGGTGGTGGTGGTCGATGTCTCTGCCAGCAAGCTGGGTCGGAAGAACAACCACGGCTGCCTGGTGATGGTGAATCCCGAGATTCTTGAGCGGGAAGGATCCATGACCATGCGTGAAGGGTGCATGAGCGTCCCCGACTATACCGGAAACGTGGCCCGTGCCGAAGAAGTTCTGGTGCAATTCAATGACCGGGATGGCACCGGGAAAGTGATTCGGGCGGTCGGTTTCGAGGCGGTGGCGATCCAGCATGAAATCGATCATCTCGACGGCTATCTCTTCCTTGACCGGGTTTCGAGTCTCAAAACCGATCTTTTTCGCCGCAAACAGCGATGATTTTCATCGCCTCCCCTTCCGGAGCGCCCTCTTCGGTTGACATGGCGCTGTAATTCCACTAAGAATTGCGCTAGAACATTGTTTTCTTTTTGGGGCGAGCGTGCCATGAGGGGGCGTTGTGAAAATTTCCATCCGCAGTGCGCTGCTGGTCAGTTTCCTGGTCGTGATCTGGGGGACCTATCTGATCACGGCCTCGCTCGGTCGCTACAGTTCTGAAAAGACACTGGAAAATCATGCCCGCCTGATCATGGACGGCATCGCCTCCTACGCGATGGAGCAGAGCCAGAACTACCTCGGTAAAGCCGAAAAGGCCGCCGACCTGACCAAGCGGTTGCTCAAATCGAAGGTCCTCGGTCAGAACAACCTGCCCGCCCTCGAAGCCTATTTTCTCAACCAGCTGAAGATCTATCCTGATATCGCTGGTATCTATCTCGGAACTCCCGAAGGTGAGTTTTACTACGTCAGCCGCAATGACCAGAGGTCGGCGGGAGGTTTTCGGACCAAGGAGATTACCTTCGACAAGTCCGGTTCCCGGCGGGTCCGTCTCGATTGGTGGGATGCCGATGGTGCCGCTGTCGGCACCGAAACCGCCGCTGACGATCGTTATGATCCGCGTCAGCGGCCCTGGTATCGTGGGGCCATTGACAGTGGTGGTATTTTCTGGACCGATCCCTATATCTTCTATACCTCGCAGAACCCCGGAGTGACCATCAGTGGGCCCTCCTATCGTCGTGACGGCAGTCTGCGGGGCGTGGTCGGAGTCGATATCGAGATCGACCAGCTTTCGACTTTTATTGCCAAGTTGCGTATCGGCAGCCACGGGCAGGCCCTGTTGCTCAATCGCAACCGGGAAGTGGTTGCCTTTCATGACGTAGAGCAGATCAAATACCATCAGCAGGGGGAAAGCAACAGCAAGCGCCTGGTCACCATCGACGAGTTCTCCGACCCGCTCAGTCGGGCCGCGGTGGCCGCTGTCGGCCTGCCGCTGGCGGGGGACAAGGAGTTGCACCTCAGTCGTGCGCGTTATGCCAAGTTCAGTCACGACGGCATTTCTTACCTGGCTATGTTCACGCCCTTCCCCAACCCTCACTGGCCCTGGGTGATCGGCATGTACATGCCCGAGGATGACTACCTCGGAGCGCTCAAGGCTTCCCGCCATCGAACCCGCCTGGTCGCCCTGGGCATCTCCCTGCTTGCCAGCCTCTTCGCCTGCTGGTTGGCAGCCTCTTTGAGCCGGCCGATTCTCGGACTGAGACGTTATGCCACCCGTGATCAGGAACCCGTGGCCGGGGATGTTCCGTCCATCAGCGCCAGTCGGTTTTTTGAAATCAGTGAAACCGCCAGTTGTTTTGAACGCATCCAGCAGGATCTTGCCGACCAGACCCTCGGCCGGCGGCATGCCGAGCTGTTTCTGCAGCGGGCCGAGGAACAGTATCGTTCCCTGGTGGAGAATCTCAATGTCGGTGTTTTCCGTACCCGGCTTGACGGTCGTATCGTCAATGCCAACCCGGAGCTTGTACGGATGGCCGGTTGCAAGGACCTGGAGGAACTGAAACACCGCCGAATCGAAGATTTCTATGCCGAACCGCAGGATCGCCGGCGGCTGATCGAGCTGTTACGCGAACAGGGCAGCGTCCGCAACTGGGAAGTGCGGATGTTGAGTCGACGACGCAGTGAACCACACTGGTCGCTGCTGCACGTGACCCTCAACCGCAGCGGAGACGAGGAATTTCTTGACGGCCTGGTGGAGGATATCAGCGACCGCAAACGTCAGGAGGAGATGCTGATTGCCGCTGAACGGATGGCGGCGGTCGGAACCCTGACCAGCGGGGTTGCACATGAATTCAACAATATCAACACCGGTGTTCTCGGATATGCCGAACTGGGCCTGCAGCAGAAGGATCTTCCGCCCCAGGCGGCCGCCTTTTTCGACCTGGTACGTGCTGCGGCCCTGCGCAGCAAGGAGCTGACCAGCAGCCTGCTGTCGATATCCAACCGCAACCAGACCCGTATGGCGCCCGCGCTGCTGCATGAAGTGGTGGAGGAAAGCCTGTCCCTGGTCAAGGGTGAGATGATCAGTGACGGGATTGAGCTGCGGCAGGAGATCAGGCCCATGCCGCCGCTGCTGTTTGATCGGGTGCAGATCGGGCAGGTGGTTCTCAACCTGCTGCTGAATGCCCGTCACGCCCTGCTGGGGCAGCCGACCAGGCGGATCTGCATCAGTACCGGTGAGGATGGTGACGAGATCTGGGTGCGGGTTGAGGACAGTGGTTGCGGTATTGATCGTGAAGATCTGCCGCGTATCTTCACGCCCTTTTTCTCCACCAAGGGAGAGCACGCCTCGCCCGAGAGCCACCAGGCGCTGGTCAGGGGCAGCGGTCTGGGGCTTTCGGTCTGCCACACCATTGCCGTCAATCATCACGGCAGCCTCAGTGTTGACAGCACTCCCGGACAGGGGAGCTGCTTCACCCTGACTCTGCCACGGGTACCGGCGAATGACGATTCAGAATGCGAGCCGGTGACAATTCCACCGCCGATTGTTCGGAGTCGAATTCTGCTGCTTGATGATGAACAGGTGGTGCGGGATATCGTCTGTCAGGTCCTGAGTAACGATGGCTACAGCATCGAAGCGACCGACGACGGGAATGAAGCCCTGCGGATTGCCGGTGAGAAGCCGCTGGATCTGATCCTGGTTGACCTGCAGATGCCGAAAATGAGTGGCCGTGATTTTCTTGCCCGGCTGAAAGGTTTGGGGCTCGATACCCCCCCGCGGGCCCTGATCCTGACTGGCCAGGTTGCCGCTGAACAGGATATCGCCGAGTCGCTGCACGAGTTCGGGGTGATCGGCCTGGTGCCGAAACCCTTTACCCTGGTGGAATTGCGGGAGCAGGTCAGTCGGGCCCTCTTCGCAGCGACTGCCCAGGTTGGCTGATAGCCGCAGCCTGCCCGCTGTTCAACGGGCTATCCGATAGCCGCCGGGGATGCCCTGTCGTGACAGGACGATCTGCCAGACCTGGTTTTCCCGGGCGCGGAAGGCCCCGGCGCTGCTCAGCAGGTAATAATTCCACATCCGTCGGAACCGTTCGTCGTAGATCTTCCGCAGATCGGGCCAGGCCTCCTCGAAATTTGACTGCCAGGCCATCAGCGTGCGGTCATAGTCGGGGCCGAAATTGTGCCAGTCCTCCAGCACCAGCAGCCCTTCCCATGCTTTGGTGACCTGGGACGCCGAGGGAAGCATGCCGTTGGGAAAGATGTAGCGTTCGATCCAGGGATCGGTTCGCACCGTGGTTTCGTTGCCGGCAATGGTGTGCAGCAGGAAGAGACCGTCATCGGTGAGCAGGTTACTCACCTTGCGGAAGTAGGTCGCGTAGTTCTTGTAGCCGACATGTTCGAACATGCCGACTGAAAGGATGCGGTCGAAGCGACCCTTGAGGTCGCGGTAGTCTCGGACCAGGATTTCGATCGGCAGATCCCGGCAGTATTCCCGGGCCAGTTCGGCCTGGGCGGTGGAGATCGTGATACCGGTGACTTCAACGCCGTGACGTTCTGCCAGGTAGCGTGCCGTGCCGCCCCAGCCGCAGCCGATATCGAGAACCTTCTGTCCTTTGGCCAGTTGCAGTTTGCGACAGATCAGGTCAAGTTTGTTCTCCTGCGCCCGGTCAAGGGTGTCGGCGTCCTGCCAGTAACCGCAACTGTAGATCATGCGCTCGTCGAGCATGCGGCGATAGAGGTCATTGCCGATATCATAGTGCTGTTTTCCTACCTGGAAGGCGCGGTGCCGTGACTGGCGGTTGGAAAGGCGCGCCCGCAGGGCGTCGATGAGGAGGGCCAGGCTGTGCAGCCTGCGGTCAAGTCGGGCACGCATGGCGCGGCAGATCATCTGGTCGATGGCCGGACAGTCCCACCAGCCGTCCATGTAGGCTTCACCGAAACCAAGTGATCCTTGCGCCAGAATCCGGTGAAACAGATCCGGATGGTGAACGCGGAGATCCCAGGGACGGTCGCCGTCGATGAGAATATCGGCGGCGGCGAGCAGTTTTTCCAGTCGGCGACGGTAATTGACCCCGGTCATGATGTCCTCCAGGAATAAAGACCACGCAGCTGCGGCGGCAGAGCGGTGATGGAGGCCGCTCAGTTTTTCCGGCCGCGCACGAAGTCGATGATTCTCTCCGCTACCCGGTTGCCGGCATCAACACAGTCGTTGAGACCGACGCCGAAAAAGGCGTTGCCGCTGACGAACAGACCGGGCCGGTTCTGCAATGCGGTTTCGAGTGCCTGCAGTCGATGTTGATGCCCGACCCGGTACTGCGGGATCGCCCTGTGGTGACGGAAAATCCTGATAAAATCAGGTTCGGCATCGATATCCATGATCTGTTTCAGGTCGGCACGGACCTGACGGATGATTTCGTTTTCGGGCAGGTCGATGGCCGCCGGGTTGGTCGCACCGCCCAGCATCGACCTCAGCATGACCATCCCTTCCGGTGCGCGACGGGGGAAGATACTCGAATCCCACAAGGTGCCGAGGGTGTGACGTCCCTCGCTGCGGGGGGTGAGATAGCCGAAACCGTCGAGGGAGAGCGGTATTTTATCCTGATGGTAGCCGAAGCAGACTACGTTCATGACCGCGTAGGGAATTTCATCAAGGATGGGTTTCAGTTCCGGCAGCAGTTCCCGGGTCATTCCGGTCAGGGCATAGGCGGGGGCGGTACACAGGATCAGGTCCGCCTCCAGGGAGTTGCCGTTACCGAGTTGCACCTGGTAGCCGCCGCTGTTTTTCCTGATGTCGGTGACCTCGCTGTCACAAAGGATTTCACCATGCAAAGCTCCGGCGAGTGCATCGGTCAACTCCTGGAGACCTTCGCTGAAAGAGGTCAGTATGCCTCCCGGCCCGGCGGCACTTGCCACCTGCCTGCCGGCTTTGCGCTCGGCTTTTTTCTTTTTTGCCAGCCTGATCATTGCCTTCAGCAGCCCGCCATATTCTTGCTCCAGTTGCTGAATACGCGGAAAACAACTGGCGAGGCTCATCTGTTCCGGATCGCCGGCAAAAATACCGGAGACCATCGGCGCGATCAACTTGTCGAGGGCTTCGGCGCCGAGCCGGCGCCGGGCAAAATCGGCCAGGGTCTCATCCTCACCATCTTTTTTGGCCGGGATCAGGAACTCGCCGGCCAGGCGCACTTTCCCCGGCCAGCTGATCAGTTTTGATTTGAGAAATGCCGCCCCTGATTCGGGTAGCTGGTGCAGTCGCGCGTTACTGTAGATGAAGCGTTTACGCGCGTTGTCGTTGGAACGCAGCAGGTGATCGTCCAGGGCCAATTGGGCGCAGAGGTCCAGGGTGTGTGGTTTGTTGTCGAGAAATCCGTTCGGTCCCCATTCACAGAGAAACCCCTGATCATGGATGCTCCGGATCTTACCGCCGACGCGGTTGTCCTTTTCGAGGAGGGTGGTCGCTATTTCCAGTCCCTGTCGTGCGGCCCGCTGTTGCAGTGCGTAGGCTGCTGAAAGGCCGGAGATGCCGCCGCCGATAATGATGATTCTGTTCATTCTGGTTCCCGGTATGTTGTGGTTTGATATCGTCTGGATACGAATCTGAACTTATCGTCCGGTTACGAACCGGATTTTACCTTGAATCAGTTGCCGTTGCATGGATCAGGGTTCGGCCTGCAAACGTTTGAAAAAATCGGGATCGAGCCGCTTCATCTCTGCCACGGAAGCTGCCAGCCCTTTTTCCAGGGTCGGGTAGAGCAACCGGACCCCAAGCTGTTCGAGCATTCGCCGGTTGTCCATGCGGCGTGATTCCTGGAAGTAGGAGAACATCAGCGGGTTCATCACTTTCTGTGCCTCGTCCCGGTCGATCTGCGGTGGACGGGGCAGACCGAAGGCATCGGCAACGGCATTGAAGTAGTGGGTCATGGTGCTGGTCTGCCCGTCACAGACATTGAAAATATCGCCATCGCGACCTTTTTCAAGGGCCGCCAGGCAGATTCGGGCGAGATCGTCGGCATGGATACGGTTGGTCAGGCTGGCCTGGTCTTCGCGCAGCAGGGGGTGCTTTTCGAGGATCCTGTGCAGGGCGAAGCGAAAGGGGCCATAGATCCCCGTGACCCGCAGGACAATGCTCGGCAGCTTGTGTCTCAGGGCGAAGCTGCGGATGGTTTTTTCGGCGTCAAATCTGCGTCTGGCCCGCGCAGTCTGCGGATTGGCCGGGGTGTCTTCATTGACCGGTCGGTCGCCGCAGTCACCGTAGACGCCGCTTGTACTGAGATAGACAATACGGGAAGGTGTCTTTCCCGCCGGTATCGCCTGGCAGAAATGCCGAACCTTCGGGTCTTCGAAGCCGCCGCCCGGCGGTGGCGCCGCGTAGAGAACCCGGCTGCCGGCGACCGGCAGACCATTGAGGGAGTCCGGATCGCGAAGATCGGCCAGCAGGGGGCGGACACCGATAGCGGCCAGCTTCTCAGCGCTTTGCGCATTGCGTACCAGGCCGAAAACCTGTTGTCCCGCTGCCATGGCGATCCGGGCGACCCGGGTGCCGATGTCGCCGCAGCCGATGATCAGAAGTGGTTCGTTCATGCTTTCTCCTGCCGCAGGGAAGATTCGGACGCAGTGGGTTCAGTTTATAACTTGCAGCTATGCTTCTGGCAAGGGTTCTTCCGGTCAGAGAACCGACTGTTCAAATGCACAGTCGGCAAGGGGCAATCCGCAGAAAAACTAATACGGGAAAACACGTGGCCACAGATCGGGATTGTCGATATATTTCAGCACAAGTCAGGAGCCGTTGTGGCAGGCGGTTCCTGCTGCGAGTGCCCAACTCGTTTCCTTACCCACCTATAGCAACACCAGCGTCACAACCCTTCTGTTTGACGCGTCGCCTTCACCCTCCTGAGCGGCGCGTCTTTTTTTTGCTGCGAGGGGCGGGTCTTTTCCGCCAACTCTGCGTTGCGTCCTTCTTCGCTTGTGCGACATAGCTTCCGCTATGTCTCCGCGTTCATCAGTCCGCGCCTTGATTTGACGAAAAATCCCTCGCCCTTGGGCCGGGGGAGGGAGGAGGACGGGGACTGTCCCCGAAGCGGGACTGTCCCCCTCGAAGTTGGTCACCAGCGTCACAACCCTTCTGATCGGCGCGTCTTTTTTTTGTCTTTTTCCCGTCCCTTGAGAAACTCCTAAAGTCTGTTTCATTCCCTGTCGATAGATCAATCATGGCCGCAAAAACGACAGGCCGGCGGAGGATCCGTTCCATCAGGGTCAGACTTCGCCGGTTGTCGGCCGACATAGATCCAGGATTTCATCTCCATTGGCGCGTCGCGTTCTCCCTCCTGACCGGCGCGTCTTTTTTTTTTGCTGCGAGGGGCGGTGCTTTTCCGCCAACTCTGCGTTGCGTCCCTTTTCGCTTGTGCGACATAGCTTCCGCTATGTCTCCGCGCTCATCTGGCCGCGCCTTGATTTGACGAAAAATCCCTCGCCCTTGGGCCGGGGGAGGGAGGAGGACGGGGACTGTCCCCGAAGCGGGACTGTCCCCCTCGAAGTTGGTCACCAGCGTCACAACCCT
>NZ_PPFX01000003.1:0-56706 GCF_002898515.1 Geothermobacter hydrogeniphilus | reverse complement strand
ACGGGGGGCGGTGCTTTTCCGCCAACTCTGCGTTGCGTTCCTCTTCGCTTGTGCGACATAGCTTCCGCTATGTCTCCGCGCTCATCTGGCCGCGCCTTGATTTGACGAAAAATCCCTCGCCCTGAAGCCGTCGGTGCAGGACGGGGGGAAAACGCCCGGTTTCGATTTTCGTTTCAGCTTCCCTGTGAATCCAGCCACTTTTCAAAGATATCGATCAGCTGCTGCTGTTTGAAGGGTTTGCTGAGATAATCGTCCATCCCGGCTTCAAGACACTGTTCGGCGTCACCCTGCAGGGCCTTGGCGGTCAGGGCGATGATCGGCTGTCGATAGCCTTCGGCACGAAGGCGGCGGGTGGTTTCATACCCGTCCATCAGCGGCATCTGGCAGTCCATGAAGACCAGCTGGTAGTCGATGGCTTCGGTCATGGTCAGGGCGTCGCGGCCGTTCTGGGCGACATCAACCAGGCAGCCGAAAGCTTCGAGCATCATCTTGACCAGGTTCTGGGTCTGCAGGTTGTCTTCGACCAGCAGCACCCGAGCCTGGTATTGGGGCGGAACGCCGCCGCCGGTAAAAGAAGCGGGCTGTTTCACGACAAGTCCCTCCTCGGGCAGAACGGCGCTCAGGACAGCCTGCAGTTGGCTGAAGCGGACCGGCTTGCGTAACTGGGTGTTGAAGACGGCTCCACCGGAGCCTTCGATCCGGGGCTCCTTGCCGGAGACCAGGATAATTCGGGTTGCCGCCAGTTCCGGCCGTTGCTTGATGCTCTCGGCCAGGTCAAGGCCGTTCATATCCGGTAGATCAACCGAGAGCAGCACCAGCTGAAACGGATCCCGCTCGGCGGCGTGTCGCAGTCGGGGCAGGACCTCGTTGCCGCTGTCGGCGAGTTCAACTTGGATGCCGACCAGGGTCAACTGGTCGGCCAGAGCCTGTCTGCTCGCCGGGTGCGCTTCGACAACCAGGGCACGCTGACCGGTAAAATGCCGCCGGGAAGGATGAGGGCCGGGATCCTCATCAAACGGCTTTTCCAGCGGCAGGCGCAGGGTGAAGACGGTTCCTTCTCCCCTGGCGCTGCGCAGGCCGATTTCTCCTCCCATCATGCTGACCAGCTGGCGGACAATGGCCAGTCCAAGGCCGGTGCCGCCGTACTGCCGGGTATTGGAATTGTCGACCTGGATGAAGGGGTCGAAAATGGTCTGTTGTTCGTTGCTGTCCATGCCGATGCCGGTGTCGGCGATCTGCAGTTTGATCCAGATCCGGTTGCCGCTGACCTTCTCGCGTTCGGCGCGCAGCACCACGTCCCCTTCGCCGGTGAATTTGATGGCATTGCCGACCAGGTTGAGGACCACCTGGCGGATGCGGCCGGCATCTCCGATCAGTTTCGTTTCGATATCGTTGTCAATCTGGCAGGCCAGGTCGAGACCCTTTTTATGGGCTTTCTCTCCGAGCAGGAAGCAGGCGTCTTCGAGGACCTGGCGGAGGTTGAAGGGTTCCTGTTTGAGGGTCATTTTGCCCGCCTCGATGCGGGAAAAATCGAGCAGTTCTTCGAGGATTTTCAAAAGTGCCTCACCGGATGCGTTGATCGCCTCGGCCATCGATCTCTGCTGGGGATTGAGCCCGCTTTCGGTGAGCAATTCGTTCATGCCGAGAATGCCGACCATCGGGGTGCGGATCTCGTGACTCATGTTGGCCAGGAACTGGCTCTTGGCGCGGTTGGCCACTTCCGCTTCCTGTTTCGCCTTCTGCAGTTCAAGAATGCTTTTCTCCAGCCGTCGGTTGGTTCGGTGCAGGTCTTCGGTGCGATCCATGACCTCGTCCTCGAGGGCGTCGCGGTGGGCGGCCAGTCGCCGGTCCTGTTCCTCAATCTGGACCAGCATCCGGTTGAAACAGTCGACCAGTTCGGAGAATTCATCATCACTGTCGATCTCGGCCCGTCGGGTGTAGTCCCGCTGGTCGCTGATTTCTTTCATGGTGTTGACCAGTGCCAGCAGCGGGCGGGAGAGCCGACCCTGCAGCCGGTTGGAGAGGACATAAGCAACCAGCAGGCAGACCAGCATCACCAGCAGGCCGGTCAGCAGGATCCAGATGACACCGGCATTGAGAGGGGCCAGGTCGGCCTGCAGATAAATGGTGCCGACCACCGCGTCGTCCAGTTTGACCGGCTGATAGAGTTCCAGCCGCATGCCGTTGGCGGAGGCCTGGAGGAGTTGTTGATTCCGCCCGCGGCGGGTGATGATTTCCGGGACCTTGACCGGTCGTTCGTTTTGGGGATGGAAGCTGGCGAACAACCTGCCCTGGTTGTCGTAAATGGCGGCTGCCAGAATCGTTGGTTCGACCTGCAGCGGGGCCAGGTTGTCCTCGGCGGCGGCGGCGTCCTGGAAAACCAGGGGGGCACTGCTGTTGACGGCCAGCATTTCGGCCAGCAACTGCAGCTTGTCAAACATCGCCTGCCGCCGTCCGAGCAGATCCATAGTGGTGAAGGCCGTCGCCGCCAGGGCCAGGGCGAGAGCACAGGTCAGCATGATGGTGGCGACCAGTTTGCGGCGAAATCGGCTTTTTTGTTGATCGATCATGGCTCTTGCCCCCGGGCGGAGATCACATTTCTTGCCAGTTTGAGCAGGTGGGCGCTGAGGGTGAGGCCGGCCTTGCGGCTGGCGTCGAGGTTGATGATGAAGCGGATGCGTTGATCAATTTTCAGCAGTTCGATCATGCCGCCGCGGGCGGCGAATCCGGGAATGTCGCTGACGGTCAGTAAGCCGGATTGCGGTAACTGTTGCAGGATCTGCCGCAGCCGGGGGGATTCGGAGTCGGCGATGAAAAGGATGTGACAGCCGCGCGCTTCGGCCAGGGTTGAAACGTCCCGGATGCGGACCGGCCGGCCATGAATCCGGTAATCGCGGAAGGGCTGCAGGGCCGGTCCGAACGGATCGCGGCCCATGATGCCGACGATCAGTTCGCCCGTCTGTTGTGGAGAGTGTTGCGTGGGCCAGCTGGTGAACTTGGCGAAATTGAAGAGGAAGGCCGTCTTGACCTGGATGGTTGTGTATTGCGCGGCCGCGCTTCCCCCGAATCCCAGGAGGAGGCAGAACAGCAGGACGATGATGGCAGGGCGGCGGCGCATGCGGATTGTCTCCCCCTCAGAAAGTCCAGGTGCCCCTGAGAAACAGGCTGCGATCCACTTCAATGGCGGTCGAATTGAGGACTTCGGAAACAAATTCCGGGTGGTGCGGGTCGTTCAGATTCTGCCCGACCAGTTCCAGTTGCCATCCCGGCCGGGGTTTCCAGGCCAATCGTGTGTCGATGCCGAGATAGCCGCTGACGTTGCTGCCGGGGAGATTGTCAACCAGCCGCAGGCCGGCATCCCATTCCCAGTTGCGGGCGAAGTCGATGCTCGACCGCAGCGAGAGCTGATGATGCGGACTGTTGTCGGCCCGCTGTTTGAACCCGGTGAAGACCGCGCCCGCCTTCAGACTCTGGGTGACGTTCAGGTAGGTGTAGGCGGATTGCAGTTTCCACCAGCGGCGCGGCATCCAGTCGGCGGCGAGTTCGATTCCGTAACTGTCGGCATCAAGACGGTTGTTGCCCACCATGGGCAGCAGCCAGTTGGCGCCTTCGTTGACCGGTGTGCCGAGATCAACACTGGCCAGACCTTCGTAGCTGGTGTGGAAGAGCACGAGTTCCAGGTAGGTGGCCGCCGCCGGTTGGCAGCGCAGACCGAGTTCGTAGGTCCAGGCGGTGGTGGAATCGAAATTGTCATTGCCGATCAGTGAGAACTGACCCAGTGACGGCGCCGGCAGGCCGTTCAGTGGTGGCGGCAACAGGGCGACCGGAACGACATTCTGCCGCAGGTCGATACCGGTTTCGGCGCGGCTTGGGGTCCGTACCGAGCGGGAAATGGCACCCCAGATGGTATAGAAGGGGCGTGGGGTCCAGAGCAGACGCAGGGTCGGCTGGATCTCGAATCCGCTGTAATCGCTGTGTTCGATCTGGGTGCCGGCAATCAGTCTGAGATGGTCGGGGACCAGTTCGATCTGGTCATTGATGAAGGCGGTGAACAGGTCGTTTTTTTCATCCTGCGGGGTGAAGCTGATGACCGGTCCCTGCTTGGTGTGATCCCAGATATGACGGTAGCCCAGTCCCCAGCCGACAAGCTGCCTCTCGGTCGGTGCGAAACGATGTTGAAAATCGATGTCGAAGGTCTGCTGGTCCTGGCCGCTGGCGATATCCCAGTTGTGGGCCCGGTCGTAGAAAACCTGCAGCGAGAGGTCCGAGGTCGCGGAAAAGATTTCTTTCCAACGGCCGAGCAGGTTGCCGCCGAAGATGTCGGTGTCATCGGTCAGGGTTGTCGAGAAGGGCGGCGACAAGGTCGCCAGGGTGAAGGTTTCCCCCACGCTTCCACGGTAGATATCTCCCTGCAGGGTCAGGTGGTTCCGCCCTGCCTGTTCACGGTCAAAACGAAAGCCGCCGCGCAGGGCGCGCCAGTCGTCTGAATTGTCGTTCCCCCTGGCGTCGCTGCCGGAATCACGTTCAAAACCTTTGGCGTAGACGCGAAGATCAGCGTTCTCGTTCAGCGCGACTCCCTGGCGGGCTTCGACGATGACGCGGTTCTCGTTGCCGAGGGTCAGGCTGAGCAGGTTTCCCCGGGTCGCGGCGGCGGACTTGGTGATGATGTTGATGACACCGTTGACCGCGTTGGCACCCCAGATGGCCGCGCCGGGACCGCGAATGACTTCGATGCGCTCGATATCTTCCAGCACGGTGTCCTGGGCATCCCAGTAGACACCGGAAAAAATGCGGTTGTAGAGTGTTCGGCCATCCTGCATGACCAGCAGCTTGTTGGCGAAACGGTCATTCAGCCCACGGGCCGAAACCGCCCAGACACTGCTGTTGATGCGGGCCACCTGGATTCCCGGGACCATCCGCAGGATCTCCGGCAGGGACGTCGCTCCCGAGCGGCGGATGTCCTCCTGGCTGATGACATAGATTGCCGCGGCGGTGTCATAGATGCCCTGCGGTCGGCGGGCGGCCGAGGTGACTTCGACGTTGAGCAGTTCTTCGAGGTTGAGGCTGGTGAGGTCGGGGTGGTCAGCGGCCCGCGCCGGTATGCTTGTCAGCGCGGTCAGCAGCATGCCGAGCAGCAGAACTCCGGGCCGGTGCCGATGCGACCTGCGGTCAGTCATGAGACCTCCTTTTCGATAGCAAAACCGGTTGGAACCGGAAGCAGATCCGGTTGAGAGAACCGGACCCTTCATGGGATATGCGTGGGGAATCGCGATGATGGTTCCGTCAAGCCGGCGGGGAGAAAATAACCCCTGCCGGAATGGGACAGTTCAGTTTGAGCGGGGTCCCCCTCCCGTCCGGGTTTTTCGCCCGGCATGAGATTGCAATTTCCTCATTCTAGGGAGGTTGGGGTGGGAAGTCAATTGATGAAGACGGCCGGGGTTCAGTCCGCCTTCCCATCCCGGTTGCGGGTGGTGAAGTCGGTCCAGCGGCTCAGCGCCTCCTCTTCCAGGGCGATACGTCGTCGCAGCGTCACCAGCAGCAGGGGAATGAACAGCAATAGGGTGGTCGGGGCACGCAACAGCAGGGGAATGATGGCGAATTCGAGCGTCATGACGAGGTAGTTGGGATGGCGAAGCCAGCGGAAGGGACCGGTCCGGACCAGCCGGGAGCCGGGGATGACGACAATGCGGGTATTCCAGAAGTCGCCGAGAACGCCGATGGTCCAGTAGCGCAGGAGTTGAACCAGGCCGTAGCTGGTCAGCAGGCTCCAGGTCAGCAGGTCCGCCGGTACCCGGAAGGGATAGGCTTCGATCAGCAGCAGCAGATGAAAGCCGAGGTAGAGGGCCACCATGCCACGGTAGCTGCGGGGGGCGTATTCGCGGCCACCGCGGGCCTGCAGCCGGCGGCGGTTGCGGGCACAGAGCAGGAGTTCGGCACCACGTTGGATGAGCAGCAGCAGATAGAACCAACTCAGGTTGAGAAGGACGTTTCCCATGACGAGAGTCTACCCTGAATCGCACGGACAACAAAGCCCCCGGAGCTTGTTCCGGGGGCTTTGTTGCTGCTCTGTTTTCGTGTCTCGTCTATTCAACGACAACCTTGGCATCCTCGATGATGACCGAGTACTTGTAGCCGTAGCCGAAATCCTTGTCGGTAACCAGTTTGCCGGTGACGACAACAGTATCGCCGACCTTGGCGGTGTCGGCACTGGTGACGGTCAGGTCATTGGTGCCCTCGGCACCGGTTCCATCCTGCAGGTGCAGCCAGTTCTTGCCCATGATGTTGGCATTGTATTTGACCACTTTGCCGCGAACGGTGATCGGTTTGCCGGCCAGGGATTCAGTGTCAGCGAAAAGCTCGGCGATCGTTTTGCCGCCTTCCGGCGGCTTGATGCCGGAGAAGTCAACATCCGCCGGGGCTGATGAGGTGACATCAGGATGTTTCTGCTGGGTGCCGGCCGGTGCAGCGGCCGGGGTTTCGCTGAGGGGCTGGTCAGCACCGCCGACCATGATCGCGTCGACAAAATAGACAACCGGAAAATCTCGGTCGAGGGTTTTGCTGTGGTAGTTTTTCATCGCCATGCCCTTGGGAACTACCACCGCGTCGCCGACTTTGGCACTGAATTTGGGCGCCGCCGCCCAGATTTTTTCACTGCCGGTGTCGACCTGAACATAGGTATAGCCTGCGGCATCCATGGTTTCCAGCACCTTGCCGGTCCATCCGGCCTGCTGGGAGACAGCGGCAGGTTCTGCGGCAGGCGCAGGCGCCGTTGCCGGGGTTTCTGCGGCAGGTTTGGCGGCACTCTGTTCGGGGGCGGGGGATTCGTTTTTACAACCGGTTGCCAGCAGCAGAGCGACAGTTCCGGCAAGAAGCAACATCAGGTGTTTGTTCACAATCAAACCTCCAGTTTTTGGGTTTCCCGAGCGAAATCGATTCGACACCGCGTGGCAATGTAGCACAGGCGGTGTCTGCCAGACAAGAAGATCCGTTTTTATGGGCAGTTCACGCAGCGGTTCGCCGGCAGCGCCGACATTCTTCCCGCAGCCAGTCCGCCAGTTCAACAGTCAGGACATTTTCCGCCATTCGCCAGGTCCAATTCCCGTCCGGCCGACCGGGACGGTTCATGCGGTCGTCGGCCGGCAGCCCGAGCAGATCCTGAAGCGGGATGACGGCCAGCCGCGCGGGGCTTTGCAGGGCGCTGCGGATCAGGTCCTGCGGCATCTGTCGGCAGGGTTCACCGAGAAGATCCCGTACCCGTCGGCGGGCTGTCCGGTCGAGTTCCCGCCACCAGCCGAGGGTGGTGTTGTTGTCATGGGTTCCGGTGTAGACCACGGCGTTGGCGGGGTGGTTGCGGGGCAGGTAGGGGTTGTCGTCATCCGAATCAAAGGCGAACTGAAGGATTTTCATGCCCGGAAGTTGCCAGCGGTCACGCAGGGCCGCAACCTCCGGGGTGATGACGCCGAGATCCTCGGCGACCAGCGGCAGATGTCCGAGATCCTGCCGCAGGGCTTCAAACAGGCGATCCCCGGGGCCGGGTTGCCAGCTTCCGGCGAGCGCGGTTGAGGCTTCGGCGGGTATTCCCCAGCAGGCGGAAAAACCGCGAAAATGATCAATCCGCAGCAGGTCGAACAGCTCCAGGTTGCGAGCCATGCGCTGTCGCCACCAGGCATAATCCTGCTCGGCCAGTTTTTCCCAGTTGAAGAGTGGGTTGCCCCAGCGTTGTCCGGTTCGGCTGAAATAATCGGGAGGGACTCCGGCGACCAGCGGCGGGTTGCCGTGAGCATCCAGGCGGAAAAGCTGACGATGTCCCCAGGTGTCACTGGAATCCTGGGCAACGAAAATCGGCATGTCGCCGAAGATGCTGACGCCGCGGCTGTTGGCGTAGTTTTTCAGCCCCTGCCACTGCTCGAAGAAGATAAACTGCTGGTAGTATTGTTGTCGAATCCGGGCGCGCAGCCTGTGTCGCAATTCGCCGAGAGTGGCCTCGTCCCGATCTCGCAGCTCCGGCGGCCAGTTGTTCCAGCATTGTCGGTCAAATTGTTCACGTAGAACCCGGAACAGGGCGTAATCATCCAGCCAGAAGGCCTGCCCGCGACAGAAATCTTCAAATTGCCGCCGCCGTTCCGTCGTGGCGGAGCGGAAGAAGGTGTGTTCGGCTTTTTCGAGCAACGGCCTGCGGCAGTTTTCGGCCCAGCTGAAATCGGTTCGTTCCCCCTTTTTTCGCCAGGGATCGAGATCGGCCGGTTCCAGGTCGCCGACGGCTGCCAGCAGCTCCGGAGAGATCAGCAGCGGATTGCCGGCAAAAGCCGAGAGGGCGCTGTAGGGCGAGTCGCCGTAACCGGTTGGGCCGAGCGGCAGGGTCTGCCAGCAGCTCTGCCCGGCTCGGACGAGAAAATCGACAAATTGCCGGGCGGCAGGGCCCATATCGCCGATGCCGAAGGGGCCGGCGAGGGAAGACGGGTGGAGCAGCAGGCCGCTGGCGCGCTGTGTCAGCATGGAGACTCCAGGGGAAAATAAAATATCCGAATCGTCAGTATCCTGAATCAGTGAATTCATTGCTGGCGAACAGCACAAGCCCAAATCCACCATGAACCCACTGATTCAGGAGTATGCCATAAATTGCCCGGTTGCAAAGTCCCTTTCCAGCTGTCAGGATAGTTCATGTGAGTTATCCCTGAATCAGTGAGCCCCTTGTCGGTGGCCGGCACAAGTCATTGCTCTGCCTGAGCTTCCCAAAAATCACCAGCGAACCTATGGGTGCGCTTCAGATTTTTGGAAATCTCATTCAGACCAAGCACTTGCACTCTCCATCCAACAGGGACTCACTGATTCAGGTTGTCATTTTGCGGGCATGGGATCGCTTTCGGGAGAGGGATTATGCTGCGTATCACCTTTTTGCGTAACATGCTGCTGTTGTCACTGGTCCTGGTGACGGTCCTGCCACTCTACGATCTCTTCTATATCTATCCGACCTACCGCAACCTGCTTACTCAGGAGACCGAGGATGATGCGGTGCGGTTCGTCAACTACCTGGTTCGTACCCTGAAGCTGGAAGACCTCAGCCTCAACCGGGAGCAGATTGCCCCGACCTTTACCCGTGAGGCGCGCCTGCTGATGCAGGATTCCCTGCTGGTCAAGCTGCGGGTCTTCTCGCCGCGGGGAGAGATTATTTTCTCTACCGTCCCCGGGGAAGTCGGCACCATCAACAGCAGCCCTTATTTTCACCAGATCGTCGCCCGCGGCCGGGTCTACTCCAAGGTTGTCAGCCGAGACCGGGAAACCGCTGAAGGCAAACATCTGCCGGTGGACGTGGTTGAAACCTATGTCCCGGTGATGAACAGCCGGGGGTTCGGAGGGGCGCTGGAGGTCTATTACAACGTCACCCGGAACCAGCAGCGTATCGATCAGTTGACCCGCCGCTCAACCCTGTTGTTGCTGGGGCTCTGCGGCGGCATGCTGCTGGTTGTTTTGTTGCTGCTTTACAAGGCGAAAAAATTCTGGCTGCAGCGGGAACAGGCCGAAATCGACCTGCAGTCGAACAACGAGGCCCTTGAAGAACGGATACAGAAACGGACCGGGCAGCTGTTGCTGGCCAACCAGCAGCTGACAGCCGAAATCGCCGAACGGACCCTCGCCCAGGCCGCTCTCAAGGCTGCGCTGGCCGAGACCGAGGCCGGCCGGGAGAAAATCAACGGCATCCTCAATTCGGTTGCCGACGGGCTGCTGGTTGTCGATCAGCAGCAACGGGTGGTGCTGATGAACGCGGCCGCGGAAACCGCCCTGGGCATCTCTTTTTCCGCTGTTGCCGAGCGCCCGCTGGCAGAAGCCCTGGCGGGATCGGGGCTTGAACAATTGTTCCAGGAGGCTCTGGCGGACCCGGATCAACCGGGGCATTTCGACTTCAGCAGGGAGACCGGCAATCCTGACCGGCCGGAACGTGTTTACCAGGGTCGCTGTTCGCCGCTGTTGAGCCAGTCCGGTGAGATCAGCGGGCAGATCGTGCTGATGCAGGATGTCTCCCGTGAGCGCGCTCTCGACCGGATGAAAAGTGAATTTCTGGCCATGGCCGCCCATGAACTGCATACGCCCATCACCACCATCATGGGTTACACCGAACTGCTGGTCACGCATCCGCTGGAGGAATTTCAGCCGGAACAGCGTCGGGAATTCGTCAACTATATCTACGACAAGGCCCAGGCCCTGGCGCGGATGGTCGATGACCTGCTCGACGTCAGCCGTATCGAGGCCGGGCAGATGCTGTCGCTGAAAAAAGAAACATTCGCCCTGTCCGCCGCCCTCGACCAGGTTCGCCGGACAACCCGACTTTCCGGCAGTCATAAGCTACGGCTGGATGTCGCACCGGAAGACATTGAACTTCATGCCGACCGGCTCAGGTTCGAGCAGTTGATGGCCAACCTGCTCGGTAACGCGGTCAAGTATTCGCCCGACGGTGGGGAAATCACCATTACCGCCCGGCAGGTCGACGACAACCTGCAGGTGACCGTCAGCGACCAGGGCATCGGCATGAGTGAAGAACAGGCGATCCACGTTTTCGAACGGTTTTACCGTGCCGATACCTCGACCACCGCGGTTGCCGGAACCGGCCTCGGGATGAGTGTGGCGAAGATCATCGTCGACGCCCATGGAGGCCATATCTGGCTCGAAAGCGAAGAGGGCGTCGGCACCCGGGTCTCTTTCACCCTGCCGGTTGTGCCCACGGAGAGGGGCGGGGATTGACCCTGGTCCCCGTTCCGGGCTAGAATCCAGCTTTCCTCGGGCCGTTTTCGGCCCGGTTTTTTTTGTCATTCGGCGCGGCGCGGCCGCTCCGGCAGTTGAACCCAAGGATTGACTCGTGAGCAAACGACTCCAAGAAGAAATCGCCCGGCGGCGGACCTTCGGCATCATCAGCCACCCGGATGCCGGCAAGACCACCCTGACCGAAAAATTGCTGCTGTTCGGCGGCGCCATCAATCTCGCCGGCGCGGTCAAGGCGCGCAAGGCGGCCCGCCACGCCACCAGCGACTGGATGAAGATGGAGCAGGAGCGTGGTATCTCGGTGACCACCTCGGTGATGAAGTTCAATCACCGCGACTTCGAGATCAACCTGCTCGACACCCCGGGCCACCAGGACTTTTCCGAGGATACCTACCGGGTGCTGACCGCTGTCGATGCGGCGCTGATGGTGATCGACTCGGCCAAGGGGGTCGAGGCGCAGACCGAGAAGCTGATGGAGATCTGCCGGATGCGCAACACCCCGGTGATCACCTTCATCAACAAGCTTGACCGCGAGGGGATGGATCCCCTCGACCTGCTGGCCGACATCGAGGAGAAACTGCAGATCGAATGCGCGCCGCTGGCCTGGCCGATCGGCATGGGCAAGCGCTTCAAGGGGGTCTACAGCCTCTACCGCAAACAGCTCAACCTGTTCACCCCCGGCACCGAGACCCGCAATCAGGAGTTGATCACCATCGAGGACCTGGCCGATGCCCGGCTCGACGAGCTGCTCGGCGACCAGGCCGACGAGCTGCGCGGGGATGTCGAGCTGCTTGAAGGGGCGGCCAATCCCTTCGACCTGGAGGATTTTCTCAAGGCCAGCCAGACCCCGGTCTTCTTCGGCAGCGCGGTCAACAACTTCGGGGTGCGGGAACTGCTCGACGCCTTTGTCGAGCTGGCCCCGGCGCCGGGGCCGCGGATGACCGAAACCCGCGAGGTGCACCCGGACGAGGAGCAGTTCTCCGGCTTTGTCTTCAAGATTCAGGCGAACATGGACCCGGCGCACCGCGACCGGATCGCCTTTCTGCGCATTTGCTCCGGCAAGTTCGAGCGGGGGATGAAGGTCCGTCACCACCGCATCGGCAAGGAGGTGGCGCTGAACAACGCCATCATCTTCATGGCCCAGGACCGTGCCCACATCGAGGAAGCTTATCCGGGCGATATCATCGGCCTGCACAACCACGGCACCATCAAGGTCGGCGACACTTTCAGCAGCAAGGAGCCGCTCAAGTTCACCGGCATCCCCAGCTTCGCCCCGGAGCATTTCCGCCGGGTGCGGCTGAAGAACCCGCTCAAAGTCAAGCAGCTCGACAAGGGGCTGACCCAGCTCGCCGAGGAGGGGGCGGTGCAGGTCTTCCGGCCGCTGCTTGGTGCCGACTGGATTCTCGGCGCGGTCGGGGTGCTGCAGTTCGACGTCACCATGGAACGGCTGAAGAACGAGTACGGGGTCGACGCCGTCTACGAGGGGATCGACTTCGCCACCGCCCGCTGGATCGACTGCGAGGACGCGAAGAAGCTGGAGGAATTCCAGAAGAAGAATCAGGCCAACCTGGCGCATGACGCCGAGGGCAACCTCGCCTACCTGGCCTCGAGCGAGTGGCGGCTGGGGTATGTGCAGGAGCAATGGCCAGAGATCATCTTCCACAAAACGAGGGAGCAAGGCAGCCGATAAGCATCCGCCTGCTGCGTTGCTCGCACCTTCAGTCGCTGCGGAGTAGCTGCCGCTACACCTCACTCCTTCAGTTGCGAGACGCCTTGCATCTACACACGTCTCGACCACCTTGTGGCGGTAGTGCTGGTTTTTTTTCGATCTTGCCGTTCCCTTCCCCCGTGGAAGCCACTGAACGGAGGGGACGGCCGGAGGAAATAGAGGCATGAATGTCTGAGGCGTCAGCCGAGTTTTCATGCCTCCCGCCGGGCGGCTCCGGAGTGAAGGAACCCGCAGGGTGGCTTCGTCGGGTGCCCTTCTTTTGCTTACTTTTCTTGGGCAAGCAAGAAAAGTGAGGCGCATGGCGGGCGCTCCCGCCGGTTTTGGGGGTGAGGGGTCGGCCGACAACACCCGTCAGTGGCGTTATGTTCAGCCTTCAATCTCGACATGAAGACAACAACGGCCATCCCCTTGCGGGAATGGCCGTTTTGATTTGGGTTCAATCTCAAGCTGTTTTTGCTTTTGATCTTCCTGGCTGGCGGCAGATCTATTTCTCCACCAGCGCCGCGCCGCGCTTGATCGCCTCGATATTCATCGGGATGAAGCGGTGATTGCGTTTCGGCAGTGCCTGTTCCAGAGCCTTCTCCAGGCTGGCGGCGTCGACCGCGCCGGTGGCGGTGACGTAGGCGCCGAGGGAGACCATGTTGAGCAGCCGGTCGCCGCCGGTTTCCCGGGCGATTTCGGTCAGCGGGGCGGAGAGCAGGTTGATATCATCGCGTGGATTGGCCGGCAGCTCGATCAGGGAGCTGTTGAGCAGGCAGAATCCGCCGGGGCGGACCTTCTCCAGGTACTTGTCGCAGGAAAGCTGGTTGAGGATGATCGCCGCGCCCGGTTGGCCGATCACCGGTGAACCGACCTCCTGGTCGGAGATCACGACCGTGCAGGTTGCCGCTCCGCCCCGTTTCTCCACCCCGTAGGAGGGATAGTAGGAGACATTCTTCCCTTCGAAGATTGCCGCCCGCGCCAGCAGGTCGCCCATCATCAGCACCCCCTGGCCGCCGAAGCCGGCCATGAAAACATCGTAGGTCATTGGTTGCCCTCCTGGCTCTGGGTGTCCTTGAAGGTGCCCAGCGGGAAACAGGGGATCATCTCCTCGGCGACCCGGGCGTTGGCCTGCCGCGGGTCCATCCCCCAGTTGGTCGGGCAGGTCGACAGGATCTCGACGAAAGCGAATCTGCCCTCGTCACGCTGCAGGCGGAAGGCCTTTTCAATCGCCTTGTCGGCCTGGCGGACATGCTGCGGGTTGTCGACCGCCACCCGGGTCGAATAGGCGACCCCGTCCAGCTGGGCGAGCAGCTCGGCCATGCGGATCGGGTGACCGTCCCGTTCGGCGCTGCGGCCGCCCGGAGAGGTGGCTGACTCCTGGCCGAGCAGGGTGGTCGGGGCCATCTGCCCGCCGGTCATGCCGTAAGTGGTGTTGTTGACGAACAGCACGCTGAAGGCTTCGCCGCGGTTGGCGGCATGGATGATCTCGCTGGTGCCGATCGCCGCCAGGTCGCCGTCCCCCTGGTAGGTGAAGACAAATTTGTCGCTCTGCACCCGCTTGGCGCCGGTGGCGACGGCCGGGGCGCGGCCGTGCGGTGACTCGATGACATCGACATCCAGGTAGGCATAGAGAAAGACGCTGCAGCCGACCGAGGCGACGCCGATGGTCTGCTGCTGCAGCCCGAGGCGGTCGAGGTTCTGGGCGACCAGGCGGTGAATAAGGCCGTGATGGCAGCCGGGGCAGAAGTGGCTCGGGACATCTTTCAGCGATTTCGGACGTTCGAAAACGGTTTGCATGGTCATGATCGGCCTCAATAACTTTCTCGGATCTGCTCGTACAGTTCTTCGGGGGTCGGCAGCGAGCCGGTTCCCGGTGGACGGCCGTAGAAATGGACTTCACGCCGGCCGTTGACCGCCAGGCGCACATCCTCGACCATCTGCCCGGTATTCAGTTCGATGCAGAGGAAGCGGCGCGCCGTTTCCGCCAGACGGGCCAGGTGCCGTTCGGGGAAGGGGAAGAGGGTGATTGGTCGCAGCATGCCGACCTTGAGTCCCGTCTCCCGGGCCATCCGCACCGCGGTCTTGGCGATCCGCGCCGCCGCGCCGAAGGCAACCAGGACCAGTTCGGCGTCATCCAGGGCGACCTCCTCGGCCATCACCTCGTTGGCCCGCAGGGCTTCGGCCTTGGCCTGCAGGTGACGGTTGTGGGCTTCTAGTTCGCCGTCGCCGAGAAACAGTGATTTGACGATGCGCTGTTCGCTGCGCTCGCCCTTGCCGGTGACGATCCAGTCCTTGGCCGGCAGCTCGACTTCAGGTCGGGGGCGCAGTTCGATTGCCTCTTTCATCTGGCCGACCAGGGAGTCGCCGAGCAGCATGGCCGGCATCCGGTAGCGGTCGGAGAGATCGAAGGCGTGCATGGTCAGGTCGTACATCTCCTGCACCGAATGGGGGGCCAGGACGATCATCCGGTAGTCACCGTGACCGCCGCCCTTGACCGCCTGGAAATAATCGGCCTGGGAGGCGTCGATGCCGCCGAGCCCGGGGCCGGAACGGGAGATGTTGACGATCAGCCCGGGCAGTTCACTGCCCGCCAGGTAGGAGATTCCCTCCTGCTTGAGTGAGATGCCGGGGCTGGATGACGAGGTCATCGCCCGGGCGCCGCAGGCGCTGGCACCGAGCAGCATGTTGATCGAGGCGACCTCGCTTTCGGCCTGCAGGAACTGGCCGCCGTGCTTCGGCAGTTCGCTGGACATCAGGGCCGGGATTTCGCTCTGCGGCGTGATCGGGTAGCCGAAATAGTAGCGGCAGCCGGCCTCGATGGCGCCGTAGCAGACCGCTTCGTTGCCTTTCAGGAAGACGCGTGCTGGTGTTGATTGACTCATTTCTCTTTCACCTCCCTGGCGACGCGGATGGCCACGTCCGGACAGACCTGGGCGCAGAGCGCGCAGCTGACGCAGGCTTCAAGGTTTTCCGGGCTGATGGTGGCCGGTGTGAAGCCGAGGCGGTTGATCTCTTCGCACAGTGCGAGCAGCCCCTTCGGGCAGACATCGACGCAGAGGCCGCAGCCCTTGCAGTAGGTTTCATCGATCGTCAGTTTCTTCATGCCTGTTCCTTGTCGCCGCGCGGGTGGCGGGCGGATGTTTCCCTGTTTGCGGACTGGCTTTGGTTCAGGAAGGAATCTTCACTGCTGGCCGGTCCGGGCCGCGCACGGTCCGGGCGGTGGGGATGCGTGCATTGGCTGTCGAGGGCAAGTCCGGTTTCAGAAAACCGGATTTTACTGTAGTATCCTTGAACTCTGCAAGACCTGAATGAGGGTTGTGGGCGGAAAATTTCTTGAGCACGGGGAGCTGAACAGAGATAATCTGCAGCGCCAAGAAATAAGTTTGATAACAATAAACATTCGGCAGGATTTTCCAACCGGAAGTCCTGTCCGGTACAGGAGATGGTCATGCCAGCTGTCATCGACAACCGCAAGATCCGCTCCGTCGCGGAGGTGCTGCGGCGGAATGAAGTCCAGCCCGATCTCTGTATCCGCGGCTGGGTGCGTACCCTCCGGCGCGGCAAGGAGGTCAGTTTCATCGCCGTCAACGACGGTTCCTGCTTTGCCGCGCTGCAGGTGGTCGCCGCGACCGAGCTGCTTCAGGGTCTTCCGGACGGGCTGGGAACCGGGGCGGCCGTTGCCGTCCATGGCAACCTGGTTGCATCGCCGGCGGCCGGGCAGCCGTGGGAGCTACAGGCCACCGCCATTGAGCTGATCGGACCCAGCGGCGAGGATTATCCACTGCAGAAGAAGCGGCACAGCTTCGAGTTTCTGCGCTCCATTGCTCATCTTCGACCCCGCACCAACAGCTTCGGCGCGGTTTTCCGGGTGCGCAGCCGCCTGGCCTATGCCGTACACCGCTTCTTCCAGGAGCGCGGCTTTCTCTACGTGCAGACGCCGATCATCACCGCCAGCGACTGCGAGGGAGCCGGTGAGCTGTTTCGGGTCACCACCCTCGAAATGGAGAAACCGCCGAAGGGGGAAAGGGGGGTCGATTATCACCGGGACTTTTTCGGTCAGCAGGCCGGACTGACCGTTTCCGGACAGCTGGAGGCCGAGCTGTTCGCCACCGCTTTCTCCAATGTCTATACCTTCGGCCCGACCTTCCGCGCCGAGAATTCCAACACCAGCCGTCATGCCGCCGAGTTCTGGATGATCGAGCCGGAAATCGCGTTCTGCGACCTGGCCGGCAACTGCGACCTGGCCGAGGATTTCATGCGGGCGATGGTGACCGCGGTGCTTGAGGAGTGCCGAGAGGATCTTGATTTCTTCGATCAGCGGATCGAAAAGGGCCTGATCGCCAAGCTCGAAGCCCTGGCGCGGGCGGAGTTCGCCCGCATGAGCTACAGCGAGGCGGTGGCGGAACTGGAAAAGTCGGGAAAGACATTTGAATTTCCGGTCCGGTGGGGGGCCGACCTGCAGTCGGAGCATGAGCGCTTCCTGACCGAAGAGGTGGTCGGCGGCCCGCTGTTCGTGACCGACTACCCGAAGCAGATCAAGGCCTTCTACATGCGGATGAACGACGATGATCGCACTGTGGCCGCCATGGACCTGCTGGTGCCGCGGGTCGGGGAAATTGTCGGCGGTTCGCAGCGCGAGGAGCGGCTTGACCGGCTCGATGCCCGCATGGCCGAGCTGGGGATGGATGCCGCGCCGCTCTGGTGGTACCGGGATATCCGCCGCTGGGGCAGCTGCCCGCACGCCGGTTTCGGGCTCGGCTTCGAGCGGCTGCTGATGTACGTCACCGGAATGGAGAATATCCGCGATGTGATTCCCTTCCCGCGGACTCCTGGACACGCCGAATTCTGACCTGGCGTTGCCGGCCGGATTCAGTTCCCTCCGCCGAACACCTTCTGCAGCAGTTCGGTGGTGCGCCGGGCCGGGTCGGCGCGGATGGCGGCTTCCTCTTTGGCCAGGTAGTAGAAGATTCCGTCCAGTCCTTTCTCCACCACCCAGCCGGTCAGGTCGGCATGAATATCGGGGACGAAGGGGAGGTTGCGGTATTCGCCCAGGGCGCTGTCGTAGCTGCGGATGGCGCCGACTTCGGCCAGGCTGTCAGCGACCACCGGGCGCATTTCCTCGGCCAGCGGCGCCGACATTTTTCCCTTGAAATAGCGGGTCGCCGCATCCTCGGGCCCGTTGTAGATTGCCATCACGTCATCGATAGTCATCTCCCGGATGGCCTGGCTGAACAGGGCTTTCGCCTTCGGCGTGGCCGCTTCGGCGGCACGGTTGAGCTGCAGTTCGAGATCTTCGGTCATCCTGCCCATGCCGATCACCGTCAGGGCGCTGTCGACCTTTTCCAGTTCCGGCGGCAGGGGGATGTGGATGGCCTCGTCGCCGTTGAAACCGTCGGCTGCGCCGAGCTGGTCAACCACCCGCTTGCTGCCGATCCGCAAGGCTTCTTTCAGTCCCGAACCGATTTCTGCTTCGGTCAGCGCCGGTTTTCCTTGCGGCGCCGTTACATTTTCCAGCAGCTTCTGCCCGTTTTCCCACCACCCGGCCCGCAGGTTTCCGGGGTTGAAGATGATACTGACGGCCAGCAGCAGGCACGGCAACATGTTGGTGGTTGGCATGGTCGCTTCCTTTCTCCTCTGGGACCGGAAGGCGATGCCGTCGGGATAAACGGCTCTTCAGTCCCGAGCAAGTATACCTCAAGTTCCCGATCGTTTCGGTCGATACGGAAAGCATCCTGTTTGGTTTCGCGTTCCTGCCGGAGGCCGTCGTGAGCTTTTTCATGTCCCTTTATAAAACCTTGGAAAATTCCTTTTTCAATACCCTGACCCGTAAACTGGTGGGCAATTTTTCCTTCCTGATTTTCCTGCAGCTGCTGTTGGTGATCGTGACCTGGTCAGGCGTGGTCGGGGCCCTGGGGCTGTCTCTGAAGGAGACGGTGCTGGCGATGGCCGGCCTGTCCATCCTCTGCATGATCGGCAGCCTGCTGTTTCTCTGTTTTCTTTTTGTGCGCCCGGTCCATCGTCTCAACCGGCAGCTGAGTTCCATGTGTGAAGGGGATGCCGACCTGGAATCCCGGCTTACGGTTCCGACCTGTGACGAGTTTCACGACCTGGCGGACAACTACAATGCTTTCATCCGCCGACTGCGGGAGACAGTCCTTTCTTTGCGCCAGATGGGCGTCAACATTGCCATCGGATCGGCCAAGGTCGTCAACCGGGTTGCCGATACCGCCGGCAAGGCGGACAGCCAGGAACAGCTGGCACAGGCTATTTTCAGTCGCAGTCGGGAAGCGACCGGGGCTCTCGCCGGTATTTCCGACAACACCCGGCAGATTGCCGCCACCACGTCTCACAGCCTGGAAACCGCGCGTGCCACCTTTGATGATTTTCAACAGCTCAGCGGCAGCATGGAAGAGATGCTGGAGAGGGTCCAGAAGCATGATGCGACCATTCAGGAAATGGGGGACATGTCGCGTGATATCGGCAAGATCATCGGCCTGATTCAGGGGATCTCCTTCCAGACCGGTCTGCTGGCTCTCAATGCCGCCATCGAAGCGGCGCGCGCCGGACAGGCCGGCAAAGGCTTCTCGGTGGTGGCGGGAGAGGTGAAGAAACTGGCCGAGGAGGCCAACCGGGCAAGCGAACAGATCGCGACGCAGATTACCGATATGCTGACCAATATTGATACCGCGCTGACGGAGGCTGACGGCATCAACCGGTTCGCCGAGCAGACCATGGAGGTTTCCGGTCGGGCCCGCTCCAGTTTTCAGGGCATGATCGAAGAGTTCGAGGCCAACCACGCGCGACTGGCCGAAATTACCGCTTCGGTCGAAGAGGTGGCATCGGCCAATCAGCAGGTCCACGCCCGGGTTGGCGAGATCGGCGAGCTGAGCCGGGCGGTCGTCGGGCAGATGGAGCAGTCACGGTCGGTGGCGGTTGATCTGCAGCGTACCAGCGAGGATATGCAGCAGCTGATGGCGACTTTCCGCACCGGCACCGGCGCCTTTGAAGAGTTGCTGCAACGTGCCCGTGGTTTTCAGGCGCGGGCCCGCAACTGGCTGGATAGCCTGGCGCGGCAAGGGGTGGATATCTTTGATGCCGTCTACCAGCCCATCGCCGGCACCGATCCGCAGAAATACACGACCCGTTACGATCGCCACTTTGATCGCCGGGTGAGGGAAATCTACGACCGGGAACTGGCAGGGCTTGCGGGCGGGATCTACGCCATCTGGGTCGATGGCAATGGCTATGCTCCGACCCATAACAGCATGTTTGCGCAACCCCTGTCCGGGGATGCGGAGACCGACCTGGTCAACAGTCGCGACAAGCGGCTGTTCGATGACCCGACCGGTCTTCGCAGCGCCCGCAATCGTGAACCTTTCCTGCTGCAGACCTACATGCGGGATACCGGGGAAATTCTCAGCGACCTTTCCCTGCCGGTGGAGATTGACGGCCGCCACTGGGGCGCGATCCGTATCGGTTTTGATCCGGCATTGCTGCTGCAGTGACCTGTCCCGTAACACCATCACCTGAATCCGTGGGTTCATGCCGGCGGGAAATACCTTGATTCAAGTGACGATCGGCAGAATCTAAACTTTCAGGTCCAGTTGTCGATAGAGGTTATAGGATATTCATTGTCTGAATCTTGATACCGGGGAGCCCTCATGTCTGTGCAAACCGCCTGTCGTCAGCAGGTTGAATTCGGCAACCAGTTGTGGATCGTGGTTAAAATTGACCAAAACAGTTTTGCGATCAACGCGCTGGATGTCCACGACATGGTGGCGATGCCGCCGCTGACCAGGCTTCCCGGCGCTGACAAATTTCTCTCCGGAACGATCAATCACCGCGGGCAGATTGTTCCCCTGGTCGACTTTCGCGTCCTGCTCGGCAGAAAGTCGATTGCCGAGACGGCCGAAAGTCTCTGCTCGCTGATTGATCAGCGGGAAGATGATCATCGCAACTGGCTTGATCAGTTGGAACTGTCGGTCAAGGAACAACGTGAATTTTCCCTGGCGACCGACCCGCGCAAGTGCGCCTTCGGCAAGTGGTACGATTCCTACACCACCGATGACCTGGTGCTGCAGGGTCTGTTGCGAAAATTCGATACTCCTCACCGAACCATCCACGCGATTGCCGAAAAGGTTAAAAAGTACGAGGTCGTCGGTGAATTCGAGGCCGCCTACACCCTCATCGAGCAGACCAGAGAACTCGAACTCTCCGACATGATCAGGCTGTTCGCCGAGTTTCGACAGGCCATAAGGGAGCAGACCCGAAGGCAGGTTGCCGTGATCCTGGAGCATGAGGGTGCGCAGGTCGCCTTTTCGGTTGATTCGGTGGATGCCGTCGAGGAGTTGTCCGCCGAACTGATCACCGATGCGGCGGATGTTTTCCCCGCCGAATGGAAAAACTGGATTGTCGCCATCGGTCGCCGCCGCAAAACGGACGGCCTGGCGCTCATCCTCGATCGGGAACTGTTTTTCGATCTGGCCGCCCGGGTTGACCCCTCGGGCGACTGAGAATTTCCCCTGGGTCTCCGTCTCCCTCCGAACGATTTTTTCAAACCTGAATCAGTGAATTCATTGCCGGTGAATAGCACAAGTCATTAATCCGTCTGCACTTTCCAGAAATCACCGGCGAACCTAAGGGTGCGCCTCAGATTTTTAAAAATCGCATCCAGATCAAGCTCTTGCACTCTTCCTCCGCCATGAACCCACTGATTCAGGTCAAATCCAGGGCTGTAGTCGTGTTTCTTGATCTATGTCTGAATCCGCGGCAGCGGCCGTGGGGCAAGATCTACCTGCTTGGCGGCAGTGACATCGGCGCTGACTCGGTTAAAACCAACGAAGAATTCACTCCCGGCAGGTGATGTTCGTTCATACCAGGAACTGAAATGTTTTCCGCCTGATGGTGCGGGGGGGCTTGACAGCCGCTTCATGGTGCTGATAGTTTAAATTTAAACCATTTGACATAGAATTGGCTATGGCGACGAAGTATCCGGGAACAACATCTGAACGACGGGCACTCAATACCTATATCAACCTGTTGCGCTGCAGCGAAGTGGTTTCCGCTGACACTACGCGTCATCTTGCCGCGGAAAAATTGACGGTCGGTCAGTTCGGCACTCTGGAGGCGCTTTACCATCTCGGACCGCTTTGTCAGCGGGACATTGGCAGAAAGCTTCTCAGAAGCGGCGGCAACGTGACCACCGTGGTTGACAACCTGGAGAAGCGCGGTTTGGTTAAACGACGGCGCCAGGCGGAAGACCGGCGTTATTACAGTGTTGCGTTGACCGATTCCGGGCGGGAACTGATCGCCCGCATCATGCCGCGTCAGGTCGCCGGCATTAAACAGCGCCTGGCCGTTCTCAGTGCCGAAGACCAGGAGACGCTGCGGCGCCTCTGCCGAAAGTTGGGAGTCGGCGACTGAATTTTCGTTCGGCAGATGGTTCGAAATTAACCTGAATCAGGTTGAAACTATTTTTGAAAGGAAAGACAGATGTGGAGAAAATGCCTTCATACACGCGATGATATAATCCTGCTGCTGCTCAGACTGACCCTCGGCATCGTCATCTTGCCGCACGGCTTGCAGAAGACCCTTGGTCTGTTCGGCGGTCATGGTTTTTCCGGCACTTACGGTTTCTTCACCGCCACAATGGGGCTGCCCGGCGCGGTCGCTGTGCTGGTGATCCTGGCTGAGTCTCTCGGCGCCCTGGGACTGATCGTCGGTTTCCTGACCCGCCTCGGCGCTCTCGGGGTGGCGGCGGTGATGGCCGGGGCGATTGCCATGGTTCACTGGCAGAACGGTTTTTTCATGAACTGGCTCGGCAACCAGAAAGGCGAGGGTTTCGAGTACCACCTGCTGGCCCTCGGTATCGCCGTTGCCCTGCTGATAAAAGGCGGCGGAGCGCTGTCGATCGACCGCGCCATTGCCGGTGGTGACTGAACCCGCCGGCCGGAATCCTGAATCAGTGGATTCGTGGGAGCTGAAAAGTGCAGTGAGGACAGGTCGGCAGGAGGGGGCTGTTCAGCGGTAGGAGCGGTCCGGCAGGACTCCGGTCGTGGAGGCCTGCCGCGCTGGTTGCGGCTGCTTGAGGTTGTCCCGCGCCTTGAAGTCCTGCTGCACCACCGGCAGGTCGTAGAGTTCCTTTTCCAGCAGGAACAGCAGCCGGCGCTGCATGTCGATGCCCGATTTGACCAGCTGATAGATGACTCTGACCCCGTCGCGGCGATCATCCACCCAACCGGCGCTGCGCAGGTAGGCGAGGTGGCGCGACACCGTCGACTGCGGCAGTTTCAAACTGCGGGTCAAATCGCCGACCGAAAGTTCGCCACGCGAGAGCAGCAGCAGGATCCGCAGCCGGGTCGGGTCGGAGAGAGCCTTGAAGAAACGGGCATATTCACGCATGTCCGCTATTCTATCCGTTTATCCGGATGATGCAACTGGTTTTTTAGATGGAGTTTCAGTCCTGAGCCTCGCCGGTGTGCCAAAGATGGCCCTGCAGTCAGAGCGAACCCACGACTCCCTTCCCATGGAGAGCTCTTCAGTCTTTCCGAACGAGTGTGTCAGCTGATTTTCCAGAGGTATCTCACCTTCTGTTGGGCTATATAACTTCCGAAAAGCCGGTAATTGCCCGTCTCTCGTCTAACCCTGCCTGCAGGGATGACGGGACTGATCCGGTGGACTGCCGCGAAAGCACGAACCCTGGCGGGTTTTGGATCCCGGCAGAGCCCCGCAGCGTTCCAGGCCTCCGCCGGGATCAATGTCTCGACGGCCCAATGGTCCGCGTCGGTTTCGAGGGCGTCGACCTGCTGCTGATCGAGATCGTCGAAAAAGACGATACTTTCCTGGTCGTCGAAGTGTAGCGCCACGTGGGCCAGTTCGTGGCACAGGGTGAACCAGAAGTTGTCGAGGCGGTCGTGGCGCAGGGTCAGGGCGACGAGAGGGGAGCCGTCGGGCAGGCGGATCGCGGCACCGTCCAGGTGGGTGTGGGGCAGGTGTGGTTCGACCACGAAATGGATGCCGTTTTTGTGTAGATATTCCTGTGCAAGGAGCGGTCCGTTATCCAGGTAGCTGAGTCTTACGAGGTCGCGGACGAAGTCCCGGGTGACGGTGCCGGGTTTGTAGCGCGGCAACTCCTGTTCAAGGGCCAGCAGAGATACGCGGATTTTCCAGGCCGTCAGCGCGTAGCCATCGGCTGTGCCGCCGGCACGAACATGCTGCCGGAGCAGGGCGGGCTCAAGCGCACCTTCCCCCAAGGGGGATGCCCAGACGCTCAGGATCTCTTCCGCTTTTTCCTTGGCTTCTGAAAGGGACCCCTTGAAACCGGCAATCCAGTTTCGCCCGAGAAGCTCTTTCATCGGGAATCGCTCCCACTCCACCCCCTCCAGGGGTGAGGTGATCTTTGCCCCGGGTTCCTGCAGCAGAACCTCCGCCGGAATCCCCAGTTCCCGATGCAGGTTGCGCATCATGGCAAGGCTCAGGGTCCGCTTTCCGGACAGAACCTCAGACACCTTGCTGCGGCTGCCGATCAGCGGCACCAGATCCTTCTGCTTGAGCCCGGCCTGATCCATGCGAAAGCGAATCGCCGCAATCGGATCGGGCAGCTCAATCGGGTGCGCTTCGTTCTCGTAGTTGTCGGCCAGTATGGCCAGCAGCTCAAGCTCGTCGAAGGCCTCGGTGCCCGGCTCGGCATCCATCAGCTCGTTGATACGTTCCAGGGTTGCTTGGTATTCGGTTTCGTTTTTGATGACTTTCGGTTTCATCACACGGTCTCCGCGTCAATGGCATCGTATTCTTTGTGGGTGCCGATAAAGCGGATCAGGACGATCGACGCCGCATAGTTGATCTTGACGATCAGGCGGTACTTGTTGCCGCAGATATTGAAGACGACCCGACTATCCTTGAGGACGCTGGCGCTGCGGTACTGGGCCTTGATCTCTGCCGGGTTCTGCCAGTTGGCGGCTTTGGCCTCGGCATGCCAGGACTTCAGGGCCTCCTCGGAGTCGGGATGGCTTTTCCAGAATTCACGCAGTGTTCTTTTGGCAATGATGCGGTTCATGGAAAGTATATACGTGTTCCCGGAAAAGTTCCATAAAAAATGTTCCCAGAATGGGAAATTTTCGAAGAGTAGGGTATGAAATGTTGTCCTGTTTGCTAAATTTCCCTAGATCAACTGGCTCCCCCTGGATTCTCCTTCCGAAGGCTAGAATGTATTCATGATCTATGGATAGACCAGTTTTATTTCTGCTGTCAGCAGATTTCCGGGATCTCCAGACAAGGACTCCTAGTTTTGAGTTCTCACCAAAAATTCGAGTCATCAACAGCCCAAGGGGGAATAACTCATTATCATCAATGGAGACGAAGATCACTCCTTCAGGGTGAAGAAGCTCTCTGGCCAGCATCAGCCGCTGGTACATGAACTCCAGCCATGTCGAGTGCCGGAAGCGGTTGGTGTTGTCGAAGAAGCGATCATTGTAGACGAAGTCGCGGTTGCCGGTGTTGTAGGGAGGATCAATGTAGATGCACTTGACCTTGCCGGAGTGGGTCATGCGCAGGTAACGCAGGGCATCGAAGTTGTCCCCTTCGATGATCAGATTCTGGTAGGGTGCGTCCCCCTGCGAGAGGTCCTTGTCGAGGTCCAAGGCTACAAAGTCGTCGTTGAGGTGCCTGTCGGGCTCGATCTCATCTCGCTCCCAGACAAGCCCATAGGCAGCCTCGCGCTCTCGGCGTTCGAGCAAGGCAATCAGCTGCTCTTTGGTCAAGTCACTGTACTTGCTCATGTCTGTCCCTAGGCGTCATCGTTGACCGGAGCCAACTGCGTTGCTTGGTCGATCTTCTGCTCCTGCCACTGTGCGTAGCTGGTCCGGGTCCCCTCGACAAGCTACGATTCCCGGCCGTTGGTGTTACGAGCCGCCACAACGGTGCCGACGGCACTTGGATTGGAGAAGGCAACATCATCGGTGAACACGTAGAAGGCGGGGGTGTCAGAGGGGGCTGGTTTGCTATCAATTACAAATTGGCCTCGCAGGTTGCAGTAGCTGCCCCAAGAGGCTGTACTTTTTTTCGCACTGGACATTGCGAGCCCTCCCCGCAAAAGTCACTGCAATTACATTGAGATAACTTTTCTAAAGTTATCATTTTCTCACGCCAGCGGCAAAATAAAAGCTCTGAGCCGGGCAGGTTTGAAGCCTTGTAGCGGGGGCGGTCTTAAATGACGGACTGAGTGGGTGAGTCGGGGAAGATAGAGTTTGCCGACGGAGCGGTTCTATCAGCCCGTCCGCATGTCCTCAAGCGCGGCCCGCAAAGTCGGGAGTTCCTTTTCCACCACCAGCCAGATCAGCTTGAGGTCGAGGCCGAGATAATCGCGGACCAGAATATTGCGAAACCCCGATATGGCCCGCCAGTCTATGTCGGGGCGGACAGCTTTGCATTCGTCACTGAGCTGCTGACTCGATTCAGCCAGGGTCTGGAGGTTTCTGACCACCGCGTCCTGAATAAGCTCGGAGTCGAAAAAATCCTGCCGTTTGCCACCGGTATACCTTTGAATGCGGCTGATGCACTCAAGCATATGCTTGAGAAGGATAGTGTCCCGTTCCCGCGTCATAGGTCCACCGCCTGTTCCAGAACCTTCTTTCTGATGTCGGGGTGCAGGGCTGCCGGCGTGACCACATCGACCCGTCGCCCCAAAAGTTCCTGAAGATCCATCAGTATCCCGCCCAGGGCCAGGGCCGAACGTCCTTCTTCCAGATCAACCAGAAGGTCAACATCACTTTGTGGCCCCCCGTCCCCCCGCGCCAGTGAGCCAAAAAGACGCACCCGCAAGGCGCCACGCTTAATCGCCAACTGCCTGATGGCATTACGGTGCTCTTCAATGAATTTGTCCATAAACTTGCTCCTGAAAACGGGAAATGTTCTGGTGGACTCTGGTATGGAATCTATATGAAAAACAGTTAAATGCTAGCATTTCTCAGAAGGAAACAAAAATAAAAACCCGAACCGGGCAGGGGGCTGGTCGCGGATCGTCCTCCTTTTTACAGAGATCAGTCGACCTCCTTCTGCGGATCGCTCTTGCGGTTGACCGCCTCGAACAGCGCAATCTGTTCGGCGACCGAGAGTTTTTTGCGGCAGCCGGTTCCGCTCTTCAGGCAGAGCCGGCAACGGTCATCCGAACACCACTGGCACATGCGGCAGTCGGGACAGGGGTGTTTTTTCTCCTTCATCTCTCCATCATAGCGGAATCTGATTTTTCATGAATTGCGGACATTTGGTGTGTTACCCTGAGGACCGTTGCCTGCCGTCCTGAAGGGTCGGTCACGGTATGAAAATAGACTGGGGAGGATTCATTTCATGTTGCGATCTTGGATACTTATCGGCTGCTGTCTCGGACTGCTGGTGCCGTCGGTCGGTTTCGGGGCGGTCAACCTGGCGGGATTCCAGGTTCATTTCGGTCTGAATTCGGCGCGGGTCACCCCGCGCGACCGGGCGGTCATCGCCCGCCTGGCGGGGGAGCTGAAGAGCCACCCCCGGATCAGGATTGCCTTCGCCGGGCACACCGACGACACGGGTCCCCGTTCCCTCAATATCCGCCTTTCTCATGACCGCGCCGCGGCGGTGCGTGACCTGCTGGTCAACGAGTACGGGATTGCCAAGGGGCGGATCGGCATCGCCTGGCTCGATTCCTCCCGGCCGCTCGCCGCCAACGGCAGCAAGGCGGGACGAGCCCGGAATCGTCGGGTTGACATCGCGTTCGTGTCCACGGAGGCCTTTGCCGGGGGAGGGGCACCGCGTCCGGCGGCGTCCGCCCGCAGCGGCGAATCCCGGCAGCGGGCGGTCCGTCTCCAGCCTGTCGCTGTGAAGCCGGCTCCTCGCCGGGCCGTGTCGCAGACGGTTCTCAAGCGGGTGCCCCTGCGTTACCAGCCCGATGGCACTACGCCTGAAGGGGGGACGGAGGCGATCGCCGATCTGGCCGCGGCGCTGAAGAAGAACCCGGCACGGAAACTGAAAATCCAGGGAGTCTCGCGCGGCACCCGGGCCGATCTGAAGTTGGCCCGCAGGCGGGTCGACGCGGTTCGCTCGCGGTTGCTCTACATCTTCAAGGTTCCCGCCCGACAGATCGAGGTCAGCTGGTTCGGTGCCGCCGAAGAGGCCGCCGGGGACGCCGCCGTCGGCGTGCTGCTGCAGCTGTTGGGTGCGCGCTGAAGATCGGGACCGGCACGACCATGCCGGCCTCCCATCTCCCATCTTTCACCTCGAACCTGTCCCCTACCTCGGGACCAGATGCTCAACCCCGCTGCCGAGTTTTGACCGCTGCCGGGCAAGATAGACGGTTTCCAGAATTTCGGCCGCGATCAGCAGCATGATCGCGACGCCGATGCCGGAAAGCGGCGGCCGCAGCCAGAGGATCAATGGCCAGAGCAGCAGGATGAAGAAACCCTTCAGCAGCGTGGAATGTCCGAGACGGGCGGTCTGTCGGGCGCCGGCGAACCAGCCGCGCAGCAGGTTGGTGGTGCCGTACAGCAACGGGAAGATGCCGCAGGCGGCCAGCGGCCAGGTGATGTAGCTGCGCAGCCGATCGGCGACACCCAGCCAGCCGCCGAGGACGGTCGCGCTCAAGGGCCCGGTGACCAGCAGGATCAGCGCGCCCATGCCGATGGCCAGCAGCAGGTGGAAGCGGACCAGTACCGCTCTGTCTTCATCCCCGCGGACCAGGGTCAGGTAGGCCTGCTGCAGGTTGCGCATCGGGCCGGCGAGCAGGAACAGGAATCCGCGGATGACGCCGAAGGCCGCCAGTGCCAGGGGCGCGTCCGGCAGGCGGCTGATGATGGCGTTGATCAGCAATGGCACGGTCTGCTGCAGGCAGGAGGACCAGGCGAGAGGGAAGGCGTAGCGCAGGATGCTGCCGGTGGAGTCCTCTACTGCCTCCTCGTCTCGGGGCAGGTGAACCTGCCAGGCGAACAAGCCCATCAGCAGGGTCTCAATCATGATACAGCCGACCAGGGCAAAGGCCCCGAGCGCGGCGCCTGAGAACCAGCTGCTTCCCAAGGTGAGCAGCAGCAACAGGAAGCCGACCCGCACCCCGGTGGCCAGAGAGACCAGGGATGTGCGGCGCGCCTGGATCACCAGCCCCTGGAAGAGGCCGCGCAGCCCGGTGAACAGGGGCAGCAGCACCAGCAGTCGAAGGGTCCTGCGGGTCTCCTCGGCGATCTGTGGCGGAGTGCTGAGGATTCTCTCCAGCACCAGGTTGCCGAGCGGCGTGAAGGCGATCAGTGACAGCATCAGGGACACGTAGGCGGCGACCAGCAGCACGAACAGCAGCACCGCCTTGAGCGACCGGCGTCCCCTGACCATGGCGATGGCGACGGTGTGGTTCTGGTAGGACGGCGAGGCGATGAAGAGATGGATCACCATCGCCACCGAAAAACCGGCCAGTGCCGTGACGTAGTCTTCCAGTCGCGCCAGGGCGCCGTTGATGACGGTGTGGGAGATGCTCATCAGCTGCACGTTGAGCAGCAGCGGAAAGAAAAACAGCGCGATGTCGCGTTGCCGCAGGCGGCCCATGATCAGCGGAGCAGACGAGCGGTTTGAATTCGGCCGAAGCAGTTCATTTCTATGAGTTCCGCGCTCCGAAAATGGCCGTCCCGACACGGATCAGGGTCGCTCCTTCCTCGATGGCAACCTCGAAATCGTGGCTCATGCCCATGGAAAGTTCCTCCATGCGGACATCGGGCAGCCCGGCCGCTTCGATCTCGGCGGCCAGCTCGCACAGCCGGCGGAAGTAGGGCCGCACCCGTTCCGGATCCTCATCCCAGGGGGGCAGGGTCATCAGTCCGCGGATCTGCAGTCCCGGCAGTTCGCTGACCGCCCTGGCCAGTTCGAGCGCCTGGTTCTCGTCGGCTCCGCTCTTGCTCGCTTCGCGGCCGAGGTTGAACTGCAGCAGGATGTCTGCGCGCTGCCCGATCTTCTGCCACTGGCGGCTGATCTCCCGGGCCAGGGAGAGCCGGTCAACGGAGTGGATCAGCGCGGTTTTGCCGCGCAGGTACTTGACCTTATTGCTTTGCAGCCCGCCGATGAAATGCCATTCGAGCGGCTGGTCGATCTGTTCCTGCTTGTCACAGAATTCCTGGACATAGCTTTCGCCGAACAGCTTCTGGCCGGCCATGAAAGCAGCTTCGATGGCGGCGGCGGGTTTTTTCTTGCTGACGGCAACCAGCCTGATGTCACGGGAATCGCGTCCGCAGCGTCGGCAGGCGGCCTCGATCTGCTGCCGGATGTCTTTGAGGTTGGCGGCGATGGTCATGTCGATATCTCCGCTTGCGGAAAGGGGGTGGCGGCGCCGATCTCTTCGAGCAGGTCGAGCAGTTCGGCCAGCGGCAGACCGACGACATTGCTGTAGCTGCCCTCGATGGCCCGGACCATGAACGTGCCGATCCCCTGGATGGCGTAGCCGCCGGCCTTGTCGAAGGGTTCGCCGGTGGTGATGTAGCCGCTGATTTCCGCCTCCGTAAGTTGTTTGAACAAGACGTTGGTGCTGACCGCGCCGCTGTAGCATTTGCCGGAAGCGCGATCGACCACCGCGAATCCGGACAGGACCCGATGGCGCCGGCCGGACAGGGCGCGCAGCATGGCGGCGGCCTGTCCGGCGTTGGCCGGCTTGCCGAGAATGGCGTCGTCGTGCAGGACAATGGTGTCGCTGCCGATGAAATAACGTCCAGGCTGGTCGGCGCGGCCGGCGACCTCGCGGGCCTTGGCTTCGCTGAGGCGGATGACATGCTGTTCGGGGGATTCCCCGGGGATTTCGTCCTCCGGCGCGGTACTCGGGACGACGGCGAAATTCAGGCCGACCCGCTGGAGGAGTTCCCGTCGCCGCGGGGAGGCGGAAGCGAGAACCAGTTCAGGCTGCTGATCATTGTTTTTCTGCTGCATAGCGAACTCAATTCGGTGATGGGAATGGCGATTGTAGCCGCAACCGCGTTTTCAGACAAGGTTGATTGCTTTCGCAAGAAAGCAAAGATGTTGTTGGCTAAGCAAAAAGCGCCGGCAGCAAGGCGCGCGATTGTCGAGCAATGAGGCGTACTTACGTACGTCGAAGCAGTGAGACAATCGCAGTAACGAAGCTGCTGAGTTTTTGCGACGCCATCAAGACTGTGAAAAAGGGAAAGAATCAGATGAAAACAATGCGCTGCTGGCGCAGGGTGGGTTCGAACAACTGAATGCGATTGCGGCCGTTGTCCTTGGCCTGGTAGAGGGCGCGGTCGGCGGCTTCGAGCAGCGCCTCGGCGCTGTCGCCGTCGGCCGGGTAGCTGGAAATGCCGATACTGATGGTGAGACGGCCGCCGGGCAGCACCTCTTCCTGGTAGAAGGGTTCCCGTTCGATGCCGTGGCGGATGCGTTCGGCAACCATGCGGGCCGGTTCGCGCCCGGTTTCCGGCAGCAGAATACAGAATTCCTCGCCGCCGAAGCGGGTGACGGAATCCATCTCCCGAGCGGAACGACGCAGCAGATGCGAGAGTTTTTTCAGGGCCTTGTCGCCGGCCAGGTGGCCGCAGTGATCGTTGTAGTTCTTGAAGTGGTCGATATCGAGCAGCAGCACCGAAAATTCCAGCTTCTGGCGTGAACTGCGGTTCAGTTCCTCGTCCAGCCGCTGGTCGAGGAAGCGCCGATTGTGCAGTCCGGTCAGGCTGTCGCAGGAGGAAAGTTCCTCAAGCAGGCTGGCGCGTTCCAGGGTGCCGGCGCGTCGCACCAGGCTGCCGGCATGTTCGAGCAGCGGTTCGACCGTTTTCAGGTCGGCAACGGTGAAGGCGCTGCCGTTGTTCTTGTCGCTCAGGTTGAGGACACCGATGATTTCATTTTCACTGCGGAAGGGCAGGCAGAGAAAGGATTGCGTCGCGAAACGAGGACGTTTGTCGATGCTTACACGTTGATCCTGTTCAATATCGTGGACCAGCATCGGGCTGCCGGTGATCATTACCCGGCCGGCGATCCCCTGTCCCTTGAGTAGTTTCATGTTGCGCGCCAGTTGGCGGTTCATACCGATGGAGGCGACGATGGCGAGCTTTTCCCGGCGGTCGTCGAGCAGCATCAGCGAGCCCTTGCCGGCATCGAGCAGATCGGTCGCCATCTCGACCAGTCCCTGGTAGAAATGCTGGGAATTTTCCAGTTGCGCGAGACGGCTGACCATATCGAGCAGCTGCCGGGAGCGCTGGTTTTCCTGCTCCCGGTTGCGGCGCCGGCGCAGACGCAGCAGTTTGCCGGCGATGCGGCTGCAGAGCAGCTCGATGATCATCAGGTCGCGTTGGGAGAGTTCGTGGTCGAAGAGAGCGAGAAAGCCGATCAGTTTATTGTCGACCAGCAGCGGCAGACAGCTCAGGTGTTCGGCATCGAGATAGGGAAAAAGGTTCTTCAGTTGTTTGCCGCGCAGCACCAGGGATCGCTCACCCTTGCGCTGCATCAGGGCCCCGGAACTCTTTGCCCCCAGGCGGATGGCGGCGCCGTTGTCCAGTCCGAGCAGGCCTTTGAGAATCAGCTGGCGCTTGTTGCCCTGCGGGTAGAGGATCGCGATGCGGGGGATATTGAACAACACCGTCAGGGTTTCGCTGAGCAGCTGGATGACATCATCGACCGTTTCAGCCCGGTCGATTTCCGGACCCAGGTCGGAGATGGTATTGATGAGATCGACCGTGCGTTCGTAGACCCGGGCGTAGTAATTGTTATCGCCGATCAGCGGCAGCACTCCGTAGATATTGTCAATAACATCCTTGACCGCGAGACGCGTGGTGCTTGGCAGCTGCTCCCACTGTTCAAGAAAATAGATGCCGTTGATCTGGCGGTCACGAATAATGGTTTCCAGGTGTTCGAGGTCGGTGGCCTGGTCCCGGATACCGCCGGCGAGCAGGTAGTGGATGTGCTGCTCGCGGTCCTGGAAGGGGAGGACGAAATTGAGCAATCCGCTGGAGCAGTTGAAAATCCGAGCCTTGCGTTCGCTGACGGCGCGATCGATTTCCTGTTTGTAATTCTTGTCGCAACCCTCGAGGCAGAGCCAGTTCTCGCCGAAGGTGCCGCACATCCGGTTTTTTTCTCCACGAAACGCGATCAGCCCTTCCCGTTCGGAAAAAACAGCCAGATTATAGGGCTGCAGGAAAGAGAATTCGCGCAGGGTGTCGAGCAGTTCGACCGGGTCTGCAGTGAACAGAATATTGTCAGCCATAGCGGGTCGCAACCTGTTGAAGACAGGATACCGGTTTGCCGGTGGCAGTCGGCAGGGGACCGGAGTCAGATCAAGGCTTGACCAGTGATTAAATCACCGGCCTATGGCTAATGATAAAGGAAAAAGTCTTATTCAACAAGCAGTTGCCTGAAATCAGGAGAAAAATGTTGTTCAGGAGGATCGCTCGGGATCGATTTCGGCCCACCAGGCCTGCAGGTCCCGCAGGGCGCGTTCGGCCAGGGCGAGTCGTTTCTCACTGCGTTTGCGGATGCGTTGCGCAAGTGGGGGAAAGAGGCCGTAGTTGATGTTGGATGGCTGGAAAGGGTTGTCGGCGGCATGTCGCAGATGGGCCAGCAGGGCGCCGAACCCGGTTGTTTCCGGCGGCAGCGGGACCTCTTCACCACGTGCCAGGCGGGCGGCGAAGCAGCCGGCGAGGAAGCCGCAGGCGGCTGATTCGACATAGCCCTCGACACCGGTGATCTGGCCGGCGAACAGCAGGTGTTCGGCTTTCCTGAACTGCAGGGTCGGGGTCAGGCAGCGCGGGGCGTTGAGAAAGGTGTTGCGATGCATGCTGCCGAGCCGGGCGAACTCGGCCTGCTGCAGTCCCGGCAGGCTGCGGAAAATCCGCCGCTGCTCGGGGTAGGTCAGCTTGGTCTGGCAGCCGACCATGTTGTAGAGTTGGCCGTGGCGGTCATCCTGGCGCAACTGCAACACGGCGAAGGGTTCCCGTCCGGTGCGCGGGTCGGGCAGGCCGACCGGCTTGAGGGGGCCGAAGGCGAGGGTCATCTCGCCCCGTTCGGCCATCTCCTCGATCGGCATGCAGCCCTCGAAATGGATCAGTTTTTCAAAATCCCGGGCGGGAACCTTCTCGGCCCGACGCAGTTCAGCGACGAATTGCCGGTATTCGGTTTCGTTCAGGGGGCAGTTGATGTAGTCGTCCTCGCCGCGACCATAGCGTGAGGCGCGCCAGGCGATCGACATGTCAATCGATCCGGCCTCGACGATCGGGGCGATGGCATCATAGAAATAGAGCTGCTCGGTGCCGGTCAGACGGGCAATCGCGTCGCTCAGCGCCGTCGAGGTGAGCGGCCCGCTGGCGACAATGGTCCATCCTTCGTTCGGCAGTTCGGTCACTTCGCCGGTAACGACTTCGATCAGCGGATGGCTGCGGACGGCTTCGGTGATGTCGGCGGCAAAATCGTCGCGGGCGACGGCGAGGGCGCCCCCGGCAGGAACCGCGTGGCGGTCGGCAGTGAGGATGAAGAGGCTCCGCAGACGGCGCATCTCCTCCTTGAGCAGACCGACGGCGTTGCTCAGCTGCGTGCCGCGCAGGCTGTTGGAGCAGACCAGTTCACAGAACAGCGGGGAGTGATGAGCCGGGCTCATGCGCTCCGGCTTCATTTCTTTGAGCACGACCGGCAGGCCGTGCCGCGCGATCTGCCAGGCTGCTTCGCAGCCCGCCAGACCGGCGCCGATAACAGTGATCGGATGCGTTTTCATGAGGGAGGTGAATCCGGCCCTTACCTGGCTTTTTTTGCGGTGGTCGCTTTTTTGGCGGTGGTCTTCTTTTTCGTCGAGACCGGTTTCTCCGGCGGCACCAGGGTTTCCTCGAAATCGCAGTTTTCCTGCGGACACCTGCGGACGGTCCCGTAACGCTTGGTGGTCTTGATCTCGGTCAGGGGCCAGCTGCACTTGGGACAGGCCTCGGCTTTAGGTGGATTCCAGAGGGCATACTTGCACTTGGGGTAACGGTTGCAGGAATAGAAGATTTTGCCGTAGCGGCTCTTCTTTTCCATCATCTCCCCTTCGCCGCACTCAGGGCAGGGAATGTCCAGGGCCTTCGGTTTGACCAGCGGCTGGATGTTTTTGCATGCGGGATAGGCGCTGCAGGCGAGGAACTTGCCGTAGCGCCCCTGTTTGATCAGCATCCTGGCGCCGCACTTGTCGCAGTTCTGGTCCGAGTACTCCGGTTCTTCCGGCTCCTGCTCTGAACCGTTCTTCAACGGCTGGGTGTGGCGGCAGTCGGGGAAACCGCTGCAGGCGAGGAACTTGCCGCGTCGACCGAGCTTGATCACCAGTTCCTTGCCACACTCGGGGCATTCCTGTCCGGTTTTCTCGGTGGTGACATCATCTTTGTTGACTTCCTGCTCCTTCTGTCGCAGCAGGCTGATGAAGGGTTCCCAGAACTGGCGCAGAACCGGACGCCATTGCTGTTCACCGCGGGAGATGGCGTCGAGATCCTCCTCCATCTTCGCGGTGAAGTCATAGTCGACATATTTTTCAAAATGCCTGGCCAGCAGGTCGCTGACCACCATGCCGATGTCTTCGGGGAAGAAGGTGCGCTTTTCCAGCCGGACATACTTGCGGTTGGCCAGGGTCTGGATGATGCTGGCGTAAGTGGAGGGGCGTCCGATGCCGTTTTCCTCCAGGGTCTTGACCAGCGTTGCCTCTGTAAAGCGCGGGGGCGGCTGGGTGAAGTGCTGTTCCGGCCTGAGCTTAAGCAGGTCGAGTTTTTCCTGTTCCGCCAGCGGCGGAAGAATGCCCGATTCCTCCTCCGGCTCGTCCCGGCCTTCGGTGTAAAGCTGCATGAAGCCCGGGAAACGCACCACCTGTCCACTGGCGCGCAGTTGGAAGCGGTCGCCGGCACTGATATCGACGCTGGTGGCGTCGAGGATGGCGGCGGCCATCTGCGAGGCCATGGTGCGCAGCCAGATCAACCGGTAGAGTTTGTACTGGTCGGGGCTCAGTTTACTGCGCAGCTCTTCCGGGGTTCGCTTGAGGCTGGTCGGCCGCACCGCTTCGTGCGCTTCCTGGGCGTTCTTGGCCTTGTTGCGGAAAACGCGGGGCTTGGCCAGTGCGTATTCACGCCCGAAACGTTCAGTCACCAGCTCGCGCGCTTCGTCGGTGGCGACCTTCGACAGAACCACCGAGTCGGTTCGCATGTAGGTGATCAGGCCGATGGCCCCTTCACCGATATCGATCCCCTCGTACAGCTTCTGGGCAACCTGCATTGTCTTGCGGGCCGAGAAGCCGAGCTTGCGGCTCGCCTCCTGCTGCAGGGTGCTGGTGGTGAAGGGGGGGGAAGGGTTGCGCTTTTTCTGTTTGACCTGCAGCCCGGCCACCCGGTAGCTCTGTCGTTCCAGCTCAGTGACAAGTTCTTTGGCCTGCTGTTCGTTGCCGATGGCCAGTTTGGTCAGCTTCTTGCCGTCGATGGCGGCCAGCCTGGCCTTGAACGGCTTTCCGGTGTCGCTGTTCAGGTCGGCTTCGATGGTCCAGTATTCATCACTTTTGAAGGCGTTGATCTCTTTTTCCCGCTCACAGATCAGTCGTAGCGCGACCGATTGCACGCGCCCCGCGGAGAGGCCGTAGCGGATCTTCTTCCACAGGAAGGGTGAGAGATTGAAGCCAACCAGGTAGTCGAGGATGGAACGCGCCTGCTGGGCATCGACCAGTTCGCGCGAGATTTCGCCCGGTTCGGCCAGTGCCTGCTGGATGGCGCCCCTGGTGATTTCGTGAAAGGTGACCCGTTTGACCACCGGTTTGCGCTTTTCCGGATCGATGCCGAGGGCCTGCAGCAGGTGCCAGGCGATCGCTTCTCCTTCGCGGTCGGGGTCTGTCGCGAGAATCAGTTCATCGACGCCCTTGAGTTCCTTCTTCAGGGTACTGATGTGCTTGCTGCTCTCCGGCAGAACGTGGTAGCGCGGTTCGAAGTCGTTGTCGATATCGACCGATCCCTGCTTGCTCGGCAGGGCGCGAACATGCCCGTAGGATGCCAGTACCTTGTAGCCCGCACCGAGGAATTTCTCGATGGTTTTGGCTTTGGCGGGGGATTCAACTATAACGAGGGTCTTGGCCATGATGATCTCTGTGTGTTGTGGCGGTCTCGCGGGCCGGAAGCAAAAAGGCTGCGGTGTCATCCGCAGCCGGCTGTCGTCAGGTCAATGATAGAGTCGCGACCAGTCGTCTTCCATGAAGCAGTCGACTTCCCGTTGCCAGTTGGCCTGGGAGCGGCTGAAGAGGGTCAGGGCGGTGAGTGCCTTGATTTCCTTGAGGCTGACCTCGTCTTCGCTCAACTGCACGGCTTTGTCAATGATCTCTTCCTGCAGATCGTCGTTGAGGATGCCGAGAGCCCGCAGCCGAACCAGGAACCCGCGGGCTTCGCAGGATATCTGTTGGGTCTCTTCACCGGTAAAGACGCGGTAGGTCGGCTCGCTCAGGCCGAGGTCGCCGGGCCGTCTTTCATCGACAAATGAAAGACGCTCCATCCAGCTGAAGGCCGCATCGATCTCCTCGGCTTCGAACCCTTCTTCGAGCAGTTGCTCGACGATGTCACGTTCGTTGAAGAGTTCGGGCTCTTCCATGACATACTGGGCGATTAGACTGACAATAGCCAGGACCCGGTCCCGCACAGGCGTTTCTTGCTCCATCGGTTGGCCGCGCCTGGCTCAGCGGGCGCGGACGTAATGACCGCCGGGCAGCTGGGTTGCGTGTCCGGACAGTTCTAGGTGCAGTAAACTATCGGAAAGCTCCATGGGTGTCAAGCCACTTGTCCGCAACAGCTGGTCGCGATGAATCGGATTAAAACTCAGCAGTTTCAATAGCTTGTGCTGCTGCTCCGGCATGTCCGGAAGATCCTCTCCTGTTCGGGAAGAACTTTCGCCGGATCGGATGTGTGGCCAGAGAACCTCAAGGATGTCGCGGCTGTCGGTCACCACGTGGGCCCCGTCCTTGAGCAGCTGGTTGACGCCGTTGCTGGTTGCCGTCCGCACCTGGTTGGGGACGGCGAAGACCTCCCGCCCCGATTCGAGGGCAAAGTCGACGGTCAGCAGCGAGCCGCTGCCGGTGGCCGCCTCGACCACCAGGACGCCGCGGCAGAGGCCGCTGATGATGCGGTTGCGGCCCGGGAAATGTCCGGCCAAAGGTTCCGCCCCGGGCGGGTATTCCGAGAGGATGGCCCCCTGCTCGGCGATCTGCTGGAACAGGGCATCATTTTCCGGGGGGTAGACGCGGTCGATGCCGCAGCCGAGGACGGCGATGGTCCGTCCTCCGACCGCCAGGGCGCCACGATGGGCGGCGGTGTCGATACCGCGCGCCAGGCCGCTGACGATACAGATTCCGGCGGCCGCCAGTTCGGAAGCGATCTGTTCCGTAAAGCGTCGACCGGGCCCCGAGGCCTTGCGTGAGCCGACCACCGCCAGGGCGGCCTCGTCGCTGCCCAGTTGCCCGCGCAGGTAAAGCAGCGCCGGTGGGTCGGCGATGGTACGCAGAGCCGTCGGGTAGCGATGCCGGTCCCAGTAGGAAACCAGTTCCACGTTGAGAGATTCAAGCTGTTTCAGGGTGGCTTCAAGGCGGGTATGATCGACCTGTTGTCGCGCCAGGCGCAGGTCACGGCGCACTCCCGCGGCCGTGCGCCACTCGGCCGGGTCGGCGGCCAGGGCAGCCGCCGGGCTGCCGTAGCAGCGTATCAGCTTGAACAGTCCCTGCCTGCCGAGCCCGGCAATCAGGTGCAGCCGCAGCCAGTCTTCTCTGCTGCCAATGTCCATCGGCGTCTCCATCCATAGAGGGCCGAAACCTTCCAGGTTCGGGCGATAGAGGAAAAAAAGGATTGAAGCCTGGCGGCTTCAACCCCTTTTTCAAAATGTTGTACAAACGTTCGGCGTCTACTCGGTGACCGTGGTTACCTTGTCGCCGCGCAGCAGGGTCTCCACGCTCTTGAGGACCAGGGCCGAGGAGGTGTGCTCCTCGGTGGTCAGGACCACCGCCGCGCCGAGCAGAACATCAGGAAGTTCGACCTCGGTTTTCTTGACAATGAATTCGGATGGCTTGCGCTTGCGACTGATGTTGACCATGTTGCCGATCTGCAGCCCGTCGGCGGTGCCGAGATCGAGATAGATGATGTCGTGCTGGCCGATACCGATCTTGTTCTCCTTGGCCGAGATGATGACACCTTCAATCGGTTTGTCGGAGCGTTTGAGTTCAACCTCAAGCAACGGCGCGCTGAAGGGGATCAGCAGGTTGGAGCGATGGATTTCCCGGTTGGAGCTGATGATGCGGGCGGTTGCCACCGAATTGTTGACGCTGATCACTTCCAGCGCCCCGGTTTCGGCGATCTGGCGTCCGACCGGCTCTCCGGTGATCGGGTGAAGAACCTCCTTGCCGACTTCAACCAGGGAGAAGGTGTCGCCCGGGTGGGTGTCGGCGAGGTTCTTCATATCGCAGAAAACGGTGTCGCCGGCGGCCATCAGCAGGCGGTTGTCGGTGGCGTCGATGAGGGTGCCGGCATTGTCGATCTGGTCGAGACCGACGAAGCCCTCGGCGCCTCCCATGGTGCGGATGGTGATGGTTTCCTGGACTTCAGGCAGCGGTTGGTTTGCCTGGGGTGTGGCCGCGGTCGGCTCCGCCGGAGTTTCCTTCTTCGCGGCGGGTTGGGTCGCCGGCTTGTCCGGTTCGGGGAATTCGGGAACCAGTTCGATCCTGCCGTCGTAGATGGCGACCTTCTGCCCCGGGTAGATCAGGTGCGGATTGGTGATGAAAGGATTGTTGGACCAGAGATTGGGCCAGTAGTAGGGGTCCTTGATAAAACGTTGGGAAATGCCCCACAGGGTATCCCCCTTTTTTATCACGTAGGTGCGGGTGGCCGGGCTCCCGCCGGCTGCGGCCAGGGCCGGCAGCAGAAGCAGCAGAGACAGAATCAACAGTAGCGATTTTTTCATGCAAACCCCCTTGAATGCCTGTCCTTGAAGAGGAATGGACCAAAGCAAGAGATCAGATCGGTCGAATTGTTGTCGTCGCAGCAGGGTTTCGTCCGCCGTGTCGGTCAGCGGGTGCCGGCCTTGCGGGCGGCGGCACTGTCCGGATAATCCGTCAGCAGTTGCTGCAGGGTCTGTTCGGCCATGATCGGTCGGTCCAGTTCCCGGTAAACAGCGACCATGCGCAACAGGGCGTCCGGCGCCTTTTTGCCGGACGGGTCGATCGAGACGACTTTTGCAAATTCGTCGACGGCCCGTTTCAGCAGATGCTTCCGATAATAGCATTCCCCAAGCCAGAACTGCGCGTTGCCGGCAAAGGGATTGCGTGGATAAAGATCGAGAAACTGGCGAAAGTCATCAATGGCCTCGGCGTAACGGCCTGCCGCGTAAGCGGAAAAGGCGCGCAGGTAGAGAGCGGTCGGCGTCTGCTCGTTGCCGGTGTCGTCCGTCGTCTGCCGGGGAGCCGTCGGCGGTTTTGATTCCGTGATTTGACCGTCTCCGGTGCCCATTTCGGTGCTGCTTCGGGGCCGGTCGGGTTGCTGCCGCTGTTTGTCAAGCTGATTCTCAACCAGGGTCAAACGGTTCTCCAGTTCGGTCAGCCGGTTCTGCAGAGTTGACTGCAGCTGTCGTATCTGGTCAATGTCCGTCGAAGGGACAGCGGTCGGAGCAACGCCCGCCGTGGGGGCGCAGGCGGTCAGCAGCAAAAGAGGTAGAAAATAACGCAGGCGCAACATCAGCTGAAAGCCGTCCGGGGGTACCGGCAGCTATCCTCCCTTAATCAAAATTCACTAAAAACTATAGGCTTTTATGGGTCTTGTCAAGCAACAAGGGTGCCATAAACGGGACTGGCTGTGGTAAGCTTTGTCCCGCCTGACCGAGAATGGACAGTATTCAGATTCAAGGGACATGAGGGAATGAAGAGGATTGAACTGCTGGCGCCGGCCGGCGATCCGCAGAAGTTGGCCAGCGCCATCTATTTCGGCGCCGATGCCGTGTACCTTGGCGGCCCCGGATACGGTCTCAGGTCGCAGGCCGGGAATTTCGATCTTGATCAGCTGCGTCAGGCCCGCCGGCTCTGTTCCGAGCATGGTGTGCGGCTCTACCTGACTCTCAACGCCACCCCACGTACCCGTGAATGGCCGCACCTGCAGGCCTATCTCGAAGAATTGCGTCCCCTCGACCTGGATGCCTATATCGTCGCTGATCCGGGGGTGCTGGCCCTGGTCCGGCAGCTCGACCCGCGGCGCGAGATCCATCTGTCAACCCAGGCCAATACCGCCAATGCCGCCGCCGTCCGTTTCTGGCAGGCCGCGGGGGTCAGCCGGGTCAACCTGGCGCGGGAGTTGTCGCTCGACGACATCCGCGCCATCCGGGCCGGAACCGCCCTTGAGCTGGAGGCCTTTGTCCATGGCGCCATGTGTGTCGCCTGGTCGGGACGCTGTCTGCTGTCGGCGGCGCTGACCGGGCGCAGTGCCAATCGCGGCGCCTGTGCTCAGCCCTGCCGCTGGTCCTACCGGCTGGAGGAGGAGTTGCGACCGGGAGAATATCACGCGATCGAAGAGGATGAGCGGGGAACCTATCTGTTCAACAGCCGCGACCTGCGGCTGGTTGAACATCTGCCGGCACTGCTGGCTGCTGGAGTGGACAGCCTGAAGATCGAGGGGCGGATGAAGAGCCGCTATTATGTCGCGGCGGTGACCCGCGTCTACCGCCGGGCGCTGGATGCCTGGCAGGCCGATCCGGAGGGCTGGCGCTGCGATCCGCTCTGGCTGGAGGAACTGGACAAGGTCAGTCATCGTCCCTACGACAGCGGTTTTCTCTTTGCCCGCGAGGACCCGGTGGTCGAAGCGGGGGAGAGCCGCTACCGGCGGGCCTGCGATTTCGTTGCCGTGGTGTTGTCGGCCGACCCGAACGGGCGCGCCTTGGTGGAGGGACGCAACCGGTTCCGGGTCGGGGAGCAGATCGAGGTGATCGGTCCGCGGATGCGGCAGCAGACCCTGGTGCTGGAGCGGATCGAGACCGAGGACGGCGAATCCCTGTCCGCGGCCCATGCCAATTTCCGGGTGTGGCTGCAGCTGCCGGCCGGAACCGTCGCTGGCGATCTGCTGCGGCGCCCGGTCACCGGAGATTAACCGGGTGCTGAAACGTCAGGTTCCCCCAGACTGAGCAAAAATGTCCAGATGCAAGGCGTCCGCAGCCCCGCGGCATAAGGCGTACCGGAAGGTACGTCGTTGACGCGGGGGAAGGGCAACACCGCAGATGGACGTTTTTCATCAGCCTGCTGTCTAGCCGGCACTCCAGAGCCTGCGGGTCAGGACATCGCAACAGCTCAGCTGCCGTCCATAGACGGCCCCGGTATCCAGGCCGATGCGGGTCGCTGTCATGATCGGACTGGGCTGCGGCGTGTGGCCGAAGACCACGGTTTTGCCCCAGTCGTAGTCGCTGTCGAGGAAGTCGGAGCGGATCCAGAGCAGATCGGCCTCGCTCTGCCGGTCGCTCGGAATCCCCGGTCGCAGGCCGGCGTGAACGAAGATGAAATCCTCCGTTTCGTAACGGTTGCGCAGGGCGGTAAAGAAGTCGAGATGCTCTTCGGGGATGCTGAGTCGACCTGCCGTCCGGTAGTTCTCCAGGGTTCGGCCGCCACCGTTGGCCAGGAAATCGAGAGCTTCATCGTTGCCGGCCAGGTAGGCAAGCAGCATCTGTTCGTGGTTGCCCTTGAGAAAGACGGTCTGCGGGAAGGTTCGGCGCAGCGCCAGCAGCTGTTCGATGACCCGGCGGCTGCCGCTGCCGCGGTCGATGTAGTCGCCGAGAAAGACCAGTTGGTCTTTCTCCGTCGGTTTCACCTGCGCCAGCAGCTCGCGCAGCAGCAGATCGCAGCCATGGATATCGCCGACGGCCAGCAGCCTGCCGGGACGCTGATTCACTGTGGACTGGTTGCGGAGTCGGTATCCCATGCTGCAAGCATACCCGGCCACAACAGGATACACCACCGGGGCAGTTGACAAATGGGGGGCCGCAGACCACAATCCCCCCGTTTGCGGGCCGACTTGAGTCGGCCTGGTGGTGTCCGCTCCGCGTGAAAGGCACTGATATGGGATACTGGAAGAAAGAGATTTTCTCCTTCCAGCTGCGGGCCGCCCTGCTTTACTGGCTGTGGCTGCCGGCGGCGGTCATCGGTGGCGGCCTGCTGGTCGATTGGCTGCTGGGCCGGCTGCGCTGGCCGTACCGGTCCGCGACCTTGGTCGCCGTAGCCCTGCTGGTCACCTGCGGCGTCTGGATTATTGGTCGGGCGACCCGTGATTTTGCCCGCTGGGGTGATGGTACCCCGGCTCCGCAGGCGCCGCCGAAAAGACTGGTGACCGAGGGGATCTACGCCTGGTGTCGGCACCCGATGTGGTTCGGTTATGACCTCGCCGCTCTGGGGGTCGTTCTCGGTTGCCGCTCATGGGGGATGCTGCTGCTTTCTTATCCGCTGTTTATCGTTCTGCAGCTGCGATTTCTGCGCCGGCGGGAGGAACGCCTGCTGGTGAAGCGCTTCAGGGACGACTACCTCAACTATCGCGACCGGGTGCCGCTGCTGATTCCCCGGCCGCCCGGACATGGCTGACTTATGACCCTGCTGAATCTGCGCCATCTGCTCCCCTCGGTTCGTGAACATCGCGAGGTGGAGAAAAAAGTTCTGCTCCTGCTGGAGGAAACCCTTGAGCAGGGTTACCTGAAACCGACCCGCCTGCCGATCAACCCGTTGCGTTATGCCCAGCGCAATGTCTTCTCCATTCTTTTTCTGGCGATTTACCAGGCGATCGGTATCCCCGCGGAACGGCGCCTGCTCTATGGCGTCATCAATCACGCGATCCGCGGCATTGTCACCGGTACCGACAACCTGCTCGATGATGAATACAAGGAAATGCTGCCGCTCAAATTTCCCGAGCAGGCGACCCGCTTCAAAAGCGTGATGCATATCCTGCTGTTTGACCGCTTCCTGTTTCGGGTCATGGATGAGGCGGTGCTGCTGGGGATGCTGGAGACGGAGCAGCGTCAGCTGGTACAGCAGAAGATCTTCCAGGCGATGGTGCCGATCGGCGGGGAGGAAGCGACCGAAGAGGGGGGCGTTCATGACATCCTCAGCCCGGAGGCGATTCTCGAATCGGTCCATGTCCACAAGGGGGGCAACCTGCTGCAGCTCGCCTTCGTCGCGCCGCGGATGATCGAAAAGGACTGTTTCTCGGCGCTTGAAGAGGCTGACCAGGGGATTTTCCGCATCGGCATGGCCCTGCAGGTCATCGATGACCTGACTGATTTCTACCAGGATATCGCTGATCGGCGGCACAACTACCTGGTCTCTTCGGTTCGTTTCGAGGGGACCGCGGTCGAGCAGCAGCGTCTGGAGGAACTGCTGACCGGCGCCGAGGGTACGCAGCCGGTGGAAGGGATCTTCCGGGAATCGGTGGAGCGGGTCATGCACCGGGCTGTCGGCGAAGCCCTGGCCGGATTTACCCAGCTGGAAAAAGCCGGCTTCTGGCTCGGCAACAGGGACGCGCTGCGGCTGATCCGCTATCTTTTCCGGCTGCGTGGCGTGGGGCAGCTGCTTTCCCTGTGGCCTGCCGACAACCGTTTCGTGATGACCCTGGAGGCCGGCGATGACCCATGAACCGAAAACTAAGGGGCGTGATCTCGACCATGTCGCCTGGCTCTATGATCCGATCATCGAGGGACTCTCCTTCGGTCGGGAGCGCAGGTTCCGGGAAAAAACCCTTGATTACATGGAGTTCAGTTCCGGAGACCGGATCCTGGATGTCGGCTGCGGCACCGGCAGTCTGACGCTGCTGGTGGCCGGACAGCTGCAGGCTCCCGGGGAGGCGGTCGGTATCGACGCGGCGCCGAAGATGATCGAGATCGCCCGCCGCAAGGCGGCCGCCGCCGGAGCCCCGGCCCGTTTTTATCCCGGTGTGGCCGAAGCGCTTGACTTTCCCGACGCCAGTTTCGACCTGGTCGTCAATTCGATGTTTACCCACCACATCGATACCGGTTTGAAGAAACGTGCCTTTGCCGAGATGGAGCGGGTTCTCAAGCCGGGTGGAACGCTGGTGACGGCCGATGTCGATCGGCCGACTACTCCGATCGGCTGGTTGATGGGCTGGGGGGCGCGCTGGGTCCTGGTGCAGAAGGAGCTGGTCGACAACCTGCGTGGCGACCTGCCCGACCTGATGCGGGGAGCCGGACTGCTCGATGTGCGCCGGGTCGACCATGTCTACGGTCTGGTCTCCTTCTTTACCGCCCGCAAGGCGGAGGCGGCATGAACGGCCCGTTGCTCTGGCGGCTGGCGGCGCGCAACGTTCGTCGCAACCTGCGCCGGTCGCTGCTGACAGTGGCGGCCATCGCCTTCGGCCTTTTCTGCCTGATCCTCTTTCAGTCCCTTAAGGCGGGACTGCACCATGAAATGGTCGCCAGTACTGTTCAGCTCGATACCGGTTCCTTTCAGATCCATGCGGCCGGCTATCGCCCCAATCGGGTGGCCCTGAGTCCGTTACCGGCTTTGCCCGAGCTGTTGGGGAAACTCGATCGCCTCGGCCTGGTCTATGCTCCGCGCCTCAAGGCGCCGGCACTGGTGATCGGGCCGGGGGGAAGCGCTTCGGTGCTGCTATCCGGCGTGGATCCCGAACGGGAAGCACGGTTGACCATCATCGCCTCCCGCCTGCAGTCCGGAACCTACCTCGGCGGGCGGGATGAACTGTTGATCGGCGCCGAACTGGCCACGGCTCTCGGGGTCGGCGTCGGCGATGAACTGAAACTGATGGCCCGCTCGCTGCTCGGCAGCCCGGCGGCCAAAAGGTTCAAAGTCGGTGGTATTTTTCGTACTGACCTGGCGGGTTTCAATCGCGGTCAGTTGTTCCTGACGTTGTCGGCGACTCGGGCGTTGCTCCGGGCTGACGGTCTGGTGAGTGAAATCGTGGTGCGGGTACCGTCAGGGGAAGAACAGCAACAGGCTGCGCGCCTTGCGGCGGTCCTCGATTCCGATCGTTACCGGGTTGACAGCTGGGATCGCATCGCCCCCGATGTCAGCCAGTTGATCGAGTTGAATGACGGCACCATGCGGCTGCTGGTGCTGATCGTTTTTTTCATCGTCGCCCTCGGCATCACCAACACCATGACCATGACCGTCTTTGAACGCTACCGGGAGTTCGGTATTCTGGCGGCCCTTGGCATGCGGCCCGCCGGGATTGTCCGACTGGTGGTTGCCGAGTCCCTGCTGCTGGGTCTCTGTGGTGCCCTGGTGGGGGGGCTGGCCGGTTGGGCCGGAGCGTCCTGGTTCGCAGCGCATGGCCTCGATCTGACTGCCCTGACCAGCTCCAACCGTTACTTTGCCACCAGCCACGTCCTGCACGCGCTGCTGCGGCCGGGAGATTTCTGGCTGGCCAACCTGGTGACCCTGCTGACCGGGCTGCTGGCAGGTCTCTACCCGGCCTGGAAGGCGTCGCGGCTGCATCCGGTCGAGGCATTGCGACAGAACTGAACCGGAGTCTATCCCATGTTCCCTGACAGCTACTCCTCGCCCCTGCACCTGCCTTTCAACCGTACCCGTCTTGCGGGTTGTTTCAACTTGCTGACGCCGGATGTCGACCCTGGCGGAGAAGGGCTGCTGCTGGCCCTGCAGGGTCCGAACCTGGTTTTTGCCGGTCCGCCGGAGCAGCCGCTGCTGCCCGCGACCACATCGGCGCTGCCGGTCGGGAAGGGGCAGGACCTTTTCCTCGGCCTCTGGCGGGGGGAACCGTTGCGGTTGCGTATACTGTCGCGGGAACTGAGCCTGCCCCCGGGGATGAACGGCGCCGGGCTGACAACGGGCAGGCCGCACCTGCCGCTGGAACTGCTCAGCCTCGGCGGCCTTGGCCTGCAACTCAACCACTGGGAGCGAAACAGCCGTTGTTGTGCCCGCTGCGGCGGGGTCCTGGAACGTTTGCCCGGAGAATGGGGGAAAAGCTGTCGGGGATGCGGCAGCACTCATTTTCCGCATATCCATCCCTGCATTATCGTCATCGTGCAGCGCCCCGGCGAGGTGCTGTTGACCCGCAAGGCCGACTGGGCGCCCCATCGCTACAGCCTGGTGGCCGGTTTTGTCGATGTCGCCGAATGCCTGGAGGAAACCGTGGCGCGCGAGGTACGCGAGGAAACCGGGGTGGAAATTGCCGACATCCGTTACATCGGCAGCCAGGCCTGGCCTTTCCCGAGCCAATTGATGGTCGGTTTTCGGGCCACGTATGTCAGCGGCGAGATTCGGGTCGAGGAGAAGGAACTGGAGGACGCGCGCTGGTTCTCCCTCGATGCGCTGCCCGACCTGCCGCCGCGGCGCTCCATCGCCCGATACCTGCTCGACACCTGCCTGGGACAATAGCCGGCTGATGAAAAGCACCCGTCTGCGGCGTTGTCCTCCCCCCGCGTCAACGACGTACCTTTCGGTACGCCTTATTCCGCGGGGGTTCGGACGCCTTGCATCCGGGCACTTTTGATCAGCCCTGGAGTGGTGTACGGGGACAGTCCCTTTAAGGAGAGGGGCTGTCCCCCTCGAACCTCGAACCTCTTGAATAAAAAAAACCCCCGGTTGGGGATAACCGGGGGGTTCGCAAGGCGATCTCTCTTCTTGGGGAACCAGCCAACTCTGGAGGAGGTTTCACGGCTGAAAAAAGAGATACTGCGAAAAGAATTTTGGACCGTCGGCAAGGGTCGGGCTGAAAAAGCATTTCTTCAACCGGAAGATGATTTTAATCCGGCTAAAAAACTTTAGCAAAAATAACGGCAGTTCGGCTTCAGGTCAAGGGAAAAGGGACGGTAAATTCTCGGGGCGGAAAAAAAGTTTGTCGGGAACAGCCCGGATGCTGTCCGGCGGGGCTGGTGGTCACCTGCCGCCTTCGTGATCGACAGCGGCAGGTGACGGGAGAACAAGAGCATTGATTCAGGCCAGAGTTTTTACACTGAACTCCGGAGGATCGAGAATCGCCCGCTTGACGGCACACTGGTCGGTCGCCTTGATGATGGCGGCCCGGTATTTTTCCGGGAAACCTTCCGGCAGGTGAATGGTGATGTTGACCTTGGCCAGCCGATGCTTCGCGGCATCCCAGTCGCCTTCAAGGGTCAACTGCAGGCCGGTGGTGTCGATCTGCCGCTGCTGGCAGAAGCGCAGGGCGAAGAAGCCGGCGCAGTTACCCAGCGCGGCCAGAAACAGGTCAAAGGGCGAAGGGGCCTGGTTAGTGCCGCCGTTGGCCTCCGGCTGGTCGCTGAGAATGCTGAACCCCTTGTAGTCGGCCTGCACGGCGACGCCGCCGGGAAAACTGATCGTCATTTCCACTGTCTTATTCCTCCATGTTGTCTGTTATGGGGCGGGATGTTAGAATCCCGCGGGTCGCCGGATTGTAGCATACTCCCCTGGAAACGGCACTAGCAGGCTGATGGAAAACGCCCATCTGCTGCGTTGTCCTCACCCCGCGTCAACGACGTACCTTCCGGTACGCCTTATTCCGCGGGGTTGCGGACGCCTTGCATCTGGACATTTTTGCTCAGCCTGGGGAACACATGACTTTTTCAACAACCTGCCAGGCTGAACAGATGCTGAACAGACTGCTCGATTTTTTCTCTTCCCTGCGCCTGGCCCTGGTGCTGCTCCTCGGTCTGGCGCTGGTGGCTGTCTTCGGCACCATCTGGCCGTCGCGTGATACTCATCTCGATGTCTTCCGCTACGAACTCTTCTACCAGACCCCCTGGTTCCGGTTGCTGCTGGGCCTGCTGGCGTTCAATCTGATTGTCTGCACCCTGCGGTTGCTGATGCGGCGTCTGCGGGACCGGCAGCGACTGGGCGAGCAACTGCGCAAAGGGACCGACAGCGGTTACCGCTTGCCGCTTGAGGCAGATGCCGGAACCCTGCTTGACCTGCTGAAGAGACAGGGGTACCGGGGAGGGCTTGTTGACGGCAGGATTCTCGCCTGGCGGCGGCGGATCGGCCGCTACGGGGTGCTGATCATTCATGGCTCGCTGCTGGCGATCATGGGCGGGGCGCTGCTCAGCGGCGCCGGATTCGTCGGCACCCTGAATATTTATGTCGGTGATTCCAGCTCCACCGTTTTTGACTGGGATGCCGGCACGGACCGCCCGCTCGGTTTCAATTTTCGTCTCGACCGCTTTGAGCCGCTCTTCTATCCCATTGACCTGCGTTTTGCGGCCATGGACGCGGCCGGCCAAAAGACCCTGCGTGAGTATACGACCCGGGAGGGGGAACGGGTTGACCTGCCGCGTGCTGGTTGGCAGGCCGATGTGGTTCACTTCGATCCCTTTGTAAAACGACTGGACCTGAGGATTCTGAATCGGGGAGAGGTGGTTGCCGATTACCGGGCGACAGCTGGGGTTCGAGACCCGGACAACCAGGTCGGCGGCATGATTTTCTACCCGCTGGCGTATCGGGATCCGGTTCTCAAGCAACTGCACAGTGAGGTGTCGATCCTGGAGGGGGGCAAGGTGGTTCGGCGGGGAGCCATCGAAGTCAACCGGCCACTGGTTCATCGCGGTATCACCATCTACCAGACCGCCTTCGACCGCGACCCGTCGGGCCGTTTCTACGGTGGTTTCCAGTTCTCTCGCGATCCGGGCGAGCCGCTGGTCTGGGCCGGCTGCATCGTGCTGATGCTCGGCCTGTTCATCAATATGCTGTTGCGTCCGCGGGCCGTCGGTCTGATTCGCGACGCTGATGCCTGGCGACTGGTCGGCCTGCTCGGTTTTCGCGGCGAAGCCGGTCGCGAGGCCCTGCAGCAACTGGCGGAAAAACTGCGGTCAGCTCGCAGCTGAAGGCCGTAATCCTCGCATCTCACGCCTCTTATTACCAGTCCCGTCCCTTGGGCTTGAGCGTCTCCAGCAGGTATTTCCGGCTTCCCAGCCCCACTTTTTCGCCGTGTTCGAGACTGACTTCCCAGTCGATTTCGGGATGCAGGCCGCGGAACTTGTCCTCGCCGGCTTTCAGGTTGGTGACCAGGGCGGTTCCCGGCAGGGCTTCGGCCCGGTTGACCAGGTCGACGCCGGCCTGGTCGATGGCGACCGGGTCTCTGCTGACCAGGATCCCCTGGTCGGGGACGATCGGCGCGTCAGTGTGGCCGTAGCAGTCGCACAGCGGGGAGACCTGGGTGACGAAGTTGATGAACAGGACGCGATCCGGTTTGCCGTTCACCGCGCCGAGGGCGTACTCGGCCATTTTTTTCATCACCTGGTTCGACTCGGCCCCCCAGTTGATGCTGATGGCGGTATCCCGGCAGATGGTGATGCAACGGGCGCATCCGACACATTTTTCGGGGTCGATGCGGGCCTTGCCGTCCACCGCTCTGATGGCCGAGTGGGCGCAGACCCGCAGGCAGGCGCCGCAGGAGGTGCAGCGTTCTTCTTTGACCGTCGGTGCGACATTGCAGTGCTGTTCCATCTTCCCGGTCCGGCTGGAACAGCCCATGCCGAGGTTCTTGATCGCCCCGCCGAAGCCGGTCAGCTCGTGACACTTGAAATGGCTGACCACCACCAGGCCGTCGGCCTCGAGAATCTCCGAGCCGATTTCCGCCTCCTGCAGCAGCTCACCGTTGATCGGTACCCGCCGCGCGCTGTGGCCGCGCAGCCCGTCGCACATGATCAGCGGCGCGCCGGCGACGGCGAAGTCGAAGCCGTTTTCGATGGCGCAGCGCAGGGCGGAAATCGCTTCCTTGCGTTCCCCCGGGTAGAGGGTGCTGGAGTCGGTGAGGAAGGGTTTGTGTCCGGCGTCACGCAGGATATCGACGATGCGGCGTAGGAAGGTCGGCCGGATGTAGGCATGGCCGCCCTTTTCGCCGAAATGAACCTTGATCGCCACCAGGCTGCCGCGCTGGAACAGATCGGTCAGGCCGGCTTCAGTCAGCAGGCGGGTGAGTTTGTCGAACAGGTTTTCCCGATAGCCGCTGCGCAGATCGGCAAAATAAACCTTGCTGGGCATGGATTCCCTCCCTGGATGGCAGATGGTTGATGCGGATAAATTAGCACAGGGGGTGCCGCGGGACAATCCACCCGTCTTTCGGTCTCCGGGTAAGGTCTCGAAAAAATGGTATAATTCACCCACTGCTGACCCGGAGGTGGGAGAGTGGAAGAGGAACAACGCTATCGTCTGCTGCAGCGGGCGCGGGTGAAGAATTTCATCAAGCGCGGCATTCTGCTGCTGGTTACCGGATTGATGCTCTACGGCCTGGTGGCGCTGGTCTACGCGACCAAGACCTTCTACAAGGTGCGACGCAACTATGCCGTGATCCTTGAAGATCTCGGCGGACAGCGACGGGTGGTCGATGAAGTCGGTTGGCACGGCCGCCTGCCCTTTTTCACCCGCCTGGAACTGGAGGTTCCGCTGATGAACCAGGAGATGCACCTCGGCGGGCGGCCGGAGCCGGTGCGCATCGTCTCGCAGGGGAATGTCGCCCTCTGGACCAGTGCCATGCTGACCTACCGCATTCGTGACCTGGAACGCTGGGGGATCGAGAACCAGTCGCCGCAGAGCCTGCTGCAGAACGACTTCGACGGCATCGTCAAGGATGTCATGCAGGCCAATATGGTCGATGACCTGATCTCCAAACGTGAACGGATCAAGGAAGAAATTTTTATCGACCTGAAGAAGCGGCCGATCAACAAGGGCGGGCCGACCCTGGAGGACAAGTACGGGATTGAAATCGTTTCGTTTATTCTCCGTGACACCCGGTTCGGCGAAAAACTGGCCGCCGCCAGTGAAGAGAAAAAACGTCGCGAGTTGATCGCCGAGGCGGAGAACTACGCCGCCGACCAGGAAGCGAGCCGGACCCGCAAGCTCTACGCCGCCTACAGCGATTCGATTCGGCAGTTCCGTACCGCTCTCGGTATGACGGCCGATGACAATCGCGCCCTGTTCCAGTTTCTCAACCAGCAGAAGTGGGCGACCGCCTATGAAAAGAACCAGTTCGGCCAGAATACCTTTGTTCTCAACAACACCAATGGCGGCATCCCGGTGGTCCTGCCGACCAGCCGGGTGAATGTTGAAAAGGTGGAGCAGCGGCATGAGCAGATACCGCAAAACCCGCAGCCCGATCTACGTCAGGCTCTCCGAGCGGCGAATCGCGCAAATTGAGGGACTGGTCGATTCCTGGAGCTTCGAAACCCAGCGTTTCGTTCTGCGCCGCCTGCACCAGTACACGCCCTCGCGATCGATTCTGAAAACCTTTCCCATCTGGCTGCACAGCGTCTTCTGGCCCCGGGAGCGAAGGTTTGTCCATCTCTGCGATCCGGAACGGCTCTCCGACTGGCGGCGGCGTATCGAGGTATCCGGTTCGCAAAGCGCCAACGCCACCTGGGAGCGGATTCTCGACCGCGAACTCGACTGGCACGACTACCAGTACCTGCGTTTCCTGCTGGAAAAACGCACCTCCGATATTTTTGTCCCTCCAGCTCTGTGTGATCTTTTCAAGAAGATCTACCACGCCCATATTCTCAAGGAATACAGTGATGATCCCCAAGTGCCGCGTACGCCGCTGGTGCTGGTGATCGGCTCTTCCGGCAGCGGCAAAAGCGTGACCGTCAAGGAGGCGGTGGAACAGGCGATCTTTCAGAACGAGGTCCGCCCGGTGCTCGACCTGCAGGCCAAGCGCGAGGAAGTTCTGGCCGATCAGCCGATCTGGCGCAGTCTTGAGGAGGTCGATTTCGAGCTGGCGGTCGCCATAGAACGGCGGCATAAACTGGAACTGCTGCGGTTCCTCTCCCATCTGCCGCTGATCAAGTATTTCTATCGCAAGCGCATCAGCCAGGCGCTTTCCAACCTGGAAGAAGAAGGGGTGCCGGTCGATTTCGCCATGATCACCCCCAACGATTACCAGACCGCCTGGGCGGGAGAGCCGGGCAATTACCTGCGCAAGGCGATGGGGGACCCGCGCCGGACCTGCATCCGCCACCTGGAGGAAGCCCACAGCGCCTTCGGCCGACCCGACCAGATGAGTGCCGTCAAGGGGCAGCAGTCGACCCTGGTCGATGCCGCCAACATCATCCTCGACGAGATCGCCTTCGGTCGCCGTGACTGCCTGCTGATCGCCACCACCGATCAGCCGGAACAATTTGACCCGGCCATCTACCGGCGTTTTGTCGAGCGCGGGCTGGTGATCGACATCGGCGACTACTGGTGCGATCCGGAGAACCTGAAGGAAGTGGTGCGGATGGAACTGCGGCGGCACAATTTTACTTTCGAAACCGACCGCCTCGATGAAAATCGGGTTCCGGAGAGTGCCCTTGAGCGGACCGTCGAAAAGCTGGCGCCGATTTTTCGCGAGCGTTCGCTGCGCATGATTCCCGCCTACGTGCGGCGGCTGATTCATTCGATCATCAGCCTCAAAGGGGACTTCGATCCGGTCTACTTCGATGACCAGTTCCTGGTGCGGGACGCCCTCAAGGCCGTGGCGCGCAATGTCCATGGATCCCTTTACAACAAGCTGGTCGGGCACATGGATCGCTCGGTGCAGTGGTCGGAGTATATCGGCACCATCAAGAACGAGTTCTCCGAAATGGCCAACAACTCCCTCTACTACAACGTCAACGAGGAGAAGGGGGTGGTGCTGACCGGGCCGCCCGGATCGGGCAAGACCTACATGGTGCAGGCCTGGCTGGGAGACAATCGCGAGGTGCAGGACCTGGTGGTCAACCTCAACGACCTGACTGACCCGATGTCGCCGCTGGAGGGGATGGTGGAGAATCTCGAACGGGCCTATGACATCGCCAAGATGCTTTCACCGTCGATGGTCTTTTTCGACGAAGGGGACGCCATCGCCCCGCGCCGCAGTCCGACCGGGGGCAGCCCCTACGACAAGGTGACCAACAAGTTCCTCTCCATCATCGACGGCGAAGCGCCACTCAACCGGGTTTTCACCGTGCTGACCACCAACCGGCTCGATATCCTCGACCCGGCGCTGATCCGTTCCAAGCGGCTCAAGGTGCTCAATGTCACCGGTCATCTGCGTGACGAGGATGCCCTGCGCATCATCCGCAAGGAGATGGCCGGCATCCCCCTGGAGGAGAACCTCAGTCACGAAGAAATTGTCCGTTCGGCGCGCGGCCTCTGCGAAACCCCGGCCGACTTCACCGCCTTCGCCGAAAAGATCCGCAGTCTGCGCACCACTGAAATCGAGGTGATTGAAAAGCTGCAGGCCGCGGTGCGCGGCAGCGAAGCCGACCGGGCGCGTTTCGTGCGTTTCAATTACAAGATTCTGCTCGGTCTGCTGGAGGGCTCCGCCGGGGACAATACGCTGGCCCTGAAGGCCCGTCAGGGTGAGGAGGAACTGCTCCGCTGCCTGGCTCCCGCGGCCGAAAAGCTGGGGCATTATCAGGAAGACGGCAGCTATCCGGTCAGTACCTGGCACCTGCAGTCGGCCCGTCAGCAACTCGCCGCCAGCCCGACCCGCAAGGGCAAGCAGGATCTCGACCAGTTTCTCGAAACCGAACTCTCCAACGAACCGCAGGTCGGCTTCGTGGTCGGGGTCGGTGCCAACGAGACCAGCGGCGTGCTGTTGCCGATCGCCTCGTCGCTGGTCTATCGCATGTTTCCGGAAAAAATCGTCGTCACCGGCGCGGTTTCCTCAGCGGCGCCGGGGGCCGCCGAAATGGATCTGGCGGTGCAGATGACCCGACAGAGCGCGCAGGAAGCTCTCACCCTGGTTGAAAATTACCTGCAGTCGCTCTGCCCCGAGTTCAACGTTTCCCGGCTGCTCGGCGCCTATCTCGACGGCTATACCCTCCATCATCAACTGCTCTCGGCGTCCTACAGCGTCGGTGGCCCATCGGCTGGTTTCGCCCTGGCGATCAACACTCTCTCGGTCCTGATCTACCTGCCGGTGCTCAACGATTTCGGCATCACCGGCGCGCCCTGGACCAAGGGTTCGCAACGCGGTGAAGTCGGCGCCTCGGTGATCATCGGCGGGCATCGCCAGAAGGCCGAAAAGGTGCTGCAGTACCTGCCGCGGATGTTCATGCCGCAGCCGAATTATCTCGATTTCGAGCCGGAGCTGCTGGAGGCCTACCGGGTCGAAGGGCGCAATATCCAGGGGGTGGTCAGCTTTTCGGCGCTGGTGCCGGAGGTCTTTTATTTCGGTGACGAACCCTTGCGGCAGCTGCAGGAGCTGCACCGTGAACGGATCAAGATGGAGCTCGACAAGGCGCACGGCGTTCCTCATCCGCGCTGTGAGAAGCGTCTTGAACAGACCCTGGCCGATCTGCGTCGTCACTGCGAACAGGAGATCCGTCGGCGGATGCAGGCGATCCGGGAGTTCGTTGCCGATCCGGAGCAGCGGGAGATCAACCTGGAGCGTCTTTTCGCTGCCGGACAGGTGGAGATGTCCGCCCGGGACCAGCTCTCCGAGGCTTGCAAACCGGGCTCGGCTGGTGGACAATAGCCCCCCCTTGCGTTGGAGGAGAAGAATCATGCCGCTGGTCCGATGGAATCCCCTGCCCGAACTGGAAGAATTGCGCCGGAGGATGGATGAGATGTCCCGCGAAGATCGTTCCCTGGTCGAGGAAAAGCTGCCCGAGGCGATCCCCTGGCAGCCGCTGACGGATATCTACGAAGACGAAACGCAGATTGTCCTCTGTCTGGAGCTTCCCGGTGTCCCGCAGGAGGATATCACCCTGCAGGTCGAGGACCACCAGCTGGCGGTCTCTGGCGAGAGGCAGCTGCCGCAGGAGGAGGGTTTTCAGCGCATCGAGGGAAACTACGGTCCCTTCAGCCGCATTTTCGCCCTGCCTCCCGGCATCAGTGAAGAAGAGATCAGTGCCCGCTGTGAAAACGGCGTCCTGCGCGTGGTGCTGCCCAAACAGCCGGCCGGCAAGCCGAAGCAGATTGAGGTTGCGGCGGATTGAGCGGTCTTCCGGTCCGCAGCAGACCCCAGCCTTTCTGAACGCCCGGAGCCCTTCATTCCTCAGTTGCCCGTGGCAGGAGTCTCCCCCGAAAAATCAACCATGCGTCCAGCCGCCTCATCCCAGAGTTTGACCCTGGTGCAGGACAGGCTCTGGCGCAGCCGTATCGGTCGTTTTTGCTTCAGGGCGGGGATGGTGCGTTGGCAGAGGGGCAGAAAATAGTTGGGGATGCGCGGTTTGAGATGGTGGATGTGATGGTAGCCGATGTGTCCCGAGAACCAGTCTAAAACGGCCGGCAGCCGGTAGAAGGAACTTCCCTCCATGGCGGCCCGGAGCGGGTCCCAGTCTTCTTGGCGTGCCCAGTACCCCCCTGCGAACTGGTGCTGCACGTAGAAGAGCCAGATCCCCATGGCGCCGGCCAGCCAGAGAATCGGCAACTGCACGATCAGGTAGGTGCGCCAGCCGATGCTGGCGCCGGCGATCAGGGCGATGGCCAACAGCAGCAGGTTGGTCAGGATCACGCTCATGGCTTCCTGGCGGCGGGCCCGGCGGTCGGGCAGGCGGTTGTGCAGCAGGAAGTTGAACAGCGCTCCGAAGCCGAGCAGCACCAGGGGATGGCGATAAAGACGATACCCCAGGCGCTTCCACCGCGAGCTGGTCCGATATTCCTCCGCCGTCATGGTCCAGATGTCGCCGAAGCCGCGCGCATCGAGGTTGGCATAAGTCGCATGATGGCGCAGATGCGTGAACCGCCAGTCCTCGAAGGAGGTGAAGACCAGCAGGCCGAAGAGGTAGCCGAAAAAGGTGTTGGCTTTTCTGGCGGTGAAAAAACTGCCGTGGACGCAGTCGTGAAAGAGGATGAAAATCCGTACCAGAAAGGCGGCGGCGAACAGCAGTATCAGGCCGGTCAGCGGCCAGGGGACATCCTTTTTGATGCTGTTGACCGCCAGGTACCAGAGCAGCAGGTAGGGGCCGACGGTGTTGACAACCTGCCACAAGGCGCGGCGGTTGTCACTTTTGCAGAACGGGGCCAGTTGCGGGTGGCGGTCCGGCCAGTTGCGACCGGGATCGGGTGGTTGAACAGACATCTCCTCAATGCACCTCCTTTTGAAAAAATATAGGGCTTCGGGAGAATGTTTCAAGTGGGCCGCTTGCAACGATTGCCTGTTTTATTCCTGAATCAGTGAATCCCTTGTCGGCGGATTGCACAAGTCATCGGCCTACCTGAGCTTCCCAAAAATCACCAGCGAACCTATGGGTGCGCTTCAGGTTTTTGGAAATCCCATTCAGGCCAGGCACTTGCACTCTCCATCCAACAGGACCTCACGGATTCAGGAGAGCTGGTACCAAAATTTCGGACAGTGCATTAAGGTGGACAGCCCCGCACTGAC
>NZ_PPFX01000039.1 GCF_002898515.1 Geothermobacter hydrogeniphilus | reverse complement strand
CCGCATTGCCGCAGGATAGAGATAAAAGGGTTTTTTGGGCATAATGGTAATTATAGATGCCAAAAATAACAATTTTTGTCAATTTTATTTTTTATTTGGTAGAACACATTGCGCCATCCCCCGGCATCTCCATCTCGGCAGCCTTTGCAGAATCGCCAGCAAGCCAGCCCACAATCCGCGGCCCATAGCGTCCGCCAATCCTCCAGCCATGCTCCCAGTTCCAGACGGTCGAGGTGGTGACTCCGAGCCGGGCAGCGACCTCTTTCTGCTGCAGGCCCTGCTCGATCCGCCGGCGGCGCAGCTGCTCGCCCAGGGTTTTCGGCTCGGTTTCCAACTCAAGAGGCCGGGGGATTTTCAGTTCGGTGGTGATGGAGAAAACCCGATTGGTTGTGTTGGATTGTTGGTAAAGGGGCACGCAACCCTGTCCCTGCGGATTTCTCGGCGATCCCCAGCACCCCTGCTCCTGCACACCGTTGATGACCCAGCGCTACCGCAGCCGCCTCTCAGGGCCACTGCTCGACCGCATCGATCTGCACATCGAGGCGCCGCGCGTCGCCCACAAGGATCTCGCCGCGACCTGCAGCGCCGAATCATCCGCCGCCATCCGCGCCCGGGTCGAAGCGGCGCGGCAGATCCAGCGCCGCCGGCTGGAGCCCTTCGGCCTGCACACCAACAGCCAGATGCAGGCCCGGCACTTGAAACAGTTCTGCCGGCTTGACGCTGAAGGAGAGAAACTGCTGGAGATGGTCGTCGACCGGCTCGGCATGTCCGCCCGCAGCTACAGTCGCATCCTCAAGGTCGCCCGCACCATCGCCGATCTGACCGGGGAAGAGAACATCCGCCAGCTGCACCTGGCCGAGGCGGTGCAGTACCGGGGGCTGGATCGGAAGCTGGGGTGAGGGGATTTGCTGCCCGGCCGAGCCAGAAGGAGTAAAGGCACTTGTGCATGACCATCTCCCCGGAATCTTCCCTGTGAGAGTATCGGATTTTGTAAACAACGTGCCAGATTCGTACGAATATGGTCTTTCAATAGCATTTTTTGCGCCCAACAGCCAATAATATGCTATTATAATATACAATTATAAATTAGCGTTGACGCCTGTTGAGAAATCCACTAAACATGCCACTATAATAACATATTATTTGCAAATTCGAGAAATAATATGTTATTATAGTGGCATAATTTATCTTTTCGGCGTACTTTCCTCTGGGGAGGAATCGATGCAGTGCACAATTGAAATTTTTATAGATGGCCAATGGCAGCAAGCCGGGATCTTTGAACCCGACGCCGGTACACTATCCTTGGGGATCAATGGCGGTGGGCGGTTTGACTACGATATTGACTACGCCGTTGAGTACCTGGATCAGGGCATTCAATACCAGGTCGGGTGCTGCTACCCCGTTGGCTTTGAGCTTTTTCGGGAGCCGAAGTGGCCGGCTTTTCTTCTTGACCTGCTCCCAACCGGCGCCGGGCGAAGGGTCTGGGTTAAACGACTCGGGCTGACAGACAGCGAAAAAGCAGATTGGGAGCTATTGCTGCACGGCGCGGGAAACCCGCCAGGGAATTTGCGGATCGCGGAGGCGATCAGCCGTCCAGTGGTGGATCATTTCGGTTTTGCAAAAACCGAAATCATCGAACGCCGCGAAGATTTTATCGAATATGCTGAAAAACATGGGGCGATGGTGGCTGGTGCGACCGATGTTCAGGGTGATGCTCCCAAATTTCTCTTGACGCAGGACGTTCAGGGACGCTGGCATGCCGACGGAGCATTGGCGGATGAAAAAGCCGCCCGGTTCTGGCTCGTCAAGTTCCCAAGAGGAAAGACAGAGGCCGACCGCACCGTTTTACGCAACGAGGCTCCCTACTATGAGGTTGCCCGGTGGTTCGGCATTCGTACCGGGGGACCCCTGGAGTTTTCTGAAAACACCTTGTTCATCCCACGCTTTGATCGCCAGGCGGAAGCAGACGCGGTTAAGCGCTTTGGTCTGGAAACACTTGCTTCCGCGGCCGGCATAGCTGAATTCGGCAAACAGGGGAACCATCTGGTCTTTTGCGAGGCCATCGCCAGGCACGCAACCGATCCGGAAAAAGAGATCCTGGAATATCTCAGGCGAGACGTCCTGAACGTAGCTTTAAGAAACACCGACAATCATGGCCGCAACACGGCCCTGATAAAAACCCCGGATGGGCGGGTTGAACTCGCTCCCCTTTATGACTTCGCCCCCATGTTTCTGGACCCCGAAGGCATACCGAGAGCATCGAGATGGCCTGGCAGTCTGGAACCGGAAACAGGAAGGCCGGCGTGGCGACTTGTCGCCGAGGCATTGAGCGCCCATGTTGACCCCGGGAACGTCCGATCCGCGCTCCGAGATCTCACCGGGCTGGTCGTACAACTTCCGGAAGTGATGCGCGATTGTGGCGTTGAAAAGCCCTTGATTGAGAGATTGTTTCCCCGCATCCGGGATATTGCCGGGGATCTTGAAGCAGCGCTGCAATAGCCTGAATCAGTGAGTTCCTTGTCGGCGGATAGCACAAGTCATTGATCTGTCTGAGCTTCCCAAAAACCACCAGCGAACCTATGGGTGCGCTTCAGATTTTTGGAAAGCTCATTCAGGTCAAGCACTTGCACTCTCCATCCAACAGAAACTCACTGATGCAGGAATAGGGCAAAACGGCAAAGAGCCCGTGGCTGAAGTCACAGGTTTCCAGAGCGAGGATTCGATGAAAAAATTACCCCCTGAACAGGTCAAAGAGGAAAAAGAGAGGCTTTACAACGACATCCGGGCCGGGCGCCTGACCATCGGACAGGCCACGGTGCGCATGAGGAAGATTGTCGGCATGACCCAGAAAGACTATGCAGAGAAAATCCTGAAGATCTATCCTCGGGTTCTTATGGAAATTGAAAAAGATCGGGGCAATCCAACGGTTGAGACCTTGAAAAAGGTTGGCAGGCCCTTTGGGTTACAGGTGGGGTTCGTCGTGCCACCTGAAAAAAATTGGGCACGTTGAGGGGCGTAGCGGCGGATGTCAACTGAAGGATGCGAGCCTTGAGTTTGTCAGTGAGCTCGAGGGTGTTTGACCAGGGATAATCGGTGGCCGGATGGTTCCGGAATATGCATGAAAAGTTGTAACGCGTCATGCTGGCTTCATATTCTTGGTAACAAAGGGGGATGTCATCGAGCGGACCAGCGCGCTGTAGTTCAGTTGGAAGACCACTTCTGTGCCGACAGAGAGGTTGTCGCCGGCTGATTCCACAATGAGGTGGTCACTGCTGGCCCCCATGACTTCGATTCCGGCAGGTGCTTGCAGACCGCACGGGTCTGTATCTTGCCTTCCTATCGCCAGGATGGCTTGGGTGACCTGCCCCCGGTCAGCAACGGTTGGTATCTCTCCGAACGCATTTTGGGCGATTTGGCCTGATGGCAGAGTTGGCTTGACCTTCGCTTCGATCACTTCAGCAATCAGCGCGATTGCATCGGTGTATAATCCGTCGAGCGGTTGCCGATGGAGGGTTTCGCAGCCGAGCAGGATCGCTTCACCCAAGCGCAGATCGTTGATCCGGCCAATCTCCGCGCCACTGAGCGCCCACTGCAGGTTTGCAGAATTGCCACCCGATACGGTCTCCATCCTCAAATCGAAGGTTGTCTCGATCTGCTCCGCAAGTTCGGTCAGCATCGCCATGTTCCGGGCGTCAGGTGCGACCCCGCTGCGGCAAGCGAGATTGGTGCCGATCCCTTTGAAATCGATATTCGGCAGGCTGAGTGTCTCGCGGACGCAGTCCAACAGGTCATCAGGCATGATCCCTTCACGGAGATCCCCCAGTTCGACCATAAGCACGACCCCGTGGTTACATTCTGCCTGTTGTGCTTCTATCGAGAGTCTTCTGATAACCTCGATTTCAGTATTACAGCTTATGTTGGCATACCTGACGACCCGTTGCGCCTGACTCAGCATCGGTGAACGGATCAGTGTCATTGGTGCTGACTGCTGCCCAATACGCATTGATTCGATATTTTCGATGCGCGAGTCACCTAAGCCATTGACCCCAGCTCGCAGCAGCGTGGCGGCAATCTCAGCGGAACCGAGGGTTGCCTTGGTCACGCCGGTCACCGAGATACCACGCTTGCCTAAGCGCTCAACCAGGGTGCGGGCATTATGACCGATTTTGTTGAGGTCGATCTCCAGCCTCGGTGCGGCCATCATGCGTTAGCGGCCTGTTTATCCTTGAGAAGAGGGAAGGCTGCAAGCACCATTTCCACCAACCGCTCAGACGGACGGGTCAGAGCATCTGTGACCGGAATATTGAGTTCCTGCTCATACTGGGTGATTGCCGCACTCACCTCGGTGTCACTCATCTGCTCGTGATTGATTGTCAGGCCGATGATTTTGGTATCGGAAAAGGTCTCGATAAGATTGATTTCACTGGCTGGCGTCGGCATCGGCATTTTTTCAAAATCGCAGCGTTCGCTACGCCGTGGCGCATGCTGTAACACAACGCCGTTAGGGCAACAGCCACGGAGGATAAAAGACGTGGAGGAGAAGGCGGGATGACTCAGTGCGCCTTGTCCTTCGACAACGATGACATCGGGACTCTCGTTTTCGAACGCCTTGACGACAGTCGCTTCCAGCTCGCCGGCGCAGAATTGTGACGGAACCGCATCGAGCGCAACTCCGTAGCGTGCCCCCTGAATCAACCCGGTCTGTCCGGTACCGATCATCACCGTTTTGATGCCCGCTTCATTAAGGGCGCTGGTGATTATGCTGGCGGTGGTGCGTTTACCGATAGCGCAGTCAGTCCCGAGCACAGCGATAACCGGGCAGGTGACTTCGGCGATCCGTCCGCTGAACAAGTTTAAATCTTTCTTGTCGCGGGGTTTGCGGACGTCGATAATTTCCACCTTGCCGGCGAGACATGCGGCAGCAAAGACCGGGTCATCGTTGAGAAATTCATGCAGACCGTTGACGATGTTCATCCCGTGGCTCATCGCCTCAAGCACCAGGCCACGCTCGTGCTTCGAGAGCATGCCGCTCGCTGGAGCCATGCCGAAAATGAAGAAATCAGGGACGGAGTCGGCCTGTGCCAGTGAGTCAGCGAGATCGCGACAGAGGGGAATCTCATTCGGCTTATTATCGAGGACCATACCAGTATCAAGGCCAGCTTTTTTACTGTCGATAACCGAAAGTATTTTATACTTCTCTGAGCGTCTGATCAGACCATTGGCGGTTTTGCCGTCTATCTCACCAAAATTAGCTTCACAATAGACGATTGCGGTGGCGACATGTGGACTGTCTTCTGTCACACAAAATGGTACGGACCTTACTGCATCATTATTGGCGACAGACTTGAAATTGGTTTCAGGTGCGTTCGAGGGTACGACAGGCGGGACGACTAACATAGCTACTCCTTTGAGTATAAAAGGCTCAGAGGAGGCGACGGGATCGTGCCGACCAGTATTGGCCGATTGTCAACGAGTAGTCCCAACTAAGATTGGATGCTGTGGAAATAAATTCCCACTGGGCGAGTTTAATGCGAAACTATACCACGTTTCGCCATAAACTGTTGAGAAATAGACGAGAATAGACAATTAAGGAAGCTGATCGTGAAACTTGTCACATAATATGTGGCATGAAGTCAGTTTCGTACTCCAAAGCGGAAAAGATCGCAATTCCCTGGATGGTATATGATGATTTTTGCCGGTTCTTGATGAGCGGCTAACGCTTTTCGAAAACGCCGGCAGATGCCATCACTCATCGTTGATTCTTTCTTGTTTTTTTCTCTTATCGGCCAGGATTGCCCCATGAGTTTTAATGTACTGACTGCTGAAATTTCCCATGAAACCAATTCTTTCAGCCTGCGCAAAACCGGCAAACAAGCCTTCATGGCTCGTTATGCCCTGCTGGGCGCAGCGGCTATCAAGGAGCGTGGTGACGAGAATACGGAACTCGCCGGGTTCCTTGATGCCGGTCGTGCGCATGGCTGGCGAATCACCCATGCTCTCAGTGCCGCCGCCGGGCCGAGTGGTAAAGTCAGGCGCAAGGCGTTTGACTGGCTCTGTGAGCCGATCCTTGCCAACCTGGAAAAGTATCCCTTCGACGGACTGCTGCTCGGCTTGCATGGTGCGATGGGGCTCGATTTTCGTGAAGATGGTGAAGGCGAATTGCTGCGGCGCGTCCGCAGCCTGGTTGGCAACGAAATGCCGATAGCCATCACTCTTGATCCCCATGCAAATGTAAGCAGGCGGATGTGTGAATTGGCGGATATTATAGTTTCGTTCAAAACCTACCCGCATATTGATATGCGTGATATCGGTCGCCAGGCTGGAGATATTCTCCAAAGAACCATGGCCGGTGAAATCTCGCCGCGCACCATCCGCGTCAGCCGACCCATGCTTGAAGAAGTCAATGGTGGCCGCACCGACATCGGCCCCATGATCGAGCGCATTGCCGCAGCGCGAACTTACGAGGAGCGGGCTGATGTCTTCGCTGTGAGCATCAATGCCGGGTTTGCCAGTGCCGATGTCAGGGAGGTTGGCCCAACGGTACTGGTGACCGGACAGGGGGATTTTGCGGCGCACACTGCTTTCGCCGAAACGATCGCTGATGATATTTGGGAGCGCCGCTTTGAAGTACTCAACGATTATCTCAGCGTTGACGAAACAGCAGCGATTGCCGCAACTTACGATCCCGACAAGGGGCCACTGGTGATTGCCGATTACGCAGATAATCCGGGCGCTGGCGGTTATGGTGATTCAACCGGGCTGTTGCGCGCACTGCTCAATGCGGGCGTGAGCAATGCCTGTTTTGCCCCCATGGTGGATGGCACGGCCATACAGGCGCTGCAAACTTCGGTTGTTGGTCAACATGTCAAAATAACCCTCGGTGGCAGGACCGACCCAGACTTTGGTGGTGGCCCGCTTGCGGTGGAGGCCGAGCTTGTCTCTCTCAGTGACGGGCATTTCATTGGCAATGGTCCAATGATCCACGGGCTCCACGGCAGCTTTGGTCCCAGTGCCGTCATCCGTGTCGGCGACATTGAGATATTGGTCGTCACTATCCCTCGACAAATCCTCGATTTGCAGCAATTCAAAGCCTTTGGTATTGACCCGCAGGGCAAAGATGTCGTGGCACTCAAGTCGATGCAACACTTTCGTGCTGCCTTCGAACCGATTGCGGGGAAAATAATCGTCTGTGACAGCGGCGCACTTTGCACCACATGTTACGACCGGCTGCCATATCGCAACGTGCCAAGGCCGATCTTCCCTTTAGACCCGTCAGAACGCTGATTCCGCGGCCGCGGGCGAGATCATGCAGCACCATCTCCCAGGCCGCGACATCGTAGTCATCGTCTGCCGAAGGGAATTTAGCGATCCAGAGATGACCATGCTCGTCAACCAAGGTCGCCTTGGGTCGTGCCCCACCGAGGGATGCTCCCGGCGCGACCAGCACCTGTGCAGCCAGGCCCTGATCTGATCGGGCGGTGCCTGCGGCTTTCTGGTCAGCTCAAAGGCGATGGCCTGCAGTTCGGCAATCCGGACGACCGGAGGGGCGGACCATCGCCGACCTGGCGGGGGAAGAAAAGATCCGCCAGCCGCACCTGGCCGAGGCGGTACAGTGCCGGGGCTGGGTTGGAAGCTGGGGTGCGGGCGGGGGTGTAGACAGGGAGACATGACAGCCGCATCGCAAGCCCAGGAATAAGGGAGAAGCGCCCCCCCCCTGGTCCATGCTATATTCAGGGACACTCATCTGCGACCGCTCCGCGGGTGGCCGAACACCCCGGGAAAATCAAAGCATAAAGAGGTTGAGCATGGACGATGTGAAACAATTCTTTTCGCGGCAGGATCTGTTCGCGCGGCATGTCGGTATCGAACTGCTTGAGGTTGAACCGGGCTACGCGAAAACCCGCATGGAAATCAGACCGCACCATTTCAACGGGGCCAAAACGGTCCATGGTGGGGCAATCTTCACCTTGGCCGATTTCGCCTTCGCGGTGGCGTCCAACTCCCACGGCAATCTGGCCATGGGCATCAACACCAGCGTCTCCTTTGTCAAGGCGGCAACGGGCGGAACGCTTTACGCCGAGGCCAGGGAGCAGGCCCTGAATCCAAAGCTGGCCTCCTATTCGGTTCTCATCACCGACGATGCCGGTGAGACCGTGGCTCTTTTCCAGGGCATGGTGTATCGCAAGTCGCAGCGGATCATGGGCGGTGCCCGCTAGGAGGCTGTCGGACTATACGGGCTGAAGCGAAAATTCGAGCCTTTGAGCACAGATTTCTGCTCAATTGCAGCCTCATAGCAGTGGCTATGGGGCAAAATGGAGCTGGGATATGGGCCGAACGCGCGGATTTGCAGCCAGTTCATGGATAGTCCGACAGCCTCCTAGGCTGATGAAAAACGCCCATCTGCTGCGTTGTCCTCACCCCGCGTCAACGACGTACCTTCCGGTACGCCTTATTCCGCGGGGTTGCGGACGCCTTGCATCTGGACATTTTTGCTCAGCCTGGGGAACGTGACTTTTTCAACAACCCGCTAGGCAGACCCAATTCGGCTTTTATTTGTGCAGGAGGCATGAGGGAAGGATGAAAAAAGAAAATTTGCAGGAAATCATCAGTCGTGACGGTCACTGTTTCGGCTGCAGCCAGCAGAACCCCTATGGATTGAAGATGCGTTTTTACGCGGGTGACAGCGTTGTCTGTTCCTGGCTGAGCGTCCCCGATCACCTCTGCGGCTGGAACGGGGTGGTGCATGGTGGCGTGCTGTCCACCATCCTTGATGAGATCATGAGCTGGAGTGCCATTCATACCCTCCGCCACATTGTCATGACAAAAACCATGACGGTGGATTTTCTCAAGCCGGTTTATATCGGCGAAGACCTGCGGGTTGAAGGGCGCGTCATCGAGCAGACGGGAAAACGGGAAGTCGTCGTGGAGGGGCGGATCTACAAGGATGATGAGGTCCTTTGCGCCCGAACCCGCGGAACCTTCGCCATGTTCACCGCCAAGGCGGTGAAAAAAATGAACATCATGCCCCCCGAGGTTCTTGAAGGCTTCGATGGACTGCTTGACGTCTGATCTGGATCGGCCGAAGAAAAAGGGTCGTGACTTGTCCGGCAACGGTCTGTTTTCGATTCTTCTTCATTCCCGCCCCGTAAGCTCCTGCCCTTGTGATCTTCTGTGCCCGGCGTTTGTTTCCCCCTGAATCGGTCCTGAAACAGCTTCCCGCGGCGACAGCCGGGGGGAGGAATTCAACAGGGATGTTTGCGCAAAGGTTGCCTATCGTTGATAGTTAAGGTAGGCCTCGACAGATTGCCGGCCAAAGGGGAAGGGTTATGGATTTTTTACAGGAACTCGGCATCAAGGAAAAGAACTTCGGAGCCGCGACCGGTATCGAGTGGACTGACACCACCGACCAGGGCGAACTGAACATCGTCTCACCCGTTGACGGCAGGCATATCGCCAGCGTTTACCTCGCCTCGAAACAGGATTACGAGAAGGTTGTCGCCCGCGCCGAAAAGGCCTTCGGGCAGTGGCGCGAGGTCCCGGCGCCGAAGCGCGGCGAGGCGGTACGCCAGTTCGGGCTGCAGCTGCGCAAATACAAGGAGGCCCTCGGCTCCCTGGTTTCCTACGAGATGGGCAAGTCGCTGCAGGAAGGCAGGGGCGAGGTCCAGGAGATGATCGATATCTGCGATTTCGCCGTCGGCCAGTCGCGTCAGTTGTACGGTTCGACCATGGTTTCCGAACGTGAACATCACCGCATGTACGACCAGTACCATCCCCTCGGCGTGGTCGGTATTATCAGCGCCTTCAACTTCCCGGTCGCGGTCTGGTCCTGGAATGCGATGCTCGCAGCAGTCTGCGGCGACGCCAGCCTGTGGAAGCCTTCCACCAGGGTGCCATTGTGCGCGATCGCGGTACAGAATATCCTTGCCGAGACCATCAGGCGGAACAACCTGCCCGAAGGCCTGTTCAGCCTTGTCATCGGCCGCGGGTCCCAGATCGGAGAAATGATGCTGAACGACAGGCGGCTGCCGCTGATCTCGATCACCGGCTCGACCGAAGTCGGCCGCCACGGCGCCCGGCTGGTCGCCGGACGCTTCGGCAGGACAATTCTCGAACTCGGGGGCAACAATGCCATTGTCCTCACCCCCGACGCAGACCTCAAGATGGCCCTGCCGGCCATTGTTTTCGGTGCGGTCGGCACCGCCGGCCAGCGCTGCACTTCGACTCGCCGGCTGATCATCCACGCGTCGATCTACGCCCGGGTCAGGGAGGCGCTTGTCAAGGCTTACGGCGGTCTGAGGATCGGCAACCCGCTCGACGAGCGTAACCATGTCGGGCCGTTGATCGACACCGGCGCGGTCGAGGCGTTTCAGCAGGCGCTGTTGCGGGTGCGGCAGGAGGGCGGCAGGATCATCTGCGGCGGCGAAGTCCTCACGGGCAAGGGCTACGCGTCGGGCTGCTATGTCAGGCCGGCGGTGGTCGAGGCCGAAAACCATTATCCGATCGTCCAGGAAGAGACCTTCGCCCCGATTCTCTACCTGATCAGGTACCACGGCGAGGTCGATGAAGCGATCACCCTGCACAATGACGTGGTGCAGGGCCTGTCCTCGGCGATCTTCACCGAGAACCTGCGCGAGGCCGAGATTTTCCTCTCGGCGGTCGGTTCCGACTGCGGCATCGCCAACGTCAATATCGGTACCTCCGGGGCCGAAATCGGCGGCGCTTTCGGAGGTGAAAAGGAGACCGGCGGCGGCCGCGAGTCGGGTTCCGATGCCTGGAAGGCCTACATGCGCCGGCAGACCAATACCATCAACTACGGCAGGAGCCTGCCGCTGGCACAGGGCATCAGGTTCGATATCTGAGCCGGCAACGGCGCCCGGAGACTCCGCCCGCAAGGAGCAAGGGATGAAAAAAGTCATTCGATCGGTCCTGGTCGTCGGGCTGGGCAAGGTGGGACAGCTGGTCGCGACCCTGTTGCAGGAAGAGGGCTACCGGGTGAGCGGGCTGGATCGTCAACCTCCGCCGGAAGCGCCCTTTGCTTTGCTGAAGGGGGTGATAGCGAAGGACGGCGTTCTCGTCGCCGCCCTGAAGGATCACGACGCGGTGGTAAGCTGCCTGCCCTTTGATCTGAACCTGCCGGTGGCGCGCGCCGCCCATCAACAGGGTTGCCATTATTTCGATCTGACCGAGGATGTTGCGACCTCCTGCGCGGTTCAGGAGCTGGCCCCGACCGCCAAAGGGGTGATGGCGCCGCAATGCGGGCTGGCTCCCGGGTTTATCTCGATTGTCGGTGCCGACCTTGCGGCCCGCTTTGACCAACTGCGCAGCATCGAATTGCGGGTCGGCGCCCTGCCGCAGCATCCGCGGGGGTTGCTCGGCTATGCCTTCAACTGGTCTCCGGAGGGGGTGGTCAACGAATATCTCAATCCCTGCGATGTGATTGCCGACGGCAAGCCAGCCCGGGTGCCGCCGATGGAAGGGCTGGAAACCATCCATATCGACGGGTTGCAGCTGGAAGCTTTCACCACCTCCGGCGGCCTCGGCTCGATGTGTGAAACGTTCAACGGCAAGGTCGAGACGTTGAACTACAAGACCATCCGTTATCCGGGCCACTGCCGCCTGATGCGATTTTTTTTCGAGGAACTGCAGATGAAAAAAGCTCGTAAACGGGCCGGCGAGATTCTGGTTGATGCCAAGCCGCCGGTCAATGAAGACGTTGTTTATATCCATGCCGCAGTGGAGGGGAAGCAGGACGGCCACCTGCGGCGCGAAGAATTTGTGCGTTCCTACTATCCCCGGCAGATCGCCGGCCAGTCCTGGCGCGCCATCTCCTGGACGACCGCCGCGGCCGCCTGCGCGGTTCTCGAACTTGTGGCCCGCGGCGAGCTCCCGGCGCAGGGGCGCATCAGGCAGGAGGAGATCCCCCTGGCGGCCTTTTTCGGGACCCCGACCGGCGCTTACTACCGGCCGTAATTCCGCGTGGCGGCGCGGCCGTCAATGTTCATGGTCATGCGGTTCATCCTCGTGGCCGGGGTGCGGATGGTCGTGGAACTCCCGCTGCGGCGGGTGGCTGTGCCCGCCTTCCTCGTCGTGACTGTGGCGGAAGCGGTGCCGGTGCTCGTGCTCATGCTCGTGGGGGTGGCTGTGGAGCAGGTCGCCGTGGCGGTGCTGATGCTCGTGCAGGTGCTTGTGCAGGTGTTCGTGTTCATGCTCGTGCTGGATTTGGCGAATCTCGATGGCGCAGCGGTCGCGGTAGGTGTAGTCGAGACCGTTGAGGGAGGCCAGATCGCTGTCGTCGAGGAAGCTGGCGGTCGGATAGTCACGCAGAATGCTGCCGCGGTGCATCACCAGGGTGCGTTCGGTCAGCTTGCGGACGAAGAACATGTCGTGGCTGACCAGCAGCAGGGTCGCTTTGACTTCCCGCAGGATCTGCAGCAGCAGTTCTTCCCCCTGGGGATCGAGTCCGGCGGTCGGTTCATCGAGGATCAGCACCTCGGGATCGAGCGCCAGAACGCCGGCCAGTGCCAGTCGCTTGCGTTCCCCGCCTGAAAGCTTGAGCGGCACCCGCGGTTCGAAGCCTTCCAGCCTGACCTGCCGCAGCGCCTTTGCCACCCGTCGTTCCACCTCCATTTCCGTATAACCGCGCTGTCGCGGTCCGAAGGCGACCTCGTCGAAAACGCTCGGGCAGAAGAGTTGATCGGCGCAGTCCTGGAAAACCAGGCCGACCCGGTTCCAGAGCTGTTTCCGCCGCCGGTTGTCCATCTCTTGGCCGTCGTAGCGGTAAAACCCCTTCCCCCGGTGGATGCCGAGCAGACAGGCGAGCAGGGTGCTTTTGCCGGCGCCGTTCTCGCCGACCAGGGCGACCCGCTCAGTGCTGTGAATCCGCAGGTCGATACCCTTTAGGGCGGCGGTCCCGTCCGGGTAGCTGAAATGGTAGCCGCCCAGTTCGATCAGCGGCGTAGACGAAGCTGGTGTCGCGGAACTCTCCGGCATCGCGGCCGGAGCGGGGTTGTCCCGCGGAGACGGGTCTTTTTCATTGCCGGCGAAACGGAAAGAAAAATCGAGCCCGTGTTCGCGCAGTGACGGCCGGTGTGCAACCAGTTCGCGCATCCCGTAGTCATGATGGATGCGGCCGGTGTCGAGTACCAGCGCCCGGTCGCAGAGTTCATAGAGAAACAGCAGGTCGTGGCTGATGACGATCAGGGTGCCGGAATAGTCGCGCAGCAGGTCGAGAAACAGGCACTCCTGGCGGGGGTCGAGATTGGCGGTCGGTTCATCGAGAATCAGCACCTCGGGTCGCATCGCCAGCAGTCCGGCCAGCGCGGCACGCTTTTTCTGCCCGTAACTCAGGGCGTGGGGAGCTTTGTAGGCGTGATCGAGCAGCTCGACCTGTTCCAGGGCGCGGCGCGCGGCAACTTCGGCGGTGGCCGCCGGCAGCCCCTGATTGCGCGGGCCGAAGGCGACATCCTCGATCAGGCTGTGGCAGAAGAGCTGGTCGTCGGGATCCTGGAACAGCAGGCCGATCTCCAGCCGGGCGCGCTGCAGGTGGTCCCCCCGCAGTTTTTCGCCCTTGTAGAAAGCCTCGCCCCGTTGCGGTTGCAGCAGCCCGCAGAGTTGTTTGACCAGGGTGGTCTTGCCCGAGCCGTTGTGGCCGACCAGTCCGAGCCGGTCTCCGGGAGCGATAGCGAGGTTGATGTCACGCAGGGCCTGGATATCGCCCGGATAGGCGTAGCTCAGTCCGCGCAGGGCGAACAGCGCGTCGCTCGGGTTCGGCAGGGGGGCGGGGCGGTTGAGATCATGCATAAAGGTTCAATTCAAAGGCGGCTAAAGGCCAAGGGTTAAAGGCAAAAAAGCTGGGGCCCACTCGCTCGTTTTACTCGCTTGAGGCGCCAGGAAAACCTGTTTTAACGGAGAGACGGGGAGAAGCAGAGAGAAAACCTTTTGGGTTTAAAACCAAAAACTGGTTTTGGTTTTCTCTGTGGCCTCTCCCGCTCTGCACCTCTCCGTCTCTCCGTTAAAAGGTTGAAAAATAGCATCGGTCGGCCAGCAGCAGAGCGACGCCGAGCAGCAGGAAGAACCCGGCCAGCAGCAGATCCTTTGCCGTTGCCGGCTGCGGTTCCGGTTCGGGGAAGCGGTCGCGGTAGCCGCGGGCCTGCATGGCGTCGTAAACACGTTCGGTGCGTTCGAAGCTGCGCACGAACAGCATCCCCAGGAAGTTGCCGAAGGCGCCGAGCGCGCGTCGGTTGCTGCCGGGCTGAAAGCCGCGCAGCCGCATGCCGGACGCCATCCGCCAGGCTTCGTGTTTGAAGACGTAGCTGTAGCGATGCGCCAGCAGCAGCATCTGGCCGATGGCGGCCGGAACGCCGAGTCGGCGCAGCCCCTGCAGGGTGCGGGTGAGCGGCGCGGTGGCCAGCAGCGGTTCCATCAGCAGGGCCACGGCGCAGGCCTTGAGGCAGATGGTCGCCGCCTTGTGCAGGCCGCGCAGGTTCCAGGGCAGGGACTCCAGGTTGCCGAACTGGATCAGGGTATCGCCGGGGTGGGCGGGGGCGGAAAAGGGCATCACCAGCAGGAACATGCCGAGAAAACCGCTCATCGCCAGCAGCCGCGCCAGGGAACGGTCGAAGGGCAGGCGGGTGACGAACAGCAGTGACAGGGTGATCGCGCCGGCGACCGCCGCTGTTCGCAGATCTTGCAGAGAGACAACCAGGAAGGCGAAACCGAGCATTCCGACCAGCTTGCAGCGCACCTCCCAGCGATGGATCGGCGAGTCGCCGGCGGTGGCGCCGTCAAGTTGCGGCAGGGACCAGTCCGGCTCTCCTTTACGTCGTTGCCGGGCGCCGCGTACCAGGCGTCGAATGCCCCAGCTGCTGGCGCCACCCATCAGCAGCAACAGCAGCAGGCCGCCGGCCAGGCTCCAGCCGGGCAGGATGATCGGTTGCGGGGTCATGGCATCTTCCGGCGGGTTTGAAACGGAGCCTGCAGCAGTTCCGGTTTGACGCGGGAGAGAAAAGAGACGGTCAGAGCGGTGACGATCGTCTCGATGATGATCACCGGTACATGGGCGGCCAGGGCGAGCTTGGCGACGCCGAAAAAATCCTCGCCGCCGGTAGTCAGCAGGCAGGCCAGCAGCAGCGCGGCCAGCATGGTGCCGAGACCGCCGCAGAGACCGCCGACCAGCATCTGGCGTTTCGCCGTTTTTCCCTTGAAGCGATGGAAGAAGAAACCGCACGCCAGTGCCGGCAGTCCCATCATCAGGGCGTTGGCGCCGAGCGCCGTGAGCCCCCCGAACTGAAACAGCAGGCTCTGCAGCAGCAGCCCGACCAGGATGGCAATAAAACCGCTCGCGCCGAGCAGCGCCCCGACCAGTCCCGGCAGCAGCAGGTGGACGCTGGTCGGGCCGAAGGGGATGTGGATCAGCGAGGCGACGAAAAAGGTCGCAGTGACCACTGCCACCTTGGGCAAGGCCTCGGGGCGGGTGCGTTTCAGGCTCCAGGCGGCGATGACGGCGCTGAGAGCATAACTGCCGAGGGCGACTGTGGTGGGGAGAACCCCGTCGGAGATATGCATAACAAGTCAGGCCAAAGGTTAAAGGTTCAAGGTCAAAGGTTAAAGGCCAAAGGCTTTGGGCCGCCAAGGCGCCAAGTACGCCCAGAAGGTCAAAAACTTATTTAACGGAGAGGCGGAGAGGAGCAGAGACGGAGAGAAAATCTTTTGGGCTTAAAACCAAAAACTGCTATTGGTTTTCTCTGCGTCCTCTCCCTCTCTGCGACTCTCCGTTAAAAAAGGTTTTCTTGGCGTCCTTGGCGGCCCGATTACCTGGTATTTCTCTTCGCGCTCACCATCATCGCCACGCCGCTGAGGCCGAAGATGATACCGATGCCGCCGAGCACCTGGGGCCAGCCGGCTTCCTGCTCTTCTGTCTGCTCTCTGGCCAACTCTCTTTTGACCTGCCGCAATTGCTTATGCAGACGGGCGTTTTTCTGTTCAAGTTGCTTGATTCGGGCCGCGCAGTCGTCCACGGCCATGGCTGTGGACGGGGCCGCAAGGCAGAAAAAGAGCAGCCCTGCGAGGGTGGTGCGGCGGATTCCGGTCATCATTGCCCGTCCTCGACCTCGGCCTTCTTGAGCCGGTAACTGTTTTTATGCCCCATGCTGGCCTTGATGATGATGGTCAGGTTATCGACCTTGGGGATGGGGCAATTGAAGAGCCCCTGGTCGTCGGTTGTGCCGGTGGTCAGCAGTCGGTCACTGCTGTCGCGGATTTCGACCGTTCCCTGTTTGACCTTCCGGCCGTCGGGGAAATAGCTCTCGGTAAAGATTTTCCCGTCTTCGACATAGGCGAATAGGTTGACCTTGTGGGCCAGAGCCGGCCCGGCCGTCATCAGGCTCAGCAGCAGTGTGAAAATCAGCAGTTTGGCGATACGCATGCTCACTAGCTCCTATTGCAGTTCGGTGGTGTGGGCCCAGTAGACGGCACCGATTTCGACATCCTTGTCGACACCGTCATGTTGCAATTTCCAGTCCGCATCGGACAGCGCGGCGAACCCCCACCAGCCGGCCTTCGGCATGGCATAGTGGAAAACGCCGTCGGCATCGGCTTTGATCACCTGGGTGACAAAGGGATCGGACGGCGGGTGGATTTTACCCCCTTCGGCAGCCTCGTTGAGATATTCAACCTCGATTTCAGCGTAGGGGACCGGCTTCCCCTTGAGCAGGACCCGGCCGGAGAAGAGGTTGCCGCTCCAGAGCCCGTAGGGGCGGCTCAAGGGAATGATTTCGGTCTCCAGACCGACCGGCTGATCCCAGCCCGATTCCAGTCCGAGGGCGCCGACGCAGACTTTGGTGTAATGGACGATGAACTTGTCCTCGGCCGGTTCCCAGTAGGGAGTCGGCTTGACGAAGAAGGTGTAGTCGCCGGGGCGACGGATCTTGTAGTCGCCGCGCCAGAAGGTGAATTGTCCACTTTGACCGGGCCCCTGCCCCTTGACCGCCCGCAGGGAGTCGAGCAGGTCTGTTTTTCTGCCGTTGTGCATCACCCCGAACTGCTTCGGTTTGGCCATTTCCATATAATGGCCCTCCATCGGGTGGATGAATTTTACCTGCAGGCCGAGGGTCTTGTTGTCGGCCTGGGTGATGATGTCGTTGGACGGGATCAGGGTGCCGAAATGCGCGTAGCAGGGGGTGGCGGCAAGCAGCAGGACAGAGAACAGGATAAGTGATTTTCGCATCGGGCCCTCCAGGTTTAGAATTCGAAAGCGAGTTGACCGGTAACAGAGTGGTTCCTCGGGGCGGTCTCCGGGTCGGTGTAGAGATATTCTATGGCCACCACGGTGTTGACGAAGATGCCGTAGGAGCCGGTGACGCCGAAACGGATCGGGTCGTCCTGGAAATCATCGGCCCCCTCGGCCCGCGCCACGAGCTGCGCCCGGTCGGTCGGCATCCAGGTTGCCTCGATATCCCAGGCCAGCGGCCGGTCCCCGGTCAGGTCGGTCCGTCCGACCAGCGGTCGGTCGAAATCGTCCAGAGCGCCGAGGATTTCCGCTTCAAAGTCAACATGGTTAAAGGCCAGAGAGAGAAAGGCCGAGGCCGCGGGAACGCTTGAACTGTAAAGATTCGTGTCCGCCACCAGCCCGGCGTCACTCTCTGCCAGGTCGCTGAGCCAGGAGAATCCGAACCTCAGGTTCTCGAGCGGGCTGATTTCGAGCGCGGCGACCAGGCTGTCGATCCGGTTGTTGTCGTCGCGACTGTCCGTTTCCCCGTTGAAGACGCCGAGACTCAGGTTCCACAGCGATCCTTCCAGGGCGAACATGGCTGCGGTGTCGTTGGTTTCCCCGAGATCGAGAGGCAGAGGGTCGCTGACCATGGAGCTGTTGAACTTGCCGAAGGGGATGTACATTTTACCGCCGTGGAAGGCGGGGGTCTGGCCGAACAGGGGTTGCGGGCAGCTCAGGCTGATGACCGCCTCGTCGGCCTTGATGCTCTCATTGCCGGACCCATCCTCCTCGTACAGCAGGATAAGATGGCCGTTGATCCGGTCGTTGATGGCGGCCTCGGTGGAAAGCTGGGCGGTGGCCAGGTTCAGGTCGCTGCTCTCATCGCCCCCTTCGACCTTGTTGTAGCTCGCTTCGAGTTCCAGCAGGCCGCTGAAGGTCAGGTACCTGTTGAGGGGTCGCAGGGAGAAGGGGCCTTCCGTTGCCGGCTGCTGCCCCAGTTGCGTTTCCAGGGTGCGGATGCGTTGTTTGAGGTTTTCAATGTCGCTTTTGGTGTCCGGATGGGCGGCCAGGGCCGGAAGAGCTGTCCCAAGCAGAATGACGGCAATCAGTGTCAGGATGCGCAGCATGAAATGTCCCGAAGTCGACAGGGTGAGGGTTGCGTTGTGATCTTCAACAGTCTGCGAATAGCACGAATAAAAATTTCGTAGCACTTTAGGAGATTCCAATTATTCTGTCAAGCTAAAAATAGCACGAATAAAAATAACGTGTTACTCGGTTCCCGGCTTGACCCTCCCCGCCGGTTCGCATAGATTGAACTGATTTGCCAGACCATGAACTTTTCAAGGAGTAGAATATGAAGCGCCTGCTTGTTGTTGTCTTTTTGTTGTTGTCGGTGCCGGCTGCCGCCCGCAACTATACCGTTTCGTTCAACCAGATCGTTGAGCATCCGGCTCTTGATGCCCTGCGCCAGGGGATCAAGGATGAATTGAAGGCGGAGGGTTTCCAGGTCAACTACCATGACCATATTGCCCAGGGAAGCATCGCCACGGCCAACCTGATTGCCCGGCAGATGCTCGGCGAACAGCCGGATGTCGCGGTCGGCATCGCCACTCCCACCGCCCAGGCCTGCGCCCAGGTGATCCGTACCATTCCCATTATTTTCGCCGCGGTGACCGACCCGGTCGGCGCCGGGCTGGTGACGTCGCTGGAGAAGCCGGGCGGGCACATTACCGGCACCACCGATATGAGCCCGGTTGGCAGGCAGATTGAGCTGATTCAGAGTTTTATTCCGGGGGCGAAGACGCTGGGCGTGATCTACAACTCGGGTGAAGCCAACTCGGTGACCATCGTCAAGGTGCTGAAAGAAGAGGCTGCCAGAAGAGGTCTGCGGGTGGAGGAGGCGACGGTTTCCAACTCGGCCGGTGTCACCCAGGCGGCCAAGAGCCTGGTTGGTCGTGCCGACGCGATCTACATTCCGACCGACAACACCGTGGTTTCGGCTTTCGAGGCCATTGTCAAGGTTGGGCAACAGAACAGGCTGCCCGTTTTCGCCGCCGACACCGATTCGGTGAAACGAGGCGCCATCGCGGCACTGGCCGTCGACTATTACCAGATGGGCCGTCAGACCGGCGAGATGGTCGGACGGGTTCTCAAGGGCGCCGACCCCGCCACCATGCCGGTCGAGACCCTGCGCGAGTTCAAAATCCATCTCAATCCCGCCTCGGCGGAAAAAATGGGCCTGAAGATCAGCGACGCGCAGCTGAAAAACGCCGATAAAATCGTCGAATAAATTCCTTGGGCCGCCAAGACGCCAAGCACGCCAAGAAAACCTTATTAACGGAGAGGCGCAGAGAGGTGGAGACGCAGAGAAACCTAAATCAGTTTTGGGTTTAAACCCGGACAAAGGATTTCTCTCCGTCTCTGCCCCTCCCCGCCTCTGCGCTAAAAGGCCTTTGAATCTCCTGGCGTCCTGGCGGCGAAAAATCTCATGACCTTTTACGCTTTTATGGGCGCCCTCGAACAGGGGTTCGCTTACGGCTTCCTGGTCCTCGGGGTCTACCTGACTTTCCGGGTGCTCGATTTTCCCGACCTCACCGTCGACGGCAGTCTGCCTTTGGGAGCGGCGGTCTCGGCGGTGGCAATCAGCTCCGGCGTTGACCCATGGGTGTCGCTGCTGCTGGCCCTCGGTGCCGGATTCCTGGCCGGCATGGTGACCGGCATTCTCAACACCAAGTTCGGCATCCTGCACCTGCTGGCCTCGATTCTCACCATGATCGCCCTTTATTCGATCAACCTGCGGGTGATGGGGGCGCCGAATGTCACCCTGCTCGGCAAGCCGACGGTCCTCGATCCGCTGCTGAATGCTGGTCTCGGCCCCTTTGCAGCCGCGCCGCTGCTGTTCGGCGTTCTTTCCTGCCTCGGCCTGCTTGGCCTGTTCTGGCTGTTGCATACCGCTTATGGTCTGGCCATTCAGGCAACCGGGGCCAACCGGCAGATGATCACCAGCCAGGGAGTCAACGCTGACCACGTCATCATTTTCACCGTCGGTCTCTCCAACGGACTGGCCGCGCTCAGCGGCGCACTGCTCTGCCAGAGCCAGGGGGCGGCGGATGTCAACATGGGGATCGGCACCATCGTTGCCGGCCTCGCCTCGGTGATCGTCGGCGAGACCCTGTTCGGTTGCCGCAGTGTCGGCCGGGCGCTGCTGGCGGCGCTGCTCGGTTCGGCGGTTTACCGGCTCGCCATCGCCCTGGCCCTGAGCCTGAAGCTGGGATCTTTTTCCTTCACCCCGAGCGACCTCAACCTGCTGACCGCGCTGCTGGTGGTCGGTGCCCTGATTCTGCCGCAACTGCGGCGCAAGGTGCTGTGGCGATGATGGCGTCGCAAAAACTCACCAGTAGCGGCGTTGCTGCGCCTGCTCTCGCGGCTTCGACGTATGCAGCTACGCCGCATTGCTCGGCAATCGCGCGCCTTGCTGCCGGCACTTTTTGCTTAGCCAGGTTTTTTAGAAGGCATCAGAAATGATCGGTATCAGCGGGCTGAGCAAATATTTCCACCGCGGCAGCGTTAACGAGGTGCTGGCCCTCGGCGGCATCGATCTGCAGGTGCGGCGCGGTGATTTCATTACCGTGGTCGGCTCCAACGGCGCCGGCAAGAGTACCCTGCTCAACTGTCTGGCCGGCAGTTATCCGATTGACGGCGGGAGGATCGTTATTGATGACTGTGATGTCACCTCCTGGCCGGAACATCGCCGGGCCCGGTTGATCAGCAGGGTTTTTCAGGACCCGCTGAAAGGGACCTGCGGCAGTCTCTCCATCGAGCAGAATCTGGCCCTGGCCGCCCGGAGGGGACGACCGCATGGCCTCGGCCTGGGAGTGAGGCGCCGTGACCGTGATGCTTTTCGCCGCCAGTTGGCTCAACTCGGCCTTGGTCTTGAAGAGCGGCTCAAGGACCAGGTCGGACTGCTTTCCGGCGGCCAGCGACAGGCTCTGACCCTGCTGATGTCCACCCTGGTGCGGCCGCAGATCCTGCTGCTCGATGAGCATACCGCCGCCCTCGACCCGAAGACCGCGCTGCAGGTTCTGGAGTTGACTGAAAAAATGGTTGCCGAACTGCACCTGACGGCGTTGATGGTCACTCACAACATGCGCCAGGCGCTGCAACTCGGCAACCGGCTGATCATGCTCCATGGTGGGCGGGTTATTCTCGATATTTCGGGAGAGGAGAAGGACCGGATGACGGTGGAGGGGTTGCTGCAGAGATTTTATGCCGTTCGCGGTGAGACCTTCGATTCAGACCGGATGCTGCTGGTATGAGTCGGCGGCCGGAAACGAGGTTTCCGGCCGCCGTAAGCCGCGAGGGGGCTAACGCCCGTGGTGCTGATCGAAAGCAGAGTGCAGGTCTGAGTTCGAAAAGTTATCCACGGGAATTATCTGCCGCCGCCGTCAGCAGGCACTTCAAATTGATATCCACAGGCGGGGCACTTGACCTTCATGGTGTCGCCGCCCTTTGTTGTCGCGCAGGCGGCCAGGGAGAGGGCCAGCATAACCGTCAAAATCAAGGCAGCAAACTTTTTCATCATTGTTTCTCCTCGTGCTCGGGTTTCCGGAAGACCCTGAAAGGGTTGTGTGTTTCCATTATAACGGCTTTTATCGTCAATTTCGCGATATCACAGTAAATAATTTGGACTCAAGCAAGGGAGAGTTCGAAAAATTTCTGGCAGGGCAACAAAAAAGCCCCCGCGGTCGGTATCGCGGGGGCTTCTATATTTGCGTGGTGCCCAGGGACAGAATCGAACTGCCGACACGAGGATTTTCAGTCCTCTGCTCTACCGACTGAGCTACCTGGGCGAAACGAGGTCTGTTTATAGCCAAAGGTGCCGGGAGTGTCAAGTAAAAAGAGGAAGCGATCGGCCGTTGCGGGAACGGGGTCGGTCCATGGTGCCGGGTATGGTATAACTAATCCCTGAATCCACCGCGGGGGTGGAACTGGCATGGAGAGAGAGCCTTGTCTGAAATACCGACCGCCGGGTTGCCCGCTGATTTCTGGCTGCGTGTCGAACGCGCGTCGCAACGGCTGCTGATGCTTGATTATGACGGCACTCTGGCGCCGTTTGTTCCCGACCGGGATCGGGCTTTTCCCTATCCCGGGATTCGGGAACTGCTGTCCGAACTGCTGGTTCTGCAACGGACTCGGCTGGTGATTGTCACCGGGCGGGCGGTGGCCGACATGCCGCCGCTGCTGCAGCTTGAGCCGCTGCCGGAGATCTGGGGCTGTCACGGTTGGGAGCGGCGCCTGGCGGGCGGGGACATCCGTCGGGTTGAGTTGCCGGTGAGTGTCGAAGGTTGCCTGCAGCGGGCCTGGAGTCGGGCCGTCAAGGCCGGGATCGAAACCCACCTGGAGCGCAAGCCGGCCTCGCTGGCGATCCATTGGCGGGGACTCGATGAGGCGCGCAAAGCGCGGCTGGAGGAAATCGCCGGTCGCGAGTGGGCAACTCTGGCGGCGGACAACGACCTGCAGCTGCATCCCTTTGACGGAGGCCTGGAGCTACGCTGTCCGGGACGGACCAAGGGGGACGCGGTGCGGGAATTGCGTGCCGAATCACCATCAGGAACCCTGGCGGTCTATCTCGGCGACGATCTGACCGACGAGGATGCCTTTGCCGTCCTGGGCGAGGGGGATGTCGGCATCCTGGTGCGCGAACAGCCGCGCGCCAGTCGGGCGTCGTGCCGGCTGCGACCGCCGGATCAGTTGCTTGAATTTCTGCGGACCTGGCTCAGGGTCTGCCGCCATGGAGGGTGAGATGATGACATCGGGACAGCGGTTGCTGGTGGTTTCAAATCGACTGCCGATCGTTCTTCGTCGGGACGAGGATCGCTGGCAGGTCAGTGCCGGCGCAGGTGGTCTGGTGACCGCACTGGCGCCGGTCATCAAGGCCAACAAGGGGCTCTGGGTCGGCTGGCCGGGCTGTGGTGACGAGGCGCCGGTCGAACCGCTGCTTGACCAGTTCGGCGAGGCCGAGGGCTATCAACTGGCATCCGTGCCCCTCAGCCAGCAGGAGGTTGACAGGTTCTATCTCGGTTTTTCCAATGAAACCCTCTGGCCGCTGTTTCACGATATGCTCGGCCAGTGCCGCTTCTCGACCGAAAACTGGCGGTCCTACCAGCAGGTCAACCGGCGCTTTGCCGAAGTCGTTGCCGGGCGGGCCGACGAGAATGACCTGATCTGGGTCCAGGACTACCAGCTGGCCCTGGTCGGGGAGGAACTGCGGCGTCTCGGGGTGCGGCAGGCGCTCGGCTATTTTCTTCACATCCCTTTTCCGTCGCCCGACCTGCTGCGCCGGTTGCCGTGGAAGCAGGAACTGCTGCGCGGCCTGCTGGCCTACGACCTGATCGGTTTCCAGACCCTGCGTGATCGGCGCAACTTCGTCAATAGTGCCAACATGCTGTTGCCGGAAGTCGAGGTGATCGGTCGCCGCCGGTCCCACTCGCTGCTGCGTTACGGTGAGCGGGTGGTCAAGGCGGGTCATTTTCCGATCAGTATTGACAGTCGTGAATTTGAAAACCGGGCCCGCACCCACGAGGTGGACGAGGCCGCCTGGTTCCTGCATGAAAAGCTGGCGGGGCGGCAGCTGATTCTCGGCATCGACCGGCTCGACTATACCAAGGGGCTGCCGCAGCGGTTTCTCGCTTTTGAGCGGGCGCTGGAACTCGATCCCGCGCTGGTGGGACATTGTTCATTGTTGCAGGTGGTGGTTCCGAGCCGGACGCTGGTACCGGAATATCGTGATCTCAAGGAACTTCTCGATCGCGAATCCGGGCGCATCAACAGCCGCTTTTCCGAGGCCGGCTGGGTGCCGATCCATTACCATTACCGTTCCCTCGACCCGGTGCAGCTGCTGGCCCATTACCGTACCTGCGAAATCGCCCTGATCACCCCGCTGCGGGACGGCATGAACCTGGTGGCGAAGGAATACTGTGCCTGTTCTCTTGACAACAACGGCGTGCTGATCCTCAGTGAATTCGCCGGCGCCGCCGACCAGATGGGCAATGCCGCGCTGCTGGTCAATCCTTACGACGTCGACGGCACCGCTGAGGCGATCTGTCATGCCTTTCACATGCCGCTCGAAGAGCGCCAGCAGCGGATGCGGCGGCTGCGCGGCGACCTGCGCCGCAACGACGTGCATCGCTGGGTCGGCCAGTTCCTGAAGGCATTGCGCGGCCATATGCATGGCTGACGGCCGGGGGCGGCAAAGACCGTTTCGCGGGGCGCGGCTTCCGGTTCGCCCGGCTTTTCACCTGAATCAATGACTTGTGCTGTCTGCCGACAAGGGATTCACTGATTCAAGGTTTCATCCTTGCCATTCCGCGCCGATTCTGGTAGAAAACAGGCTCCATCAACGCGGAGTCTGTCACATGCGTCAGCGTTTCTCCTGGTTTATGAGCTTTTTTTCCGGCGGCAGCTTTATCTGCGGTCGCCCGGCCATGGACCGATTGTAACGCCAATGTTCTAGACCCCGCGCTCTGTTACAATTCGCAAACCATGGGCTGGCCGACCCCGGCTTCCCGTGGTTTTTTTCGTTTTGGATCGATGGACGAAAGTTGACCTCGGGCGCCGGCAGCCCGGGATGACTGGAACCTGAATCAGTGAGCTCCTTGTCGGCGGATAGCACAAGTCATTGATCTGTCTGAGCTTCCCAGAAATCACCAGCGAACCTATGGGTGCGCTTCAGATTTCTGGAAATCTCATGCAGACCAAGCACTTGCACTCTCCATCCAACAGAAACTCACTGATTCAGGTGCAACTCAACATCGATGCAGACGGAGTGAATAAAAATGATTATCGTCATGAAGTCGGGGGCCGGCAGGCAGGAACTGGCCGAGGTCAAGAAACGGATTCGCGAACTCGGTTACAAGCCGCACGTCATCCATGGCGCGACCCGCAATGTGGTCGGCGCCGTCGGTGACGAGCGTGGCAAGGCGGTGCTGCAGTCGCTGCAGTCGCTGTCCGGGGTCGACAACGTGGTGCCGATCCTCAAGCCCTTCAAGCTCGCCAGCCGCGAAGTCAAGCCGGAGCCGAGCCTGGTGGAGATCGTTCCCGGCCTGTGTGTCGGCGGGGATGAGTTCATCGTCATGGCCGGGCCCTGCTCGGTCGAGAACGAGTCGCAGATTCTGCAGAGCGCGCATGCCGTCAAGGCGGCCGGGGCCAGGCTGCTGCGCGGCGGCGCCTTCAAGCCGCGCACCTCGCCCTATTCTTTCCAAGGTTTGGAGGAAGAGGGGCTCAAGCTGCTGGCCGCGGCGCGTGAGGAAACCGGTCTGCCGATCGTCACCGAGGTGGTCAATCCGCGTGACGTCGAACTGGTGGCCCGCTACGCGGATGTGATGCAGGTCGGGGCCCGCAACGTGCAGAATTTCGCCCTGCTGAAGATGCTTGGCCAGCTCGACAAGCCGATCCTGCTCAAACGGGGGATGGCGACCACCATCCAGGAGTACCTGATGAGCGCCGAGTACATTCTCTCCGAGGGCAATCGGCGGGTGATCCTCTGTGAGCGCGGCATCCGCACCTTCGAGACCGCGACCCGCAACACCCTCGACATCTCGGCGGTGCCGGTTCTCAAGAGCCAGACCCATCTGCCGGTGATTGTCGATCCCTCGCACGCCACCGGCCATGCCCGTCTGATTGCGCCGATGTGCTACGCGGCGGTGGCGGCCGGAGCCGACGGGCTGATCGTCGAGGTCCATCCGTGTCCCGAGGAGGCGGCCAGCGATGGTCCACAGTCGCTGAAGCCGGCCGATTTCGCCGCGATGATGAAAAAACTGGCCGCCTATGCCGAGGTGGCCGAGCGCTCCCTGGCGACAGGGGACTGAAAGGCGGGATAGAGATGTACCTGATTCCCTTGACCCAGATCGAGAGTGTCGAACTGGTGATCCATGCCCTCAGGGCCGCCGGCGGCCAGGCGGACTGTTCGACCTGCCCGGCGCACAAGGTCTGCATGCAGCAGTGCCTGAGCATTGCCGACGCCGTCCAGCGCATGCTCGGTGAAGACAGCCTGCCGAACCTGGATGCCGAACTCGAGCCGGAAAAAGAACCCGAACCGCCAACCGATCCGCCGCCCGATCCTTCGGCCGGCAGTCATCTGAAGCGGATCAAATAGGCTGGTTCAACCATCCCAAGAGTTTTGCGAATGCATCAAACAATCGAGGACAGTGCCATGAATTTCCCCGCCATCGGGCTGCGCGCCCCGCAGATTCTGCTGCCGCACGACAATGTTGACCTGGCCAAGTGGGCGGTCATCGCCTGTGACCAGTACACCTCGCAGCCCTCCTACTGGCAACAGGTCGCGGAACGGGTCGGCGAGTCCCCGTCGACGCTGAAGCTGACCTTTCCTGAGGTCTATCTTGAGCAGCCGGGCAAGGTGGAGCGGATCCGTGCCATCAACAAGACGATGCGCGATTACCTTGACCAGGGAGTGCTGCGTCCGTTGCCGGAAGGCTTCGTGCTGGTTGATCGCCGAACCTCCCAGGTGCCGTCACGCAAGGGCCTGATGGTGGCTCTTGACCTGGAGCAGTACGATTATCGGCCCGGGTCCGGCAGCCTGATCCGTGCCACCGAGGGAACCATTCTCGACCGGTTGCCGCCGCGCATCCAGGTGCGGGAACAGGCCTGTCTGGAGTTGCCGCACATCATGGTGCTGATCGACGATCCCGGGCAGACGGTGATCGAGCCGTTGTTCAAAGAGCAGCTGCCGGTGCTGTACGATTTCGAACTGATGGCCGGCGGCGGTTACCTGCGCGGCTGGCAGGTCGGTGAACAACGACTGCTGCGGCAGGTCGCCGATGCTCTCGCTGCTCTGGCGGAACCGAAAGCCTTTGCCGCGCGTTACCAGGTCGAAAACCAGTCGCCGTTGCTTTACGCCATGGGGGACGGCAACCACTCCTTCGCCACCGCCAAAGCGATCTGGGAGCAGCTCAAGACCGCGGCTTCCGATCCGGCCGAGATCATGGATCACCCCGCCCGCTGGGCCCTGGTCGAGCTGGTCAACCTGCACGATCCCGGTCTCGAATTCGAAGCCATCCACCGGGTGCTGTTCGGCATTGAGGCGACGCAGCTGCTGGTGCGGATGGAGGCTTATTATCAGCAGTTCGGCTGCGGCTTCGTCTGGCAGGAGCTGGATTCGGTCGAGGCGGTCATGGCTGAGGTTGATCAGGCGGTCAGGGAGGGTGTTCACCGTCTGCCGCTGATTGCCGGCGGTCGTTGCGGAGTGGCCGAGATCGGTCGGCCGACCAGCAACCTGGCGGTCGGCACGCTGCAGGCGTTTCTGGACCAGCTGGCGGCGCAGGAAGATATCCGCATCGATTACATTCACGGTGCCGACGTGGTCACGGAGCTCGGCAGCCGGGCGGGCAATGCCGGCTTCTACCTGCCGGCGCTCTCCAAGTTCGAACTCTTCCGGACCATCATCCTCGACGGCGCCCTGCCGCGCAAGACCTTCTCCATGGGCGAGGCCGACGAGAAGCGGTTCTACCTGGAGTGCCGGAAGATCAAATGAAAAATGCGGCTGAAAGGCTAAGGGCCAAAGGCCAAGGGAAACCTTTAGCCTTTGGCCCTTAGCCCTTGGCCGATTTGCTGTTCTGAGGAGTTTACAGATGTCTCAGGTATGGAATTTCGGTGCCGGGCCGGCGATGCTGCCGCCGCCGGTGATGGAGCGCATCCGCGAAGAGTGGTTGGATTTCAACGGCATGGGGGTCTCGCTGGTCGAGATCAGCCATCGCAGCGGTGAGTTCCAGGCCCTTCTCGGCGAGGCCAAGACCCTTTTCCGACAGCTGACCGGGCTGCCGGAGAATTACCGCATCCTGTTCATCCACGGCGGGGCGCGGATGCAGTTTGCCGCCTTGCCGATGAACCTGGCCGGACGCAGCCCCTCGCGCACCTGTCTCTATGTCGAAAGTGGCAATTTCGCCAAAATCGCCAACCGCGACGCTGTTCCCTACGCCGATGTCCGGGTGATCGCCAGCAGCGTCGACTGCAGTTATGCCCGCCTGCCCGAAGTCGATCCGGAGACAATCGATCCGCAGGCCGCCTACCTGCATCTGACCAGCAACAATACCGTGTTCGGCACCCAGTGGCAGCAGTTTCCCGATTCCGGCGATGTGCCGCTGGTGACCGACCAGACTTCGGAAATTCTCGGCCGACGGCTTGATTTCAGCCGTTTCGGCCTGGTCTATGCCGGGTTGCAGAAGAATCTCGGCCCCGCGGGGATGGCCTTGGTGGTGGTACGCGACGACCTGCTCGGCAGTGCCGATGAAAAGACCCCGTTGCTGCTCAACTACACGCGCGCCGCTGAGGATGATTCGCTGACCAATACCACCAATACCTTTGCCATCTACGTGGTCAAGCTGGTGCTGGAATGGATGCGGCAACAGGGCGGCCTCGATGTCATCGAGGCGCGCAACCGGCAGAAGGCCGCGCGGCTTTACCGGGTGATCGACGCGGGGGATTTTTACCGCGGCTGCGCCGCTGTCGAGCATCGTTCGATCATGAATGTCACCTTCACCCTGCCGACACCGGAGCTGGAAGCCGCTTTCCTGGCCGAGGCCGGGGCCGCCGGGCTCTATGCCCTCAAGGGGCATCGCGCCCTGGGCGGGGTGCGGGCCTCGATCTACAACCCCATGCCGCTGGACGGGGTCGAGGCACTGGCCGGATTCATGGAAGAGTTCGCCCGCAGGAACGGTTAGAGAAAGCAAGATAATTTCAACGCGGAGGCGGAGAGGGGCAGAGCCGGAGAGCGGAGGAATCGTTCGGCTGATTCAGGCTCTGGCCGGAAAGTCTTCAGCCTTTTTCCAGCTCTGTGCCGCTGTGTTGAACCATAAATCACTGTTTATCGAGGAGACCCTGACGATGGCCATGCCCCCTGTTGACTTAAGTGGTGAATCAAGCTGGACTGAGTTCGATGCCCCCTCGCTGGTCGGCGCTTCGTTGCGTTTCGTCTCCGGTGAGCCCGAAGGAGATCGTTACCGGGTCCGTTATTTTCGCAACGCCGAAGGTGCCCTGCGGGCGCGGATCTGGTTTGGTCCCGAAACCGAGGGCCCGCCCGGTCATGCCCACGGCGGCAGCATGGCAGCGGTGATGGACGAGGTCCTCGGGCTGGCGGCCTGGGCGGCCGGTTACCCGATCGTGGTCGGCAATCTCAATGTCGATTTCCGTAATCTGCTGCCGTTGCAGCAGGTGGTCACGGTCGAGAGCGAGATTCTCTCCACTTCCGGACGCAAGGTCATGGTGCGCGGCCGGATCTGCAATGGTGATACGGTCTACGCCGAGGCCGACTGCCTCTGCATCACCATCCCCGAACAGGCCGCCGCGGAGCTCGCCGGCAAGCATTGACAGGTCTCCGGCGGGGGCCTAGAATCACCGAACCATGCGCTGGAACGGGCGGATCAGCCGGAATCCGGGCCGAGAGCGGCCCCCTTGGCATCCCGGCAGCCCGACCTGAACAATTATTTCCACGACGGGAGAGGCCGGCCGGCATTTCCCGTCAGACTTTTGAAGGAGCCTTTCAGATGAAGGTCATTGTTACCGATGAAGTGTCCGACAGCGGTCTGCAGCTGCTGGAGGAGGATCCCCGGGTCAGTGTCGATGTCCGGCTGAAGCTGTCGGCCGAAGAACTTCGCGCGCAGATCGGCGCCTATGACGCCATCATCACCCGCAGCGGTACCCGGGTCGACCGGGCTCTGCTCGAAGCCGGCGAAAACCTGAAGATCGTCGCCCGCGCCGGGGTCGGCGTTGACAGCGTCGATATCGACGCCGCCAGCGAGCGCGGGATCATTGTCGTCAACGCTCCGACCGGCAACACCAACTCGGCGGCGGAACACACCTTCGCCCTGCTGCTCAGCCTCTGCCGTAATGTCACCGTGGCCAACGACAACCTCAAGAGCGGCGACTGGCAGCGGGCGCCCTTCACCGGGCATGAACTGCGCGGCAAGACCCTCGGCATCATCGGCATGGGCAAGGTCGGCGGCCGCGTCGCCCGCCGCGCCCGGGCGTTCGAGATGGATGTGGTGGTCTACGATCCCTATATTTCCGAAAAGCGCGCCGAGGATTTCGGCGTCAGGCTGGTGCAGCTCGATGATCTGCTGCGGCTGGCAGATATCATTACCGTGCATACGCCGCTCAACGAGGAGACAAAGGGGATGATCGGCCCGGCGCAGTTCGAGCGGATGAAGGACGGAGTGCTGATCGTCAATTGCGCGCGCGGCGGCATCTACGTCGAGGACGCAACCCTGCAGGCGCTCGAAAGCGGCAAGGTGATCGGCGCCGCCTTCGATGTCTGGAGCCAGGAACCGCCCGACAGCGAGACTCTGAAGAAGCTGATCGCGCATCCGAAGATGGTCGTGACGCCGCATCTCGGCGCCAATACCTTCGAGGCGCAGAAGAATGTCGCCATCGATGTCTGCCGGGAAATCCTCGCCTATCTCGACGGCAAGCCGCTGACCAACGCCATCAATATCCCGCGCTTCGATCCCGACCTGATGGAGCACATGAAGCCCTTCATGGCGCTCGCCTCGACCATCGGCAACTTCATTTCGCAGCTGGCACCGCCCAACCCGCGCAAGGTGACCTTCACCTACAGCGGTCAACTGGCGCGCTACGACTGCACTCCCCTGACCGTCTGCGGCCTGGCGGCGCTGCTCAACCGTCACACCGAGCGCGAGGTCAACCTGGTCAACGCCGGCCTGATCGCCCGCGAGATGGGCATCGAGGTCGAAGCGGTGCGGACCACCGAGACCGAATCCTATTCCAATGTTGTCAGTCTGGCGCTGGAAACCCCGACCGGCAAGCGGGTGATCGCCGGAACCCTCTTCGAGGGACGGCCGAAGATCGTCAAGATGCGTAATTTTGATACCGATTTCCGTCCCGAAGAGCACATGCTGGTCCTCAGCTACCAGGATCGTCCGGGGCTGATCGGCAAGATCGGTACTTTGCTCGGCGATGCCGGAGTCAATATCGGCAACATGAATCTCGGCCGCCGTGAAAAGGGCGGCGAGGCGCTGGTGGTTTTTTCCACTGACTCGCGGGTGGATGAGGCAACGATCGCTGAAATCACCGCGGCGATCCAGCCCGACTACATCCGTGCTGTGAGCCTGCCCAAATAAAAAGCTGTATCTGCCGGCCGTCACAGAAAGCCCCACCCCCCGAACAGGCGGTGGGGCTTTTTTATCGGGCGCAGGCTCCCTCTGCACCCGGTTTTAATGACAAGAAAATATCCATCTCGCCTTCGACGCCCCTGCCGGGTGATTGCCGTTCCGTCCGACGGCGGGATTTGGAGAGGCCGGAAACAAAACATCGCTGAACCGCTTCGACTCGCCGGAATCAAGGGTTGTCACCGGTTTCAGCCCGCCCTTTCCCGCTTCGGATCCGCCGGCGGATGATGGGCAATCTCTCGGCTGTTCCGGTTCTTCAGCGGGCTTGTTTGAATTTTATTGTGATTAAAAATTCCCTTGACAATTTAGCGCATTTTCTGCTTTTTTAGGTCGATCTGCGAAAAACGATGTTCTAAATCTGTGGCCCGGTTGTCGGCTGCGCGTGACGTCAACAGGCTGCCGTCTGGCAGCGTAATCCCATCTCATAGAAGGATGTGCCATGTCCCAGAAAGCGATTAAACCCTCATTGAGCAATCCCCTGACTCCGCCCGAGAAGGTCGAGTTCACCATCCCGGGAGAGATTGCCGGCCAGGCCGGTGGTTACGAAGAGGTCATGAAGGAAGGCTATGACCTCATTCAACGCCCGATAAAATCGGTTCCCGTCGGCCAGATTGAAAAGCAGCACTTCAAGCAGCGGATGACGGTTTGGGAGCGGATCAAGGTGTTGACCCAGAACGAGCCGAACATTCTCTTTCAGAACTGGGGCAAGAACCTTGACGGTGCTTCGCTGGTGACCGGCATTCTCAATATCGACGGTCGTGACGTGGCGCTGTACGGTCACGATTTCACCGTGCGGGCCGGCTCCATCGATGCCACCAACGGCCGCAAGCTGGCCCGGTTGTTCAACATGGCCGGTGAAAAGGGCATTCCGGTGATCGGCATGAACGACTCCGCCGGCGCCTTCGTCCCGGCCGGGGTCGGCGGCCTCGACGGTTATGCCGAGGCCTTCACCGCGCTGCGCAAGATCAGCGGCGTGGTGCCCTCGATCATGTGCATGTTCGGGTTCAACGCCGGCGGCGGTTCCTACCTGCCGCGCCAGGGGAGTTTCGTTATCCAGCCGGAAGACACCTTCTTCGGCCTGACCGGCCCGGGGGTGGTCAAGTCGGTGCTCGGCGAGGATATCTCCCCCGAGGACCTCGGCGGTCCCAAGGTCCACGGCGCCTCAGGGGTGGCAGATCTGACGGTGGCCGACGAAACCGCCGCCCTGCGCACCGCGGTTAGGCTGCTCAGCTACGTTCCCGACAACAACCACAGCGCGGCGCCCTTCCAGGAGACCAGCGATCCTCTCGACCGCAAGACCTGGGAGATCAACACCCTGCTGAAGAAGGCCTTCAACTCGCCGACCGGGTTCAACACCCCGTTCGACGTTTCGATCATCATCCAGCAGATCTGCGACCACGGCGACTACTTTGAACTCCAGCCGACCCGCGCCCGCGAGGCGATCACCGCCTTCGGCCGTCTCGGCGGCCACGTGGTTGGTTTCGTTGCCAACAACTCGGCGGTCGCCTCGGGACAGATCGACTGCGACTCGGCGCTGAAGATCGCCCGTTTCGTGCGTTTCTGCAACATCTACAACATTCCGCTGATTTTCATGGAGGACACCACCGGTTTCCTCCCCGGGCGCGACCAGGAGGCCCGCGGCATCGTCCAGGCCGGCCGCTCGATGCTCGATTCGATCGTCGATGTCCGCACCCCGCGCATCCTGCTGATCCTGCGCAACGCCTTCGGCGGCGCCTACGCCTCCTACAACAACTATCCGACCGGCGCCGACGTGGTGCTGGCGCTGCCGACCACCCGCCTGGCGGTCATGGGTCCGGCCGGCAAGGAATTCGTCTACAAGTCCGAACTGCGCAAGCTGCGCGGCTCGGTCCCGCAGCGGGTCCAGCAGGCGGCCGAAGAACGCGTCAAGGCCGGCATGGAGGGCGAAGCGGCGAGGAAGGATGCCGAGGCCGAAGTGGCTGAATGGCTCAAGGGCGAGGAAGCGGTCCTGAACCTGCGTTACGAGAAAGAGTTGATGAATCCCAAGGAGGGCCTCGCTCTCGGTTCGATCTCGTCCCTGGTCATGCCCGCCGACCTGCGCAAGGTGGTGGGTGAAAACCTGCATTTCCTGCTCCGCCACTACCGGCCTTCGGCCTGGCAGGGCGTGCAGCGCGAATTCCATTAAGGGGGCGACAAGGATTTGATGATGAAAGCGAATCAAGGTTTCGACGTGGAGATAAAACCGATGGCACAGACAACTGACTATTACGCGAACAATCCGCTGATCCACCGCGATCGCCGCCTGGGAAACGCCTCTTCGGAGTGGGTTCGGTCCTTCTCCTGTGAGAATCTCAAGCCGCTGATCGTCTGTCGCGGACCGATCCGCCTGGAGGCGATGACGGTCTATGAGGAGATGGGCATCCGCCACTACGGGATCCTGCTTTCGGAAAAGGACTCCATCGTCTATCCGAATGCCCTTTCTCCCGAACTGAAACGCCTGACCGATACCAGCCGCGTTCACCGGGTGCCCGATTACTCCGGGGCCTCGAAGGAAGAGCGCGTCGAGCGGATCAACCAGATCATTTCCATCGCCCGTGACAACGGTTACGATTCGGTCTTTGCCGGCTACGGCTTCATGGCCGAGGATGACGAGTTCGTGCAGGCGATCGAGGATGCCGGCCTGAAGTTCATCGGTCCCTGCGCCGCCACCCAGCGGGCCGCCGGCAAGAAGGACGAGGCCAAGAGGACCGCCCTGCAGGTCGATGTTTCGGTGACACCGGGAATCGACAATGTCACCGCCCGTACCCTGGTCAGCAAGTACCCGAGCCGTGAGGCGCTGCTGGCGATGGTCAAGGCCGAAGGGCTCGCGGTCGACCGGCAGCTGCTGGATGACGAGAAACTTTCCCTGGAGGAGCTGGCCGACCAGATCCTGTTCGCCTCCTACGAGAAAGGTATCGATCTCTTCTCCATCGACGAACTCTGCGCGCAGGTGGAAAAAGAGTGCGCCGAGATGTTCCGGAACTACCCCGGCGCCCGCATCCGCCTCAAGGCGATCGGCGGTGGCGGCGGCAAGGGACAGCGGATTCTCGGCGCCTCACTGCTGACCAAGAAGAACCCGAGCGACGCTGACATCAAAAAGGCGGCCGCGGACGCCCCGGAATTGACCCGCGAGGTGCTGCTCGAAGTCAAGGCCAACGGCGTCGGCGACAACAAGAACGTGCTGATCGAGCTGAACATCGAGCAGACCCGCCACAACGAGATCCAGCTGCTCGGCAACGGCAGCTGGTGCATCGCCCTCGGCGGCCGCGACTGCTCGCTGCAGATGCACGAGCAGAAACTGCTGGAAGTCTCCGTTACCCAGGAAGGCCTGGCGCTGGAGATCGAGAAGGCCAGACAGGCTGGTCTCAAGGACCAGGCTGCGGCCCTGGAAACCGATCTCCAGGTCCTCAAGCGGATGGAGGAACAGTCGGAGCGTTTCGGTACCGCCGTCGGTCTCGACTCGGCCTCGACCTTCGAGTGCATCGTCGACCGCGACCGTCACTACTTCATGGAGGTCAACACCCGCATCCAGGTCGAACACCGGGTGACCGAGCTGGTCTACAAGCTCAAGTTCACCAACCCCGAGGATAAGGATGATTTCTTCATTGTCGAATCGCTGGTCGAAGCGATGGCGCTGCTTGCCGAGCACAAGGACCGCCTGCCGCGTCCCGAGCGCCTGCCACGTTTCGGCGCCTCGGTCGAGGCCCGCCTCAACGCCACCGACTGTTCCCTGTCACCGAGTGCCGGCGGCGTGATCCGCAACTGGTCGAAGCCGATCGAGGGTGAGATCCGCGACGACCAGGGGATCTGCTTTCCCAACCCCGACACCGGTCTGTTCATGCGTTACAATGTCTCCGGTGCCTACGACTCCAACATCGCCCTGCTGCTGACCAAGGGGGATGACCGCCGGGCCAGCTACGAACACCTTGCCAAAGTCCTCCGCAACACCGTGCTGCGCGGCACCAACCTGGCCACCAACCTCGAGTTTCACTACGGGCTGGTCAACTGGTTCCTCGGCCAGAACGTGATGGCCAAGCCGACTACCCGTTTTGTCGTCCCCTACCTGACCCTGGTCGGCAGGCTCAAGGAAGAGGCGCAGAAAAATGATGTTGTCTACGCCTTCATTTCGATGAAGAAACATTTTGCCAAGCTTTACGGCGGGGACAAGGAGACTGCCAGGGCGGTTTCCGAAACCCTTGACCGCAAGGGAACCCTGCTGACCCGGCCGATGGAGGTGCTGCTCAATGACCCGCATCTGCTCTCCGGTTGGTTGAGTCTCAACCGCAGGAGTTTTGCCATCGAAAACGGCAAGCTGGTCTGGTTGCGCAATCCGCTGGTGGTGCTGGAAGAGACCTACGCGTATCTCAACATGAGCTATGACGAAACCCGCCCGGCAGCCGAAGTGATCTGGTCGCACGACAACGAACTGCTGCAGGGGGCGCTGAAATTCTATGCCCAGCTGCGCGAGGCGTTCGGCCTGGACAAGGGCGAATTCATCAAGCTGAGGGAACTGCTGGAACAGGAGAAACCGCAGGGGGGTTATGATCAGCAGACCTGGGCGGCGATCCGGGAAGCCCATTGCGGTTACGAACTCGGCAACGAGCTGTTCGGCATGCTCTTCATGATCGCCAGCAAGACCGATTTCTTCGACTTCCGGGTTGAGGATGACCTCGAAGTGACCATTCCCGAGTACCTGCACGATCCCGAACTGCAGGCGGCGATGAAGAAGGTGCTGGTTCCGCCGCCGGCGACCAAGGCCGACGAGATCGTCACTCCGGGTGGCGGCATGTACTATGCCCAGGAAGCTCCGGGGATGCCACCCTTCATCAAGGAAGGTGACCATTTCGAGGCCGGTCAGCCGCTCTTCATCCTCGAGGTGATGAAGATGTTCAACAAGATCCCCGCGCCCTTCGCCGGAACCGTCGACAAGATTCTTATCGAGGGTGGCGACGGTGTCATTGTCCAGAAGGGCCAGCCGATCTTCAAGGTCACCCCGGACGAGAAATTCGTTGAAGTCGATCCGAAGGAGATCGCCCGGGAAAAACGGGCGCAGACCGCTGAGTACCTGGCCGCTGTGCTCTGAGATCACGCACAGTAATTAAAGACAGAAAAGCCCCGCCGGTTCCGGCGGGGCTTTTCTGTCTTGGGGACCCCCCTCAATCCCCCCTATTTTATAGGGGGGAGGCAAGCGCAGCGCAGCAGGGGGGTATGCTCGGTGTTGCGCCCCTCTTCATTTGTGCGACGTAGCGGCAGCTACGCCTCCGCATTCATCGGAACGCGCCTTGATCTGGCGAATCCCTCGCCCTTCCAGGGGGCCCCCCTCAATCCCCCCTATTTTATAGGGGGGAAGCAAGCGCAGCGCAGCAGGGGGGTGGGGTTCCGGGCTCAGCCCGGCGAGACAAACAGCGGCAGGTCGCAGGGAGGGATCAGGCCGCGGGCTTCGGCGCGGGAGAAGAGCTGTTCGACGGCGGCAATGCCTTCGTTGCCGAGGTCGCGGGAGAACGCGTTGACGTAGAGCTGGATGTGGCTGCCGGTCACCTCGTCATCCAGCTCCCGGGCGTGGTCGCGGATGTAATCGCGGGGTTCATCGGGGTGGGCGAAGGCGTAGTCGACACTGGCCTTGAGGGCGGTATCAACCCGTTCGATCAGCTCGGCGCCGAGGGAGCGGCGTGCCAGGATGCCGCCGAGGGGGATCGGACAGCCGGTTTCATGCTCCCACCACTGACCGAGATCGAGAATCTGGTGCAGGCCGTGCTGCCGGTAGGTGAAGCGGGATTCGTGGATAATCACCCCGGCGGCGAATTCACCGGCAGCCACTGCCGGCATGATCCGGTCGAAGGGCATGGCACGGGTGCGGGCAAACCCCTCGCCGTGCAGCTGCAGCAGCAGGTTGGCGGTGGTCAGTTCGCCGGGAATGGCGATACAGGTGGTGCGCAGTTCCTCGATATCGCAGGGCCGGGAGCTGACCAGCAGCGGCCCGCAGCCACGACCGAGGGCCCCGCCGCTGCGCAGCAGAGCGTATTCATGGCGCAGGTGGCCGAGGGCGTGATAGGAGATCTTGGTCAGGTCGAGAGCGCCCCGGCGGGCCAGCTGATTGAGGGTTTCGACATCCTCCAGCCGTTCCCTGACCTTTGGCGCGCCGGCCAGTTTGCCGTGAACCAGGGCGTAGAAGATGAAGGTGTCATTGGGGCAGGGTGAGTAACCCAGGCTTAAAGGATTGGACATCGTCAGCTCCGCGGCCAGTTCCGCAACAGGTGGAGGAGGGCGCGTTCGGCGTTCCGGCAGGCTGCCGGGATGTCCCATTGATCGGGATCACGTCGCGCCGCCAGGTTGGAGATACCGCGCAGTTCGAGCAGTGGACAGCCGAAACGCGCCGCGGTCAGGGCGATGGCGGCGCCCTCCATGTTTTCACAGAGGACGCCGCCGGCCTGCTGACGCTGTCGGCCCTGCAGGTCGGTGCCGGTGCAGGTCGAGACACTGGCGAAGGGACCGGTGGCAAAGCCGATATCCTGGTCACTCGCCCATTTCCGCAGCAGGGATTCGGCGTTGCGGAACAGCTCGGGGTCGGTCGGCATCCGGTTGAAGAGATCCCCCTCCGGGCGGCGCAGCAGGGGCAGCCCGAGCTCCTCCATGCCCAGGAAGCCCGCCGGTGAGTCGCTTCCCTCGTCGGCGAGGATGTCGCCGTCGGCCAGGGCCAGGTCGCCGATCCGCAGACCGCAGTTGGGGTAGGCGCCGGCGCAGCCGAGGTTGAGCAGCGCCCGGGGCTGCCGGTGGCTCAACAGGATGGCGGTGCAGGCGGCGGCGTTGGCTTTGCCGACGCCGCTGTGAGCGAGCAGGATCTCCTGCCCGGCCAGTTGGCCGTGGAACAGTGGAAAACGCCCCGGCAGCGGGTCGCTTTTCTGCAGTCGGGTCCGCAGCAGTTTGGTTTCAAACGAGGTGGCGGCGATCAGGGCGAGCATGGCGGCGGGTCAGGATTTGTACCAGCCGTGGCGGATCAGGTCGCGGCGCAGGCTGGAACCCTGGTTGCGGACCACGCCCTGGTACCAGAACTGTTCGCCATGCAGCCTGACATCGCGCGTGGCGTGCAACCGCTTGCGGCGGTCGACGAGGGCCTTGCGGAAGCGTTCGTCGGGGTCGGCGAGGATCCCCTGCAGTTTCTGCCGCAGTTGTCCGGGCATGGCCTCAATCACGTACTGCAGCATGTCGCGCAGCTTCAGCCCCTGCTGGTATTCCCACAGGTCGCCTTCGAAGATCTGGCTGCATTCATCAACAAAGTCATTCCAGTCGAGGATCAATGCCCCGAAATCCTCTTCGGCGAAGGCGGCGAACTCGTCGTGCTGTCTCAGGTGCTGTTCAATCAGGTCCTGTTCCTTCCGGGACAGGAAGAAGGAGAGGGATTCCTCAACCGGGTACATGTCGAGTTGTTCGGTCAATTCGTTGCAGAACACCAGGTAGTCCAGTTCCCGGCGGCTGAACCCGGCCAGGAAAGGGGGCAGTTGCCGCCCGTGGCATTGCAGCGAGAGATGGTCATGGCCGAAGTCGGCCGGAAAGAGCTGCTGCGGATTGTGCGGCAGGCCATGCCGGGCAAAGAGGTCCATCACCTGGATCTGGTTGCCGGTGAAGCAGGTGAGCATTTTTTCTTCGGAATAAAACAGCTCCATGCCCAGGCGATTGTTGGCCAGTCCGAAGCCGACAAAGCCGTCGTGGATCAGACGTTGCATGTAAGGTTCGATAACCTCCAGCAACTCATCGGTCGGCAGGTAGGGGGAGTAAAAGACCGTCGGCGGCGGTTGTGAACCGTCTTCCTGCTGCCACTCGTCCTGATAGAATTCGAGAATCAGGAAGGCTTCGTTTCCCAGGCAGACGCGGGCAAAGTCATGCAGCAGCGCGGGAATCTTGCCTGCTCCGGCCATGGCCGTCAGCCGGTAACAATCGCTGGAATTCTCCAGTTGCGCGAACTGGTAGCCTTCGCGCATCCGTCGGCGGTAGATGCGCAGTTCGCGTGGCCAGGGCTGGATGCCCAGGGGGAAATCGAAGGGAAATTTGCTCAATGAATGACCTTTTCAGTTTTCGGCATCTGTCAGGGCGGCTCCCCGCCACGAGGGCTGCCCCGGGTGGATTCTTTTTTCAGACTGCTTGAGTTGCGCGTTCCGCGCGACTCATTTGACGGGTCCGGAGTCCGTCTGCTCATCGCTTCAGGACCACGGTTTCAGGGTAGTTAAAACGGCAGCCACTGTCAACAAAGGCGGTTGTTGCCGGAGGAAGATCGACCAGGCCGGGGTCTGATGGTCGGGGACTTGAAATATTTGCCTCGTCCGCAGAATCTGTGGGTAGGCCGATATAAAAATTAGAGCATTGCCCTT
>NZ_PPFX01000038.1 GCF_002898515.1 Geothermobacter hydrogeniphilus | reverse complement strand
GCTACGCCGCACAAGCGAAGCGGGCCTGCAACGCAGAGTTGATGAAAAAGCCGGCGCCCCTGATAAAGAAAAGGCCCCAGGGCATTTGCCTTGGGGCCTGTCGTTTCTGGAGCGGGAAACGGGGTTCGAACCCGCGACTTCAACCTTGGCAAGGTTGCACTCTACCACTGAGTTATTCCCGCATTTTTTGTTGCCGCTCTTGCGAGGCGGGGAAATTTATAACAAAAGGCCGAAGCCAAGTCAAACAAAAAAGAGAGTTTTTTTTGATCTGGCGAAAACCATTGAAATTTAAATTATTTTCCAGCAAACAGGCGAAAAAACTTGGTCAGGTAATCGACCCCTGACCAGATTGTGAAAACCAGTGCCAGGTAAAAATAGAACAGGCCGCAGAACTGCATGTCGACATGGAAAATTTCCCACCGCAGCCCGAAGAACCAGTAGAAGTCATAGTGCAGCATCAGGCCGACCAGAGCGGTCATCTGGAAAATGGTCTTGTACTTGCCCAGAGGACTGGCGGCAATAACAATACCTTCCGACGAGGCAATGGAACGCAGGCCGGTGATCACGGTTTCCCGGGCGATGATCACGAACACCGCCCAGGCCGGCACCCGCCCCAGAGGAATCAGCATGATCAGCGAGCCCATGACAATCAGCTTGTCGGCAAGGGGGTCAAGAAATTTCCCCAGCACCGTCTCGGCCTGCCAGCGACGCGCCAGCCAGCCGTCAAAGGCATCGGTGGTGGCGGCCAGACCGAATACGGCTGCCGCCCACACGCCGGCGCTGCGGGAATCGTCCATCAGCAGAACGACAATAACGGGCACCGCGGCAATCCGTGCCATGGTCAACAGGTTGGGCAGGCCCAATACTCCACGACGCCAGTTCACATCAGGGACTCTTCCTCTACGCGATAGATCCGCAGGTATTTTCGGACCTTGCGCACGTAGTTCATAGTTTCGGCATAGGGCGGAACGCCGCCATACCTGCTGACGGCACCGGGCCCGGCGTTATAGGCGGCCAGGGCCAGATCCAGATCACCGTGAAAGCGATCGAGCATTTTTCGCAGGTAGCGACTGCCGCCCCTGATATTGTCCACCAGGTCGAGGGGATTGACAACATCCATCTCGGCGGCGGTGGTCGGAACAAGCTGCATCATGCCCATGGCGCCTTTACTGCTGACAACACTCGGATCGTAGTCACTTTCAACCTTGATCACCGCGCGGACCAGGGCTTCTTCAAGGCCGTACTGTTCGGCAAAGAAACGAATAATATCATAGATGGTACTGTCCCGGCTGAAATAGAGTTGCCAGTTATTGTCAGTCGGGGTGTCGGTAAAGGTGATCGAACCGTCCGGCGCGACCTGTTTATAGATATCGGCATGCGCAGGGACGGACAGGAGCATCACCACGGCCAGGGCAGAAAGAAACATACTGATTTTTGCTTTTTTTATCGTCATCACCGCACCCTGAGCCTGTATAGCTTAAAACCCCTTTTATTTCAATAAACTTGGCACCATGAAAATGATTGACAGTGTTTCACCGAGGGTCGATAATATGCGACAGAATCACGCCCCGAACATCCATCTTAATGCAAAAGCAGTTCCATGACTCTCCAAAATTCGACTATTTAAACAATGAAAATTATCTCTGATTTCCTGGTTATCGGCAGCGGCATTGCCGGTCTCGCCTATGCCCTCAAGGTCGCCGACCAGGGGCAGGTCGCCGTGGTCACCAAAAGAACTGTCGAGGAGACGGCCACCAGCCGCGCCCAGGGCGGTATCGCCGCTGTCAGCGCCAAGAATGACAGCTTCGCCGAACATATCGAAGATACCATGGTGGCCGGAGCCTTTCTGTCCGACGAGGAGGTGGTGCGACTGGTGGTTGAAGGCGGTCCGGACGCGATCCGCGACCTGGTTTCCTGGGGGGTTCAGTTCAACCGCAAACAGGACCGAAGTTTCGACCTGACCCGCGAAGGCGGTCACAGCCGGCGCCGCATCCTCCATTACCAGGATCTGACCGGCCGGGAAATTGAACGCGCCCTGGTCGAAGCGATCCGCAGCCATCCCAATATCAATCTTTACGAGGAACACATCGCCATCGACCTGATCACCGCCCGCAGGCATGGCGGTAAAAACGAGGATCGTTGTCTCGGGGCCTATGTGCTGGATATCGCCAATCACGAGGTCGTGACCTTCGGCGCCCCGATCACGGTCCTCGCCACCGGCGGTGCCGGCAAGGTCTATCTCTACACCTGCAATCCGGACATCGCCACCGGCGATGGGGTCGCCATGGCCTACCGCGCCGGCGCGACGGTCGCCAACATGGAATTCATGCAGTTCCATCCGACCACCCTTTTCCATCCCCACGCCAAATCGTTCCTGATCTCCGAAGCGGTGCGTGGCGAAGGTGCCGTTCTGAAACGTTCTGACGGCACCCCGTTCATGGAGAGCTACCATCAGCTCAAGGATCTCGCGCCGCGCGACATTGTCGCCCGGGCCATCGACAACGAGATGAAAGTCCGTGGTGAGGACAATGTGTTCCTCGACATCAGCCACCGCAGCGCCGACTATATCAAGGACCGTTTTCCGCACATTTATACCACCTGTCTCTCCTACGGCATCGACATGACCCGCGAGCCGATTCCCGTTGTCCCGGCCGCCCATTACCTTTGCGGCGGGGTACGGGTCGACCACTGGGGCGAAACCGATCTGCCCAACCTGTTCGCCATCGGCGAGACCTCCTGTACCGGTCTGCACGGCGCCAACCGCCTGGCCAGCAACAGCCTGCTGGAAGGCGCGGTCTATGCTGAACGTGCGGCCCAGCGCTGTCTTGAACGGCATCGTGACATCGATACCCGCTATCCATCCGTCCCCGCCTGGGACTGCGGCAACGCCACCGACAGTGACGAAGAAGTGGTAGTCGCCCATAACTGGGATGAGATCCGCCGCTGCATGTGGAACTACGTCGGCATCGTCCGCTCCAACAAGCGCCTGGTCAGGGCCCGGCGCCGCATCCAGATGATCCAGGAGGAGATCACCGACTATTACTGGGATTTCTTTGTCACTTCCGACCTGGTTGAGCTGCGCAATATCGCCACCGTCGCGGAACTGATCGTGCGCTGCGCCCTGGAGCGCAAGGAAAGCCGCGGACTGCACTACACCATCGACTATCCCGAAACCGATGACGCCAACTGGAAACGACCGACCCTGGTCCGTAAGCCTTTCTGACGAGGAGGATCTCCTTGACCTTCGATGAAATCCGCGCGGAAATAGACAACCTCGACCGGCAGCTGCTGAAAATCTTCAATCGGCGCGCTGAACTGGCTCTGGCCATCGGGGCGTTGAAAAAAGAACGGGGGCTGCCGATCTACGACCCGGAACGGGAAAAGAGGATTTTCACCCGGGTCCGAACAGAGAACCCCGGTCCTCTGGACGACGAGGCCGTTGTCCGCCTCTTCGAACGTGTGGTTGACGAATCGCGCAGCCTGGAGCGCGCGCGCAGCAAAGGGGAATGAAATGCTGATCGTGATGAAACAGAATGTCAGCGAGGAGCAGTTGCGGCAGATCAAGCAGTACCTTGACGAGCGGGACTTCGATTTTCACCAGTCAACCGGCGCCAACCGGGTGATCATCGGCGTGATCGGTGATACCCGCAGTATCACCGTCGGTGACCTCGAAGCCCTCCCCGGCGTTCATGTTGTTTTCAAGATTCCGGATGAAGAATAGCAGGATAACAGATTGAATTAAAAAGGGGATTCACGTTTATCGTGAACCCCCTTTTTCAGTTTTGCGGTGGAGCAGGTCTTTCGCTTCCCGAGACGGGAGAACTCTCAGCCGACGATCTCCTTGCGGGTGAAGACCGGCTTGAGCACCATCCCCTGCCCCTCGATGTTTTCCTGGGCGCCTTCCTGGCGATCAACCAGGGTAACGATGCCGAGGACTTCAAGGCCCTCTTCGCGGGCACGTTCGACCGCCTTCATCGACGAGCCTCCGGTGGTGGTGACATCCTCGACGATCACAACCTTCGATCCGGCGGGAAGATTCTTGCGCCCTTCAAGCCATTGCCCGGTGCCGTGGCCCTTCGGTTCCTTGCGGATAATGAAGGCATGGACCGGGGTTCCTTCAAGGGTGGCGGCAATCGACGTGGCGGTGGCAATCGGGTCGGCGCCGAGGGTCAGACCACCGACCCCGTCAACCGGGCCGAATTCCTTGACCTTCTCCCAGAATGCCTTGCCGACCAGTAGCCCGCCCCTGGCGTGCAGAGTGGTCTGCTTGCCGTCGAAATAAAAATTGCTCCTGCGTCCCGAGGCGAGAGTAACCTCCCGCTGCTCGTAAGACAGTTCGCGAATGATGTTCATCAGTTCCGTGCGTTCTTCGGTGGTCATTTTTCCTCTCTCTCCTCAGGTTCAATCTTGTTCAGAACAACCCCAGCTGACTGTCTGACTTGAGACGGGGAAACTTGACCGGGTACTCGCCGCTGAAACAGGCGTCGCAAAAATACCCGGAAGCCCCGTCCGGAATTCCGGCGGCCTTGAGAACCCCGCCGCGAGACAGGTAGCCGAGGCTGTCGGCAGTGATGTATCTATTGATTTCCTCCACCGAATGGGAAGAGGAAATCAGCTCCTTGCGGGTCGGAGTGTCGATCCCGTAATAACAGGGGAAACTGGTCGGCGGACTGGAGATGCGGACATGCACCTCGGCGGCGCCGGCGTTGCGCACCATCTTGACGATCTTGCGGGCGGTGGTGCCGCGGACGATCGAGTCGTCGATCAGCACCACGCGCTTGCCCTGGATAATCTCCCGCACCGGGTTCAGCTTCAGCTTGACGCCGAAATGGCGAATCGACTGCGAAGGTTCGATGAAGGTGCGGCCGACATAGTGATTGCGGATCAGGCCGGTCTCGAAGGGCAGACCCGCCTCTTCGGCATAACCGATGGCGGCCGGCACCCCGGAGTCGGGGATCGGCACCACCACGTCGACCTCGACCGGGTATTCACGGGCCAGCACCCGGCCGAACTCCTTGCGCACGCCGTAAACCTCCTTGCCGAAGATGGTGCTGTCAGGGCGGGCAAAGTAGATGAACTCGAAGACACAGGGGGACGGCTGGATCTTGTCGAAGGGATGGTAGGATTTCATCCCGTTCTTGTCGATGACGATCATCTCGCCCGGCTCGATCTCGCGGATGAATTCGGCTTCGATCAGGTCGAAGGCGCAGGTTTCCGAAGCGACCACGAAGGCGCCATCAAGCTTACCCAGGGCCAGCGGGCGGAAACCATTGGGGTCGCGCACCGCGACCAGCCGGGTTTCGGTCAGGAAAGTCAGGCAATAGGCCCCTTTCAGGTTGGTCAGCGCCTCGACCACCCGGTCCTGGAGGCTGTCCGCCTGGGCCTTGGCGATCTGGTGAATAATCACCTCGGTATCGGCGGTGGTGGAAAAAATGGAACCTTCATGTTCCAGACGATTGCGATGTTCCTGGGCATTGACCAGGTTGCCGTTGTGGGCCACGGCGATACTGCCGCGATGGTAATCAACCATGATCGGCTGGATATTCTTGTCGTCGGATGCTCCCGCGGTCGAGTAGCGGACATGGCCGATGGCGCTCTTTCCCGGCAGTTCGTCAAACACGCTCGGGCGCTTGAAAACATCAGATACCAATCCCATCTTTCGATAGGCACGCAGCTGATTGCCGTCTGAAGCGACAATGCCGCAGCTCTCCTGCCCCCGGTGCTGCAGGGCATAGAGCCCCAGGTAGGTCAGGTTGGCGGCTTCGGGATGACCGAAGATCCCGAACACGCCGCATTTATCATGAAATTTTTCTTCCATCGAAGACCTCTCGGTAAGCGGAAGCAGAGAACATGTACCGGGTTCATTCTGTTACCCGGATGCTGCAATCTGGATTCCTGACATCCCGCGGTCTGCCGCGGGATTGTTCATTTTTACACGACTTCGCTACGGAGAAACTCAACCGCGTTGCGATACAGCCACAGGCCCATTCCCTCTTCCGGCAATTCCGGCTCACGAGTCCAGCGCGGATGATGGGTGCGGTGGACATAGGCCTCCGGATGAGGCATCAGACCGAACAACCGGCCGCTGGGGTCACAGACCCCGGCGATGGCCGCCACTGAACCGTTGGGATTCTCCGGATAGGTCATGGTCGGCTGGTAAGCTGCCGTGGCATAACGCAACGGGGCGAGATGACCGGATTCGATCCGTTCGAGCAGGGCATCATCTCCGGGTACGAACTTTCCTTCACCGTGCCGGACCGGCAGGTAGATCCCCGGCAGGCCGCGGGTATAGACACAGGGGGAGTCGGGGTCAACCGCAAGGTAGGTCCAGCGATCCTCGAAACGGCCGCCGTCATTGAAGGTCAGGGTCGCGGTCTGCTGCTGGTAGTTGCCGTCCAGTGCCGGCAGCAGCCCCATCTTGACCATCAGCTGGAAACCGTTGCAGACACCCATCACCAGCTTGCCGTCAGCAACAAATCGCTGCAGCTGGTCGGCCAGGTGCTCCTCGCTGTCAGCCACCCGGGCGTGCAGCAGGCGGTTGGCGCCGGCTTTGGCGCTGCCGAGATCATCGCCGTCGAGAAATCCACCGGCCAGGTTGAGAAAATGGTAATCGTCGAGGCGCACCCTGCCGGCCAGCAACTCGGCGATATGGACAATATCGGCCACCTCGGCACCGGCCAGGCGACAGGCATGGGCGACTTCACGCTCACAATTGGTGCCGTTGCCGGCAATGACAATGGCCCGAATCTCTTTTGCCATGGTTACAGCTCCCGCAGCGGCGCTTGCCACGCCTGTTTAAGGTCCTCTATCCGGCTGTCGATCAACACCCGGCCGCCGGCCCCGGTCACCTCCAACCGCCCATCCTCGGTCACCTCCCCGATCAGCGCGCAATCGGTCCCGGCAAAAACCGCTTCGAAATCATCCCGCAGTTCAGGGTGGACACTGACCAGCAGGCGACTCTGCGATTCGGAGAACAGCAGGGCGTCATCCCGCAACGGCGCGTCAGTACGGACCGCGGTCAGGTCGGCGCGGATGCCGAAACCGCCGGCAAAGGCCTTCTCCGCCAGGGCCACGCCGAGTCCGCCGTCGGAAAGATCGTGACAGGACGCGACCAGGCCCTGACGCTGCGCCCGGTTGAGACGCTTGTAGAGATCGAGGGCGTAACCGGCATCGACTTTCGGTACATTGCAACCCAACTCGCCGTGAGCGGCATAGTATTCCGAACCCCCAAGCTCATCACGGGTCATGCCGAGCAGATAGACCAGGTCGTCTGGACGCTTGACATCCATCGACACCGCCCGGCGGACATCCTCGATCCTGCCGATCACCGAGAACAGCACCGTCGGCGGAATGGAGATCCTGGTGTCGCCGATCTGGTAATCGTTCTTCATCGAGTCCTTGCCCGAAATCAGCGGTACGCCGAAGGCGACGCAGTAGTCGTAGAGAGCCTGGTTGGCACGCACCAGCTGGGCCGCCTTGTATTCGCCGTCCGGGGTCTTATCACTCTGCACCGGGTCACACCAGCAGAAGTTGTCGAGCCCGGCGACATGCTCGATGTCACCGCCGACAGCGACGTAGTTGCGCAGCCCCTCGTCGATGGCACAGGCCATCATGTGGTAGGTATCGATATCGCTGTAGCTCGGGCAGATACCGTGGGAAACAACCGTACCCTCGAAGGAATCGAGCAGCGGGCGGAAAACCGCCGCGTCGGAAGGACCGTCGTTGGCGACCCCGACCAGCGGCTTGATCACCGTTCCGGCCTGCACCTCGTGGTCGTAGCGGCGGATCACCGATTCCTTGGAACAGATATTGAGCCGGGCGAGCAGACCGGACAATTCCAGGCTGAGATCCTGCGGCAAGGCCAGGCCGGGTTCCCGCAGAGTTTTCGGCGTCCAGCGGGCGGGAATCACCATCTGCGGCACGCCCTGGTGCAGGAACTCCATATCGAGCCAGGCGACGGTTTCCCCCCGGTAGAGACAGTGGAAATAACCCGAGTCGGTAAAAGTCCCGAGGTCGGTCGCCTCGACATCCATCTCTTTGGCCAGCTGCAGAAATTCATCCAGCTTTTCCGGCGGCACCGCCAGGCTCATCCGCTCCTGCGCCTCGGAAATGAGAATCTCCCAGGGTTGCAGGCCGGGATACTTGAGGGGCGCGCGATCAAGGTGCAGCTCGCAGCCGCCGGTATCTTCGGCCATCTCGCCGATCGACGAGGAAAGCCCGCCGGCACCGTTGTCGGTCATCGAATTGTAGAGACCGCGATCACGGGCGATGGTGAGGAAATCGAACATTTTCCGCTGGGTGATCGGATCGCCGATCTGCACCGCGGTCACCGGCGAACCCTCGTGCAGTTCCTCCGAGGAGAAGGTCGCGCCGTGGATACCATCCTTGCCGATGCGGCCGCCGGTCATGACGATATGATCGCCGACCTGAACTGCCTTTTCATGGCACGGCCTGCCGTTCAGTTCGGCCGGCATGATCGCCGCGGTACCGCAGTAGACCAGCGGTTTACCGGCGAAACGGTCATCGAAGACGATCGAGCCGTTGACGGTCGGGATGCCGCTCTTGTTGCCGCCATGTTCAACCCCTTCAACAACGCCGTCGAAGATACGGCGCGGATGCAGCAGCCGTTTCGGCAGAGGTTTGTCGAGAAAGGGCGAGGCAAAACAGAAAACATCAGTGTTGAAGATCAGCCGGGCTCCCATGCCGGTACCGACACCGTCACGGTTGACGCCGACAATCCCGGTCAATGCCCCACCGTAGGGATCGAGGGCCGAAGGCGAGTTGTGAGTCTCGACCTTGAACACCAGGCTCCAGTCGTCGTTGAAGCGGATCACCCCGGCGTTGTCCTTGAAGACCGAGAGGCAGAAGTCGCGCTCTCCCATGTTTTCGCGTACCCTGGCAGTAGCGCCGACAATATAGGTTTTGAAAAGGGAGTCGATCAGCTGACGGTTTCCGTTTTCATCGGTGTAGTCGATTTTCGCCGAGAAAATCTTGTGCTTGCAGTGTTCGCTCCAGGTCTGCGCCAGGGCCTCCAGCTCGACATCGGTCAACTCAGCCGACAAGCCGCGGGCACATCGTTTCTCCCGAGTCGCCGGATCCGCGACATAGGCCTGCAGCTTCTTCATCTCCTCAAGATTGAGGGCCAGCATCCCGTCACGGCTGATGGCCAGCAGCTGTTCATCACTGACATCGAGAGAAATGGTTCTGACGGTCGGTTCGGCGCTGCCGACAACCCGCGGCACGCTGACCGGAACGCCTTTTGCCGGATCGAGTTCATCAGCCGTCAGTATCGTCCAGCGCTGAATCAGGCCGTTGGCGAGAAAATCGCCGGCGATGGTTTCTGCCGCCTGTTTATCGATGGCTCCCTTCAGCAGGTACTGGGTCGAAGTGTAGACCCCCTCCCCGTCCGCGAAGGAACGTCCGGTCAGGTACTGAATCGCTTCGCGGGCGGTGCGGCCGACGTTGTCGGTAACACCGGGGCGGAACCCGACCTCGATCAGGATGTCGAAATCTTCGGCAAGCGGTTGGTTGACGGCCGCCTGCTGGATGATCGGGTCGCAGAAAGGCCCGTTGGCGGCCGCGGCGACCTCATCGTCGGTCAATTCCGCATCGACAGTGTAAACATCGAGGGTGCGCACGCTCTCAAGTTCAATGCCGAGGTGCCGGCGGATTTCTGCGCGAACCCGCTCTCCCCGGGCATCCCTGACACCATCCTTGAGGCCGACAACTATTCTCCAGGGCATGGAGTGACTCCTTTGCGTGAAAAACCGTAACCAGGCCGCCTTTTTAACGGAGAGTCGCTGAGATGGAGAGAGCGTGAAGAAAGGCATAAGATCTTTTGGGGGTTTTAAAATCCAAAAGATTTTCTCTCCACCTCTGCTCCTTTCCGTCTCTGCGTTAAATTTGCCTGTGAACTTGGCGCCTTGGCGGCAGCCTTTAAATACTTTACTCCCCGAAAACCCGCCGATAAATGGTGTCGACGTGCTTCAGGTGATAGTTGAGGTCGAAGGACTCGCGGATCTTTTCTTCACCGAGAGCGCTGACCACATCCTGGTCGGCGAGCAGTTCGGTGAGAAAATCCTTCCCCTGTTCCCAGACCTTCATGGCGTTGCGCTGCACCATCCGGTAGGCATCCTCGCGGGAGACTCCGGCCTGGGTCAGGTCGAGCATGATCTTCTGCGAGAAGATCAGACCGCGCATCTGGTTGAGGTTGCGTTCCATATTCTGTGGATAGACCACCAGGTTTTTGATCAGGCCGTTAAGCCTGCCGAGGGCGAAATCAAGGGTTACGGTGGCATCAGGCCCGATATTACGTTCGACCGAGGAGTGGCTGATGTCGCGCTCGTGCCAGAGGGCGACATTCTCCAGCGCCGGAATGCAGTAGCCGCGCACCAGGCGGGCCAGGCCGGTGAGATTTTCAGAGAGGATCGGGTTGCGCTTGTGCGGCATGGCGCTCGACCCCTTCTGCCCCTTCGAGAAGAACTCCTCCGCTTCCAGCACCTCGGTGCGCTGCAGGTGACGGATCTCCACCGCGATCCGTTCCATCGACGAGGCGATGACCGCCAGGGTGCAGAAATACTCGGCATGCCGGTCACGCGGAATGACCTGGGTGGACACCGGTTCCGGCATCAGTCCCAGCTTCTCGCAGACATACTCCTCGACCACGGGATCGATATTGGCGAAGGTACCAACCGCCCCGGAGATGGCACCGGTGGCGATGTTCATCCGCGCCGCCTTGAGCCGGCGCCGGTTACGCTCCATCTCGGCATACCAGCCGGCCAGTTTCAGACCGAAAGTCACCGGCTCGGCATGGATGCCGTGGGAACGGCCGATGCAGACGGTGTCCTTGTGCTCCATGGCGCGCTCCCGAATCGACGCCAGCACCTCATCAAGATCGACCAGCAATTTGTCGGCGGCCTGGGTCAACTGGACCGAAAGGCAGGTGTCGAGAACGTCGGAGGAGGTCATCCCCTGGTGGATGAAGCGTGCCTCGGGACCGACATACTCGGCGACCGAGGTCAGAAAGGCGATGACGTCATGCTTGACCTCGGCTTCGATGGCATCGATGCGCTCGATGTCAAAATTCCCTTTGGCCCGGATCACCTCGACCGCTTCCTTCGGGATGACGCCAAGTTCGGCCTGTTTCTCACAGGCGCGGGTCTCAATTTCAAGCCAGATTCGGAACTTGTTTTCGGGTTCCCAGATGGCGGCCATCTCGGGCCGGCTGTAACGCGGAATCATGGTTTCTCTACTCCTTGCAGAAAGCGGTGACCGTGACGGGTCAACCGACAAAGCAACAGCTGACCGCGGCCTGCTGTCCGACAATCAGCTGGGGTTGACAAAGGTTCTGGAAACGAAGCACACGCTCGACCGCGGCCAGCGCATGGTCACGAGTGTTGTTGGTTTCACTCAGGTGAGCCAGGAAGACCGCTTCCAGTCCGTCCCAGCGCAGCGTGTCGAGCAGTTCGGCCCCGGCGGTATTGGAGAGGTGACCGTGGTTGCTGCGGATGCGTTGTTTCAGATGCCAGGGATAGGGACCATCCCGCAACAGCTCTTCGTCGTGATTGGTTTCCACCACCAGCACCCGACAGCCTTTCAACCGCTCACGAACCAGCCGGGTGGCGATGCCGAGATCGGTGGCAACCCCCACCATCCCCTCGGCCCCATGGATCCGGAAGCCGACGGTATGGGCGGCGTCATGGGTCAGCGGGATGGTTTCAATCTGGAGTTCACCGATCGAAAACGTCGTGCCGCTGTCGAATTCATGCAGATGGTCAATGCGGCCGAGGTTCGGCAGCGCCGCAAGGGTTTCCGGGTGAATATGAACCGGCAACCCGCAACGCCTGGCCATGGGACCGAGCCCCCGGCAATGGTCTCCATGGTCATGGGACACCAGGATCGCATCGAGGTCTTCACCGGCCACATCGAGCTGCTGCAGGCGACTGCAGATCTCGCGGCCTGAAAGACCGGCATCAATCAACAGGCGGGTGCCGGAAGACTCGACGAAAATGGCATTTCCCTTGCTGCCGCTGGCCAAAAGACAGACCCGCAAAATGAACTCCCGAAAACAGGTGGCTGGGCGCGCTCTTTATAGCTGAAAACTGTTTCTGCCGCAAGGGAAAAGCTGGGTTCAATCCTGCGGTGGGGAGACGTCCTCAATAACCGGCAGGATGACCTGGAAAAGACATCCGGGGCAGTGTTCGGGATCATTGCCGGGACTCTCGACCCAGATCGCCCCTCCATGCAGATCGACAATCCCCTTGACGATGGTCAGGCCGAGGCCTGTTCCCTTCCCCTTGAAGGCCACTTTGCCGGTAAAGTGCTCTTCGATATTGCCGACTTCATAGAACTTGTCGAACACATGCGGCAGGTCAGCGGAATCGATACCGATACCGTTGTCACGAATGCTCAGCAACAGGTAAGGCTGTTTCTCCTCCGCCAACGGGCAGAAGCTGCCATCCGCCACCTCCGGATTCCCGGGGGTGCTGACATCGGAACGTTGCCGACGGCAGTAGTAGAGCCGGCTGGCAATTTCGATCCTGCCGCCGTCAGGTGTAAATTTGATGGCATTGCCGACCAGGTTGCCGATGACCTGGGCAATGCGGTCCGGATCACACAGCACCGGGGGAAGTCCCTGCTGCAGATCGAGAGACAGATGTTGCCTGCGTCGATCGAAGAAAAATTCCAGCTCGCGTGCCGCCTGCTCGACAACCGGGTTGAGATCGACCTTGCGCATCCTCAGTTTCATGCGCCGGTCTTCCAGCATCGAAACGTCGACCATGTCACGAACGATGTTGGACAGGCGGTCGGCGGCATTGGCGATATGCTCAAGCATCCCCATCACCGGAGGTTCGAGTCGATCCCGCCATTCGTTCATCAACAGTTCGGTGTAACCGATAATGACCGTCAACGGAGTTTTCAATTCGTGAGAAGCGACCCCGAGAAAGGAGTCCTTCATCTGGTTGAGCCGCTTCAGTTCAGCGGTGGACCGCTGCAGATTCTCCTTGATTTCCCGCTCGCGGGTGACATCACGAATAATCGACTGCACCCGTCGCCGACCGTCGCGGCCCACCACCGGAGACGCCTTGACCCAGCCCACCACCGGGCGATTTTCAACCGGGCTCATGAAACGGATTTCGGCCTCAAGGGTGTTCCCTTCAAGCACTTCACCGTGAAGATGGTAAAGTTCATCAATATTGCTGACCTGCAACTGTTCCAGGAAAGAGTAGAGATTGGTTCCGCCGACCTCCTGTCGTCTGCTGCCGAAAAAACGCTCCGCCGCCTTGTTGATCAGTACGATCCGATCCTGTTCATCGCTGACAAGGATGGCGTCGGAAGCATCGTCAAGCAGAGAACGATACATTTCTCGGCTGCGGCCGAGTTCAGCACCGACACGTTCCAGATTTTCGTAGGAATCCTGCAACTGCTGGTTGGTCTGCTTGAGATCGCCATAACTCTGCTGGATTTTCGTGTCCCTCTCCTTGAGCGATTGCGCCATGTGTCGCAGGGCATCTCCCAGTTCGGAGAAATCCCGGGTCGTCAATTCAGGAATTGCGACATCAAACCTGCCGCCGGCGATCTCCTTGGCAACGGTACTGAGCGTGGTGATCGGGCCGATCAGGTCCCGCCTGACAAAGAGGAAAACCAGTGTAAACACAACAATGAACGCCCCCGCGAGAACAATCAGGGAACGTTGTAGAATACTCTTGATCCGTTCTTTCAGAACCATTTCGGGAAAACCGATTCGCACCCGTCCGGAAAGGATGTCCCGATCGCTGAACAGGTTGACCGACACATCGTAATAGCGTTGACGATTACCGAACTGCAGCAGTGCCGTCGACTTGTCCATGGCACTGATCATTTTGACTTCCGGGCCGAACACAAAATCGGGGTCACTGGCAAAAACCGGTTTGCCGACAGCATCCTCCACCAGGCAGTAGGCAATCTCCGGGTCGGTATTGACAATACTGGAACAACGATCAGCAAGAGAACGCGCCGCGGACAGTTGCGCACCATGCTCAAGAAGATTTTCGATGGAAATCTTCAACGATTCAGCGATACTGCGGGAACGAAGAATAAGACCATCGCGATAATCCCGGCGGAATCCATCGATGGTCAGACTGGTATTGGCCGCAATGGTCAGGGTGAGGACAAGGAAGGCGAACAGCAGGATGCGTTTTTCAAGGGTACTCTTCATTCGGCCCTAACAACTGACACGCCGCCGGACGATATATATCATTGCCCGTGGCGGTCGAAAGACATCGGCTACTGCGCATTTGCAATTCAGGTCCGCTGCGATACATTTAAAAGCTGAACCAGGGATCTTAGCAGCCTCTCACGAGGACATTTCTCAAGAGAAAACAACTGCTTCGAAGAGAACTATGGACGTTTTCTTCTTACCACATCAAAGATTAAAGAGCAACCGGAAGGGATTGATTCAGCTTGACGCGCCCGTTGTGCAGGGCTAACATTTCCACTCTCCGAAAAAAAGAGCAACTGATCGTAATCACAAACGGTTTTCCTACAGAACCAAATGGAGGTAAGCATGCCGGCAAAAGTGGCTATCAACGGATTCGGGCGTATCGGACGCAACGTACTGCGCGCCGCCCTCGAATCGCGGGACATCGAAATCCTGGCCGTCAACGATCTGACTGATCCCGCGACCCTGGCTCATCTGCTGAAGTATGATTCGGTCCATGGGATACTGCAGGCCGAGGTCAGCAGCAGCGAGGGAAAAATCCGGGTCAACGACCGCGAGATCAAGGTCTGCAGCACAACGGACCCGGCAGAACTGCCCTGGAAGGAACTGGGCATTGATATCGTCATCGAATCAACCGGTCGGTTCACCAAAGGGAGCGACGCCGCCAGACACATTCAGGCCGGTGCAGAGCGGGTGGTCATCAGCGCTCCGGGCAAGGAGGTTGACGCGACCTTCTGCATGGGAGTCAACGAGCAGGATTACGATCCGGCCAGGCACCGAATCGTCTCCAATGCCTCCTGCACCACCAACTGCCTGGCGCCGGTTGCCAAAGTCCTGAATGAACAGTTCGGTATCCGTCGCGGCATGATGACCACAATCCATTCCTACACCAATGATCAGAAAATTCTCGACCTGCCGCACAAGGATCTCCGCCGTGCCCGTGCCGCGGCCATATCGATGATTCCGACCACCACCGGGGCCGCCAAGGCGGTTGCCCTCGTGCTGCCGGAAATGGAAGGCAAACTGACCGGCATGGCGGTCCGGGTACCGACCCCCAATGTCTCCCTGGTCGACCTGGTGATCGAGACTGAACGCGCGACCAGTGTCGCCGAGGTCAATGAAGTCATGCGTCAGGCCGCGACAGGCCCGCTGAAAGGGATTCTCGACTACAACGAGTTGCCGCTGGTCTCCCACGACCTCAACGGCAGCAGCGCTTCCTCGACCATCGACGCTCTCTCGACCAATGTCCTTGACGGCAACATGGTCAAGGTTCTCAGCTGGTACGACAATGAATGGGGCTATTCCAACCGGGTACTTGACCTGGTAAAATTCATCGCCGCCCGCTGAATGGCCGAACCAGACAGCAACAACGGGCAGGGTCAAAGACCCTGCCCTCTTGTTGTCTGAAGCGACACGCAATACTCACAATGGAGGGAGATACGCTGATGTTCAACAAGGTCACCATTGACGATCTGCAGCTCGCAGGCAAAAAAGTATTCTGTCGAGTCGATTTTAACGTTCCGCTCGACGACAATCGGCACATCACCGATGACACCCGTATCACCGCCGCCCTGCCGACCATCAGGGCCATGGTCGATCGCGGAGCACGACTGATTCTGGCTTCGCACCTCGGTCGTCCAAAGGGCAGGCATGATCCGAAGTACAGCCTGGCGCCGGTCGCTCCCCACCTGGCCGAACTGCTCGGTCGGCCGGTCACCATGGCACCCGACTGCATTGGAACGGAGGTCGAGGAGCTGATCGCCGAAATGAACAACGGCGATATCCTGCTGCTCGAAAATGTCCGTTTTCATCCCGGCGAAACCAACAACGACCCGACCTTCGCCGGCAAACTTGCCGCCCTGGCGGAGGTCTACGTCAACGACGCTTTCGGCACAGCTCACCGCGCCCACGCTTCGACCGAAGGGGTCGCCCGGCTGCTCTCGCCGGCAGCAGCCGGTTACCTGATGGAAAAGGAAATCCGTTACCTCGGGCAGGCGCTGGCGAACCCGGAAAAACCTTTTGTCGCGGTTCTCGGCGGCGCCAAGGTGAGTGACAAGATCACCGTAATTCAGAACCTGCTCGGCAAGGTTGATACCCTGATTATCGGTGGCGGCATGGCCTACACCTTCCTCAGGGCCCAGGGAATTCCGGTCGGAAAATCGCTGGTCGAGGAAGACAAGATCGCTCTCGCCGGAGAACTGATCGAACAGGCGGCGACAGCCGGTGTCGAACTTCTCCTGCCTGAAGATCACGTTGTCGCCGCCGAATTTTCCGCCGATGCCGCCGCTGAAACCTGTGCCCGCGACGGGATCGCCGACGATCGCCTGGCCCTCGACATCGGTCCGCTGACGCAACGACGCTATACAGAAGCGGTCAGCGGAGCCAGAACAGTGGTCTGGAACGGCCCGATGGGCGTATTTGAATTCGAGGCCTTCTCCCGGGGAACATTCGCCATCGCCCGCGCCCTGGCCGAAAGCGACTGTGTCTCGATCATCGGCGGCGGAGATTCGGTCGCGGCGGTCAACAAGTCGGGCCTGCAGGATCGAATGACCCATATCTCCACCGGCGGCGGCGCATCCCTCGAGTTTCTCGAAGGCAAACAGCTGCCGGGGATCGTGGCCCTGACGGATAAGTCATAATACTTTACAAGAAAGAAAATCTTTTTTAACGGAGAGACGCTGAGAGGGAGAGCACGCGGAGAAAGCCACTCCAGGATAAAGATTGCGTTAGCCGATATTTTTGTCTGTTTCCCTCTCCGACTCTGCTTCTCTCCGTCTCAGCGTTAAAATGCTCCTGGCGGTCCAGGATTTCATTATTTTCACAAAAGGAGAAGCCCATGCGCCGTCCCGTCATTGCCGGCAACTGGAAGATGCACAAAACCATCACCGAAGCGGTCGAACTGGCCGGATCCCTGAAACAGGCCGCCGCCGGGATCGACCATGCCGATTTCATTATCGCTCCCGTCTTTACCGCGCTGGCGACGGTTGCCGCCGAACTGAAGGGAAGCAACTTGAAAATTGCCGGCCAGAACTGCAGCGACCAGCCGGGCGGCGCCTTCACCGGGGAAGTCGCTCCGCAGATGCTGCTCGACGCCGGCTGCAGTCATGTCATCCTCGGGCATTCCGAGCGCCGGCAGTTGTTCGGTGAAAACAATGACCTGATCAACGCCAAGATCAAGGCCGCCCTCACGGCCGGCCTGCGGGTGATCTTCTGCATCGGCGAAACCCTTGAGGAACGCGAAACCGGTCGTATGTACGACGTTCTCAGCGAGCAGGTCACCCAAGGCCTTGCCGGATTGAGCGAAGAGCAGATGGACCGGGTTATTGTTGCTTACGAACCGGTCTGGGCCATCGGCACCGGGAAGACCGCCACCAGCGACCAGGCCGAGGAGGCACATTCCTTCGTTCGCGGCCTGATCGCCGGGCAGTTCAATCTGCAGATCTCGGAACAGCTGCGCATTCTCTACGGCGGCAGTGTCAAACCGGGCAATGTCGACGAACTGATGGCCCGCGACAATATCGATGGCGCGCTGGTGGGCGGCGCCAGCCTGAACGCCGATGATTTTATCCGTATCATGAATTTCAGTGGCGCAAATTAATGTCTTTTTCAGACGAAGATTTTATGCTAGAGTCTGCCGGTTCAAAGGAATAACGATTCTAGAGGAGCGAATTGCCCGATGGTTACTTTTCTGGTTGTACTTCATGTTTTTGTCTGTCTCGCGTTGATCGCCATTGTCCTGGTTCAGGGCAGCGGCAAGGGAGCTGAAATAGGCGCATCCTTCGGCGCCGGTTCCAGCCAGACTGTTTTCGGCGCCACCGGCGGCCAGACCTTCATGGCCAAACTGACCACCGGCGCGGCGGTGATCTTCATGCTCACCAGTCTGATTCTTGCCTACTTCCATGGCCTGCCCGGTGCCAGCAGCGTGATGCCCGAGCAGGTCGCTCCGACCGCACAGGAAGCTCCGGCGACACCCGCGACTCCGGCCCCGACAGCAGAAAAAGCGGCGCCTGCCGCGGATGCAAAAAAATAGAAAATCCGGGTTGACAGACGTGGTCTGAATCAGTATAAATACAACCCGCTTGCCGAAGTGGTGGAACTGGTAGACACGCCGTCTTGAGGGGGCGGTGGCTCAACGGCCGTGCGAGTTCGAGTCTCGCCTTCGGCACCACACAAAAATAAGTCCGGCTCTTATAGCCGGGCTTTTTTTGTGCCCGTGGTGACGAGAGACTCGAAGCGCAGCGAGCGCGTCCGGTGGACGAAAAGCGGACAGGGATGTCCGCGTCAGCGAGCGGAGGGGAGCCTACGCAGGAGCCGCCGTGATGGCGGTGACGCAGTGGGCGAGTCTCGCCTTCGGCACCACACAAAAATAAGTCCGGCTCTTATAGCCGGGCTTTTTTTGTGCCCGTGGTGACGAGAGACTCGAAGCGCAGCAGCCCTATTCGGCTGCCGCCTCGTCCTCGGCCTTGCAGCGGGTCACCACATCCTTGAGCCAGGCAATCTCTTCCGGAACAAACTCCTTGGTGTAATCGGTCCCCATGTTCATCACCCAGTGGATCTTCTCGGTCGACATCTCTGCCAGCATATGTCCCGGCACCTGGATGCTGGGAGCCTCCTGCTCGGCCCAGTCATCCAGACGCTGCTGCTGATCAAAAAAGACCAGGAAGTCGGTTCCATCGGATTCAACCAGCAGCGGGACCCTGGCTTCTTCATTCTCCCCCGCGCCGTTGATAAAGGTTTCGGTTACGGTCGGGACAAAGAATCCGGAATTCAGGAACAGGTCATAAAAACCCGAGTGGGCCTTGTGGTCCTCGGGGTTGGCTCGCAGGGTTTCAAGGGCCTTGTCAATCTCGGTCATGGGGATCACCTTTGAAGGGGTTGAACGCGCTTGCGATGCGCGATAAGGACCACCATAACAGATCATAACCCGCTTGTCGTGCCAGATCCTGAACTCGTGAATTCATTGCCGGAGAACTGGACAAATCATTGACTCGTCTGCAATTTCCTGAAAACACCGGTGAACCTGTCGGGTGCGCCTCAGCTTTTTGAAAATCGCATTCAGATCAAGACCTTGCTCTCTTCATCCACCATGAACCCACGGATGCAGGAGATTGACAAGCCCCGAGGCTTCGATACGCTTGAATCATATTCTGAGTCAGTGAGCCTGAAGAATCCCCCGAGGAAAGGAGCATGCCATGAGCAGAACGGTCCGCGACATCCTGCGCAGCAAGGGAGGCCAGATTTTCAGCATCGATGCCGATGCCACCGTTTTCGAAGCCCTGGAAGTGCTGGCCCGCGAAAATGTCGGCGCGTTGATGGTGATGAAAGACGACCGCCTGGTCGGCATGCTCTCCGAGCGCGACTATGCCCGCAAGGTGATTCTCAAGGGCCTCTCCTCGCCCAAAACCCCGGTTCGGGAGATCATGACTGAAGCGGTATGCTACGCCCGCCCGGAGCATACGGTCGAGGAATGCATGGCGCTGATCACGGAAAAACGCTGCCGGCACCTGCCGGTCTTCGACGGCGACCAACTGGCCGGCCTGATTTCCATCGGTGACCTGGTCAAGGCTTCGATCGCTGAAAAAGAATTTATCATCAACCAGCTGGAGAATTATATCAAGGCCGGCTGATTCCTTAGCCCAAAGGGATTCACAGGAGCCTCCCGGCAGTGGCCCCTGTGAATCCCCCTCCCTGAGATCTGTAGCAACCTCAACAGTCGCGACAGGAAAAGCAACGTCGCAACTGTCGCAAATCAATACAACCGCTTGAAATCACGTCAGCTGTTATTGGTACGGAGTTTGTTATCTGCTTCGGTGCATCCTGTCGCGGCGGCGAGCCCGCTTCCCCGGACGCCATCGGCTCCGGGTTCGTGACGACCAATACGGGAAAGGAGGTAACCACCATGACAACCTGGCATGAACTTCGTGAAGGAATGAGTCGCGCATGGGATTCCCTGAGCGAAGGCTGGCAGCATCTCTTTCAGCGCGCTTCCGGCGCCATGACCCGTTACCTGCCCCTTGGACACAAGGAAGAAACAGATGAATCACCGACCAACGGCCCGGGCTGGGGGGTGCTGGCTGCCGAAGTATCCGAAAGTCCAAAACAGGTACGGGTCCGACTTGAGGCCCCGGGACTCGACCCTGATGAAATCAATCTGCGGGTCGAGGGCAACATGCTGGTCGTAAGCGGCGAAAAGCACTACCAGAACGAACAGACGGCCGGCCGGTTCCACATTCGTGAATGTGCCTACGGGCGTTTTGAACGGGCCATTCCCCTGCCGACCGATGTCGACCCCGACGCGGCGACGGCCAGTTACCGGCGGGGCGTGTTGCAAATTGAACTGCCGCGCCGCAAGGGGACTCCCGGCAAACGGATTCCCGTCAAGTCGGCCTGAGGGCGAAGATCATGACACCGGTCACCATCGATCAGCACAACTGGCTGCGTCACACCTTCATCAACCGCCTGCAGACCCTGCTTCTGCTGCTCTTTATCAGCGGCTACCTGGCGTTGCTCGGTTGGCTGCTGTGGGGCGCCGACGGCGTCTTCTGGCTGTTGATCCTCGGCGGGCTGTGGGTCTTCTTTGCTCCGACCGCCTCGCCGCAACTGATCCTGCGCCTGACCCGCGCCCGCCCCCTGGCTTTTGCCGCGGCACCGGCTCTCTACCGTCGGGTCGAGGAGCTGGCCCGGCGGGCCGAACTGCCGCGGGTTCCCGCTCTCTACCTGATGCCCGGCGGTCTCGGCAACGCCTTTGCCGTCGGCAGCCGCGAGCAGGCCGTTATTGTGGTCACCGAGGGGTTGCTGCGGTGTCTTGACCAACGTGAGTTGACCGGCGTCCTGGCCCACGAAATCAGCCACATCCGTAACAACGATATCCGCGTCATGAGCCTGGCGATGGCGGCCGGCCAACTGACCGGCGCTCTCTCCACGATTGGCCAGGTCCTGCTGCTGGTCAACCTGCCGCTGCTGCTGGTCAGCGATCTGCACCTCAACTGGAGCGCGGTCCTGATCCTGCTTCTGGCCCCGACCGCCAGTTCCCTGGCCCAGCTCGGACTTTCCAGGGTGCGGGAATACGAAGCCGATCTTTCCGCGGCGACCCTTACCGGCGACCCAGACGGTCTCGCCCGCGCCCTGCTCAAAACCGAGCAGTTGCAGCAATACGGCTGGCGCCGATTGCTGATTCCCGGCGCGCGAATCCCCCAGTCTCCCCTCCTCCGCAGCCACCCGCCGACCAGCGAGCGGGTGCGTCGACTGCGGGAGTTGCGCGGGCAGGGATATGTCGACCGAGGCCATCCGGTCTTCTGCCGGGATCTTTATCCTGAATCGGTGAGTTCCTGTTGGGTGGAGAGTGCAAGTGCTTGGCCTGAATGAGATTTTCAAAAATCTGAAGCGCACCCATAGGTTCGCTGGTGATTTTGGGGAAGCTCGGGCAGATCAATGATTTGTGCTGTCCGTCGACAAGGGACTCACTGATTCGGGTTTATCAGCGAGGTTTCTGAAAACAGAGCTTGCGGGTCGCCTCGCCCCAGCGTTTACCTTCCTCGATCAGCTTCAACAGTAGAAAACCGTCATCGACATAGCGGCCGCCGAGCACATCCACCCCGCGCGCGAACAGGGGATCGGGAAAGTAGCCGGCGGTCGGCCCCAGCACCGAGATGTGCTCGGCCGAACGGCACTGCGCGAGAACCTCGTCAAGGGTGCCGTTGAGAACGGTGGTGCTGGTGCAGAGGATCTTGGTACAGGATTTCAGCTCCGTTATGTCCAGGGTGACGGGCAGGTTCGGGTAACGGTCAACCAGTTGTGGATTTTTTTCAACAATGACCAGCTCGGCCCCGCTACCGCGCAGATACTTGAGCAGGGGAGGAAAGAAGCCGACCATCCCGATCCGATCATGATCTTCGATCTCCATCAGCCCGATGGAATCGGCGGCCATTTCAGGGACGCCGTCGGTCAACCGCATCACCTGCTGGCAGATGGCATTGATGGCGGCCAGCCCCAGCATGTTCCGCACCGGGTCGGTGCCGCCGAAGGCTTCCGCGTACCGCTCGGGACGGGTGCCGACAAAGGCCTGCGGCGACAACCTCCGGTAGTCGTCCGCGCTGTCGTCGGGCAGCAGCAGGTAGCTCAGGCCGCCCGCCCCGCCCTCCAGCGCCATCGCCATGAACCGGCAGGTATCACACTCCTGCTCTCCGGGCTGAAAAGGGGGCAGAACGATGCCGGCGATTTTCGGGATGGAATGGTCCGCGGCCAGCGCCAAGGCCATATCCCGGATTTCTGTCATGATACTCATGAACGCACCTCCCGTCACGGTTTCAGGTTGAGCAACGAACTCGCGTTTACAATAGTCAAGCCATGTGTCAAACTCAACGTCCTTCAAAAGCAATATAACCTGAATCAGTGAGTACCTGTTGGATGGAGAGTGCAAGTGCTTGGTCTGAATGAGTTTCCCAAAAATCTGAAGCGCACCCACAGGTTCGCTGGTGATTTTTGGGAAGCTCAGGCAGATCAATGAGTTGTGCTATACGCCGACAAGATACTCACTGATTCAGGAATAACACACTTTCCGGGCGTTTTTGCCTGTGCCGGAGCAAACGAATGGCAAAAAAATTCAAGATCGGACTGGCACTGGGAGGAGGAGCGGCGCGCGCCTTTTCCCACATCGGCGTCATCGCCGGGCTGGTCCGGCACGGCGTCGACATCGATATTATCACCGGCACCAGCATGGGAGCGATTATCGGCGGCATGTACGCCTCGAACCCCGATGTCAAGGCTCTGCGGGAACGTTTCGCTTCCTACCTTGAAAGCGAAGAGTTCTCCAGGGCCGGGTTCGATTTCTTCCGGGAACTCGACTCCCACGGCGAAGGCATCCTGTTTGAAGTGGCCAAGCTGGCGCGCCGTGGTGTATTCAACGCCCTGATGGTCACCCAGACGGCGCTGGTCAAGACCGAAACCGCCGAAAGCAGTTATGCCTTCCTGCTCGACGATATCCGCATCGAGCAGACCCGCGTCCCCTTTGCCGCCGTCACCCTCGACCTGGTCAGCGGCCGGCCGGAGGTGCTTGACAAGGGTCCCCTGCGCCAGGCGGTCGCGGCATCCTGCGCCATGCCGGGAGTGCTCGAACCGGTCGCACTGGATGGACGACAGCTGGTCGACGGCGGCTGGGCCGAAACCATCCCCTCCAAGGCCGCCCGCCAACTCGGCGCCGACTTTGTCATCGCCATCGACGCCGGTGGTGTGCCGCGCCCCTTCAGCACGCCGCGCAACGCCATCGACGTCATCTCCCGCGCCGACGCCCTGGTCCGCAACGCCCTCACCCGCGAACAGCTCAGGCGGGCCAATATCGTCCTCTGCCCCAAAAACGGCGTCGAACACTGGGCTGATTTTTCGCAGGCCGAGGAGGCGATCGTGCGCGGCGAGCAGGAGGTGGAGCAACAGATAGACTTCATCCGGCAGGAAATCCAGAAAGCCCGCAGGAAAAGCTGGATGCCGCGGATCGCGCTGCCCCATCTGCGAAAATCGAGCTGACCACGCGCCCGGTGATCGCCCGGTCCCAGGTCGGTCTCCCATTGCGGGAAGACATCTGCGAATCAGGGACTATACTGTTTGAACAGTTGAATTCAACACCGGGGAACGCCCGATCAGCCCCGGCCACCTGTTCAAGGAGATTGCCATGGATACCTTTGACGCCATCTATCAGCGTCGCGCCATCAAGCATTTCGACCCGACCCACCGGATGACCCGCGAAGAAGAACTCAAACTGCTGCAGGCCGCGATCCAGGCGCCGACCAGCTTCAACATCCAGCACTGGCGCTTTGTTCTGGTGCGTGATCCGGCCCTGCGACGGAAGATCCGCGACGAGTTCGGCAACGACCAGGCGCAGATCACCGATGCCTCGTTGCTGATCATCATGACCGCCGACCTGCTGGCCTGGAAGAAGGACCCCCTCCGCTACTGGCAGAACGCCCCGCCGGAGGTCTGCGAAATACTGGTCAACTGGATGGGCCCCTTCCACGAAGGGCGCGAATGGCTGCAGCGCGACGAGGCTCAGCGCTCCATCGGCATTGCCATGCAGACCATCATGCTGGCCGCCAAAGCGATGGGGTACGACAGCTGTCCGATGATCGGCTTCGACATCAAGAAGGTGGCCGAACTGATCAACCTGCCTGCCGATCATGTCATGGGACCGATGATCGCTATCGGTCAAAAGGTCAAGGATTCCTGGCCGAAACCGGGCCAACTGCCCCTCGCAGAGCTGGTGGTGGAAAATTCTTTCCTGAATCAGTGAGTTCCTGTTGGATGGAAAGTGCAAGTGCTCGGTCTGAATGAGATTTTCAAAAATCTGAAGCGCACCCATAGGTTCGCTGGTGATTTTTGGGAAGCTCAGGCAGATTAATGACTTGTGCTGTCCGCCGACAAGGGACGCACTGATTCAGGTCTTTTTGAGCTGAATCAGTGCGCAGCCTGCTTGCGCGGCCGCGGGGAGATGGCGAGGGTCTCCGATTCATTGCTCAGCCATATCCCACCGTCCTGGATGCTGACCTGCAGTTGCATGCCGCGCGCGGCCAGCGCGGCCAGCGCCTGTGTCGCCTCGGCTGGCAGCTCGATCACCGCCAGGTTGGCGTAACGCTGCAGGGCGGCCTGGTTGCGCTGCCACCAGAGATCGACGGCACGGCCGCCATAGCAGTAGAGGACAACCTTGTCCGCCCGCCCGCAGGCTTTGCGCAGCCGACGTTCGTCCGGCAGGCCGACCTCGATCCACAGTTCGATCTCCCCGGTCAGGCTTTTCAGCCACAGGGCCGGCTCATCATCGACGCACAATCCCCGGGTAAATTCAAGCCGCTCATCGGCATGGAGAGCAAAAGCCAGCAGCCGCGCCATCATCCGTTCGTCGGTTTCGGAAGGATGGCGCGCCAGGGTCAGTGGGTACTCGGCGTAATGATTGCGGTCCATATCAGAGATGGAGAGGGATACTTTAAAGATGGTGGCGGTCAGGGCCATCGGGACTCCTTTTTCAGAGGGTCTCACTTGCACGGGGACTCTACCACAGCACCACATCCACCATCCGCGGTACAATGGAAACAAACGAAAGCCGGGCGAAATGTCGGTTCTTTATCTCTACCGTGGAGGTACTGCGATGAAAAACATCACGCCGCTGTTACTGGCATTGCTGCTTACGGCCTGCTCCGGGGGCAGTTACCTGACCTGGCAGCATCCGTCAGGACTGGGGGAGAAAGAACGCCTGCAGGCCGAGAGAACCTGCGACGAGATCGTCCAGGACGAAACCTGGCACAGCGTCGATTATCCACCCTATTACGGCAGATACTACAACCGGCCCTACTACTATGGCTACCCCTTTGCCTACCGCCACAGCTTCGGCTACAGCTACTACGACTATCCGGGCTACGTCAGGGCCGCCCGAAGCGCCTTCCGCGTCTGCATGCGGGCCAAGGGCTGGCAGCAGGTTGAAAAACAGCGGGCGGGCGAAGCCATCCATTGATTGCAGTCCGTTTGAACATGATCTCCCGGGGCAACAGACCCCATTGATGCCGCAGAAAAATGACGCCGCTGGAGGTTTGTTGAAGCGAAAAGACCTTCACCCGCTGAACAATCCCGCGACAAACAGAGGGTTGTTTTCTTGACCTTCCAATCCGTGTACCCTACCCTAGCCCTTTTACAGGCCTGAATCAGTAAGTCCCTTGTCGGTGGACAGCACAAGCCACTGATTCAGGACAGGGAGAAAATCTCCGTGCACACCACCCAGGACCTGCTGCAATTCATCTTCTCCGGCCTCACCAGTGGGGCGGTCTACGCCCTGATCGCACTCGGGTTCTGTGTTGTCAGCAACACCATGGGGATTGTCAATTTCGTCCAGGTCGATTTCGTTTCGCTCGGCGGCATGCTGATGTTCTCGGCCCTGTTTGCCGCCGGGTTGCCGATGGTGCCGGGTCTGCTGCTGGCGGTGACCGGGGTGGCACTGCTGGCGATGCTGGTCGAACGGGTCGGCCTGCGGCCGGCGCGCTCCGACCATCACCTGGTGCTGATTTTCCTGACCGTCGGCCTGTCGATTATCCTGCGCGGGGTCATGAAGCTGATCTGGGGCAAAAACCGCATGGCCCTGCCCCCGTTGACCCCGGATGAACCAATCAGCATCCTCGGAGCGACGGTTCTTCCCCAGGCCCTGTGGCTGCTGCTGCTGACCTGTGTCGCCATCGGCCTGCTGACCTGGTTTTTTTACCGCACCTCGCTGGGGCTGTCGATGCGCGCCGTCGCCAGCAACCCGACCGCCGCTGCGGTGGTCGGCATCCCGCCGGGGAGGATCAGGATGACCAGCTACGCGCTGGCCGGCGCCCTCGGCGGTCTGGCCGGCGTGCTGGTCACACCGATCACCACCCTCAGCTACGATGTCGGCGTACTGCTCGGATTGAAGGGATTCGCCGCCGCCATCCTCGGCGGGTTCGGCTCCTTCCCCGGGGCCATTCTCGGCGGCGTCGGCCTCGGGCTGCTGGAATCGCTGTCAGCCGGCTACCTGTCGAGCGCCTACAAGGACGTGGTGGCCTTCGTCGTGCTGCTGCTGGTGCTGTTTATCCGCCCGAAAGGGCTGTTGGGGAGGTCATAACCAAGATGAAACAACAGATCGAACTGCTGATGGGCAACGAAGCCATCGGCCGGGGGCTGATCGAAGCCGGCTGCCAGATCGCCGCCGCCTATCCCGGCACCCCGTCAACCGAGATCCTGCAGGCGGTCATCGATCACCGGGAGCAGGCCGCGGAGCCACTGCACATCGAATGGTCGGTGAATGAGAAGATTGCCTTCGAGGTCGCCCTGGCTGCCAGCTATACCGGCAAGCGCTCGGTAGCGGTGATGAAACAGGTCGGCCTCAACGTCGCCGCCGACCCCTTCATGCGCACCGCCTACCTGGGCGTCAAGGGCGGGATGCTGACCATCGTCGCCGACGACCCCGGCCCGCACAGTTCGCAGAATGAGCAGGATACCCGCCTCTTCTGCCTGCAGGCCCGGGTCCCGGTCCTCGACCCCGCCAGCCCGGCTGAAGCAAAAGAACTGGTACCGCAGGCCTTTGAGCTGTCGGAAAAGTATGAAATGAACCTGGTGCTGCGGCCGACCACCCGCATCTGCCATTCACGCCAGAATGTTGAGCGGCAGAAGCCACTCAAACTGGAGCGTGGCGCCAACTTTGAGAAAGATCCGACCCGCTGGGCGGCGACCCCGGCCTTTCTCCCCCCGCTGCACCGCAGGCTCAACGCCAACCTGGAGAAAATCGCCCGCGAACCGGGGCTGCAGCCACGCCTGACGAAGGGGGACGGTAGCCGGCCGCGCGTCGCGCTGGTCGCTTCAGGGATCGCCTACGCTCACCTGGTCGACCTGCTGGACGAACTGAACCTGAACGGCCGGGTCGACCTTTTCCAGGTGCTGATGCCCTACCCGCTCAATCCCGAGTTCAGCGCCCGGTTGCGGCGGGACTACAGCCGGGTGCTGGTGCTGGAAGAAACCTACCCGGTCATCGAGCTGCAACTCGCCCACCCCGGCACGGTCGGCAAGCAGGGCGGCGCCGTTCCGCGCGAGGGGGAGCTGACCCCGGACATCATTCACCGGGTTCTGGCCGAGTTTCTCGACCTGCCCGCGCCGCCGGAGCTGCCGGCGCAAAAGCGCGGTCAGCGCCCCTCGCTCTGCCCCGGCTGTCCACATCGCGCCGCGTTCTACAGCATCAGGCAGTGTTTTCCCAAGGGCATCTTTCCTTCGGATATCGGCTGCTACACCCTGGGGCTGAACCTGGGCGCGGTCGATACCGTTCACTGCATGGGGGCCTGCATCAGCCAGGGAGTCGGCTTCTACCAGTCATATGCCCAGGACGGCGAATTTCCGACCATTGTCGTCACCATCGGCGACTCGACCTTCTTCCATGCCGGCATCCCGGCGCTGATCAACGCCGTGATCCAGCAGGCACGCATCATCGTCGTGATCCTCGACAACGCCACCACCGCCATGACCGGCGGTCAGCCGGTACCGCACCTGGGCCTCGCCGCGGACGGCCGAAAGACCCGGGCGGTGGCCATCGAACCCCTGGTCAGGGCCAGCGGGGTCGATTTCCTGGAAATCTGCGACCCCTACGACAAGCCGCGTCTCGAACAGCTGCTCAGGCAGGCCGACAGCTACATTCGCAGTGACCGGGGCGGCGTGGCGGTGCTGATCTCGCGGCATGGCTGCATCATGGACCCCGCGGTCCGCAAGGCCCAGCCGAGCTGGCAAGTGAGCATCAAAGAGAGCTGCGTGGGCTGCCGCAGATGCGTCGACGCCTTTGAATGCCCGGCGTTGTCGATGGACAGCGAACAGAATATCGCCCGGGTCAACCCGGACCGCTGCATCGGCTGCGGCACCTGCATTCCGGTCTGCCCGGTCGACGCGATCATCAGGGAGGGGGAGGAATGAAACAGCAGATCATCGTCAGCGGCATCGGCGGCCAGGGGGTGCTGTTCCTGACCCGGGTCATCGCCCAGGCGGCTGTCAATCGGGGCCTCCCGGTGCTGACCTCCGAAACCCACGGCATGGCCCAGCGCGGCGGCACCGTCCTCTCGACCATCAAGGTCGGCAACTTCGCCAGTCCGCTGATCCGCGCCGGGCAGGCGGACCTGGGTCTGCTGCTGTGGGAGGAGAACCTGTCGGTTCACCGGGCGCTGCTCAAGCCGGAGGGCAGGCTCTATCTCAACGCCGCCAGCGCGGGGCCGGGAGACCGGATCGACGCCTCGGCGATCGCCCGCGATCTGGGCAACGCGGTGCTGGCCAACCTGGTGCTGCTCGGGCTGGCGGTCAGGCAGCAGGCGCTGTTCTGCAGTGTCGAAGAATGTGAAACGGCGATCCGGCAGCTGGCGCCGCGGAAATTTGTCCGGCAGAACCTTGAAGCGTTTCATCAGGGATTGAATCGCAACCAATGACCGCCAAAGAGAAAATTCTCTATTTTATCTACCTGCATCGTACCGGCCTGACGGTCACCGGCCTGACCCTGGCGCTGGTTCTGTTCCCGCTGTTTGAAGACAACCCCTACACCCTCGGTCTGACCAACCTGATTGCCATCTACGTAATCATCGTCGTCGGGCTCAACCTGTTCATCGGCTACGCCGGGCAGATTTCGCTGGGCCACGCGGCCTTCTTCGGCCTCGGCGCCTACGGTTCGGCGATTGCGACCGTGACCTTCGGCCTGCCCGCCTGGCCGGCCATGGCCGGCGTGGCGCTGCTGGTCGCCCTGGTGGCGCTGCTGGTCGGGGTTCCGACCCTGCGCCTCAGTGGCCACTACCTGGCCATGGCCACCCTCGGCGGCAACATCGTCGTCCACACCGTCATGCTGCAGTGGGACCAGGTCACCGGCGGCCCGAGCGGTTTTCCCGGCATCCCCTTCCTGAGCATCGGCGGTTTTGTCTTCGATGATGAAGTCCGCCTGCACTACCTGCTCTGGAGTTTTGCCCTGCTGGCGCTGCTGCTGGCCCTGAACCTGGTGCGCAGCGGGGTCGGTCGCGGCCTGGCGGCGCTGGCCGGGGATGAAACGGCCGCCGCCGCGCTGGGTGTCGATACCCGGCGCGCCAAGATCAAGGTCTTTGTCCTCTCGGCGGTCTTCGCCTCGATTGCCGGCAGCCTGTTTGCCCATTGCTACAGTTTCATCAGCCCCGATTCCTTCGACATTTTCGCCTCGACCGACCTGGCGATCATGGTCGTGGTCGGCGGCATGGGATCAATCTGGGGATCGCTGATCGGCGCCGGATTGCTGACCCTGCTGCCGGAATGGATCGATGTCTTTGAAAACTACAAGGATCTTGTTCACGGCCTGGTGCTGGTCCTGATCCTGATGTTTCTGCCCCGCGGCCTGATGACCGGGCTGTATGAAATGATCAGAAATCGATGGGTTCTGAAGGGACAGAAAAATGCTGCATCTTGACGAGGTCAGCAAAAAATTCGGCGGTCTGCCGGCCCTCGACCGTGTCTGTTTTTCCGTGCCGCGCGGTCGGGTGACAGCCCTGATCGGCCCGAACGGCGCGGGAAAAAGCACCCTGATCAACTGTGTCACCGGGGTTCTGGAGCCGACCTCGGGGTCGATCCGCTTTGCTGCACAGCAGCTGGTGGGGCGACCGCCGCATGCCATTGCCCGCCTCGGCATCGCCCGCACCTTTCAGAACCTGAAACTCTTTCCGCGTCTCTCGGTGCTCGACAATGTCCTTACCGGCCTGACCTGCGAGGCAGGCCGCTCGCTGACCATGGCGATGCTGCGACTGCCCTACCTGCGGCATCGTGAACGCCAGCTGAAACTGCGCGCCCTTGAGGCCCTCGACCGCTTCGGCCTGGCCGACAAGGCCCGGTTGCCGGTCGCGGTGCTGGCTTACGGTGACAAGAAACGGGTCGAACTGGCGCGCGCCTGCGTTGCCGAACCGCAACTGGTGCTGCTCGATGAGCCGGTCGCCGGCCTCAATGCCGACGAGACCGCCGCCATCGGCGAGCAGCTGAAGCGACTGCGCGGCGCCGGTCAGACCCTGCTGCTGGTCGAACACGACATGGAGCTGGTGATGGGGATCGCCGACCAGGTCGTGGTCCTCGACAGCGGACGCTGCATCGCCCGCGGCACCCCGGATGAGGTCCGCAGCAACCCGCTGGTACTGGAAGCCTACCTCGGGCAGATGGAGGCGACGGCCTGAAGATGCTCAGGATTGAAAACCTCAACGCCCATTACGGCGCCGCCCAGGCGCTGTTCGACATCGACCTGGAGATGGCGGCGGGAGAAACCCTGGCACTGGTCGGCGCCAACGGGGCCGGCAAGAGTACCCTGCTCAAGTGCATCATGGGCCTTCTCTGCCCGAGCGGGGGACGCATCCTGCTCGACAGCAGGGATGTCACTGCCTGCAGCCCGGCGCAGATGGTGCGCAACGGCCTGGCCCTCTCCCCGGAAGGCCGCGAGGTCTTTCCCGATCTCAGCGTGCGGGAAAACCTGGAACTCGGCGCCCTGGTGCAGAAACCGGGCAGAAAAGAGCTGCGGGCCCGCTGCGACGAAATCTACCAGCGCTTCCCCAAATTGGGTGAGCGCCGGGAGCAGCCGGCCGGCACTCTCTCCGGCGGCGAGCAGCAGATGCTGGCGATGGGCCGGGCGCTGATGGCCCGACCGAAACTGCTGCTGCTCGACGAACCGAGCCTCGGCCTGGCGCCATTGATGACCGACGAGATCTTTGCCATTATTCACCAACTGTCCCGCGCGGGCACCAGCATCCTGCTGGTCGAGCAGAACGCCGCCCGCGCCCTGTCGGCGGCAGACAACGCCTGCCTGCTGGCCAACGGCCGGGTGATCGAAAAAGGGGCTGCCCGCGAACTGCTGGGCGACCCGGTTTTGCGCGCGGCCTTCCTCGGCTCCGCCAGCAACAGCAATCCGGCCGCCAGCCGCCTGGGGGCGGCCGGCCTGACCAATATCCGTCTGGAGAAACCTGATATGCGCCAACAGAATTTCATGCCGGAGTTTAACTCGGAAGAAGAACTCAAGGACCACCAGCTGCGCGGCCTGCAGTGGACCGTCCGCCACGCCTTTGAGGGCAGCGCCTTTTATCGAAACAGACTCGATCAGGCCGGGATAACCCCGGACAGCATCCAATCCCTCGATGACCTGCGGCGGCTGCCCTTCACCACCGCCGACGACCTGCGTGAAGGCTACCCCTTCCCCCTGCGCTCGGTGCCCTTTGAACAGGTCGTACGTGTCCATGCCAGCTCCGGCACCACCGGCAAACGCAAAGTGCTGTGCTACACCCAGAAGGACCTTGATGACTGGACCCGGTTCTTCGCCCGCTGCTACCAGATGGCCGGGGTGACGCCCCTCGACCGGGTACAGATCGCGGTCGGCTACGGCGTCTGGACGGCGGGGATGGGCTTTCAGCTCGGCTGTGAAAAGGTCGGCGCCCTGGCGGTGCCGGTCGGTCCCGGCAATATCGATATGCAGATCCAGTTCCTGCTCGATTTCCAGTCGACGGTCTTCTGCTCCACCGCCTCGATGGCGCTGCTGATGGCCGAAGAGATTCACCATCGCGGCATCGCCGACAAGATCGCGGTCAACAAGATCATCTACGGCTCCGAACGCTCCAGCCGTTCGATGCGCCGCAAGATCTCCGAACTGTTCGGCGGGGCCGAGCTGTTTGACATCACCGGCCTGACCGAGCTCTATGGCCCGGGCACCGGGATCGAGTGCGGCGAGCATGACTGCATCCACTACTGGGGAGATTACTACATCCTCGAAATCCTTGACCCCGAGACCCTGCAGCCGGTCCCGGAGGGCGAATGGGGCGAAATGGTGGTCACCACCCTGGCCAAGGAGGGCGCGCCGCTGATCCGCTACCGGACCCGCGACATCACCCGTATCATCCCCGGCAGGTGCGCCTGCGGTTCCCTGCTGCCCAGACATTCGCGGATCAAGGGCCGCTCCGACGACACGATCAAATTCCGCGGCGTCAACATCTACCCCTCAAGCATCGACACCATCCTCTCCGCGGTCCCCGGCCTGGGGTCGGAATACCAGATCCACCTGACCCGCGGTGAAAGTTCGGGACGCGACCATATGCGCCTGGTCGTCGAACGAGCCGAGGGGGTCAGCCGGGAGCGGGGCGCGGAACTGATCCACGAGGCCGTCCACCAGATCAAGAAACAGCTGCTGGTCTCGGTGGATATTGAGCTGGTCGACTACGGGGAGCTGCCGCGCTCGGAACGAAAAAGCCGGCGGGTGTTTGATACCCGGATTCAGGATGAGATTGTTTAACCCGCGTGACTGGGCTATGGTGGAGGCGGCCCGGCTGTGTACCGGCCCGCGTGGTTTGAAATTTTCTGCAAAGGAGATCTGCAATGAAAAGAATGATGGGAGTTCTGATCACTCTGCTGTTGACGGCAACGCCGCTGCTGGCCGCCGACAGCATCAAGATCGGCGCCTTCTTCGACCAGTCCGGGCGCGCCGCCTTCATCGGCACCCCGACCAAGCTGGTCGCCGAGATGGTGGTCGACAAGATCAACGCCGAGGGCGGCATCAACGGCAAAAAGCTGCAGCTGGTCCTCGCCGACACTGAAGCAAACCCGACCAAGGCGACATCCATCGCCAGGAAATTCATCTACAAGGAGCATGTCAAGGCGATCATCGGACCGACCCTGACCGACACCGGCATGAGTGTCAAAAAGGTTGTCCATAAAGGCCGGGTGCCGATCTTCATGACCGTGGGCGGAGATCCGGTGATCATGGGCGGCGACCGCTTCGGACCTTTTGACTGGGTGTTCAAATCCCCCCAGCGCTCCAGTATCGCCGTCGAGCGCCTGTTCATCTACCTGAAGGAAAAGGGCCTGACCCGGGTGGCTCTGCTGAACGCCGCCGACGGCTTCGGCAAGGACGGCGCCCGCTGGATGAAGAAGCTGGCCCCTGAGTACGGCATCGAGATTGTCAGCCAGGAATCCTTCGGCACCCGCGATACCGATATGACCTCCCAGTTGACCAAGGCCCGCAACGCCAACCCCCAGGCGCTGATCGCCTGGACCATCGGGCCGGCCGGGTCGATCATCGCCAAAAACAAGGTCCAGCTCGGCATCGACCTGCCGCTCTTCCAGTGCCACGGCCTGCCCGACCCGAAATATATCGAACTGGCCGGCAAGGCCAGCGAAGGGGACCGGATGCCGGCGACCAAGCTGATGGTGGTGAACGAGCTGCCTGACAGCGATCCGCAAAAACCGGTCATCCAGGAGTTCATCCGCCTCTACAAGGAAAAGGGCTACGACAAGCAGTTCCCGATCAACACCCACTCCGGCTACGCCTGGGACGCGATCACCATCGTCGCCAATGCGATGAAGAAGGTCGGCACCGATCCCGAAAAGCTGCGCGCCGCGATTGAAAATACCAGGGGCTACGTCGGGATTTCCGGTACCTACAACATTACCCCGCAGGATCACAACGGCCTGGGCGTCGATTCGATGGTGATGGTCCAGGTCAAAAACGGCAAGTTCGTGCTGGCCGAATGAGCCGACGATCCGAAGCATGAAAAATTGAGAAAGCCGGTTCCCCGCAGCGGGAGCCGGCTTTTCCATTTCCGGGGGTGCTTCAAGGCCGCGGCTACCTCTCCGGCCGCCCACCCTACCTGGCGCGATAGACCACCAGCCCCGGTTTCCCCTGCAGGTACGCCGGCAGATCGACATCAACGACTCGCCTGACACCGTCGCGCGATGAGGCATGACGCAGCAGGAAACGCTCCCCCTCCTTCACCAGCAGCCCGGTATGGCTGACATCGAGGCCCGCCTTATCGCTGTAAATGCCGACATAATCGCCCGCCCGCAGGGCTGACAGGACGTTGCCGTCAATGCCGCTCGTAGGGATATAGACGATCTCCCGCCGCCTGACGGAAATCCCCGGCAGCCAACGACCACCGTCATCCTTGAGATTGAGCTGCTTAGTCACAACCCGGGATCTGCCCTGCCCCACGGTTGCGGTCACATCGACGATCTCCGTGTCAGCTCCGGCGACCCAGTCGCTGAAAAAGTGCCGACGGTTCTTATAGGCCACCTTGCCGACACGATAACGGACCTGTCGCAACTGTACGGGGAAATCGGCCGGGCCGGACGCGCGGCGCAGGGCTTCGACCGTGTCGAGGAAGGTAAAACAGTCGAACCCCGCCAGGTTGATGACCAGCCGCTCCGCGGTCCGCGGTCCGCCGACCAGGCTGTTCGCGACATAGGGGGTCGCGAGGAAGTGGCTGGAGAGGGCCACAATCTGCTCACCCGGCGACTCAAGCCGGTGTCCCGCCGTGATGATCCGCGCCAGTTCGGCGTCACTCCAGCGGCCGAGGTTAACCCGGTCCGCGGCCGGGGCCAGAGTGATCATCAGGAAGAATATGAGGAATGTCGGTTTAAGTATTTTAAAAAGAATCATTTCAATCCATGGTGACGCGACTAAGCCCGTTTGGCAAGGGTTATGACGTAAGCCATCGTCCAATCAGGTTTTTTGTGCCTTTGCTTTTGACCTACGCTTTTCGTCCCATGGTGCAGCGCCGGGAGCGGTTGGATTAAAACCGATCAGCCGCACGAACTGTCTGAGCGCAGCGAGTTTTCGTGCGGCCGGTTTTCATCCAGCCGCTCACGGGGACCTGCGCAGCAGGCGCGGAGAGTTGGGACCCGCCCTTTTCTGCTTCGTCTTTTGTGGCGAGACAAAAGATGAAGGTGGCGTGCGGGGCCACGACCCCGCGACTTTGGTTCTTAAAAACCAACCCGGCCGGGACACCCAGCTACCACCCCATTTTTCTTGATGTCTTGATAGCCAATTTTAAGTATGGTTAGAATCTGAATCCGTGAGTCCCTTGTCGGCGGATAGCACAAGTCATTGACCTGCCTGAGCTTTACAAAAATCACCAGCGAACCTATGGGTGCGCCTCAGATTTTTGAAAAACCCATTCAGGCCAAGCACTTGCACTCTCCATCCAACAGAAACCCACGGATTCAGGTAGAGGATGCAATCCAATGCCCTGCATGGAGGAGAGTTCCCCTTGAAGAACGTCTTCATCATCACCCCCAGCTACCTGATCCGGAAGAAGCGGGACTTTGCTGCCGGTATCAGCCAGCTCACCCGGCTCGGCTTCAACGTCGTCAATCCGCAATTCCCCGAAACTCTCCCCTCGTCGCGGGAGAAGGCCGAGCAGCTCCACGCGGCGTTCGCCGATCCGGAAATCGATATGCTCCTCGCCCTGCGCGGCGGCTACAGCGCGATGAAGACGCTGCAGCTGATCGACTTCGAGCTGATCGGCAGACACCCCAAGCTCATCGCCGGCTTCAGCGACCTGAGCGCCCTGCTCAATCCGATCTACGAGCGTACCGGTCTGGTGACCCTGCACGCGCCGATGCTGATCAACCTCGACGCGCCCACGCCCTTCACCCTGAAGTCGCTGCGCAACGCCGTCAACGGCTATCCGCAGAAGGACCTGTTCAAGGGAGCCCGCCTCACGGTCTATCAGCCAGGAGCCGCCACCGGGGTTCTGAAAGGGGGCAACCTGATCACCCTGACCGCCCTGATCGGCACCGACTGGGAGATCGACACGCGGGGTTCGATCCTGTTTTTCGAGGATGTCGATGAGAAGCTGCACGAGGTCGACCGCTACCTGACCCAGTGGATCCTGGCCGGCAGGTTTGCCGGGATCAGGGCGCTGATACTCGGCGATTTCCGCGGCATCCGCAGCCGGCGGGTCTACGAGATCCTGGCTTCGCAGATGGAGCTGGATTTCCCGGTGGTGCATTGCCCCAACATCGGCCACGTCGCCAACAAACTCACCCTGCCGATCGGCGCCGAGGTTGAGTTGGATACGGAGCGCGGGCAGCTGCTGATCCGCGACATGGCCTTCCCCGGAGGCAATCGATGAATGTCCTCTGGCTGGTCATGATCTGCGTCAGCATCGTTTTCGCCATTGTTACCGGACACCTGGAGGCGTTTACCAAATCGATTTTCGATGGCGCCAAGGCGGCGGTGGAAGTCTCGCTCTACCTGCTCGGCATCGTCTCGGTCTGGATGGGGATCACCCGCATTCTCGAGGACTCCGGACTGATCTACCGCATCGCCCACCTGTTCAAGCCGATTATCTGCCGCCTGTTCCTGAACATCCCCGGCGATCATCCCTCCATCACCGCCATCACTCTCAACGTGCTGGCCAACCTGTTCGGGCTCGGCAACGCCGCCACCCCGCTGGGAATCCAGGCGATGCAGGACCTCGACAGCCTCAACGAGGAGCAGGGAACCATCACCCCGGAGATGATGACCTTCATCGTCATCAACACCGCCAGCATTCAGCTGATCCCCTTCTCGGTGATCGGCATCCTCGCCGGCTACGGCAGCAGCAACCCGGCCGCGGTGGTCCTGCCGGTGCTGATCGCCACCGCCATCTCGACCCTGACGGCGCTGCTGGTCCTCGCCGCGTTCCGGAGGGTATTCCGATGATCAAGACGCTGGAATACCTCTCGCTGCTGATCATTCCGCTGTTCATCCTCTTCACGGTGCTGTACGGCTCTTTCAAGAAGGTCCGGGTCTACGACTCCTTCGTCGCCGGGGCCAAGGAAGGGCCGGCGATCATCCTGAAGATATTCCCCTACCTGCTGACCATCTTCGTCGCCATCAAGGGATTCCAGGCCTCGGGAGCCTTCGACGCGCTGCGGGACGCCTTCTACAGCCTGTTCGGTTTTCTCGAAATCCCCATCGAGGCGGTCTCGATGGCGATCATCAAGCCGCTCTCCGGCAGCGCTTCGACCGCCCTCTTCACCGACATCGTCCAGACCGCCGGACCCGACTCCCTGGCCACCCACATGTCGGCGGTCATCATGGGCAGCGCCGAAACCACCTTTTACGTGCTGGCCGTCTACCTCGGCGCCGTCGGCATCCGCAAAACCCGCTACCTGGTGCCGGTCTGCCTGGTGGCGGATTTCATCGGCATCGTGATCGCGATCATCGTGACCCGGTGGTTTTTCTGATGTGCAGAGTTCTGGGGATCACCAATTTCAATTACGCGAAGCACGCGCGGATCGTCGCCCGCTTCTGCCAACTCGCGCGGACCGGCATGGTAATGGCCGAAGACCCGCCCGGCCACGAGGACGGCTGGGGGCTGGCCTTCTACCGGAACGGTGAGCTGGTGGTGCGCAAGAGCGGCGCCAGCCTGCTCGACGAGACCGATCAGGTCATCGGCCTGCTGGAGAAAGCCCGGACCTCGCCGGTGATGATCCTGCACCTGCGCAAATCGGCCTGGACCAATACTTCCAGCACCCGCCACGCCCACCCGTTCTTCCTCGGCGACACGGTATTTTTTCACAACGGCGTGGTCTACGACTACCAGGGGCTGCTCCCCGACATCACCCTGCCGGGGCTCAGGGCTGATGCCCGTGACACGGAGGTCTTCTTCTATCACGTCATGAGCGGGACGACAGGGGACCTGGGGCGGGATTTTCTCGCGACGGCGGCATTGATCCGGCAGAAGCACAGGTTTTCGGCCCTGAACTGCCTGTTCAGCGACAGCCGCAAACTCTTCGCCTACCGGGATTACACCAGGGAACCAGACTACTACTCGCTCCACAAGGCTTACGCGGAAAACTCCTGCCTGGTTTCATCCGAGCCGCTGGATGACAACCTGAGGTGGGAGATGATGGCGCAGGGGGAATTTCTGGCGATCGATCCGGGCGGCGGGGGCTGATGGCGCGTAAAATCATTCAGCCCCCGATACCTGCGGGTGCGGCTTCCTGGTTCAGTGATGATGGGACTCCTCGGCGCCCTGTGCCAGCCCGGGAAAGCGTTCTGTGGCAAATTTGCCGTGGCAGGAGACGCAGGCGGTGGTCATCTTGTAGAGGTAGAAGTTGACCACATCCGCGTTCTTCATCTCCGCCGCATGGGCCAGCATCCCCGCCGACGTGTGAAAATCCATGTCCATCTCGATGAACTGCTGCGGCAGCACCCGGTGCAGCTCCTCTTTCTGGGCCGCGGTCAGTTTCTGCTTGAGAATAAAGCTCGCCTTGATCTTCCGGCCGATATCGGTAACCTTGTCCCAGTCTCCGGCCGCGATTGCCGGAACCAGCTCCATCACCCCCTGCTGGATCAATCCCATCTCCTGGTTGAGCAGTGTCCGTAGTCCGGGGGAAAGCTGGACACCCTGAGAGGCCTGCGGCTTCATGTGGTGGGACTGCCCGCCACCGATTGTCGCGGCCTGTTCATGACCGGCGGCAAGGGCAAGGTGGGGGAAACAAAAGAGGACGGCAGCAATAACCAGGGACATTCGGTTCAGCAACGGCATGGGTTGACTCCTGACAAGGGTAGCAAGCGTTGATGTGTGACTTGAAGTTATAGCAGATAACAGCCAGGAACGACCGGATTATCGAGGGAGAGAAAGTGAATTTCTTAACAACGTCCCCCGGTTGTCGGTCAGCGTATTTCTGCCAGAAACTCACGCCACCAGTTCCGGTAGGCCTCTCCGCCGACCTCGTAGCTGTCGTTGTGCCCTGCCCCCGACAGGGAATGAAACCGTTTCGGCTGCGGCGCACGCTCGAACAGCTGCCGCCCCATCTGCTGGGGGACGATTTCATCCTCATCGCCATGCAGAATCATCAACGGCACCCTGAGATCGGATATCTTGCTCAGACTATCGTAACGGACATTCAGCAGCCAACCGCCGAGCAGCCAGAGCAGCGGTGAGTGATGCCTGCCCATCGCCCCGATGGAGGTGAAGGGCGATTCGAGAATCAGAGCTGCCGGAGGCTCCTCGAGAGCGAGCTGCAGAGCGACCGCAGCCCCTACGGAGCGCCCGAAATAGACCATCTGCTCCTGCTTCCAGCCCTTCTGCCGCAACCAGACAAGAGCGCCGCGCAGGTCGCTGTAGGTCCCCGCTTCGCTCAGCGTACCCGAACTACGCCCGTAACCGCGATAATCGAAGATGAAAACCGTCAGCCCCAGCTCACGCAGCAGCCGCAGATTGTCGACCCGGTGGGAGATGTTGCCGGCATTGCCGTGGCAGAAAACCAGCAGCGGCCTGCCCGGCTCTCCGGGAAGATACCAGCCGTGCAACGCGGTGCCGTCCGCAGCGGTGAAGAAGACATCCTCATACGCCAGCCCGACAGCGGCAGGAGTGATGACCAGCTCGGCGGTGGGAAAATAAACGAAGGAGCCCTCCAGCGCGGCACTGACCGGACCGGGGAGAAGGAGCGAGCCGAAGAGGATGGGGAGGAGCTGTTTCATTGGTATCCCGGACAACTGATGTTCAGCGTGCGGATTCCGATGAAATCGACCACCTAATCCGAAGGAAATCGTCCACCCGTTCC
>NZ_PPFX01000037.1 GCF_002898515.1 Geothermobacter hydrogeniphilus | reverse complement strand
ACGACAAGACCCCCGATGAGGCATATTGGCAAAAACCCCGGCCCGGCTACGCCGGACCGGCACTCAGGCTGGCGGCATAACCATGAAGGCTTTCCACCTTATTTCCGCCGCCGACCTGTCCGAACATCGGTGCCAGCTCTGACTATCTGTTCTTGTGTCAGTTAGATAATGCCACATAACTTTCAATTCGTATTGAGTTTCTATACAATCTAAACAGTTCAAATAATTTTGCTTCAGGTAGCTCAATTCTGGATGTCCGTTTTCCAAACATGGTTCACCATCAATCCCTCCTTGATCGACGGTTGAATGCCTGTGCCAAAAAAGTCTCCTGTTTCTACACGGACCTGTCCTGCATTCTCAATCGCATCTTCAATCTCTTTATTTACCACTACTTGCAAATCATAAGTATATACACCCTCAAACAGAGGAGTTTTTTCGATCTCCATAAAAACTTCTCCGCTACCACTCAAACAATTAAACCCACCATTACTATGCAAGTTATTACAAACAAAAAGTATTTCCCCATAACTGTTTTTTAGTATAAATCTAAACCAAACGTTATTCAGATTACAAAAAGACGAAACATAAGAAATCTTAAATCTTAGCCTCTCGCCTGAAATCAACAAATCGGTTTCATTGCCACCATCGTCAACAAAACAGCAATCATATAATCTGACGTGCCCACGACCCTTCCTATCTAATCTTTCTATCAACGTTTTCTTACTGAAACTATTATGCAGTGAAAGATATCTTTGAATACCATCACCAACATCACCAAAGAAAAATTTTTCCCCTTTATTCAGATTCATGACCTTTGTGCACAATTTTTTTACAGACCCCATATTATGACTGACATAAAATATTGTTCGCCCCTGTCTGCCAACATCTTCCATTTTGCCAAGACACTTTTTCTGAAAAGCCACATCACCGACCGCTAACACTTCATCGACAATCAAAATCTCAGATTCCAAATGGGCGGCTATTGCAAAAGCCAAGCGAACGTACATTCCTGAAGAATAACGTTTGACCGGGGTATCCAAAAAATTTTCTACTTCGGCAAAAGCAACTATTTCATCGAATTTTCTTCGTATCTCTTTTCGGGTCATTCCAAGAATGGCACCGTTCAGATAAATATTTTCTCGGCCCGTCAGTTCAGGATGAAACCCTGTCCCGACCTCAAGCAAACTCGCCATTCTTCCTCGAAGAGAAATTCGACCAGTCGTAGGTTCTGTAATTCGGCTCAATATTTTAAGAAGGGTCGATTTTCCTGCTCCATTAGGACCAATAATACCGATCCGTTCTCCCTGATCGACAGCAAATGAGATATCCTTCAATGCCCAGAATTCCTCAACCCGGCCACTGAAGACACCACTCCCGGAGATTCTAGGACGCAAAAGAGAACTTTTGACAGCGCTGAACTTTTCTGTCAACGCGTCACGCAAGGTGGGAAACCGCTGCCTGCTTTGGTTCAGGAAGAACCGCTTTGACAAACGTTCGATCTTTACAACCGTACTCACATCACCCCCCTCAGATCACGTCAGCAAATCCCTTTTCAGCTTTACGGAAATAGGCAAAGCCAGCCCAGAAAAAAACAACGCAAAGCACCAAAGAAAGCAAAAACCCGGGCCAGTAAATCGTTGCCGCCTTTCCTAGAATGGACCAGCGAAAACCGTCTATCACTCCGACCATCGGGTTCAATGAATAGAGCAGACGCCATTTATCCGGGATCACATTACTGCTGAACCCCACTGGAGACACGTAAAGGCCAAACTGAACAATAAAAGGTATAATGAGTCTGAAATCCCTATATTTGACATTCAAGGCAGACAACCAGAGGCCGCCCCCCAGAGCAGACAGAACTGCCAGTGCCAAAAAAACGGGTAAGGCAAGAATGTGCCAACCGGGAACAACATGATACCAGACCATCAGCAACAGCAGCAGCACAAAAGAGATCAAAAAATCAACAAAGCAGACAATGATTGCACTTGCCGGCATAATGACACGGGGGAAATACACTTTGGTAATCATCCCGGCGTTAATAATCAGTGAATTGCTGCTTTCAGTTAACGCTCCGGAAAATAGCTGCCAAGGAAGCAAGGCCGCAAGGACCAGTATTGGGTAAGGGGCATCTCCCTCTGAGGGAAGCCGGGCAATCTTGTCAAAAAGAACAGTAAAAACAACAAGGACCAAGAGTGGCCTCAGCACGCTCCATACCACACCAATGACGGTCTGTTTATAACGGACCAGGATATCCCGCCATGCCATGAACAGAAATAGTTCCCGGTATCTCCAGAGGTCCAGCCAATACTGCTGTCTGGTTTTACCAGCCTCAATTACAAGATCATACTCATCCATATCTGCCATTATTATCTGTAATGTCCCTGAAGCTCACATCTGAAAAAACCGCGAACAAAACCACATAGAAAACCTATGCCAAATTTCCCCATTTCCCGGTGTTTCCTCGTTGGAGAGAAAATCAGAAACATGTGTCGACTACAGTTTATCCCGACCAACAAGAAGAGAATCTTAGGGTATCGTCTCCTGAGTTGAGAGAAGGAGAGACCGACGACCATCGGCTTACTCAACCTGGGAACCAGCAACGGTGGATGATGATAGCCAAGGTCTGCAAGGCTGATTACTGTTTTTGAGGCAAGATGGAAACGAACAACAAACTCCACGTCCTCCTGGCCAACAAACTCGGAGACAAACCCGCCCAGATCCTCAAGAACATCACGCCGATAAGCCATGCAGCGACTGGTCATAAAAAAAGAATCGTGAAAATCATATTTATCCTTGATCAAGCCGAAACTGGCACTCCCATGAGGAATCAGAGCATCGACCTCTCGGTTATCGTCAAAAGCCTCGATCAGGCGGGAGAGGAAAAACGGTTGCAACAATACCGTGTCATCGTCCAGAAAAAGGATGATTTCGCCCTTTGCGCGAGCAAGTCCGAAGTTACGCGAATATCCCATGCGACCATAATTTTTATCCAGCGGGAAATAGCGGATGTTCAGTTGCTCAGAAAAAGCTTCGCAGAAAGCCCTCCCTTCAACGGTCCCACCTCGATCCTCAACCAGAACAACCTCGAAAAGATGGCGAGAGAGATCCTGCTGCGCCAGAGAGTGCATAATCCCTGACAAAAGATCGAGACGCCCATAAAAGTTGATGATGCAGGAAATCCTTATGGTGTCCGACCGAGGCGCAAACTCGGACAAGTCCCCCTTGAGATCAAAGGGGAACAACTTATATAAAAACGGCAGCACCCTCGCACGAGAATTCACAATTCACCCCCCGTAAACATCCCAACTCATAAGCAGAATCCAAGCCAGACCGGTGAGCAGAAGAAGATGGTCCCTGAGCAGCGCCCGGGTTGGGTCCCCCCCCTGACCAGACAATACCCGCTTAACAAAAGCCAGCAGCCCAAAACAGCTCAACGGGACAACCCAGATGGTGCTTTTGTGGCTGATAACATACACAGTATAGGTTACCAAGACGGCCGCACCGGAAATAAACATGCTGGCCTCAAGAAACCCTTGTGGATACCGGGCCAAGACCGTCCGGATCATCTCGGGAGCCTGCCCGCCTTCGTGGCACAATTCACTGAGCCTCTTACCGCAGACCAGGAAAAGTGCCAATAGAAACACGCTGAGAAACAGCCAGTCAGATATTTTCACTCCAAAAGCCTCTCCACCGGCAAAGAGGCGCAAAAGAAAGCCGCTAACCACGCAAAAGAGCTCAATCAGCGGCACATTTTTCATATACAGGGAATACGCTATTGAAATAGTGAGATATGTCAGCAACAACAGAACAAACCGAGTTGAAATCAGGGAAGCTGCAACAAGTCCGACAACAGACAACAATCCGGCAACAGCACCGGCTGAAACAGGAGAGATCCGGCCCGCTGCTAACGGCCTGTTCTTTTTTCGGGGATGAAGCCGGTCCTGTTCGCGGTCACAAATGTCATTGACAATATAACTGGCGCTTGAACCGAGGCAGAATGCCGCAAACGGCCACACCACCTGTCCCAATCCATAATGTCCTCCGAAAAGCGTCCCGCCCAGAAAAGGGGGAAACAGCAGCATCAGGTTTTTGAGCCACTGGTGGGGGCGCAACAATTGAAAACAACATTTAAATTTCATGATTTTCAAGGCGGCGGATGAAGGTTGCCGCCGCTCCGCGATAGTAGGCATCCCGGGGGGCTCCGGCATAGGCTTTCTTGAAAAACTCAAGGGCCTTGTCCCGCTCTCCCAGAGCGAGATAGCGCTTGCCGATCCGGTACAGCGTAAAAACCCGCGGTTTGATCAGTTGCTGTTCAAGCAACCAGCTGAGGTTTTCCCTGTGAATGGCCGTTTTCGCCTCGACGGTCGCCACTCGGCCGAGGCGTTGATCATTGATTCGGATCAGCGACTGCAGAAGCTCAAAATACCTTTTCGGCTTTTTATCCAGCAAGGGAAGAAGTCTGTTTCTGGCACCGTCGGGGTCTCCCTCGTTAAGAAGGATTGCCGCAAGATTAAGATCATCATTGATATAACCTGACCCAGAATCTTCCCTCCCGATCCCGCGCAGGATTTTCTCGGCTTCCGCCGTTTCTCCCCGCCTCAAAAGAGCTGAGGCTAACTCCGTCTGGACGGCAACGAAGCCAGGACTCTTAGCTGCAGTATCTCGATAGAGACGCAAGTTGTCCTGCCAGACCCATGAACGCTGCAATACCGTCCCGAAAAAGACCAGCAACAACAGCGTCAATCCCAGACTGAATCTCCTTCTGGAAGCACCCGCAAAACGTGCCCACTGCGACTGGACGAACCAGGCGGCAAGAGGAGCGGAAAAAGCGACGGACGCGTAAAGATATCGTTCCGCCAGAGGCGTCCAGGTCATTTTGCCGAAAACGACAATCAGAGCCGGAGAGAGGACGCAGAACGCCATCAGACCAAATGCTCCCGGCACATCCATACGCCTTAATAAGCAGAAGAGTATGACAGCAAGGACAATGCCGGACAAGACATACCACCCGGAGACTTCAACAATACCGAAATTCAGCGGCCAGGGGATCAGCAGCTTCTTGAAATAGAACCCGTAAACCTTGAAGGTGATCCGCACATTGTTCAAAAGATCAAAATCCCCGCCTGGCACCCCTTTAAGAGCGGTCCTGATCCCCGTGTCGCGGGCAACAGCCAGGTAGCGCAACAGAAAATAAACCCCGATAGAGGCTGTTGTGAGCAATAGAGGCCGCCAACGCTGCTGCATCCTGCGCAGCAGACTCTTGCGGGAGGGATAAACAATTATCAGCCAAAGCAGCCCGGGAAGGATAAATACAGCCACTTCCTTGGCCAAGCCGGCCAGAACAAGAGCCACCCCCGCCCCCAGAACCACAGCTGACCTGTTCGTTGCCAGCGAAACCATAACCAGGTACACGGCCAGCAGCAGGAACAGGGTCATCAACAGGTCGGTACGACCACTGATCCAGCAGACCGATTCGGTTCCCAGCGGGTGCAGGGCAAAGAACAACGCGGCAATCAAAGCCGTTCCGACAGCCTCTTTTTCCCGCTCAGGATAAAGTGCAACCAGTTGCCGGGAGACAAAGAACACCATCAGGCTGCAGGCGAAATGCAGCAGAATATTGTGCAGGTGCATGAAGGAGGCGATCATGCCCCAGAGATCCCGGTCCAGGAGATAACTCAGGATGGTCAGGGGCCGATAATAATAGGCGGTACCACCGGGAAGAAAAAGCTGCCGCAGGTTCAGCGGTCCGGCCTGATCAAGCCGGCTGATCATCTTCAGATCATCGACCGAGTTGTATCCCGCGGAAAGCGTCGGATAATAGGCGAGCAGAACCGCCAGGAACAGGAAAGCCAGCCAGTGCCAGGGTTTGAGACGCATCATAGCTCCCCGGCCTGACGCACCAGCGACAGGAAATAATTCTCAATATCCCGCCGCTGCGGTTCTACGAGATCGAAGGATCCTCCACTCCGGAACAACTGCGAAGCAAAATCATTGAATCGGTCCCGGGGGACAAAAAGCTCCTGTACAACATCATCCCGCCCCTTGTAGCCAAAGGGCTGAAGAACCTTGTCAGGACAGTTGCTGACTCTGCAGAAGTATCCTTCAACCCCTTCACGCAACAATCCGGCAACATCTCTCTGCGCCTGCAGGACGCCACCGACAATAACCCCGATCCGGTCACAGACCCGTTCGACGTCGGCCGTCACATGGGTGCTGAAGAAGACTGTTTTCCCCTTTGCCTTCAGATCAAGAATAATGTCCTTGACCAGAGCGCGGCCGATGGGGTCAAGCCCACTCATCGGCTCATCAAGAATATACAAATCGGGGTCATGCAGCAGGGTCTGCGCCAACCCCAGCCGTTGTACCATTCCCTTACTGTAACTGCGGATCGGCCGACCGGCGGCAGTGGTCAAATCCAGCATGTCGAGCACACGTTCGGCGGCCATCAGTCCCTGCTGTCTGGCCAACCCAAAACTGTGAGCCACCAGTGCAAGAAATTCCCGGCCGGTCAAGGTGTCAGGGAAAGCCGGATTTTCCGGCAGGTAGCCGACCCTTTGCCTCGCCCCGGCCATCCCGGCAGGCTGACCGAAAAGAGTGACCCGGCCTTCGGTCGGCCGAATAAGCCCCACCAAAGTTTTGATGGTGGTACTCTTGCCGGCCCCATTTGGTCCCAGGAAACCAAAGATTTCCCCGCTTCGAACCGTCAACTCCAGTTGACGCAACGCTGCAACCCGCTGCCATTTCTTGCCGCGGTAAACCTTGCTCAATCCGTGAATTTTGATCGGAAATGAAATCTCAGTCATCACGCAGTGTCTCTTCGGGGGTTACATCGACCTTTTTCTTTTTTCCGGCCCCTAAAGTCAGGCTGAATTTGCTGGTGGTCCGCACCCGGTGATCTTCAGTCAGATAAAAACGCCCTCCGTACGGATCTTCAGGAATCTCGGCAAGCATCCCCCTGGCCGTCAGATCTTCCAGCCCCAACGGCCATTCGCCATAGCGCCGACGATACCCATCCACGGCCTCTTCAATCTGCCGCAAGGCCTTGAAGGCGGTGAGACGCAAACGCAAAACTTTTTTTACCGAAGCGATTCTGGCACCGGCCAATTGAGTCTCCAGATAACCTATGGCCATTTCCGTCTTACCAACTTCCTGCAGATAACGGCCGGCCAACGTCTTGAACATAGCCGCTCCGGAGAGTTCACCGGCCCGCATGTACATCTTCGCCGCGCCTTCGAGATCTCCCAGGAAATAAGCCTTGTTGAAGCCGACGAAAAACGGCAGCTGCCAGTCCCAGTTCCGATAACGCATGCCATACTCGAGCAATTCATTCGCCAGTCGGTACTTGCCCACATCCCACACCAGAACCGCCTGACCGAAATAATAGGCATCCATGTTATATGGATCAAGCTTCACCGCCGTATGGATGGCACGGGACATGGCGGGATAATCAACAGCCTTCACCAGCAGCCGCGGATCATCGAAATGTTCGACCAACCCGCCGAAATAAAGGGTGACCCTGCCTAAAATCGTGGCTCCCAGCAACGCCCGAAAATCGGGAAAAAGCAGCTTGAGAGCCTGAGGATGGGGTATCAGCCCCAGTTTTTCGACAAACGGCCGCTGTTCCATGACTTGCCGAACAGGCCCCAGCAACTGCACGTACAACGTCAGAAGCACTCCGAAAAAAGCGAATATTCCAAGTCGCCTCATCATCTCGCCCACACTCACGGGATCTGCCGCCGGGCAAAAATCCAACCCGACAGCCCGAGCAGCAAAAGCGTATAGACCAGAAAATATCCGCCACTCAACAGTAGCTGAGACGTCTGCAGGGGCAAGCCATAGATTGCATACAGCTTGATGTCGAAAAGACTGAAGTTCGGCAACAGATAGTAAAGACTGTCCGCCAGCCTTCGCACCGCCAAACTGATATCGGTCGCGGCCGATGACCGCAGGTAATCATGAACCCCCTGGGACGCCCCACCGACCAGATAGATGGCTATGGTACCGAAAATCGGCAGAAAAAAGGACGTGCTGAAGGCAGAAAAACAAAAGGCGAACGCCACCAGCAGCAGGCATTTGAGCAGATCAAGAGCAATACAACCAAACACCACGGTCCAAAGAATCGGCCGGCCAGGTGGATAACCGGCGGCGACGAAGGAGGTGACCAGCCAGGTCATCCCTCCAAGGACCAGGGCACTGAGGCCCAGGAACAGAGCGATGCCGGCATAACGTTCCCACAGGTATCGCTCGCGACTCAAAGGCAGGGACAGCAGGGCATGACAGTAACGACGATCCAAATCCCGCCAGAGGACGGTGCCGCCGAGAAACAGCGCCAGGACAAGCAGAACCAGGGAGGAGAGGGACAGACAGAGGGTCAGGCAGAGGCTGACCACCTGCCGCATGGACAGTGTACTGACCGCGGGAATGGCAGCAAAAACCACCAGGACCATCAGCAGCCCGCGAAAAACCCGATCCCGAAATATCCCTTTCAGTGTCGCTCCAAGAAGTGTCATCTTTATCCGGACCCCCCAGGTCACCCAGAAGATCTCAATGGGAGCTGACCCCGCAGAAAAAAACGGGGCACCGAAGCACCCCGTTCCAACACATTTGCAACCAACCGGTCCTTACATCGTCTTCCAGCCAGTGCCACTGAAGTCACTCGTATCAGTCCCATTCAAAGCGCCACTGTTATAAGCGGCAGTCCCCGGATCGGCAACACCCGTGGTGACATAGATAGCGGTGCTGTCATAGGAGCTGCCGTAGGCCTTGGTGCCGCTCTTATGCTGAGTCATGAGGGCATAGCCACCCGTGGCGGTATTCCACGCAACACCGACGCCGGTCGATGTTTTACCGATCAGAGCAGTCGAAGAGGTTGCAGTCGTGGGATCCCCATACAGGGAAAGCCCGGTGTTATTCGCCAGATCTAGAGTGCCCGTCGCGTTTGAAGAAACCGCGGCAAAACAGCTCGGCGCCAAGAAAACCAGCACTGCGGAAATAACGATGATCTTTTTCATGACAATCTCCTGTCAGGTTTATGTGCATTTAAGTCTTACTGAAGAGCCAGCACCGCCGGATACTCCTGGGTGTCGGCCATGTAGGCCTCCATACCGGTCTTCAGGTTCTTCAAGTCGGAATTGGCCGCGCTGTTGTAAGCCTTCTGCCGATAGGAGGCAAACTGCGGGATGGCGATGGCGGCCAGGATGCCGATGATCGCGACGACGATCAGCAGCTCGATGAGGGTGAAACCCTTTTGATTCTTGCGGAACTTTTTCAGCATGTTCCAACTCCTTTCCTTCGTTCGAGTTCAGGGATGATTCCCACCTTGGTTAAAACCGCTTCTGACTTTATCGGCCAACAGCTGTTTCCTGTTTAGCCATTTCGTCCAACCTTCTTTGTCTTTAGGTATTAGCAATCTTGGTGCCAATCAAAAAACGGTCTAAAAATCCATGATTCATCAAATATTTTTCTTATATTTCAAGAGGTTGCGACTTCCTCAATATTTCCCCGAAACGGTTGTCCAGGAGCGGGTGACAAAAGGCGGCACTCATGCAGCAGCCAGCGCCGTTTTATGACCCTCCCGCGTCATCATCTTCTCCGAAGCCGAACTTGGCCAGCCGGTAACGGATCGAACGAAACGATATATTCAGCAACTCGGCCGCTTTCTTGCGCACCCCGCCGGTGCGATCAAGGGCCTTGAGCAGGATATCTTTTTCAATGCCGGCCAGGTAGTCATCCAGGTCAAGACCGTTTTCCGGCAGTTCCTGCAGTCCGCCACTGCCGACAGTCCCGGTGCGCAGCATCTGCGGCGGCAGGCAGTCGCTGGTCAGCCCCCGCCCCTGGCTGAGAACCGTGCAGCGCTCGACAACATTCTCCAACTCCCGGATATTGCCCGGCCACTGGTAATCGAGCAGGGTGCGCATGGCGTCTTCGGCGATATCGACCTTCTCCGAAGGGCTGTACTTTTCGAAAAAATGTTCGATCAGCAGGGGAATGTCTTCCCGTCGGCGGCGCAGAGGCGGAAGATCGATGCGAATGACGTTGAGTCGATAGAAGAGATCTTCGCGAAAATTCCCTTCGGCGACCTCCGATTCGAGATCCTTGTTGGTGGCGGCGACGATCCGCACATCGACCTGCTGGTTTTTCGTCCCGCCGACCCGGCGGATCTCGCGATCCTGCAGCACCCGCAGCAGCTTGACCTGCATCATCGCCGGCAGTTCGCCGATTTCATCCAGAAACAGGGTGCCGCCGTCGGCCACCTCGAACAGGCCCTCTTTGCGCTGAATCGCCCCGGTGAAGGAACCCTTTTCATGGCCGAACAATTCACTTTCAAGCAGGTTTTCCGGGATCGCCCCGCAGTTGATCGGCACAAAGGGCTGATCACCCCGCTCGCTGTTGTAATGAATGGCTCGAGCCACCATCTCCTTGCCGGTGCCGCTTTCACCGGTAATCAATACGTTGACCCGGCTGTCGGCAACCTTCTCGACCAGTTCATAAACCTCGCGCATCGACTTGCTTTTACCGATCAGGTTGCCGAAGGCATAGCGTTGGCCGAGTTCCTTTTTCAGTTGCAGGTTTTCGTGGCGCAGTTCCTTGCGTTCCAGGGCATTCTTGACAATAAGGCGGATTTCATCATTGCGGAAGGGCTTGGTGATGTAATCATAAGCGCCGAGCTTCATCGCCTCGACCGCCTGTTCGGTGGTCGAAAAGGCGGTGATCATAATCACCACCGTCTCGGGTGCCCGTTCCAGAACATGGGCGAGAACTCCAAAACCGTCAAGCCGCGGCATCTGGATATCGGTAATCACCAGGTCGTAAGTCTTTTGTTCCAGCCGTTCGACCGCCTGGCTGCCATCCTGCACCGCGTCAACCCGGTAGCCCTCACGATGCAGCATGATACTGAGAAATTCCCGCATGCTCTCTTCGTCGTCGACGACAAGGATATGATATCCGCTGCTGCTCAAGAAAAGATCCTCCTGCTGGGCAATGAAGTTGCAAGCTTAACGTTTTTAAATGGTCTGTTCAAGCCGAATTCACCCAAATCCACCGGCTGTTTTGTGGACCGAGGGTGGCGGAACGGGTGGAGATGCGAGGCGTCGCGCCGATTCGGGCGCAAACGTAGCCGAGCTACGTTGAGCACCGAAGCGGTGAAGGCAACGAAGCAGATTCAGCCGTAACGACAACCGAATCCCGAAATTGCCGGTGGTTTTGGGTTTCAGGACAACACCAGGCCGGGTCCGAAACAGAGCAGAAAACGGGCGCCGCCAAGAGCACCGGTTGTCATTTCAACACGTCCCCCATGTCCGTCAATCAGGGAATAGACCGTTGCCAGCCCCAAACCGCTGCCGGCGGCCTTGGTCGTGAAAAAGGGTTCAAAAACCCGCTCGGCGATATCCGGGGGAATCCCCGGGCCTGAATCCTCGATGGCGATCAGACCCCGCTCCCGGTTGATACCGATACGGATTTCGCCTGCGCTGTCCATAGCCTCGGCGGCATTGATCAAGATCCCCCAGAGAGCCTGGCGAACCTGGTCTCGATCGACCAGGAAACGGATACCACTCTCATAGTCCCGGATGAAAACAACCTGGTCGAAGCGGGGATCTGTACCACAAATATCGATCAATTCGTCCAGCAGGCCAGAGATGTCGCAGTCCTCAGTCCGGGGCGGCCTCGGTCGGGCATAGGTCAGAAAATCGGTCAACAGGCTGCTCAGGCGGTCCGCTTCCTTGACGACAATCCCCATCAGTCGGCGATCTTCGTCACTGACCCCCTCGGTCTCCATCAGCAGTTGAACGGAACCGCTTATCGACGCCAGGGGATTGCGGATTTCATGCGCCATGGCCGCCGAGAGCCGGCCGATGGCGGCAAGACGATCACTGCGCTTGAGCTGTTCCTCCATCTCCTTGACCTGGGTCAGGTCCTGGAAACTGACCAGCAGACCGAGTTCCCGGTTGCGTGGATCACGAATGCCGCTGGTGGCATAACCGAGAACCTTCCGTTGCCCGGACGCGTCGAAAATATCTCCTTCGGCTCGCTGATGGAAAACAAACCCCTGCCCGGACATAATTTCCAGACCGGGGAAAAGCTCATCGACCCGGCGGTTGTAAACATCCTTCAGACTGCGTCCGCAGATCATTTCGGCGGCCCGATTGAAGAGACGGATACGCCCCTGGCTGTTGACGATCATCAGACCGCTGCTGATGTTGCCGAGAATCGCCTTGTTCAGGGCTTCAAGCTCATCGTAATCGATGCGCTGTTCGGCCAGGGCCGCTTCACTACGCCGCCAGCGTTCCGACAGGGCGCCGCTCAACAGGGCGGTGAGGAAGAAGGCGACGACGTGGATAAAAATGGTATAAAATGCTTCCCGCCCGGCAACCGGGTCCAGTCCCGGCAGTCCCGCCGGATGCGGCAGAACCTGATAATACTGAAAGTCGATCAGCCCCCCGTACAGAATCGAAGAGGCGGCAGCCACAATCAGGATTTCTCGGGTCGAAAAAAAGACACTGGAACTGATGATGATAAAGACGAACAGGAAAGGAAACGGACTCTCGGTCCCGCCGGTCAGAGCAATCAGCAGAAAACAGAAAACCAGGTCCCAGGCGATCTGGGTGTGGGTGAACAACACCAGGTTCTTCACCCGGGGCAGCGACAGGGCGCCGGCAAGGGCGTGGGCGAAGGAAAGTCCGATCAGCAGATAAAAAAAGGGCAGCGCGGGATGGGCGGAGGTCAAACCGTCCCGGACCTGGTAAACGACCGTACCGCCGAGGAAGATACAGATGAAAACGACCCGCAACAGCAGAAACCACCCCAGCTGCTTGCGGGATGGTTTCAACTGCCTTCGAGCTGAGGAGGAACCTGGCATCGGGGAAGGCATCAGCCCCCGACAGTACCGGCCAGTTTGAAGATCGGCAGGTACATGGCGATGACCAGTCCGCCGACCGTGGTACCGAGGAAGAGCATCAGCAACGGTTCCATCATCGATGTCAGGTTGCTCACCGCGTCATCGACTTCGTCGTCATAGAAATCCGCAATCTTGTTGAGCATGGTATCGATGGCCCCCGACTGCTCGCCGACGGCGATCATCTGGCATACCATGGGAGGAAACACCCCGGATTTTTCCAACGGCTCGGCGATGGTCTTGCCCTCGCTGATGCTGGAGCGGACCTGGTAGATAGCTTTTTCAACAGTCTTGTTGCCGGCCGTCTTGGCGACAATCTCCAGTCCATCGAGGATGGGCACGCCGCTGGAAATCATGGTGCCGAGAGTCCGGGTGAACTTGGCCACGGCAACCTTGCGGATCAGCACCCCGAAGATCGGCAGTTTCAACGAAAATTCATCGATTGCTGAACGCCCTTTGGGAGTGGCGTATATCTTCTTGAAGGCGAAGATCAGCAGGACGATCCCGCCGATGATGACCAGAATGTAATGCTGGATGAAGTTGCTCAAGGCGATAACAACCAGGGTCGGCCCGGGCAATTCGCCGCCGAAATCATGAAACATCTTCTCAAACTGCGGAATAACGAAAATCAGGATGACACCGATGACAACCACGGCGATGCCGACCACGGTCGCCGGGTAGGTCATGGCGCTCTTGACCTGCTTCTTCAGCTTGAGGGCCTTTTCAATATAGGCGGCGAGACGGTTGAGGATGGTGTCGAGGATACCGCCGACCTCACCGGCGGCGACCAGGTTGACATACAGTTCATCGAAGGCCTTGGGGTGCTTGGCCAACGCGTCAGCAAAGGTGGACCCGGACTCGACACTCTCCTTGATCTCGGTGAGGATTTTCTTGAAGGTCTTGTTCTCCTGTTGCCGGGAGAGGATGTCGAGACACTGGACCAGCGGCAGACCGGCATCAATCATGGTGGCGAACTGGCGGGTGAAAACAACCAGGTCCTTGGTGGTGACCTTCGGTTCGAAGCCGGGAATCCGGATCTCCATGTTCATGCCCTTGCCCCGTTCCTTGATCGACGAGGGCATGATCCCCTGGCGACGCAGAGCCGCCGTCACCGCCCCCTGGTCAGGGGCCTCCATGGTTCCCTTCTGGACTTTGCCGGTTCGAGTCTTTCCCTCCCAGGCAAACTTGGCCATGCTTCACCTCACATTTGAGTGGCGTCGCAAAAACTCACCTGCAGCTGCGTTGCGACGCTTGTTCTCACTGCTTCGACGTACGCCGGTACGCCTCATTGCTCGACAATCGCGCGCCTTGCTGCCGGCGCTTTTTGCTTAGCCAACGGCATTTTGCTTTCTTGTGAAAGCCTCACATTTGAGTGGCAACGGGACGCGCGCCGCTGCCGGATTGAATCCCCCGCTTCAGCACCGACGCGGGGTTGGCGATCATCTGCTTCAGTTCGTCTGTATCCTGGGACCGCATCATCGCCATCTCCAGGCTGATCTTCTTGCCGTGATACAGCATGAAGAGGGACTGGTTGAGGGTCTGCATACCGAACTTTTCCTGCCCCATCTGCATCTGTGAATAGATCTGATGAACCTTGTCATCGCGGATCAGGGCACGAATGGCCATATTCGGCACCATCACCTCAATGGCCAGCGCCCGACCCCGGCCGTCAGCCTTGGGAATCAGTGTCTGCGAAAGAACCCCCTCGAGGACGAAGGAAAGCTGGGTCCGTACCTGGGTCTGCTGATGGGGCGGAAAGACATCGACAATCCGGTTGATGGTCTGGACACACGAATTGGTGTGCAGGGTCGCAAAACAGAGGTGGCCGGTCTCGGCAATGGTCAGGGCCGCTTCGATCGTTTCAAGATCCCGCAGTTCACCGAGCAGGACGATGTCGGGGTCCTGGCGCAGAATGTACTTGAGCGCTTTTTTGAACGAATGGGTGTCGGCACCGACTTCACGCTGGTTGACCACGCACTTCTTGTGCGGATGCAGGTACTCGATCGGGTCTTCGATGGTGATGATATGCTCGTGCCGCTGTTCGTTGATGTAATCGATAATCGAAGCCAGGGTGGTCGATTTGCCGCTGCCGGTCGGCCCGGTCACCAGCACCAGGCCGCGCGGCCGTTGGGCGATGCGGGAAACAACCGGCGGCAGACCGAGCTCATCAAAGGTCAGAAACTTGTAGGGAATCAGCCGGAAAGCGCCGGCGATGGCACCCCGCTGCATATAGATGTTGCCGCGAAAACGGGCCAGACCTTTGACCCCGAAGGAAAGGTCAAGTTCATTCTCTTCCTCGAATTTGCGTTTCTGGGCATCGGTCAGAATGCTGTAGCAGAGCTGCTTGGTGTCAGCCGGAAGCAGCGGGGGCAGCTTGAGCGGCACCATCTGTCCGTCAACCCGCAGCTGCGGCGGGGTTCCGGTTGTAATGTGCAGGTCCGAACCGCCCGCCTCAACCATGGTCTTGAGAAGCTGATGAATACTGGCCATTATGAATTCCTTACCTCACCGCGTTCAGATAAAACAAGAAGAGCATGCCCCGGCACAGACAGATCAATCGTCGGCAACGGTGCAGCGCACCACCTCTTCAAAGGAGAGCATCCCCTCCTCCAGCTTGGTCAGAGCCGCCTGGCGCATGGTCTTGACACCGAGGCGCATCGATTCCCGCTTGATTTCCGCGGTGTTGGCCCCGGCCAGCACCATCTCGCGGATATCCTCGAACATCGGCATCACCTGGTAGATTCCGACCCGTCCCTTGTAGCCGGTATCATTGCAGTTGGAACAGCCCCGGCCCTTGTAGCAGACCACCTCATCAAGCCGGTTTGCTGGTAGTCCGGCCTCAATCAACGCTTCCTTGGGGATATCTTCCGGCTCCTTGCAGTTGGAGCAGACCCGGCGACCAAGGCGCTGGGCGGTGATCAGGTTGACCGCCGAGGCGACCAGGAACGGCTCGATCCCCATGTTGAGCAACCGGTTGATGGTACTCGGGGCATCGTTGGTATGCAGAGTTGACAGCACCAGGTGGCCGGTCAGTGCCGCCTTGACTCCGATCTCCGCGGTCTCAAAATCCCGGATTTCGCCGATCATGATGATATCGGGATCCTGTCGCAGAAAGGCGCGCAGGGCGGACGCAAAATTGAGGCCGATCTCCTCGTGCATCTGCACCTGGTTGATGCCGGCGAAGTTGAATTCAACCGGGTCCTCGGCAGTGGAAATATTTTCGGTTGATTTATTAAGCTCCGCCAGGGCCGAATAGAGCGACACCGTCTTGCCGGACCCGGTCGGGCCGGTCACCAGGACCATGCCGAAAGGCTTGTGGATCTGTTCCTTGAACCACTTGAGGGCGTTCTCCTCGTAGCCGAGCTTGGTCATGTCAAGCTGCAGGTTCGACTTGTCGAGCAGCCGCAGACAGACCTTCTCGCCGAACAGGGTCGGCAGACAATTGACCCGGTAGTCCATATCCTTGCCGCCGGGCAGCTTGATCTTGATCCGCCCGTCCTGCGGCAGGCGCCGCTCAGCGATATCCATCTCGGACATGATCTTGAGCCGCGAGGTGATGGCGTTTTTCAGCTTCATCGGCGGCTTCATCACCTCGTAAAGCACGCCGTCGATCCGATAACGAACACGGAACGATTTCTCGTAAGGCTCGATATGGATATCTGAGGCCCCGCGCTTGATGGCATCGGTCAGGATCAGGTTGACCAGCTTGACAACCGGAGCGTCTTCACTGGCCTTTTCCAGCTCGCCGACATCGACATCGTCCTCATCGTCGATGACTTCCAGGTCGATGTCCTCCAGGTCACCCATAACGTCATCGAAGGAAGCGCTCTGGTCATAGTACCTGTCGATGGCCTCCTTGATCGACTGTTCCGGCGCGACCACAACTTCGACGTTGTAGCCGGTCATGAACTTGATGTCGTCGATGGCGAAGATATTGGAGGGATCGCTCATGGCAATGATGAGCGTGGCGCCGGCGCGGTTGATCGGAACGATCTGATATTTCTGGGCGACTTCGGCGGGAATCAGCTTGATGACGGCTGAATCGATTTCAAATTCGGCCAGATTGATGGATGGAACGCCATACTGACGGGAAAGGAAAGCGGCCAGCTCCTCTTCTTTGATGAAGCCGAGCTTGATCAGGCTGGCACCGAGTCGACCACCGCTGGTTTTCTGCTCTTCAAGCGCCTTGGCGAGCTGGGCGTCATCGATCAGGTTATTGCGAACCAGCAGTTCGCCGAGCCGGTTACTGGTCATTCTCAGGCCACTCCCCCCGAAAAGGTCTCATTTGCAAGTGCTGTTCATCTTATATAACACCCAAAAGGGTGTCAACCAGCCGTCAGAAGCCTAACTTGTTGCAACTTCTGCCAAAAGCCGACACTTCATCACGCCGGATGGCGGACTCTGGCCGGTCCAGATTCTGAACGCCAGCTCTCCCTGGGCCGCCAGCATGCCGAGGCCGTCGGCGCAGCGACAACCCTGTTGTCCGGCCCGAAGCAGCCAGGGGGTGCCGCCGCGACGATAGACGATATCGTAGCAGCGGGTCTCCGACGACAGGTATTGCCAGGGGAACCCTGCAAAGTCCTCACCCTGCAGGCCGATGGAGGTACTGTTCACCACCAGGTCGCACTCGGCAACCGCGACGACCAGATCCGACCCTTCAAGTCCGATTGCTGCAAAGGATGTGCCCGGAAGCACTGTGGTGAAATCTGCCGCCAATTGTCGCGCCCGGCTGCAGGTTCGATTGGCGATGGTGATCCGCTCGGCCCCGGCCCGCGCCAGGGCGACCGCAACGGACCGGCTCGTTCCACCGGCACCGAGCAGCAGAATACGTCGGCCACGCGGATCAAATTGCAAATCGGTCTGCAGCGAGGCGACCAGACCGTCGCCGTCGGTATTGTAGCCAACCAGCCGGCCGGACCGCTGCACCACCGTATTGACCGCCCCGATCAGGGCGGCGTCGGCATCGACTTCGTCGAGCAGCGGGCAGATCGCCTCCTTGTGGGGGATGGTGACATTGACCCCCCAGACCTGCAGGGCCCGCAACCCGTCAACCGCCCGCGACAGTTGTTCGGGCGTCACGTGAAAGGGAACATAGATGGCATCGACCCCCGCCTGCTGCAAAGCGGCATTCTGCATGGCGGGAGACAGGGAATGCGACACCGGATCACCGAAGATACCCAGGACCCTGGTTTTGCCGGTCAGCCCGCTCACCTCAGGCCCCCTTCTCAAGGCCGCAGTCGAGGTAGTCGCGATAAACGATCACCTCCCGGCCGGCGAGAAGCTGCCGCGCCCGGTCGACATCCCTGCGGATCTGGACAATCAGGTCATCCACTGAGGAGAAAACCATCTCTTCGCGCAATCGTTCGACAAAATAGACCCGCAGCGACCGGTCGTATATATCAGCTGAAAAATCGAGCAGATGGACTTCCAGAGAGATCCTCTCGGTCCCGAAGGTCGGGTTGAAACCGATATTCATCACACCATCGAAAATCCGTTCATCCAGCCTGACCTTGACCGCGTAGACGCCGGGACGGGGCAGGACCTCCTTGTCGGTCAGCAGATTAGCGGTCGGAAAGCCGAGCGATCTGCCGCGACTGGCGCCATGGATGACGCGCCCTTCGAGATTGAAATGCCGTCCGAGCAGGGCCACGGTACCGGCGACATCCCCGGCCGCCAGTCGCCGGCGCACCAGCGTCGAGCTGAAGACCTCCTCGCCACGCCGGATCGGCTCCAGCATCTCAACGGTAAAACCGGCCTGTTTCCCCGCCCGGCGCAGAAAATCAACATCGCCTTCACGATTGCGTCCGAAAGCGTAGTCGTAACCGACAATCAGGTGACAGATGCCGAGCCGGCCGACCAGAATTTCTCTGACGAAGTCCTCCGGGGGCATCTCGGCCATCTCACAGTCGAAGGGAATGGCGGCCAGAACATCAATGCAGGAAGCAGCGATCAGGCGTTCTTTTTCGGCATAGGTGTTGAGCAGGCGCGGAGCGCGTTCCGGTGTCAGAACCTTGAGAGGATGGGGAACAAAGGTCAGGACCGTCGCCAGGCCGTTCAACTCCCGGGCGCGACGAACCACGCGCCGGAAGATTTCCCGATGCCCGAGATGGACCCCGTCGAAATTGCCGATGGTCACAACACCCCGCTCAAGGGGGGGACAGCATTCATCAAGCTGGCGAATGATTCTCATGGGGTTTCCCGCAGGACAAAATCGATCTGTCGGGCCTCCTGATCAACCCGGGCCACGCGAATTTCAAGATGGTCTCCCACCTGAAAAATCCTGTGGCGATTATAGCCGACCAGGCGTTGTAAATCTTCCTCAAAATGATACAGGTCATCCTCAAGAGCGCTGACATGCAGCAATCCTTCAACAAAAACCTCTTCAAGTTCGATAAACATGCCGAAGGACCGCACCGATGCAACCACACCGTGAAAGGTGTCACCGATCTTCTTCTCCATGTACTGGCATTTTTTCAGCTGCACCTGGTCCCGTTCCGCCTCCATGGCACGCCGTTCGGCACGGGAGAGCTGCTCACAGAGGGTTTCGAGGGTGCTGCGCCTGGGGACCGGACCGCAAGCCGTTTCTTCTCCCCGGTCGCGGGTGATTTCACGATGCAGGACACGGTGTACGAGCAGGTCCGGGTAACGCCGGATCGGCGAGGTGAAGTGGCAGTAACACTCCATGCCGAGTCCGAAATGACCGGCATTGTCAACCGCGTAGCGTGCCTGTTTCATCGCCTGCAACAGGGCCTGATTGATGATCCGGGCGGTCACCGGATCATCAGCCTGCCTGAGCAGATCATGAAAATCTCCCGGGGCGGGACCGTCCGGAGAGAGGTTGAGGCCAAGACCGAAGTGGGCCAGGTAATGCTGCAGGCTGAGGATTTTCTCCTGCGCGGGCGGCTCGTGAATGCGGTAGGGGAAGGCGACCCTCCGCTCTTCCAGAAAACCGGCCACGGCCTGGTTGGCCGCCAGCATGAACTCCTCGATGATGCGATGCGCGAACAGCCGCTCGCTGCGTATAATCGCCTCCGGACGACCGCGCAGATCGAGAACCACCTCGGCTTCGGGCAGGTCGAGATCGAGGCTTCCCTGCTCCACCCGCTGTCGATGGAGGACTTCAGCGAGATGCACCATGGCGGGCAGCTGTTCCAGTCCCTCCTGTCGCGACGGGAGTTCGCCGTCGATGGCCTTCTGGACCTGACGATAAGTCAGTCGCGCAGCACTGCGGATGACCGCACGATAAAAACCGGCCCGTTGCGGCCGGCCGTCGACGGAAAAGCCCATTTCGGCAACCAGCACCAGGCGGTCGACCCCGGGATTGAGTGAGCAGATACCGTTGCTCAGAGTTTCCGGCAGCATCGGCAGACAGCGACCGGGAAAATAGACGCTGGTACCACGCTCACGGGCGTCGCGGTCAAGAGGTGTTCCGGGCCGCACGTAGTGGGCAACATCGGCAATGGCGACACGCAGCAGATAGCCGTCCGCGGTCTCCTCGACGCAGACCGCGTCATCGAAATCACGCGCCGTCGCTCCGTCGATGGTCACAAACGGTAGCTGCCGCAGATCCCGGCGGCCGGCACAGTCCTCTTCGGCCACCGCCTGCGGCACCGACTCGGCGACCGCCAGCGCCTCGGGACTGAACTGATGGGGCAGGTTGAAGCGGTGAGCGGCCACCAGCAATTCGACTTCGGGGTCATGAAGATCCCCGAGGATGCGCATGATCCGACCGCGCGGCGGCTGACCGCCTTGCGGGTAGACCCGGATAGCGGCGATCACCACCTGGCCGGGGGCTGCCTGCAACCCTTCGCCGCGTGGAATCACCAGCGGCGGAACCGGATCTTTCCCGAGAGGAACAACCAGGTTTTCTCGTCGCCCGCGCTGATAAACACCGACCAGTTCGCTGTGGGCCCGAGCAAGGATCCGCTCCACCCGCCCCTCGTAACGACCGCGACTGTCGCGCCAGGCGACCACCGCCAACCGATCCCCTGCCATCGTCTCGCGCAACTCCCGCGCCGGGAGAAAAACATCCGGCTGGTCGACATTGTCAACCTGCAGAAAACCATAGCCGTCCCGATGCAGGGACAAGACCCCTTCCAGACGCTTGCGTGCCGCCAGGCGATAGCGATCTCCCTTGAGACGCTCCAGCAGGCCGCGGTCGGCCAGATCGGCCAGCAGAGCGAGAAAATGGCGCCTTTCATGCCGTCTGACACCGACCTGGCGACCAATTTCTCCCGCCGCGTGAGCACCCGGGTTGTCCGTCAGCCACATCAACACCCTGCGGCCATAATCCGTTTTTTGTTTTGACGATCTTCTCATTGGCTATAAAATCAACCATCTCTCATTCAAATGCAAGCTTTGCATAAACCATATCTGCAATTTTTGCAGTCAGGCAACAGCAACGCTTGATGCAAACAAGCTAACATCGCATTTTTACAACACCCGGCAAGCTGGCACAATTCATGCTTAGAAGAGTTTCATAATACGTCGGAGCAATCAGGCAATCCGCGTGAACACATTTCTCGAGTCTCTACAAACAGGGGTCTGCAACCGTGAACGGCAACTGGCTGACAACAACTCGAAACGACAGACAGGCACACGAAGAAACGCTGTCCGGGGCTGCCGTGGATGCGGCAACGATGCCCCACCGGACACCGGGAAGGGAGCGAGCCATGGCGAAACCCGCAATGACGAGTCAGTACGGCTTCACCCTCCTGGAAGTCCTTGTCGCTCTGACCATTTTTGCCATCGGCCTGCTGGGCGTCGCCGGTCTGCAATTACGGGCGATATCGTTCAACAACGGGTCAAATATCCGCACCACGCTGGGGACAACCGCCCAGAGCGTCATGGAAGGGGTCATGGCCCTGGAAAGCGACGACCCCAGGCTGGCAACCAGCGGCACAGCCCAGTGGGATCTTGATCCGGATTCTGCCGCCACCACCCTGACCCTGCCGGGAGGGGGTACCTATTCGGCGACCTGGACGGTGACCGTTGACACTCCAATCACGGGCATCTCCAGAATCACTGTCAATGTCCAGGGGCCTCAAGGGAGCACCATGACACTCACCAGTTACAAGGGATACAATCTATGAGAACTTCGGGTCGGCGGAAACCAGGAGACAATCGCCGGGCAGGTTTTACGTTGCTCGAATTATTGATCGGCATCGCCATCACAGGCATTGCTCTTGCGGCGATTTACTCCCTCTATATCACCATGCAGAGAACGACAACCGACCAGTCCCGCGTCGTGGACAGTCAGCAGAATCTGCGTGTCGCCATGGACTTCATCAGTCGTGACCTGAGCATGGCCGGAGCCATCATTTACCGCAACACGCCCGGAATCGCCGCCGGATCCGATGCTTCGACCCTGACCATCAATACCGCGTCAAGTTCCGGGGCGTTCGCCCTCATTTCCAGTAGCCTCGAAGTGCCGCAGAGCGCCACCACGACAAGTAACGAAGCATTTACTGTCGAGGTCCCCGCAATGGTCGACCGGTTCTCAGCGGGCGATTCGGTCCGTATCTACCGCCCCCAGAGCGGCTCGCAACCCTACAGCGCCCTGCCCCTGACCGTTCAGTCGGTCAACAGCGGCACCCGAACCATCACCATTGCCGGGTTCGGCAGCCTCGCCGAACCGATTCAATACAATACCGGCGATGTCATCGTCCGGATAGGCGCGGGCGCCCCCGACCCGTCAAGCATCACCTGGACCCTGAACGGCACCGACCTGACACGACAGGCCGACAGTGGAGGGCAACAGGTGGTCGCCGACAATATCAGCCAGTTACAGTTTGACTATATCTTGAACGATGGAACCGAGGTTGCAACCCCCTCGGCATCACAGCTGGCGGATATCTCGGCAGTCAGGGTCACCCTGGTCTCCACAACCGCCAAACAGGCAAGCCAACAGAACCGGCAGAGGAGTCTGAGCAATGTTGTTCACCTTCGCAACCATTAAAAACAAGAACTGTTCCAGCTCCCCGGCGGGGGGCAAAAGAAACCTCTCCTCCATCCCGACAGGGCAGCCGTCCCCGATCGCCAATCAGCGTGGCATTGCCCTGATTGCCGCCATCTCGATTCTGGCGGTCATGAGTGTTCTCGGCCTTATCCTGATGTCGTCCTCAACCACGGAAATCCAGCTGTCAGGTCATTTCCGCAACGGCCTGGAAAGCTTCTACACCGCCGACAGGGCGATTACCTACGTCTATCGCAACGGCATTTCGACCAACACCACCGTGGTCGACCTTTACAACGACCAGGACACCACGGTCAGTCCGGCGGTGCTCTACCGGGACCGTATCGTCGTCGGCAGCGGAGCCCTCGAACCGAGTCAGTACAGTGCCAACTCGGATGACCGCAACAGCGTCCTCTACATCGGCACCAGCCCGCCGCCGGTCGGCTCCGGAATGGACGTGAACTACTTTGTCGCACGAAACTACGCCATTTCGGTGGTCGGCATAGCACCGGCGACGGCACCGAATCCATCGCGCACCGCACTGCGCTCACAAACATCCATCATTGTCCCCAAATGAGGCCAGCCCATACCGAAGGAGGCCAACCATGAGATACCTCGCCCTGATCCCGCTTTTCCTGCTGTTGGTGACCGTTCCGAGCCTGGCAACCGAAGATGGCGGGGACGACGCCTACATCAGCACCACTCCTTACCCGGGCATCTACCAGGCAGACAGGCTCTATCAGTACGACGACAGAGAGCAGCTCTGGTACGGAGCAAAACGGCCTAAGCTCTGGACATCGATTCCCTGCGACAAGGCGCGCACCACGTTGCGCGAACGGGGTTCCTGGACCGGCAACCTGTCGGATACCGGCCGATGCCTCGGCAATGCCGAGGCTCCGACCTGGGCCAGCGGCAACTATCTCAATTACCTGGCGGAAAAGAATGATCGTGACTGACTCCCGGGGAGCGCAGAAACCGGGTGCATCCGCTACCTCGAAATGGAGAGGGTTATGAATAAACTCACGCTTGCAGCTCTGATCTCGTTGGTCTTTTTCCCCCTTACGGCCATGGCCCAGCCGGATACCTATATCGGCGACACGGCCATCTATGGAGGCACCACGGCCTCTCTCAAACCGAACGTCCTGATTGTTTTCGACACCTCGGGAAGTATGGGCAACCAGGTCAACGTTCAGGTCTGCGAGCCGGACTCTGACGGTGACGGCATCGCCGATAACAAGGACAACTGCGTCAACACCCCCAATCCCAGCCAGACCGACACCGACGGCGACGGACTCGGTGATGCCTGCGACAATAACACCACCTACCCCGACACCGACGGTGACGGGATCACCGACAACATCGACAACTGCCCGACCGTTCCCAACGCTGACCAGGCCGACAGCAACGGCGACGGTGTCGGTGACGCCTGTACCCTGACGACAGGCTCCTACAATCCGAACTCGGATTATACCGCGATAACCGGCACCAAGTATTGCGGCAAAAAGGAAAACGGCAGCTATGACAAAACCTGCAAAAAAAACACGGTCTACGAATGTGAGCAGAAAAACTGGAACAACGGCACCTGTTCCGACTGGAAGGAAAAGATATCGAATGTCACCAATGTCTACTGCAGCGGCCCGCGGAATAAACTTATCAACAACGGGCACTGGACCGGAACAAGAAAATTAAGGACCAGCAGTTGTCAGAAGGAGGATAAAACCTACCAGTACGCCACCGGCAACTGGATCGTCTGGTACAATCAGTCCGGCGGCAACGCCGACCTCGACACCGGCATGAGCATGGAACAGTACGCGCAGATCCCAACGGCTGACACCACCGCGGACACCAGCGCCGCGGGGCAGGTCTGCACGACCATTCGCGAAACCAAGAACCAGATTGCCCGCAATGTCGTGGAAGACCTCATCCGCAGCACTGACGGCGTCAATTTCGGCCTGATCGGGTTCAACTACAGCCAGGGGGGCAGTTTCCGCACTCAGAACGTCGGCGGTAAAAACTACACGACCTATGTCAAGGACATGACCGCCACTCACACCGTCAGCGGCAGTGTCACCATCACCAACGAGGACGCCCTGATTGACGTCGTCCGCACCCTGCCGGCCAACAGCTGGACCCCGCTGGGAGAAACGCTCTTTGAATCGCTGCGCTACTTCCAGGGCGGTTACAGCGCCTTCAACGGCAATTTCAAATACACCTCACCCATTACCGCCAGCTGCCAGGAAAATTACATCATCATCATCACCGACGGCATGGCGACCATGGATAATGACCCGGTTCTGCGAAGCATCTGCTCCGCCGGCGACTGCGACGGCGACCGCAAAGAACAGAGCGGAGGAGGATGGTATGGCAGCACCGACTACCTTGACGATGTCGCCAAGTACCTGCACGATACCGACCTCTCCCCTGAAACCGGCACATCAGGCTTCCCCGGCACCCAGAATGCCCTGACCTTCACCATCGGCTTCGGTCTTGGCGGTGCCGACGCCCAGGCGGTCCAACTGCTGAAGGACACTGCCGCCAACGGCGGTGGCAAAGCCTACCTGGCCTCCAATTATCAGACCCTGACCGGCGCCCTGACCTCGATTATCGGCCAGATCCTGGAGGTCAACAGCGCCTTCGTGGCTCCGGTCGTCCCCACCAGCCCGGAAAACAAGACCTACAGCGGTCGGCGCGTCTACCTGGGCTTTTTCAAACCCATTGTCGGCAACGACTGGCAGGGGAACCTGAAAAAGTTCGGCATCAATCATGACGGCGACGTGGTGGACAAGAACGGGGTGGTCGCGACCGATGCCAACGGACGCTTCCTGCCGACATCCACCTCGTTCTGGTCGGTGAATCCGGATGGCGGCAATGTCAATGAGGGTGGTATCGGTGACGTGCTGCAGGCACGCGACCTGGCGGCAAACCCGAGAAAAATATACACTTACCTGGGCACCAGCAAAGTTCTGACGCAACCGGTCAACCTGTTCAGCAAGAGCAACACCAGCCTGACGCCTGCCGTCCTGGCGGTCAGCACGGCAGCAGACCGGGACCTCATCATCGACTACATGCAGGGATACGACAGTTATGACCAGGACCTCGACGGCATTACCGCCGAAAAACGCGCCTGGATCATGGGCGATATTCTCCATTCAAAACCCTTGATCCAGCCCTACAACAACTACACGATCAACAATGAGAGCGACCCGAACCTGAACAAAACCGTTATCTTCTACGGAGGCAACGACGGAATGCTCCACGCCTACCGGGATGCCGACGGGGTGGAACTCTGGGCCTTTGTCCCGCCCCCCGCCCTGTCGCGCCTCAAGTACCTGGGAGGCTCCACGCATCAGTATTTCGTCGACGGCAGTCCGGCGGTCTACGTGTATGACGCCGACCATGACGGCAACATCGGCCCTGGACCCGAAACGGCTGCGACAGATACAGACCCGGCAGGAGTCACCGACAATGGCCAGAAGGACAAGGTCATTCTCCTGGTCGGCATGCGCCGCGGTGATGGTATCGACACTCTTGATCCCACCGCCAATCGCGGCTATTATTTCGCACTCGACGTCACCAATCCGACCGCGCCGCAATTCCTCTGGGATCTTTCCGGGACAACCACCGGGTTCAGTGAACTTGGAGAAACCTGGTCCGATCCGGTCATCGGCACGGTCAGACTGGGATCGTCCAACAAGGTTGTTGCCTTCATCGGCGCCGGTTACGACAACAACGAAGATCTCAGGTTCGGCAATACCCAGCACTTCCCCGACGGGACTTCGCCGACCTCGCAGACGACTCTGCCGACCGCCGACGGCGGCAGTGCTACAAGTACCGGCACGTCAGACCAGGTCAACCCCCGAGGACGCGGTATCTACCTGCTGGAACTTGCAACCCTGAACACTACCGGACCGAGCATCAACACCGCTCCGACCAAGCTGTGGGAGTACGTCTACTCCTCCGCCCGGGCCGCCACCGACCCGCAGAACAATCCAACTTATTCTTTTGCCAGCGCCCTGAAACCGATTGACAGCAACTTCGACGGCTACGTCGACCTGGTCTATGCCGGTGATACCGGCGGCAATATCTGGCGGTTTGACATCTCCAGCAAGGTATCCGCCGGCAACTGGGATGGAAAAAAGATTTTCTCGGCCAACCCGAGCGACGCAACGATCAGCGGTGAGACCCCGGCAACCCAGGGGCGCAAAATCTTCTATCCGCCTTCAGTCGTTCAGGAGAGCAATTACATCGGTATCTATTTCGGCACCGGCGATCGCGCTCATCCGCTCAATCAGGCGGTCACCGACCGGCTCTATGCCGTCTATGACTATCACTACAAGCCGAATCGACCCAGCAACCTGGCCCCCATGACCGAAGCGAACCTGGTCAACCTGACCCAGGACTTCCTGCAGGCCTCGAGCCCGCAACCGAATCCGCAGGATCTGAGTACCTGTACACCGACGGACACCTCGACCGGCTGCACCCTGCAAAGGTTGTTCAATCCGCAATATCCGGGCTGGTTCGTCAAACTGGATCAGACCAGCGGCGAAAAAATCCTCGCTCCGGCACTGGTCTACAACAAGGTCGCATACTTCACCTCATTCACGCCGAACGTGATGACCAGTGATCCCTGCCTGTCCGGCAATCTCGGCATCGGCAAAGTCTACGCCGTCGACTACAAGACAGGAGAAGCCGTCTTCAATTTCGACTTGAACAATGACAACCAGTATGCTTCCAATACCAATATCCGGGCGACGACGAAGAAAACCGGGGTCATCCTCAGGAGAAGCGACCGGGTTCTGACGTTGGGAGCAGGGATTCCTTCCGGCGCCGTCATCACCGTCCACGAAGATCGCAGTGCCGGAGCCCTGATCGGTTGCGGCGGGGGTCTGTGTACCAGCGAAACCAAGAGCGGCGGCAGTTACCAGCCCCTTTACTGGCTGAGGGAATAGGATGAGATCGGTACAACTGGGAATCTTCCTGAGCCTTCTCATCCTCTGCTCGGGATGCGACAGGCAGCAAACCGCATCGGCTCCGCAAGGGGCCGATGCGACCGTCAAGAAAACACGGCGTCTGCCGGCAGGAACAGGTTCGGGCAACGAGGGCGGCCCCACATTCACGGCAACTCTTCTGCCTCAGCCGGTGACTGTCACCAGACCGGCGATTGTCAATATCATGGGCTGCGGAACGGATGTTGATGTGGAATGGTTGGTCGACAACCGGGAAAAATCACCGACAACTCCGTTCAGACTGAACCCGGATAATTTCAGAGTGAACTCGGTCATTGAAGCCCGTATCCAATGCGGCGACAAACAAAAGATTCTGAAAACAACAGTTAAAAACAGTCCCCCCCGAATTTCCCGGGTCATGTTCAAAAACCCCAGGGTGCGCCCCGGAGAGCCGATCACCGTCATCCCGCAAGCTCATGATCCCGATGGCGATATGATTTCATTTGACTATCGCTGGACAGTCAACGGCGAAGAATTGTTCGATGTCAATGGCGCGACCCTGCCGGGCAGATACGTGAAAATCGGAAACGAAATAGGCCTGGATGTAACACCCCGGGACGACACCGAAGCGGGTCCGGTCTTCCCCGGAGGGCGGTTCATCATTCCCGATCCGAATGACTAGTACCATGTAACCCATAATCTTTCGCAACTTGCTGGTTATTTTCCGCGTCAGCTGCGTTGCGCTTCACCGCTTCATAGCTACGGCTATGCAGCGGAAAGCGCGCCTTGTCGACACGGAAAATCCCGGCGCAATATTACGAAATCCTATGAGTTACAGGGTACTAGCATCTGAAGCAGAAAACAAAGACTGCGCTTTCGGCATGATACGTGGTCAGGAGGAATCCATTTGAAAAACTCGGCAGCCGGCTTTTCCCTCATCGAACTCATCGTCGTCATGGCGATCATGGCCATCGTAACGACCATTGCCGCCCCGTCCTTCATGCAATGGCGGCAGAACGCGGTCTACCGGGAGGCCAGTCTCGATTTGCTCGGAGCGCTTCGCAAAGCGAGAAATTTTTCTATCTCCAACAACAGGGAATACCGGGTCGAAGTCCAGCTCAGCAACCGGAGATTCAGGTTGTCCGAAGGAAACCTGGCAAGCAACAGTTCGGCCTTTACGCCTTCAAGCTGGTACAATTTCCCGACTTCCATCACCTTGCGAAGGAATGCAGACTGTCTGGGGACCGCCGATCTGACCTTCGGCTTCAACCCCAACGGCACCTCAAATTCCGGCTACATCTGCATCATGGACAATTCCTCCCCACCGGTCAGACATTCCAGGGTTGGTATCCCCTCGGCCAGCACCGGACGGGCGGTTGCTGATTGACCCTGCGATACCTGGTCCCGGAGGGAAACCCGGCTGATTCGTTCAGGAACCGGTTCATGCTGAGTGTCCCGCAACCGGCCGGGATTTTCTTCTTGCTTGGAGGCTTGCCCGTTTTGTTTCAGCGCAGCACCAACCAGGCCGGCGGCCGTTCTTTATGGCTGATCATTATTCTCCTTTTCCTCTTTGCAGGATTGCCCTCGAACTGCCCCGCCACGGCAAGGGGTTCCTCGCAGAGGACCGCTATTGAAACTGCTTCATTCGACCTGCTGGCCAATGGCCGACTCATCGGCAATGGCTGGTTCGCCAGTCCTGCCGGCTTCGCCGTCACCGCGGCCCACCTGCTTGCCGAAAATGATTCCGTGGAAATTTCCTCCCCCGCGACGGGACGGCGGAAGGCCGATGTCATAGCCGTCGATCGGGCCTACGACCTGGCTCTCCTGCGGATCCCAAGAGACGGAGACTTCTTCCCCTACCTGCCGATTTCATCCCGGAAACCGACGGTCGGCCAGGCTGTTTTTTCTTATGGTTCCGCGCTCTTTCGTCACCAACTCCATTTTCAGGGGATGGTATCGAAAACCCGACCTCATTTTGAATGGAACGCTCGTAACCAGTGTTACAGCCAGGTGTATCTGCTCTCGGCAATGACACCGAAAGGCTTGTCGGGAGCGGCCTGGGTGAATGACAGAAATGAAGTTGTCGGGATACAGAGCGGCATGATGACCTGGAAAGGAGCCCTCATGGGGACGGCCTTTATCGCTCCGGCAGAGGCTATTGCTTTTCTGCTGAAGCATAAGCGGCCCCGTCCTGCCGCAACCCTGGGATTGCAGGTCGCGGAAACCATGGAAGGGGTTTCCACAACAAACCATTCCGGTTCCGGCCTGCTGGTAACGAGAGTTCTTGCCGACAGTCCCGCCGCGCAATCCGGGATCAGCAAAGGAGACCGGATTCTGACCCTGAACGGTCGAAAGATCCGTTACCGGGATGATTTTTTGTCGACGGTCAGAAATACGGAGGAAGGGCAAAAGCTGCTGCTCGAACTCAAACGGGGCACAGAGAACTGGAAGCTGAAAATCACCCCCCGACCGCTGTCGGCCGCCGGCCGGCCTTAACCCTCCTCCTGATACTCCTTGATTTTATACATCAGGGAGCGCAAGCTGATTTCCAACAGTTTTGCGGCTTTGGTGCGGTTTCCATCCGTCTCGGCGAGGGCCTTGTGGATATACTCCCGTTCCAGTCTCCGCACGGCTCGTTTCAGCGACAGGTCCCGTGACGCCTGCCGGTTCCGCCGCCGCATTTCCCAGGGAAGTGCCTCAATGCTGATTTCGTCCCCACGGCAGAAAATCATCGTTTTTTCGATGAAATTTTCCAGCTCACGCACATTGCCGGGCCAATTGTAGGCCTGTAGCCGGGCCATAACCTCCGGATGCAGCTTGGGCACGGGACGCCGCTCACGATAGGCAATGGTCCGGACAAAGTGTTCGGCCAGCAGCGGGATATCCTCACATCGTTCACGCAACGGCGGCAGCGTCAGTTCGATAACGGCCAGACGGAAGAACAGGTCGCTGCGAAAACGGCCGGCGGCAACTTCATCCTGCAGGTTGCGGGCGGTCGCAACCACCACCCGGGTATCGATCCGGCGCGGCCTGGTTTCACCAACCCGCCGGACTTCCCCTTCCTGAAGAACCCGCAACAGTTTCGGCTGCAACTCCAGGGGCAGTTCGCCGATTTCATCCAGAAACAGGGTGCCTCCGCTGGCGACGATAAAGAGTCCATCACGCGCCTTGTCGGCTCCGGTGAAGGCCCCGCGGGCATGACCGAAAAGCTCACTTTCAAGCAGACTGGGGGCAATGGCGCTGCAGTTGACGGCCAGGAAGGGGCCGTCCTTGCGCTGACTGGAGAAATGCAGCGCCCGGGCGATCAATTCCTTGCCGGTCCCCGTTTCACCGGTCACCAGTACCGGGGAACGGGCAACGGCCACCTGGGCCACCTGCTCGGCCAGGTTGGCCATAACCGAGCTCCGGTAGACCAGATCCTCCAGCGTTTCGTTACGGGCGAGTTCCTTTTTCAGCAGCCGGTTTTCCCGCAACAGCCGCATCCGTTCTTCAGCCTTGCGCAGGGTGAGAATAATTTCGTCCGGCTTGAAGGGTTTGGAGATGTAATCGTAGGCGCCCTGTTTCAGACATTCAACAGCGGTATCAAGACTGCCGTAGGCGCTCATCATGATGACCGTCGCGGCCACCCGACGCCGTTGCAGTTCCTTAAGAAAAGCCATGCCGTCCATTTCCGGCATGCGAATGTCACAGAGGATCAGGGAAAAACTTTTCCGTTCCAGAAGTTCAAGGCCCTCCGGTCCGGTTTCGGCATCGCTGACCTGGTACCCGGTCCGTTCGAGAACCATTCGCAGCATGGAACGCATGCCGGGTTCATCATCGATGACAAGGATATGCCTGATCATTTCAACCATCAACATCTCCAGCAGGCGGTAGCAGAAGAGAGAAACAGCTGCCTTCACCTTCCACCGATTCAACCCTGATCTCCCCACCGGCTTCGGCCATGACCCGCTGGCAAACCGCCAGCCCTAGCCCCCGCCCCTTTCCAGGAGCCTTGGTGGTGAAAAAGGGTTCGAACAGTTGGCTCTGAACATCGCTGCTCATGCCGCAGCCGTTATCCGCGACCCGCAATATAACCCGATCCGCCACCACTTCGCCCTCTAGGCGAATGATCCCTTGACCGTTGCAGGCGTCGCGGGCATTGATCAGCAGGTTGACCAGCACCTGTTCAAGCTTGCGACGATCCATGGAAACGGAAGGTAGAACAAGATCTTCAGCATAGATCAACCGCATATTCTTCAACGTTCCCTGCAGCTGGAGCAATTCGATCGTCTCCAGAACCGCATCCCAGGGATCGAAAGGGACGGGATCAGAGGATCCCGGTGCGGCATAGTCCAGCAAATCCCGCACCAACCGATCAATTCTCTCAGCTTCCCGGATTGCAAAATCAGCCATTTCGGCCGACTCCCCGACGGGCAGGTCCTGTCGCAACAGAGCCAGGTACCCCATCAGGGCACCGAGTGGATTGCCGATTTCATGGGCCATGCCCGCCGCGAGGTGACCGACGGTCGCCAGTTTTTCACTGCGCACCAGTTCATCGCGGGTCTGCCCCAGCTCCTGGTTGGCCCTTTTGAGTGACTGGATGGTTGCCTCAGTCTGCCGTCGACTCTGTTCCAGGGCGCGGGTCATCTGGTTGAAACTGCCGGCTAAACGGGCAATTTCCAGCGGCCCTTCGGTCGCAAGAACCGTGTCGAGCTGCCCCATGGTGACTTTCTCCGTCGCCGCGAGCAGGTTTTTCACCGGCTGAATCACGTTACGGCGCATCAGCAGGAATCCGGCAGCGGCCAGGACCAACCCGTAACCAAAAGCGTAAAGGAAAACCCAACGCCGTGCCCGGCGTATCTGTTCACGCAGGGGAGCGAGAGAATATTGCACCACCAACAGACCACGAGCGGGAGGCTGGGTCGAAAGGGGAACAATCACCCGGGCACTGCCGTCCCAATCCCCGGTGAACAGCGGCAGAGGATTCCAGTCAACATCCAGGGCTTCCTCTCTCTGCAGCAGCAGGCGGCGCAGGCGAATCGTCGAAACCTGTGGAACATCCTCGATGGCATATCCCTGCACCAGCTTGAGTCGGGCATCGTAAAGCCACCAGGCTTCTGCGCCGAAGTCCCGTTGAAGCCGACTGAGACGAAACTGGACCGGACGAACGTTTCCATCGCGAACCTGGTCCATCGCCGTTGAACGGCTCACTTCGAGCAGCAACGCCAGATGCTGGTCGAGAAATTTCTGTTCGGCAAAGCGCAGAAAGAGAAAGCCGCCAAACAGCAGGGCCGCGCCGAGAAGCAGAACCAGGGTCAGCAGAATTTCACGGTTCAGACCGCCGTGTTTCCGGCCTGTACGGATATTTTCTATTTTACAGTTCATAATTGATTGAATTTTCAATAAAATAGCGAATAGGCACAAAGTTGCAAAGAAATTCTTTTTTACCCCCGGATCCTCCAGGCCGATGTCCACAGCCTTTTTTCTGCTATACCTGAACCTGCGAGTTCTTGACCGATGGACAACACAACTGACTGATTCCAGGTTGTAAAATGAAAACCATGACCGTTGTGAAAATAATTGTTCCCGGCATCCTGCTACTGTTTCTCTTCAGTTGCAGTACCGCCCCGAAAGGCAGTGACGGCAAGGAACTGCACAAGAAACTCTACCTCGATGCCAACCTCGAATTCACCCTGACCGTCCCCGATGACTGGTCACGACGGTTTCTTCCCGCTACCGTCGGTTCTCCGGCAACCTACGCCGTCATCTGGCAGTCACCGATCGACAAAGAGACTCCTGATATTGACCTGGCTGAAATTCGGGTTGACCTGCTCTCCCGGCAAACGCCGATGGATGAAAAATCGCTGGCCAACAGATTCCAGCTCAGCCATCCGGGCTTCAACAGTACGGCGGTACGAAAACTTGAGGATGTCCTTTTCACCACCGTGGAACTCCTCGGCCACACCTCGGCGCGGAGCTATCAGGTACTCTTCATTCAGGCACCGAAGCAGGTCTACCAGATCAGTTTTTCCAGCGTACCGGAACAATTCGCGCCGAACCAGCAGCTCTTCAAACTGGTTTTCGGTTCCTTCGCGCCACTTGAATAAGGTCCGGGTCACCAGCTCAAGCTCGAAGCCCCCTTTTCTTGTTTAACAATGGCCGCAACCCATGGAAGCCTGGCTGCAAAACTTTTTCACCTACCTCCCCGACGGCGCCCTCTATTATCTGCTGATCGGCCTGATCGCGTTCTGTGAATCGCTGGTCGCCATCGGCCTGCTGCTTCCGGGCAGCACGCTGTGTGTCTTCGCCGGATTTCTCGCCCTGCACGGCAAGGGCGACATTCTTGCCCTGGTCGGCGTTGCCGCCACCGGCGCTTTCGGCGGCGACCTGCTCAGCTACCTGCTCGGCGCCAGGTTTGCCGGACCGATGCTGAAGAGCCGGTTGCTTGCCAATCGCCTCGGCCTGGTACGCAAATCTGAAATTTTTTTCGCCGCCCATGGCGGGAAAAGTGTCTTCTTTGGTCGTTTTTTCGGCCCGGTACGCGGTTTTATCCCCTTTGTTGCCGGCGGTGCCGGAATGAGGCCGGCTCTTTTCACCGGTTATTCCATGGTCAGTGCCATCCTCTGGGGGCTGGCCTACCCTGGAGTCGGCTACCTGGCGGGAATCAGCTGGCAGAACGTGCAACTGTGGACCGGCCGTTTCAGTCTGCTGATTCTGGCCGCGCTGTCGCTGACCGTTGTCTGGATCTGGTTGCGCAACAGGAAATGAAGAATTGATGGCGTCGCAAAAACTCACCAGCAGCTGTGTTGCTGCGCTTGTCTCGCTGCTTCGACGTACGTAAGTACTCCTCATTGCTTGACAACCGCGCGCCTTGCCGCTGGCGCTTTTTGCTTTGCCAACAACATTGTTGTTTTCTTAAAATTGCGACCGGGATGCAATTTCTGTAAAGTGCGCTGACAAATCCCCGCACGGAGCAACACTATGTCAATTCGTCTGCCGGCGGAATGGGAACCACAGGACGGTATCCTGATCGCCTGGCCCCATACCGCCACCGACTGGGCGGAAACCCTGGACGAAGTCCTGCCGGTCTACCTGCAACTCGCCAAAGCTGTCAGCGACCGGGAAAAACTTCTTATTGTCACCCCTGAACCGGACTCGGTGCGCCGTCAACTGGACGACGCCGGCATCATGCGAAACACTATCCGATTAGCCCGGGCGACAACCAACGATACCTGGTGCCGGGACTTCGGCCCGTTGACGATCTATCGCGGCGAACAACCGCAACTGCTCGACTTCGGTTTCAATGCCTGGGGGCTGAAGTTCGCTGCCGATCTCGACAACCAGGTCAGCCGCAGGCTGCATCGCCAGGGCTGCTTCGGTGCGATCGGACTGGTCACCGACGGCCTGATTCTCGAAGGCGGCAGCCTCGAAAGTGACGGCCGCGGCACCCTGCTGACCACCTCACGCTGCCTGCTGAGTGCCAATCGCAACCCGCAGCTCAGCCGCGAACAACTGCAGGCGCGGCTCTGCTCGCGATTCGGAGCCGACCGCGTGCTGTGGCTCGAACAGGGGCAACTGGCCGGGGACGACACCGACGCCCACATCGACACCCTGGCCCGGTTCGCCCCGGATGATGTCATCCTCCACGTCGCCTGCGACGATCAGCGGGACGAACACTATACCGAACTGCAGGCCATGGCCACGGAACTGGCCACCCTGCGCACCGCCGCCGGCCGTCCCTACCGCCTGCTTCCCCTTCCCTGGCCGCAGCCGATCTGCCGTGACGGCCGCAGGCTGCCGGCAACCTACGCCAACTACCTGGTCATCAACGGTGCGGTGCTGGTCCCGACTTACAATGACCCGGCCGATCAGGCGGCAAAGGACATCATCGGCGCCGCTCACCCGGGACGCGAAGTGATCGGCATCGAGGCACGACCGCTCATCACCCAGGGCGGCTCGCTGCACTGCCTCACCATGCACCTGCCGAAAGGAGTGCTGCCATGAAAACCCTCAAGGTCGCCCTGATTCAGCAGCCCTGTCCCGACCCGCCTGACGAGGCCCGCCGCATCAGTGACGAGGCCGTGCGCCAGGCGGCTGGACGGGGCGCCCGGCTGATCGTGTTGCCGGAGCTGCACTGCGGTCCCTACTTCTGCCAGCAGGAGCAAAGCGAAACCTTTGATCGCGCCGAACCGATCCCCGGGCCCTCCAGTGACCATTTTTCCGCCCTGGCCCGGGAACTTGATATCGTACTGGTCATATCCCTGTTCGAACGGCGGGCCGCCGGGCTCTGTCACAATACCGCCCTGGTCATTGAAAGGGACGGCACCATCGCCGGCCGTTACCGCAAGATGCACATTCCTGATGACCCCGGCTATTATGAAAAATTCTATTTCACTCCCGGCGACCTCGGCTTTGAGCCGATTGCCACCTCGGTCGGCAAGCTCGGCCTGCTGATCTGCTGGGATCAATGGTACCCGGAAGCGGCACGCCTGATGGCCCTGGCCGGTGCCGAAATCCTGATTTACCCGACCGCCATCGGCTGGGACAGGCGCGACGACGAAACGGAACAAAAGCGTCAACTGGAGGCCTGGCGCACCGTTCAGCGCGGCCACGCGATCGCCAACGGCCTGCCGCTGCTGGCGGTCAACCGCGTCGGCCATGAGCCGGACCCGTCCGGCAGTTCGCCGGGGATCACATTCTGGGGCAACAGCTTCGCCTGCGGTCCCCAGGGAGAATTGCTGGCCGAGGCGGGCGTGGAAAAAACGGAATTGCGGGTGGAAATCGACCTGCGGCGGAGTGAACAGGTTCGACGTATCTGGCCCTTTCTCCGCGATCGACGTATTGACGCCTATGGCGATCTGCTGAAGCGCTTTCGCGACTGATCAGGAAATAGCCGCCACGGGTTGATTGAAAAACTTCCTGAATCTGTGGGTTCATGGCGGATGAAGAGTGCAAGGGCTTGATCTGAATGCGATTTTCAAAAATCTGAGGCGCACCAGAAGGTTCGCTGGTGTTTTTTGGAAAGTGCAGACGGGTCAATGACTTGTGCTATTCGCCGGCAATGAATTCACTGATTCAGGAAACTTGTCCTCCAGGGCGATCTCGAGCTGCGCCAGAGTGGTTTCCTTGACCCCGAGCAGTTGCGCTTCGCGACTGGTCGCCAGCACCAGCTCGGGATGATGGACCAGGGAGATCCCCAGCTTGCGGCAGGCCTGGTCGGCCAGCATCACCAGCGTCAGCAGAGAGGACTCGATCGGCGGTTCGGGATGATGGTGGTAGCGCACGATGTCGGCATACTCGTCGGGAAGCCCCCAGTGCTGCATCAAGCGATACCCCTGCTCGACATGCATGCTGACCAGGACTTCCATCACCAGCGCCTCAGAAAGCCGGGTCTGCGGCTGGGCCCGACAGACATCTTCCAGCACCTTGAGTAGAAACAGGTGGCCGATATCGTGCAGCAGACCGCCGAGGAAGGCCTCCTGCATCAGGGTCTGATAGCCGGTGTTTTTGGCCAGCCAATAGGCCCCCAGGGCGCAGCCGAGAGAATGTCGCCAGAGCTTCTCCATCAACAGATTGAGCCCCTTGTGACGACAGCGGTAGAGTCCCCGTTGGGTCACCTGCACCGTCAGTCGCAGCACCTCCCTGGCCCCGAGGCGCACAATCGCCTCATTGATGGTCACCACTTTCTTCAATCCACCGTAAAAACTAGAGTTGGCTTCCTTGAGGATTTCGCTGGCAAGAGCCTGATCACGATTGATCAGGGCGGCACATTTCTCCACGCTGAAATCCGCTTTGCCAAGAGCCCGCTGCAGCTGCAGGGCGGTCTGGTTGAAGACCGGAAGTTTCAGGTCCTCGGCGGCCAGGGCCTGCTCGACCATGGCCAGCAGTGACGGGGCACTCATCGCTGTTCTCCTGTCAGTCGGTAAAGCTCGGGCAATCCCCTCGGTTTCCCAAGTCGCGGCAGCAGTCGCATCACTTCCTGCAGCGAGATCAGGCCCCGCGAGGCCTTGACCAGGCCATCCTCGTAGAGGGTGATCAGGCCGCTGGTTTCAACACTGATGCGGCGAATCTCATAGGAGGTCTTGCGCTGCAGAATGGCATCCTTGACCTGTTCGTTGAGGACCAGCAGTTCGAAGACCCCCACCCGGCCGTGATAACCGGTAAAGCGGCAGCGGGAACAGCCCTTGCCGGTCATGAAGGACGTCCCGGCCAGGTCGGCCTGCTGATAGCCGAGATGACGCATATCGGCTGCTGTCAGGGTATAGGGTTCGGCACACTCACAACAGATCTGGCGCAACAGCCGCTGGGCCAGGACACAGACCACGGTAGAAGAAATAAGAAACGCCTCGATCTCCATGTTCATCAGGCGCAGCAGACCGCCGATGCTGTCTTCGGTATGAAAGGTGGTGAGGACCTTATGGCCGGTCAGGGCGGCCTGAATGGCGGTTTCAGCCGAGAAGTGATCGCGGATCTCACCGAGAATGATGACATCCGGGTCCTGGCGGACGATGTGGCGGAGGGTCTCTTCGAAGGTCACGCCGATCTGGGCGTTGATGGAACACTGGGCGATGCCGTCGACGATGTACTCGACCGGATCCTCGGCGGTGATGATACTGGTCTCCATGTTGTTGAGATAGTTGACACAACTGTAGAGAGTGGTGGTCTTTCCCGATCCGGTCGGCCCGGTGACGATCAGCACCCCGCTTGGCAGGTCGAGAGCATCATAGCGGAACCGATCGAGCATCTTCGGCGCCATGCCGATATCGTTCAGCTCCAGCAGTTCTCCCTTCTGGTTGAGCAGACGCAGCACCACCTTTTCGCCATAGATGGTGACATAGAAGGAAACCCGCAGATCGAGTGTTTTCCCGGTGGTTGGACTCTCGTAAAGGATACGACCGTCCTGATGACGCCGCCGTTCGGTGATATTGGCCCTGGCCATCACCTTGAGCCGGCTGGTGATAGGGGCCGCCAGGTCCAGGCTCAGGTTCTGATGCTGCAGCAACACCCCGTCACAGCGGAAACGGATCCGCAGGCGATCCTTGAGCGGCTCAATGTGAATATCGCTGGCCCCCTCCTTGACCGCCTCATCGAGCAACTTGTTGATCAGGCCGATAACCGTATGCTCATCACATGCAGTTCGAGAGACTTCGCGTACATGACGGTATTTCTGCAGCCATTCGGCGATGGCCTTGGCCGAAGCGATACCGACGTCGATATCCCGGCCGAACAGGTCCTGCGCCATGGCCAGGTCTTCCTTGTCCTGGGGATCGACCAGGGCGACCAGGATACAGCCATTATCGCTTTTAACCGGTACGAACTGATGCTGCTGATAAAGCTTGAGCGGTGCCCGCGAAAGCAGGGAACGATCAAGTTCCTCGACATCGAGGTCGATTGCCTTGAGCCCCAGCTGGTAGGAGAGGACCTCCAGGAATTTGTGTTCTTCGATGAAATGATCCGCGACCAGGATTTCACCGAGTCGGCGTGCCCCACCCGACTCTTTCTGCCTGGCAAGAGCGGTCTGCAGGTCCTTCTGGCGCAGGTAACCGAGTTCGACCAGCAAATCCCCGATGCGCATCCCTACCCGGTCCTGCTGCAGAACCTGACGCAGCTGGTCATCATGGATATAGCCCAGCTCCTGCAGGACCTGCAGCAGGGTTTTCGGCGTTGCCAGCTTCTCCAGGACGCGTCGCGCATACTGCAGTTGCCGGGCTGTCAACAGACCATGACGAATCAGGAACCCGGCCAGCACCTCCCCGCTGCTGGGCAACGGGCAGTCGGCGACAGCTTGTTGCCTGCCTGGTGGCTGAACAGTCTGCTGAAGCTGCGGGGGCATGGTATCCGGCATCAATTTTCCCATCGGTGAAAGGTTCTGTTTCTTCTATCGACCGATGGTGCCGAATTGTTTACCGCTTCGCCTGCGGACCGCAGGGAAAAACCGGGGCTGCCTCCACGAGCTTACTGTCCAGCCTGTTCTCGTTCGATTTTCAGCATGCGGCGACGGGCCAGCCAGACGGCCAAAAGGTAAACGAGGGCGAATGGGGTGCCGCGAAAGATAAAGACCACCCAGTAGCTGAGCTCCATACCGAAACCGACGAGGCTGGCGAGCACCAGCGGAACCAACGAAACCAGCGGTACGGTCGCCAGATCCCGCCAGCGGCCGTGGAACCTCCACAGCGCGTAGCCCTGCAGGAGCAGGTAAAAGGGAATGGATGCGCAATTCAGGTAGAATAGCAGCGCGTCGAAACTTTTCTTTCTCTGCTCAAAGGGATCGGAGATCCGTTCCCGCACCCAATCCTGATGACGTTCAAGCTTCTTGACCCAGTTCGGTTTTACCCGTTCGCCGGTGACTCCGGCCGCCGCCTTCCAGGAAAACGTGAATGGTTTCGAGATTTCGGCTATCTTCTGCCGCTCGGCATTGAGGATCTCGACCCGCACCTCGTCGATGTGGGTCACGTTGGAAAAGCCGATCCAGCCCAGCGCTTCACCTGCGCCGGCTCTCTGCAATTCCGGGTGGCCGCTGTAAAAACCGGCCTCGAGTTTCTCTCCGTGCAGGTAGGCCGCATAGCGGAAGGCCAGCGGGATATCGCTCTGATAGGCGACCTTCAGGAAGAGCTGCTGGTCGACGGCCAGCGAGTTGCCGGGCTGCGGGTCCGTTGTGACAAGACGGACGTGCAGATTGAAATCGGCCTGCGCCGGAACGACATAAAACGGGACCAATGCAATTAAAAGCAGTAAGCGGCATGTCTTGTAGGCAACTGTCATCGGGAATTTTCTCGCTCAACCTGGGGAGGGCACTGAACCTGGCGATCAACTCTCCGGGGTTCCGCATCACAGTTGTATCTGGCCGGGTGGTCGACCGTAAAGAAGAATTTCTTTTCAGTGTATAGCCCGTCACTTCCCATTCCGTCAATTTCCAATTGAATCGGGTAGGAGGCGGGGTTGCCCCCGCCGTCCTCCCACACCACCGTGCGTACGG
>NZ_PPFX01000036.1 GCF_002898515.1 Geothermobacter hydrogeniphilus | reverse complement strand
ATGGCGCATAGACGCCGATTTGGGTAGCGGGGGAGACCATTTCATCAGATTCAGGTGACCTTCAACTGCTGCTGGTGACCCGTTCGAGGACGCGCAGGAAATTGTGTGCCAGCTGGGGGTGCAGCTGGCTGCCCGCCATCTGCAGGATCATCTGGGAAATTTTGTGAATCTGCATCGATCCTCGGTAGGAGCGTTCGGTGCGGAGGGCGTCGAAAATGTCGGAGACGGTTGAAATCTGGCTGGCGATATTTTGTCTCCAGCCATGTCTGGGGGTCGGATATCCCTGATTGTCGTAACGCATGTGGTGCTCATAGGCAACCACCACCGCCAGCCGCGGGATGCCCGGGGTGTTGAGCAGGTAGCGCGCGCCGTCGGCCGGGTGACGGCGCATGATCTCCCATTCTTCGGTGGTTAAGTCACTCTCTTTGGTGATGATCTCATCGGGAATGAACAGTTTGCCCATGTCGTGCAGCATGGCGGCGACGCCGATATCGTGCAGCAGCTGGCCCTCGATGCCGAGTGCCATGGCCTGGGCGATGTTGAGGGTACAGACATTGATCGAATGGGTGAAGGTGTATTCATCCAGCTCCCGCAATGGAGCCAGGGCGAGGAAGGATCCGGCTTCGTTGGTGAAGGCCGAGACGAAGCGGGCGACGATTTCCGAGATGCCTATGGCATGCAGCTGGCGGCGGGTTTTGACCGCTTCACAGATTTCAGCGAAACGTGCCAGCTCTTCGGCGTCAACCTCCTCGATCCCCTCCAGGCCGGAGGCTTCCTGCAGGTCTTCAATACGGAAATTGCTTTCATCGATTTCATCGCCCGGTCGGCGTTCCCCATCTTCCTTGCGGTTATAGCGCAGTTCGACCCGACCCAGCCGCAGACGCTCACCTGCCCTGATGACCGCATCACGGCGGGCGTTGACCAGCTGGCTCACCAGGTCGAGGATCTCTTCGGTTTCGAGCCCGGGCAACAGCTTGATATGCGCAATGCCGTGCCGACGCAGCTGGCGGGCGAGGCGGTCGATATACATGCCGCGGCCCAGGGAGTGCCGCTGGGCGATCAGTTCGTCTTCGACGAACAGCAGTGAGACTCCTTCGTCGCCTGTTCTTGAAAGGGGCAGTGCCTGTCGCGCCTGTTCGCAGAGCCGAGTGACCTGGCGGTGCTCGCTGCTGTAGAGCGTCGCGGTGGCGATCGCGGTGGAAAGATGACGGACGAAATCGAGAATCGGCTGACGGTCGTAGCGGCTCATGACTTCCTCCGCTGCAGGGTCTTAAGCAGTGCGTCCGCCTGTTCCCCGAGGTCACCACCGCTGGCCGCCAGCAGCTCGAGAATTTCACCGACCTCTTTGCGGGGGTAACTGCTGAGGGAGAGGATGATGTGCTGCTTGAGACGCAGCCAGCGGCCGCCGTGCAGCAGGCTGCGGGTCTGCAGAACCCGTTCCAGAACCGGCAGGGCCGCGGGGTTGCCGAACGGTTCGAGAGTATCGACCACGGCCGTTTTCAGGGCGAACCCGTCGACGGATTGGTCCTTGATTTCCAGCAGTCGCAACAGGCTTTCGAACAGCTCCGGGTTGAAACTGCCGTCGAGTTGACGTATCGCCTGCCATTGACGGCCGCGGTCACCGCTGTCCAGTTCCCGGGCCAGGTACTGGTTGGCCTGGGGATCGTTGAACTGGCGCAGGGTTTTGAAAACCTCGACCCGGACTTTCGGGTGCGGATGGTTGATCAGGGACCGGATGCCGTGCAGGGTGACCGGATCGTTGAGCCGCCGCAGCAGGGCGACCAGGTTGCGGACCACGTACCAGCGGCTGTCGCGCAGGTGCAGCATCACCGGTTCACGGATGGCATCGCCCATTTCTTCCAGTCGATCGAGATAGTAGCGGCGCAGCGACATCCGTTTTTCGACCGCCATCCGGTTGATCAGCGGTTCGATGAAAGGCGTCCCGATCTTGCGGATCAATTCGGTGATGGCAGCGAACTTGTCCCTGCCCCAGATGCTCATGGCGGCGAGGATCTCTTCGAGAAAACTGTTGTCGGCCAGCAGTATGGTCAGATCGGTGCTGCCGTTGCGTTTTGCCGACCGGTTCGGACCCCTCTGCAGGCCGACCAGGTAGTCGAACTGGCCGGTTTCGAGAAAATATCTCAACAGTTCCAACAGGATTTGCCGCAGTTCTTCCCGATCCTGCTCACTGCCCTCCTCGTTTCCCAGCAGGTCGATAACCACGTTGCAGACCTGGCTGTCGACCGGCTCGGCGGAAATTTCCGCGCGCAGTTCTTCGACCGCCATGCCCTCCAGGGTCGGGATATCATCCATGGAGACGATGCTGTGCAGCAGGTGCTGATAGGTGCCGGGAATGAAGCGGTCGGGGTCGTCTTCACGGAACAGCGAACGCAGGTGTTCACCTAGTTCGGCACTGGAGATCGTTTCTCCGACCTGGTCGGTTTCCTTCGAGGTGTGCTGGGAGAGTTTGCCGAGCAGGTTCATGATGGTCGGCGGGATCGTCAGGCGTTTCTCGTTGACATCCTCAAGGGCGGTGAACAGGGCATCGCTGGAGAGGTGAGTCAGTACCTCTTCGGCCAGTTCGTTCTGCGCGCCGAGGGTATTGAAGGTGCTGGAGAGAAACTGGCGGCGAAGTTCGGGGCTGAGACCGTCGACGAAGCTGCCGAGCTTGCCGAGGGCTTCGGTACGGTAGCTCTGGCTGCGGCCCTCAAGATCGAGTTCCTGCAGAAAGGTGGTGATGGTCTGTTCGTAGCTGGACAGCACCTCCTCCTGGTCCGCCCCCTCTCGGCGACGACTGAGGTATTCGGCAACCAGGGCCGGATCGACGGTGGCGCTCCTTTTCAGCTCACCGTCGGGGCTGAGGTCGCCCGCGATCAGTCCGCTGACAAAACGGTCCCAGAGTGATTCCGACTTCTCTTCTTCGAGGAGGGCGTCGCTGGCCCCGATTTCATCTTCGTCGGTGACGCTGAAGGAGTTGTAATCGATGAAGGTGAGGTTGAGGTGCGGCAGATCGAGATCGCGGCAGACTTCAACCAGGCCGCCCCGCTCCGCCAGGTCCTCGGGCCGCTGGACGCTCAACTCCTGGAAACGCAGCAGTTCGTCGTGCTCCAGCCCGCGTCGGAAGGTCAGTCCGGCAAGTCCGAGGTTGAAAAGTTCGTTGGCCAGTTTACGGTAGACAGCGTTGCGCTGGTCGAGGGCCGATCCGTGGACCAGCAGCGAGCGGCGGGTGATACCGAGGGTCAGGGAGTCGCGGAATTCGAGCAGTTGCCGCAGCAGGCTGATCAGCTGTTCGGCGGATTTCTGAATCTGCGGGTGCCCGGCGGGATAGGCCAGGCAATGCTGCCGGGAAATGTTCAGCGCGTAGATGAATTTCGACAGGATCTTGGTGTCGAAATCAAGATTTTGCGGAGTGTTCTCCGCCATGACAGCCTCCGGCGATTGCAGTTTTGCTTCCAGCGCGGTTCGCGCTCACAACGGCCACAGGATACACCAACCGCAGTTGTCGGATAAATGTTTTTCCGCTTGGCTGTCGGATAGTTGGCGCGTTTAATCTTCTTCTCAGCTGCGGGTGAATTTATGTGCCAGCTGATTGTCGATGACGTACATGCAGACTTCGCGGGCGCCCTTTTTCGAGTATTGATGCCGCTGGCAGAGATTGTTCATCAGGTAGCTGACATCGTCGCGGATCCTGCGGTCATAGGTTTTGAACGACTCACGCTCGAAATCCTTGATCGCGCGACGGAAATTCTCGTTGTCCAGAAACGGATCAAGGGCCTGCTCCTTCAACTTGGCGACATAGCGTTCGTGCAGTCGACCGTAAAGTTCGGTCTCGCTGAACGCCTTGCCTTCGGCGAGAATCTCCTGGGTGAGGGTGCGGGCGGTGTATTCTTTCTGTGTTTCGCGGCGGAACCGGGCACGCGTTTCGGCATCGGCGTCGCTCTCCAGCAGGCGATTTTCGATGTTGTGCAGAAAATCCTCATTGATTTCGAGGCGTTCTCCGGTAAAGCGGTTGGTTGCTTTGCTGCCGATTTCGTAGTTGAGAGCGAACAGGTAGTTCTGGATATCGCGCGAGATCTGCTCCTCGTTGTAGTAGTAGAGCGATTCCTTGACCTCCTGCAGCACCGTGTAGTCGTACATCGACAGTAACGACTCCATGAATCCTTCCGGCAGGGCTTCGCTCAGTTCCTTGTGAATTTTGGTGAAGAAGCGCCGGATGATGGTCATGTCGATCAGCTGGTCCTTGCGGGCGTAGGTCGAGAAAAGGTCGTTGAAAATACGCAGTGAATCACGGCCGGAGATGCCCTTGAAGCCTTCCTGTTCCGATTCGGCGATAATGCGCCGACGGCGCTTGGCGGTCAGTCGTCGGCGGTCTTCCGGGGTGATCCACTCGGGGATATAGCCGGTATAGATTTCCATCTTCAGCAGCAGCAGGTTCTTGTCGCAGTAGAGGGCGTACTTGTCCGGTTTTTCGATCCAGTCGAGCATCGCCTTCGAGGTTGGATTGAGACGGGTGGCGATGATCACCCGGGCGAAATTGTGCAGCACCCGCGGCAGAAATCCCTCATCGATATGCTTGCCGAAAATATGGCGGTAGATTTCCACTTCGGTCTGCAGGTCGAGAACATAGGGGATTTTGATGGTTTCGATGCGGTCGGTGAAGGACTGGAAATCTTCGATGTTGGTGCGGTCTTCGGGATTGAGCAGAGCGATGAAGAGGGAGTTGACATTCTCCTCGATATCTTCGACCTTGTGTACCCGTTCGCTGATGATGTTGTGCAGTTCGATGAAGCGGTCGCGGTTGTGTGACTTGATATCCATCAGCGCGTAGATGCCATTGTTGGTCTTGGCGTAGCGCGAGTAGATGTAGCGTACCTTGTTGCTGTCGCACAGCAGGTCGTCGATGCGTGACTGTAGGATCGGGTTGGTGAGGACGTTTTCCTTGGCCGGAGCATCTCCGGGGTTGAAGACGCTGATGCCTTCGCCGAGGCGCCGGTTGAACTGGTAGGGCCGGACATGGATCAGCTTGAAGACTTCCGCCGGACTGCCGAGCTTGCTCAGCAACGCGCGATAGAGGGAGGAGCAGATGGTGCAGCAGCGGTCCTTGAAAACCCACTCGTACTCCTTTTCGGTAAAAACCTTGTACTTGCGCTTGGTGTTGGCAAAGAGGTCGTCGATGAAAGATCGGCGTACCTCTTTGGGAACCACCAGGATCGGACTGTCGTGGCTTGGGCAGGGCACCTCGATCGCCTGCCCCTCCCGGTTCTGACTGCGGATGATTTCGTTCTGCAGTTGGGAGGTCTTGTCAAGCATCTGCGACAGCCGGCTCAGCAGCTGGTTGGTTTCGTGGTCCTCGAGTTGTCCCAGCAGTTCCCGGTCGAGTCGCCAGACAACCTCATAGCGGCGTCCCTCACTGCTGTTGGCGTAGTTCTCGAATTTCTGCAGCAGGTTGTTCAGAAAGGTGCTTTTGCCGCTGCCGTGCGGCCCTTCAAAGATATAGACCTTGTTCTGCTGGGTACTGCGCTTGAAGGTTTCGGCCAGGTCGATCAGCCGGTTGGCGAACAGGCGGTCGGCGAAGAAGGGCCGATCGGTATTTTCGGCGAACAGCCGCCGACAATCGTAGGCCATGTAGTGGATTGATTCGGGATCGTCAGCGTATTCATCCTGCCCCACTTCGACATGTGATTTGAGCAGATCGTGGAACAGCTGAAAGATGTTGCGCATCGTCTGCTCTGGATTACGGGTCAGGATCTCCAGGTATTCCGCGAAGGGGATGGTGCGCTCCTGATTGCGCAGATCCTGGTGTCGACTGATGTTGGCCAGGGCATGTTCGATTTTTTTCATACTGTCCCCATCGTTTCGCGTTTCAGTTCCCGGTTGTGCATCCGGTAGCGGACCCGCTGCCATTTGATCTCCCGCGGTTTGCCCGCCTCGGCCGGGGGGGCCGGGGCCGCCTCGTGGGTTTCCAACTCGACCGGGTTGCCCCACAGGTACTCCAGCCCGAGCATGGTTCCGGCGATGTAGTCCCGTACCAGTTGCTTGCCTTCGAAAGTATGCCTGAGGCGCAGGGTGCCGTCGCTGTTGTCGCCGTTGTTGTTGATTTCGATGTGCGGCGGATGGTAAAGGGACGCCAGCAGCATCTGACGGTAGTCTTCGGCACGGCGGCTGCCGACCCGGTATTCCCATACCATGCGCTGCTGATTGAGGGTCTTCTCGGTGACGAACAGCCGGTGATGGTCGACGAAATCCTGGTCGACGAACTGGTTGATGAACATGAAGTCGCAGTAGTTTTCGCGCAGGGTGAAGATGCTTTCACGCCCCCTGCCGAGTTTGCGGTCGTAATCGCGCCGCTGCTGCTGGTCGGCCAGCTGCTGAAACTCCCAACTCAGCTGCCCCTTGTCGGCCCGTTGTTCGATGTCCTGGAACAGGCGCAGGCCGAGGGCATAGGGGTTCACGCCGACCCGCGGCAGGGAGGTGACCATGGCGTTGACCCGGGCAAACTCAACCTCGTGGCTGCGAATTCGGTCATCGGCGAGGAACAGCTTTTCGTGCCAGTAGCTGGCCCAGCCTTCGTTCATGATCTTGGTGCGGATCTGCGGTTGAAAGTAGAGACTGGTTTTGCGTACCACGTGCAGGATCGACTGCATCCACTTGTTTTCATCGCGGTTGAGAAACTCGGAGTTCTCCAACAGGTAGAGGAGCAGATCCTGCTTCTGCACCGGGCTCTTGTCCCCCTGTTTTTGATAGATGGCTTCAAATTCGGGATAGGTTTTGGCCGTGTCGGCGAAAAAGGTCTCTTCGCACATCTCGCCGCAGTCGCGGATGCAGGTGTTGAAACGTTCGATTTCCTCCATGAAAGCGCTGGTTTTCATCTTCTGAATTTGCTGCAGGAAGACATCGAAATAGAAATTGACCTTGGGCGAGGGTTGATTGACTTCAGTGCGGTGGTGGCGGGAGAGCAGCCCGTGGTAATCGACCAGGTTGTCGATACCGCGGGCGAATTCAATTACGTAGTCGACCCAGCGGCCGTGTCGGGCGCGCAGCGAGGCGATCAGTCGCTTGTCGGCCAGCGCCTGGCTGGTGAAATCGTAGTCCCAGGTATGGCGGAAGAAGTGATTGTTCTGGAAGAAGTCAATATGCGCCAGTACGTGATAGAAGATCATCACGTTCAGCCAGTCCGGGTTGTTGTCATTGTAGAAGGAGATCGCCGGGCGGGTGTTGATCACCGTCTCGAAGGGGTTGTTGGGATAGAGTTCATACCGACCCCGTTCGCGCAGCACCTCGACATCATGCACCCAGTAGTCGTAGAGGGTCGGGATCATGTTTTTCGGCGTCAGGTCGAGCAGATCCCGGTTGGTGACGATGTACTCCAGGGATTCATCCTGAAAGCTCAGACCGGCATCGCGGGCGCGCTGCTTGCAGCCTTCCATGATTGATTTTGTATGCTGATCAACCAGTTCCATAGCTACCGGGGAGCGGTCTTTTTCCGCGATCTCTGCGTTGCCTGTGCGCGGTCCGCGTCAACGTAGCTTCCGCTACGCCTCCTTGATCCGTGCTCGGCGCCTTGATCTCACGAAAAAATCTTCGCTCCTGTGACCTTTCTTCTAGAGTGAACGATTCCTTGCGTTGCCTGTGCGCGGTTTGTGTCGACGTAGCTTCCGCTACGCCTCCTTCACCCTCTCTCACCTTCCTTGATTCGACGAAAAATCCCTCGCTCCAATCACCTTTCTGCTTGAGAAATTCCAGTTCTTAATGCCCACTTTTCTTTAGCCTTTAGCCTTTAGCCTTTAGCCTTTAGCCTTTAGCCTTTAGCCTTTAGCCGGGTCTGGTCTATTCCGATATCAACTTCTTGATCCCCTCGATGATGCGGTTTTCGTCGCTGCTCTCGCTCATGGTGTCCTTGCGCAACAGGTCGACGGCGTCGTCGAGCAGGCCCGATTTCCGCAGGTACTTGTCGACTTCGGTGTTGCCGGTGTCGGTGTAGGCATGTTCGGCGATGGTGATCCCGACCCGGTTGGCGTAGCGCAGCATCCGTTTCAGCTCGGGGATGGTCTTTTCTCCGCTGGTGTCCCAGTCGTCGCCGTCGGTGCCGTGAAAGACATAGATATTGTAGTCGCGCGCCAGGCTCTCCTGCTCGACAATGTCGTTGACCAGGCGGTAGGCCGAGGCGACTTCGGTGCCGCCGGCGACCTTGGAGTTGTAGTAGGTGTAGAAATCCTCAACCTCTCTGGCCGTGGTGTCGTGAAGGATGAAACGGGTCTCGACCTGGCGCTGGTACTGGTAGAGCAGCCAGCTGTAGATCAGCACGTGCTGGGTACAGACCAGTTCGGTCGCTTTGCCGCCCATCGAGCCGGAGTAGTCGCGGACGAAGAAGACCACCGCCTGCGATTCATAGTCCTTCTCCCGGGAGAGGATGCGGTAGACCTTGTCGTTGGGAGCGATGAGAAAGTCGGCCGGGTCGATTTCGCCGATATCAGGCACCCGTCCCAGGCCGATATTGGTTTCAAGGATGCGGCGCAGGGTCGCTTTCTTGTCGAGGACCTGGCCGAAACCGCGGTTCTTGTCGGTCAGATCGTAGGTGTAGCGGGTCAGGGAACGTTTCTTGCCTTTGTCCTTGAGGTTGGGCAGTTGGAACTGTTCGGTGAGGATGCGGCCGAGGTCGTAGGCGCTTGATTCGAGTTCATGGGCACCGCCGCTGCCCTGACCGGCCTGGCCGGAGCCTTCGCCCCCCTGGCGAACCGGCTGTTCGCCGATCACTTCACCCTCTTCGCCTTCGCCGGACCCTCCTGACCCCGAGCCCTGCTGTTCCTGCTGTTCCTGCTGTTCCTGCTGGATGCCGGGGTCGTGGATGAGTTTTTCCTCGACGGTGGTCGGCACCACCACCACCTTGTCGTCGTCGCCGCGTCCGGGCCGGATCATGCGGCCGACGCGGATTTTCCGCGGGAAACCATCCTCTTCGCGCTGGCGGTCCCGTTCCAGCAGTTCATCGAGGGAGCGGATGCGGGTGACGTAACCACCGGTCGGGCGACCGATGCTCTGCAACATGACCAAGTCCTGCCAGGCGTAGAGATTTTCGGGGAAGGGGACCGTCACCTCGGGGGGAGACGGCAGACCGTGTTCGCCGTCATCCTCGATTTCGCGCCGGATCATCTCCTCCTGCCGCGCGTTCAGCCCGCGGCGGCGCAGTTGCTGGTAGCGGTGCCATAGATCCCGTTTCATGCGAACATCTTTCCGCCCTGGGTTGCGGTTCAGGATTCATCCTCCTGGGTGCAGAAGTACTCGATGGTCTTCTGCGCGCAGGTTCGGCAGTAGCCGAGCTTGTCGAGCATGGTGGTGATCATCCGGTCATAGAGCTTCTGGTTCTCTTCATTGGTACGGTTGGCCAGCGCCCCGACCAGGCTGCCGGCGCCGGCGATGTCCGATTTCAGGCGCACGTCGGTGACCGCCTTGACCAGTTCGAGGTTGTCCATGAAGTCGTAGTTGGGATCGAGCGAAATCTTCTGACCGTAGATCTTGCGGATCGCGGTGCGGAAGGTTTCCCGCTGTTCCTCGGTCTTCAGCCCCAGCAGTTCCTCGACGCTCTTGATGAAGCGCTCATCAATTTTCAATGCCCGCAGCTCACCGCTCTGCGGATCCTTGTATTTCCACATCTTGTCCGGACCGAGGTTCTCGGCATCGATGCCGATGATCATGTTGACATAGTTCATCACGTCCTTGCGGATCGCCAGCGGTTCATCCATGTAGGCGTTGAACATTTCGGTCATCACCCGTTCACGGTAGAGGCTGCGGGCGATCTTGAGATCTTCGAGGTACTTGGCTCGGTCATTGGCGTCGGAGACATAGTCGAGTACCACCCGTTCCAGGGCCGGGAAGATGTCGATGGCGACCATGCAGCAGCCTTCGTTGGTTTCGGAACTTTCACCGAGCAGCTGTACGGCACGGCCGAGGTTGCGCTGGCCGAGCCCTTTCTGGCCGAAACGCTTGGTGATGTCGGGGTTCTGGTTGAGAGTATCGATCACCTCGGCCAGGGTCTTGATGCTTTTTTCTCCGGCCACTTCGCCGGCGGCCAGTTTCATGGTTTCGATCGGGGTCAGCTTCTCCGAGCGCGGCAGCCGGGAAAGGACCACGGTCGCCGAGATGGCGTAGTTCAGGTTTGGATCCTGGTGCAGATCCTCCTTGGTCAGGGTGGTCTTGGTCTGCGAGCCGATGGCGTAGGTGGTCAGTTCGGCCTGGCGGCGGTAGTCGGTGTTGTGCGAGACGTAGCAGACCCGGCAGCGGTCGACGATCGGCGCCTCTTCCTTTTCGGCCAGGAAACGGTTGAACTCGGAATTGTTGCTGGTAGCGATGATCAGGGTGTCGATCGGCCATTTGTAGCCGTCGATTTCGATGGTGCGGTTCTGGATCACCCCGAGGTAGACCTGGACCAGGTCTTTCTTGTTCTTGAAGATCTCGTCGGAGAAATGGATGCCGCCGCCGGCCACCCGCGCCAGGGCGCCGCGCCGCAGGTCGAAGCGGTAGGGGTTGTTGGTGTCGGTGATGTGCAGCAGCCGCTGGATCGATTCCTCGCCGAGCAGGTCGACGGCTGAGGAGGTGATCTTGTCCTTGGCCGAGTATTTGCCGGTCAGGGTGCCGAGGCTTTCGGTCATCGGTACCGGAACGATCTCGATGAACTTGAGCATTTCGTCGAGTTTGCCGTCGGTGTGGCGGCGGATGTCGTTCCAGATGTACTCGCTGCAGGCTCCCAGCGGGCGGTAGGCGGCGTAGAACTGGTCGATCTCGGTGTCGCTGAAGCCGCCCTTTTCGGCCAGAAAGACCTGGCTTTCTTCGCGGGTTTCACCGATGTTCATGGCCAGTATCATCGGGTCCTCGTAGGTCTGGGACTCGATATTCTTTAATCGGCCGTAGCTGCCGAGCCGGTCGATTCCCTTGAAAACGAAGGTGTGCTTGCGGTTCTCGGGGCGACTCAGGAACCGCCGGTAGCAGTCGCAGAGATATTCGACGAAGAAGGTCTTGCCGTTGCCCGGTTCGCCGACCAGGACAAAAGCCATTTCGGCTGATGATCCCCCCTCGGCGGCATCCTTGGCGAAGGAGACGAAGCTGTTGATCTCGTCGAACATGCCGATCACGTGCTTGCCGCCCCGGCGGAAAATCTGGAAATCGTAAGTCGTTTTGCCGTTGACCACCACCTTCTTGATATCCTGGTGGAGGATCATCCGGGCGACCCCCTGAACGGCATTTTCGAAACGTTGTTTACCGGTTTTGACGGCCTTGATGTGGTTGACAAGGGTTGGAGCGGTGCGTCGTTGAGCCATGGTTTCGCCTCCTGGAAGGGTTCCCGCGACGGCAGTGTGTGGTACCGAAAAGTATAGCCGGAAATCTTTCATTTGCGAGGCGATGTGGCTGTTATTTCATGAAGATTGGTTTTCTTCGGGAGGGGTTGCGCCGTTGCGGAGGAGGGAAGAGATCCGTCGTTCTCAGATCAGTCCGAAGCGCTGCTGGGTTTCGTCGGGGGCCCGGTCGAAATGGGAGAACTCCATCGAGAAGGTGCCACGGCCGCGGGTGGCGCTGCGCAGTTCAGTCATGTAGCCGAACATCTCCGAGAGGGGCACTCGTGCCCGGATCAGTTCCATGCCGCCCAGGGGAGTCATCCCCTCGACCTGCCCACGTTTCTGCTGCAATGAGCCGAGGACTTTGCCGGCGAATTCTTCCGGGGTGGTGATCTCCAGCATCATCAATGGTTCGAGCAGCAGGACTCCGGCATTGCGGGCGGCCATGGCCAGGCCGCGCTGGGCGGCGGCGCGGAGACCGGTTTCGGTGGTCACGCCGCTTTCGATCGGAACCTCGCGCACCTCGACACGCAGGTCGGTCAGGGGGTAGCCGGTACGGGCTCCCGCCCGGCAGGCCAGGTTCAGACTCTCGTCGAGTGCGCTGCGCCATTCCGCGGGGAGCAGATCTTCCTTCGGCAGGTCGACAATCACGCCCTCGCCGCGCGTCAGCGGGGTCAGGGCCAACAGTACATCTCCTGCCTGGATTTTCCCTTCTGTCTCGCGTTGGAAAATCTCTCGGTGTTCAACACTTCGGCGGATACTCTCGCGGTAGACCACCTGTGGTCGGCCGGTGATGACGGCGACGCCGAAGTCATCGGCAAGGCGGCGGGTGACCACTTCGAGATGCAGCTCGCCCATGCCGGTGAGAATCGTCTGTCCGGTCTCCTCGTCCTCGTGGACACGAAAAGTCGGGTCTTCCCACTGCAGCTTCTCCAGCGCCGGAAAGAGCTTGTCGCGGTCATCGACGCCCTTCGGTTCAACCGCCAGTGACACCACCGGTTCCGGGATGCTGAGGCCGCTCAGCACCAGCGGCTGTTCGGAGGCGCAGAGGGTGTCGCCGGTCAGGGACTCCTTCAGCCCGGCCGCGGCAACGATATCCCCGGCCCGGGCACTGGTGAGTCGTTCGCGCTTGTGGGCGTGCATGCGGAACAGCCGGGCGACCTTTTCTTCCTTCTGCATCCGGCTGTTGAAGATGGTGTCGCCGGGCCGCAGGCGTCCGGAGTAGAGGCGCAGATAGGTCAGTTTGCGTCCTTCGTCGGAGAGTACCTTGAAGGCGAGGGCGCAGAGGGGCTGCTCCGGGTCGCAGCGGACCTCCCGCTGTTGTTCCACGTCAGTCAGCAGATGGGCGGTGGCCGGCGGGATGTCCAGGGGGGACGGGAGATAGTCGCCGATGGCGTCGAGCAGCGGTTGAATTCCCTTGTTGCGCAGTGCCGAGCCGAGCAGCACCGGAAAGATGCGTCCGGCGATGGTGCCGCGACGCAGCGCCGGGCGCAGCTGCCCGGCACTGACCTCCTCACCGTCGAGGAAGGCGGTGAGAATCTCCTCGTCGAAGTCGGCCGCGGTTTCGACCAGGTACTCGCGGGCCTGTTCGACCTGTGCGCGCAAGGTTTCGGGGACAGGTTCCGCGACTGCCGGCCGGTCATTGTCGAAACGGAACGCCCGGCGCTCAAGCAGGTCGATGATGCCGTTGAATTCGGTTTCGCTGCCGATCGGCCACTGCAGCAGCACCGGCCGTGCCTGCAGTTGCTTCCGCATCTGCAGCAGCACCGCCTCGAAATCGGCACCGATGCGGTCCATCTTGTTGATCAGGCAGATGCGCGGCACCCGGTAACGATCCGCCTGGCGCCAGACCGATTCACTCTGCGGCTGGACCCCTTCGACGGCGCTGAAGATGGCCAGGGCCCCGTCGAGGGCGCGCAGCGAACGTTCAACCTCGATGGTGAAATCGATGTGGCCGGGGGTGTCGATGAGGTTGAACCACCAGCTGCGCCAGCGGCAGCTGGTGGCGGTGGCGGTGATGGTGATGCCGCGCTGTTGTTCCTGTTCCATCCAGTCCATGGTCGCCGAACCGTCATGGACCTCGCCCATCTTGTGAATTTCACCGGTGTAGAAGAGAAAACGTTCCGAGACGGTGGTTTTGCCGGCATCGATATGGCTGATGATGCCGAAGTTGCGCAACTGGTCGAGGGGGGGCTGGTTCATGGTGGTCCTGTTCAGGGGTTGAGCCCCTTGCGGATCTGGTTGAGGCTTTCCGGGTTGAGCTGGTTGAGCTCAAAATATTCCCGTTCCAGTTCTTCGACATAGAAACGGTCGAGACCACTGTTGTCGAGAAAATCTTCACGCAGCGAGGCATCCCGGGCGGCGACGATTTCCGGCAGCAGGTTGTGCAGGTAGATGGCTTCTTTCTTGATGTTGACCACCACGTCGCGGAACAGACCCTTGGGAATGTCGCCGTCGTAAAGTCCCTTGTTGGTGAATTCCACGCTGATCTCCCGGCGCAGTGCCTCCTGCTCGGCGCGGGTATTGTAGCGCGAGTAGAAGTTGCGGATGCGGTCCTTGACGTGGTCGAGCAGCTGGTGGTAAAGGCGCTCCTGCTCTGCGGTTCGGCGTTCCTTTTCCAGCAGCTCCTGGATGGTCATGCTGCCGTCGGCGATGGCGGCCAGCCCCTTGCGCAGGATCTCGACTTTGGTTCGTCCGTAGCGGCCGAGGTACTTGTTGTCGAGCAGGGAGGTGAAGAACAGTCGGTCGAAAAGTCCGGCGTCAAGTTCTTCGAAGGCGTTGCGGTTGCCGAGCAGGCTGCGGATCGCCTCCTCGCCGAGGTGCATTCCCTCCATGAAGGCGAGCTGGCTGATGTGCGCCGAGACGCTGTCGTAGCGGTCGAAGAAGGTGACGATACGCGAAAAACTCTCCAGCAGGGAGAGATCCGCCCCGTCACGAATGCGCTCATCGCAGGCCTTGCCGGTTTCCAGCAGCAACTGTTCGAACTGGTGGTCGCGGTTTTCACTCGCCTGGCGTTTGGCGTCGAGCAGTCGCAGCATGTCGTCATTGGTGATGCCGGCGTCGATGTCGGCGTCCTGCAGCAGAATCCCTTCGAGAATCTGCCGGGTTTCGGCCAGGTAGTCGTCCTTTTCGTCGAGATGGACCAGCTTGTCATGTTTGAGCATCTCGTCGAGAGTATAGAACAGTGCCGAAGGAATCTTGTTGCGGACCGAGAGGGTTTTCAGCCGGGTCAGGCGGGCGTTGTCGGCGGTGCTGATCTCGCCGGCAAGGTTGCAGTCGATGAGGATGCTCCGGTATTCATCGACGATGCGGCGGTTGTCGGGATGTTTGTACATGACATCGATACGGATGCGTTCCTGCTGATAGCGGTCGATCTGCAGATCCTCGGCCAGTTGTCTGAGGCGGCCGTAGTCTTTTTCGGAAATGCTTTTGTCGGCGAAATAGAGTTCGGCGAAGGTGTCGTGGTAGGCCTTGTGGCGTTTGTGAATCAGCTTGACCAGATACAGGGCACTGCGGTGGCCGAGGTAACCCATCAGCTCGTCGAGCAGTTCGATGTCGTCGCCGTGCTGGACGTGGGGGCTGCGTTTGAGCTGTTTGCCGAGCAGGCGGGCGATCTCCTCCTGCTGCTCACGAAGGCGGCCTGAAACCGAGCCGGAGAGGAAGAAGAAATAGTTGCAGACGGCGTTGCCTTCAAGAAAGATCTTGTCATAGCTGCTGCTGCCGTCGGTCCGGTCGGTGAAGAGCAGTTCATGCCGGTCGCTGTAGGTGGCGCCGTAGAGTGCCAGGCGGTTGCGGATATCGCCTTTGGCGAGATCTGCCAGCGGCTGGTCGACGCCGAACATGTATTCGCAGAAAGATCCGCCGTTGCCGCGATGGCTGATCCCGTCGCTGCTGAGGACAAATTCGTTGCCGGGACTGAAAATCCTCAGTCCGTGACCATCCTGCTCATAGAAATAGCTCTGCCGGACGTCGCGGCCGGCGACACTGGCGAAATATTCGATGGTCTCGTCGAGGTGCCCGTGAAGGCGGATTTCCTGATGCATGGCGGCCTGAGGTGCCGGGAACAGAGTCCGGCGGGTTAGGGGCGGTTCCTGGAGCAGGGTTTCAAGTCTCCCCTATTAAACCTGAAAATCGCCGTGATTCAAGGGGCATGCTCCTGATCGGCAAGAGAAAAAGTCAACCGTTGCCCGTCATAGGCGAAACCGAATCCGGGTGGCAGTTCGGATTCGTGGCGATGATGATCGATCTCGTGGTTGAGATGGGTCAGCAGCGTGCGGCGGGCTCCGATCCGTCGGGCCTCGGCCACGGCGGTGGCAACATGGAAATGGGTCGGATGGGGGCGCAGCCGCAAGCCGTCGAGGATCAGCAGATCGAGCCCCCGCAGCAGAACTCGCGAAGCGGCGGGGATTTCACTGCAGTCGGTCAGATAGGCAAAGGGGCCGATGCGGTAGCCGGTGGCTTCGTCGTCCCCGTGGCGCAGGGGGATCGGGATCACCGGCAAGCCGAGGATGTCCTCCGGTTCTTCAAGAATCCGGGTTTCCAGCCGCGGGCGGTAACCCAGCTTGATGGTGGGGTCGAAGATATAGGGAAAAACCCGCCGCAGATGTTCCATGGCCGAGGCCGAACCGTAAAGGGGGATGAACTGCTGCTGGCGATGATTGAAGGGGCGCAGGTCGTCAATGCCGTGGACATGGTCGGCGTGGGTGTGAGTGTAGAGTACCGCGTCGATGTGATTGATCTTTTCCCGCAGCACCTGCTGGCGTAGATCGGTGGCGGTGTCGATCAGCAGGTTGCGGCCATGGTAACTGAGCAGGATACTGCAGCGGGTACGCCGGTTTTCGGGAACCTCTGAGCGGCAGACGGCACAGTCGCAGGCAGGCATCGGTACGCCGGGGCTGCCGCCGGAGCCGAGAATGATGATTTCAACCAGATGCGGTGCAATGGCCAAGAAGATTTCTCCTGTCGATCAACTCGTGAATAGCGTCGGCAGACCGGTTTCCTGCCGGCCGACATTGCCCATGGGTCGGAGTTACGCAATTGTCATGCCGTTGGCACGGCGTCGGGAAACAGGGCGAACGTTGAGCCGTGATGGTTGCTAACCAGATGATATCACAGGTATTGGTAGAGGCTATGGGAGTATTCTCCGGAGCATTTTCAGGTGGTGCCGGAGACTTTTTCGCAAAAAAACCGGGGGTCCGGTTGTCTGACCGGGCCGGGTGACGGCATAATAAACAGGATGTCGCCGGCCCGGTTGCGGATATGCCGCCGGGGCAAAGAACCCTCCTGGAGATGAATGTGCCACCGAAACCGCAGATCCCCCCTCTTTTTCTGTCGCGCTTCACCGTTGACGACAGCGCCCCGTTTCAGCGGCACCTCAACCGGCTTGAGGTGGAGATCGGTCAGGAGGATTACCGTCATCTGAAACGGGTCGAACTGCTCGAACAGCCGTTGACGGAGGCTGAAGCGGCGGCGATGCTGGATATCACCGAACGTCTGCTGGCGACCACCCAGAACAATTACAACCGCAACCTGCTGACGTCGCTCGGAATCCGGGTGCTGCTCGATGAGGCCAGCTACCGGGTCTATTATCTCTGCGGTGACCGAACCATCCGCTTTGTGCCCCTGTGGCGGGAAAAGGTACTGAAGAAATTCTTCGGGGTCGTCCCCCTTGCCGACAGCGGTTGGCATCCCTGCCGCAGTCTGCTGCCCGGCTTCGAAGCGCGCTTCCTGCCGGACGCGGCCGGCGGTGCTCTGCTGCTGCGGCGCATCGCCGGCGGCGAGGGGCTGCCGCTGTTGACCGCGACCCATGGCCCTTACGATCCGCACACGCTGGAAGTGGCCCTCTACTTTCTGCGCACCGGCAAAGGGGGGGCGGCGACCGTCAATCTCGGTTTCGCCGGCCGCGAGCCGCTCACCGATGCCAACCTGCGGCAGTTGCAGAGCTGGGGCGTGCCTCTCAACCCCAGCAATATCGACGTCATCTACCCCTATGTCGATGAACATGGTCATCCCAACAGCTACAAGATGGAGGGAGGGCTGCGGCAGTTTATCCGTCAGCTCGGGATTGCCGAACCGCAGCTGATCCTCGACATCCACGGTTGTGTCGGGACCTGTCCGGAAGATCGCAAGGTGGTGGTCGGCCTGGGGGGGCTGCCGCCGTTTTGTTCCTTTGAGGAACTCGGCCGGGTCGAACAACGGGGAGATATCCTGCATCTCTTCCCGGCGATGCCGCTGGAGCGGGGCCTGCAGCTGGTGCGGGAGTTGTCGGAGGAGGTTTTTCTGCAGTTCTGCACCGCGCCCGGCTGCTGTTACCATTTTGTCGTTCTCGGCGGGCTCCAGGCGCTGGGACGGCGGATCGATCTGCGCAAGGATATCGCCAGTCTGCTGGAAGGGGAGGAACGCACTTACCTGCCGGTCGACATGGTACGCTGGCTTCCCGGCGCCGGGGCCAATGCCCTGCAGCGTATTGAAGCTCGCAAGCTTTCTGGCGCCCCCCTCTGCCTGCACGTGGAAATTCCCACCGCGGTGCGCCGCAAGATGGTGGTCCGGCTGCAGGAGCTGGCGATTACCGACTCTCTCAGTTCAAGTGGGCTCTGACCCGGCGCGGGGAACTCCTCCCCGGGACTCTTCAGCCGGCAGGAATCCCCTGTTTCGGGATAAGGTCGCCCGACTCAGCAGTCCATCGGTTCACCCTCGTCATCAGCGGTGCCGTAGACAGGGACCAGGCGGCTGCCGGCGAGCAGGTCGTTCCAGCCGCGACGGGTGCTGCTGAAAAAGATCACCAGAAATCCGAGTCCCGCCGGCAGCAGTGAAAAAAGGCCTCCGACGCTGCGGAGAAAGGCCTGGGAGAAGAGCAGCGGTTGTCCGGCCAGGTCTTCGACCCGCAGGTGGAAAAGCATTTTGCCCGGGGTCTGGCCGGTGAGAAAATGGAAGAGGGTGAAGTACCCGAAGCTGAGGGCGAAGAGGACCAGGAAGTAGGGACCGGAAAGTTCGACCAGGGTTGTCATGTCGGGCAGCAGTTCACCCGGCGCGGGATTCTGGAGAATCTGCTGACCGATGATAAGGAACAGCACGAAGACCAGGGTGAGAACCAGCAGGTCGCAGAACCCCGCTGCCAGGCGCGGCCCGAACGGGGCGAGCGGGACGGCATCGGTTTCGTCGGCAGTCTTTTCGCCCCCTGCTGTGGAGGTGAAAAAAACCTCTTCAGCCTGATCGGCTTCTTCGTCCATGAAATCGAAGCGTTTTTCAGCCGCATCGTTCGGGGCGGAGTCTCCGGCGTCGGCAAACAACTCGCGAGGCGTGGATTCTGCCGCGGTTTCCGATTCGGCAGAGTCCTGGTTCTGATCGTTGTCGACAGTCGTCGTCCGGCTGAAGTCGGGGGCCCGCTCAGCTTCCGCGAACCCCCGTAAATCAAAAGGGTCGGAGGACTCCCGGGCTTCCTCGGATGTGGTCTTCTCCGGTTCCGGCTGTTCACCGGGGGGAGACTCCTCGATTTCATCCCAGCCTTCGAGATCGTCGTCGCCGGTGGCCGGTTCGCTGAAATCAAGGTCCTCGACGACTTCGTTGAAGTCGAGGTCCGCGGCGGGTTCGTCCGTATCGGGATCGTCACCTGCGTCAGCCATCTCGATACTGTCTTCGGCGGCGGCAAAGGCGAACTCGTCATCTTCGTCGATGGTTTCCGCGGTGTCCAGCGCGGCATCTCCTTCAGTTTCGGTCGCGGCAAAATCGAAATCATCAGCCAGCTCGATACCCTCATCCTCAGGCGCGGCCGCCACTTCGGTTTCGTCATTCGTTTCGTCAAAACTGAAGTCGTCCAGAGCCTCCTCGTTCTTCGCGGCAACCGGTTCCGGTTGGGGCGGTGGTTCGTCGGCCGCGGGTTCCTCTGCAATATCGGTGGTTTCTGTCGGCGCGGAGGTCTCTGTGACTGTCGGTTCTTCGCTCATGAAATCGAAGCCGAAATCCGTATCGGCAGTTGCCGTTGTGGCGGTTGTGGCTTCATTGCCCTCCAGCCCGGCGGTTGTTTCAGGGGCTTCACTCTTGCCGACAGTGGGGAAAATCAGGCTGCGGAGACCGAATTTCTGTTTGTGACTCTGCAGATCCTGGCCGCATTTCTTGCAGTTTTCGAGGAAGTCAAAACTGGTGAATCCACACTTCGGACATTTCATCGGCACTCCTCCCGCTCAAAGGTTCGGACCTGACGGGCCCGACCAATCACAGCCCCCTCCCTTTTCGGGGTCTGTTCGGAGAGCTGTCGCTGTCGCCAGTCGACCGCTCCCGGTTGGTTCCCAAATCCCCGTAAAGATACTGCAAAATTCCGGCCACGGCAAATCCGGCGGTTTCGGTGCGCAGGATGCGTGAGCCGAGACTGACCGGGATAAAGCCCTGTTGCTGCGCCATTTCAACCTCGGCGGCGCTCAATCCCCCCTCGGGGCCGATCAGGATGGCGGCATTCCGCGGTGCAATCGAGGGCAGGACCGCCTGCAACGGGGTCGTGTCCTGTTCCCAGGGAACCAGCCGCAGTTCGCTGCGGCAACGATTCAGCGCATCGCCCAGAGGAAGGGGCTCCGCCAACTCCGGCAGCAGCATCCGTCCAGACTGGCGGGCGGCTTCACGGATGATTCTCTGCCAGCGTGGCAGCCGCGGTCGGCCGCTCGGTTGACAGCGTTCACAGAAGGTGGGAACAAAGCGGCTGATACCGAGTTCGGTCCCTTTCTGCAAAACCAGGTCGAATTTGTCCCCCTTCGGCAGGCCCTGCAGCAGGGTCAGGGGCAGGGTGTTTTCACTGACCCGGTGGCGTTTTTTGACTCCGGCCAGGCCTCGCCTGCGGTCGAGTTCGAGCAGTTCGCACCTGCAGCTCAGTCCCGCGCCGTCGAGCAGTTCGATCTCCATCCCCGGCTGCAGTCGCAGGACCCGCAGGTGGCGCAGAATCTCTTCCGGCAGCCTGACCTGTTCCTCGGTGAGCAGCTGCGGGTCGATAAAGAAGCGGCGCATCGACCCTAGCCCCGGTACACCAGGCAGGCCCATTCCTCCTGCAACAGCAGTTGTGCCGGGCGGTTGAAAAGGGGATCAAAAGCCTCCCGCACCAGGGGAATTTTCTCCTCCAGGATACCGGAAAGGACCAGGTTGCCTTCACCCGCCAGGTGTCGACGCAACGGGGCGGCCAGTCGGACGTTTTCCTCGGCGAGGATGTTGGCCAGGACCAGGTCGAAGTGGCCGGGGATCTTTTCCAACGGCGTGAGGTTCAGGTCGAGTCGATCTTCGACCCGGTTGAGGACGGCGTTGGCCTTCGCGACGCGGCAGGCCTCCTCTTCGATATCGCAGCCGACCACCTGCCCGGCTCCGAGCAGGGCGGCGGCAATGGCGAGAATGCCGGAACCGGTGCCGACATCAAGGACCTTGCGGGGCGGTTTCCGGGAGAAGGTTGCGACCAGGGCTTCGAGACAGAGCCGGGTGGTGGCGTGGCTGCCGGTGCCGAAGGCCATGCCGGGATCGATCTGCAGCAATGTCTCGCCGGCTGCGGGTTGCTCCTGCTCCCAGGTCGGCCGGATCAGCAGTGGACCAACCCGGAAGGGCTTGAAGTGCTGCTTCCAGTTTTCGGCCCAGTCATCCTCGGCAACCTGTCGCATGAGCAGATCTCCGGGTTTGAACCCGGGGATCAACGGCGCCACGTCGACCAGAGCGGCCCGCAGCCGGACGCACAGCTCTTTGCTGTTGTCTACCGCGGGGAAATACCCATGCAGGGTCTGGTCGCCGATATCCGGCTGGTTGGGGTCGGGAGGTATGAAGGTGTCGAGTTTGTGTACCGCGGTGACGACGCCGGCGGCCCCCTGGTCCGTCAGAACATAGCTGACCAGGTCGACGCCGGCTGCCGGAACCTGCAGGGTGATTTCGGTCCATGGTGGTTTCATGATGTCTGTTTAGCAGAAGGATGACTGCTTTGGCAATCCAATGTTGGTGGCGTCGGAGATGGTTTTTCAGTTTTCAGTTATTATGAGCCTTGACAAATGAGGGTGATATCAGTACTTTTTCGAAGTCTTTTAATGAGCCGCTAACATCGATGGTATATTTTTGTCGGTGTAGTGAGCCGAAACCGGTTTTCCAGTGGAACAGGCTGCCTCTTGCGAATCATTAAAGGAATGCTACACTGTCTCTAATGATAATTTCATGAGGGTGGCTATGGCCCCGTTGCAGCATGTTTACCTGCTTTCAGACGCTACCGGGGAGACCGCGGAAAAGATGGCTTCCGCCGCCCTTTCCCAGTTCCGGGAAAAACAGGTGCGGCTGTTGCGTTTCAGCAACGTGCGCACCAAGAGCCAGGTCTACCAGGCTCTGGATGACGCCCTGGAGAAGGGCGCCCTGGTTGTCTATACCATGGTCAACCGTGAATTGGCCCGGCTGGTGCGCGATGAATGCGATGCGCTCGGACTACCGGCCATCGATCTGCTGACTCCACTGTTGCGCAAGCTGGCGGCCTTCTTCGGCCTTTCGCCGAAGGAGACCCCGGGATTGCTGCATGGTGTGGATGAGGACTATTTCCGTCGAATAGAGGCGATGGAATTTACCGTCAAGCATGATGACGGACAGGAAACGCGGCACCTGCCGCAGGCTGATATCGTACTGGTGGGGGTGTCGCGCACCAGTAAGACACCGTTGTCGATCTACCTTTCGCACCGTGGCTGGAAGGTGGCCAACGTGCCGCTGGTCCCCGGGATCGAGCCACCTCCGGAACTGGCGGAGATTGATCCGGGACGGGTGGCGTGTCTGGTCATCGACCCGCAGCGTCTGGTCGAGATCCGCGCCGCGCGTATGAAGCACCTGGGACAGGATCCTCGCCTTGCCTATGCCGATTATGACAAGGTGGAGGATGAAATCCGTTTTTCACGGGCCTATTTCCGCCGCAATCCCTGGGTGGTGATCGACGTGACCGGCAAAGCGATAGAGGAGACGGCCAACGAAGTGCTGGTCAAACTGAAGATGAAGTAGTTTTTGTCGATTGTATGGACGTAGATAGAGAGCGTATCCCAGATCAAAGGAGAATAAAATCGATGAGCGCAAAAATCCTGGTGGTCGAAGATGAGAAGAAAGTAGCCAGCTTCATCAAGCGCGGGCTGGAAGAGGAGAATTTCAGTGTTGACGTCGCAGGTGATGGCGAAGAGGGTCTGACGCTGGCGCAAAGCAATCGTTATGATCTGATTCTCATGGATCTGATGCTGCCGAAAATGGACGGTCTTTCGGTGGTTCGCGAACTGCGGGCCAGGGAGATCACCACCCCGGTGCTGTGCCTGACCGCCAAGGATACGGTGGAGGATATCGTTTCCGGGCTCGATTCGGGCAGTGATGACTATCTGACCAAGCCCTTTGCTTTCGCCGAGTTGCTGGCCCGGGTGCGGGCCCTGTTGCGGCGCGGTTCCCAGGACCGCGGTGCCGAACTGACCTTTGCCGACCTGCGTCTCGATCCGGTGACCCACAAGGTCTGGCGCAGTGAGAAGGAGATCGACCTGACCGCCAAGGAATATGCCCTGCTCGAATATTTCATGCGCAACCCGGAACAGGTACTGACCCGGACCATGATTGCCGAGCATGTCTGGGATTATACCTTCGACTCCTTCACCAATATCATCGACGTTTATGTCAATTACCTGCGCAAAAAGGTTGATCGCGATTTCCAGCAGAAACTGATCCACACGGTGCGCGGTATCGGGTACGTGCTCAAGCAGCAGGGGTAAGATTTGTTCCATTCGCTGCGGTCCCGACTGACTCTCTGGTATGCCCTGTCGCTGGCCGTCATCCTGGCGGCCAGCGGCTTTTTCTGGCATTACTACCTGGGTCGGGAACTGCATTCCCACCTCGACCAGCGTCTCAAGCTGATCGCCGAGGATGTCGCCACCTTCTATGCTCTCAGTGAGAAGGAGCCGCCCTCTTCTGCCGTTGGCAGCTGCCAATCCCTGGATGATTTTCTGCGTCGCCACAGCTGGAGCGAATTTGTCCAGATTCGTGACCTGAATGGAACCATCCGTTGTTTTTCCCGCAACCTTGAAAGTGCCCGGCTACCGTTCGGCGCTGCCGGGGACAAGGTCCTCAAACAGCATCTTCCGGTTCTGGAGTCCCTGGCCGCGGCTCCTTTCGCCGGTGTGAGGCTGCTGAACCTGCCGCTTGAGATCGGGGGGAAAACGGTCGGCGTGGTGCAGGTCGGCGCCCACACCCGCGATGTTGAAAGCGCCCTGGAACGTTTACGGATGGTGCTGGCCACCTTCAGTCCGCTGCTGTTGCTGTTGATTACCCTGGGTGGATGGTTTCTGGCCGGGCGCACTCTTGCGCCGGTGTTGCGTATCACCCGTTCGATGCGGCGCATCAATGCCGAGAATCTTTCGGAGCGACTCACGGTCGGTAACGCCGGTCGTGAAATTGCCGAGTTGGCCGCAACCTTCAACGAAATGCTGGCGCGACTGGAAGAATCCTTCGGTCGGGTCAAGCAGTTTTCCGGTGATGCCTCCCACGAACTGCGCACTCCGCTGACGATCCTCAAGGGGGAAACCGAGGTCGCCCTGCGCTGGGCCAAAACCCCGGAGGAATTCCGTAATATGCTCGAATCCAACCTTGAGGAGATCAACCGCATGGAGCGGATCATCGAGGATCTGCTGCTGCTGGCGAAGAGTGATTCGGGCGGTCTGCCTCTGGAGAAAAAACCGGTCAGTCTCTCCGACCTGATGCAGGAGATTTACCTGCGGGGCAGCTCCCTGCGCGAGGATTCGAGCCTGGACGTGGTGCTCAACCTGGAGGTTGATGGCGAGGTGCTGGTTCAGGGCGATGAGCTGCGGTTGCGGCAGCTGTTTCTCAACCTGATTACCAATGCCGTCAAGTACACACCGGCGCCGGGGAGGGTGGAAATAAGCCTGCACCTGGATGGGGATCGCGCGGTGATCAGTATCAGTGATACCGGCATCGGTATCCCTGCCGACCATCTTCCGTATATTTTCGAACGTTTCTACCGCGTCGATGAGGCGCGTAACCGGGCGGTCGGGGGGGCCGGCCTCGGGCTGGCGATCGTCAAATGGGTGGTGGATGCCCACGAGGGGCATATCGATGTCCAGTCGATGCCGGGGGTCGGAACTACTTTTCGTGTCGAACTGCCGATTGCGGGACCATCGCTGCTCGACCGTGAAGCGATTCGGCAAAGGTAGATGGACGCGCGCGTTTTTTTTCGTCTGGTCAACGGCCCCTTCGGCGACCCGGCCCTCTATCTGCGTCTGCCGCATCAGCCCGACGCGTTGTTGTTCGATTGTGGAGACCTCCATCCGCTTGCTCCGCGGGCCTGTCTCAAGGTGCGACGGGTCTTCATCAGTCACGCCCACATCGATCACCTGGCCGGGTTCGACCAGCTGCTGCGCCTCTCTCTTTATCGTGACCTGTGTCTGCAGCTCTATGGCCCACCGGGACTGGTGGCGCAGATTGACCATCGCCTGCGTGGTTACAGTTGGAAGCTGTTGGAGAATTTCCCTTTTGTGCTACGGGTTACCGAGTGGTCCGAGAGGCTTGGGCGTTGCGCGCAGTTCTCTGCTGCCCGTGCCTTTGCCCTGGAGGAGTTGCCGCCTGTCGATCAGCAGGATGGCTGGCTCTGTCGTGGACGGGATGACCGGATCAGCGCGTTGCCGTTCGATCATGGCGGGGTTCTGTCGCTCGGGTTTCGTTTTGAGCAGCGACAGCAGGTCGTGATTGATGTTGTCGCGTTGCAGCGCTTCGGATTGCTTGCCGGCCCCTGGCTGGGGAACTTCAAGCGCCTGCTGCGCGAGCAGGCGCCGGGGGATACCTTGCTTCAGGCGCCACTTGCCGATGGCGGGGTGCGTGACTATCGTCTCGATGAACTGTCCGGAGAGATTGCCCGCAGTCGTGCCGGGGTCAAGGTCTGCTATGTCACCGACCTGCAGCCGACGGAGACGAACCTGGACCGGGTGGTCAGCCTGGCTCGTGGTGTCGATCTGCTGGTGATCGAGGCGCCTTTTCTGCATCGTGACGTCGAGCGGGCCCGGAAGCGTAATCACCTGACCGCGCATCTCGCCGGAGAGGCTGCTGGCCGGGCCGGGGTCGGGCGATTGCTGGTTTTTCATCATTCACCGCGTTACCAGGATCAGCCACGGGCGCTCTGGCGTGAAGCCGAGCGGGCGCGGCGGGAGGCGGCCGCGGCAGGACGGATGAATCCCGAAACCTCCGGGGTTTGATAAAATGATACCTGAATCAGTGAGTTCCTGTGAGATGGAGAGTGCAAGTGCTTGGCCTGAATGGGATTTTCAAAAATCTAAAGCGCACCCATAGGTTCGCTGGTGATTTTTGGGAAGCTCAGGCAGGTCAATGACTTGTGCCGTCCGCTGACAAGGGTCTCACTGATTCAGGTCATAGGAATACAGCTGGTTTCAGCGGGGAATCGGCTCACCTGTGGCAAAGCACAGTGGCAATCATCGGACGTTATGTTAAGAGAGTAGTTCATGCGCCTCGCCCTTAAACATCAGATCATCCTCGCCCCGGCCATCGTTTTGCTGCTGATGAGTCTGCTGCTGGCGTTCCTGCAGTACACCTACTGGGACCTGTCGGTCAAACGCCAGGCGCAGCGCAAGGTGGGAACTCTCTTCATCGCCATGGCCGAGGCCGATCTCGCCAGCCAGCGGATGGAAGCCCTGGTGGCCCGTCTGGGGCGCACCCCGATGGTCGATGTCGGGCGGCTTGAGGAGATGGAGGAGCTGCATGCCCATCTGGCCGGCGCGGCGCAGAGGATTCTCAGCATTGTCACCCTGTCTGACGAGACGGAGAAAACCTGGCGCCAGGCGGTCTCCGACCTTGATCCCGAGCAGGGTTTCGACAGTGAGCGGTTCAAGGCGGCGCTGAACAGCCTCCGTCCCGAGCTGGAAAAACTTTCGGGATTGATCCGCAGCGAGCGTGAACGGCTGCGCGAGGTCCATACCCAGGATATCGATGCCCTGGTCGAACGTACCACCTTCGTTTCGATCGTGGTTCTCGGCGTGGCAATCCTGCTCGGCATCTTCCTTTCCCTGACTCTGGCACGGCGCATTCTGCGGCGCATCCAGGCGCTTTCCGACAGCGCCGGCAAGGTTGCCCGCGGGCAGCTGACGCCGCCCAAGGAGCCGGAGCTGGTGCGGGACGAGTTGGATGACCTGGCGCTCTCGATCAACCGCATGGCTGAACAGTTGATCCGCGTGGTCGGTACCGAGAAGCTGCTTGAAGGGGCCGAAGAGGAACGTCGGCGTATTGCCATGGATCTCCATGACCAGACCCTTGCCGACCTCTCGTCGGTTTTGCGCGGCTTGCAGGAGATGGAAAAAAATCCCGACCCGGAGCAGGCCGGACGGCTTGAGAAAGAATTGCAGAAAACCATGTCCAACCTGCGCGAGGTGATGAACAACCTGCATCCGCAGTCACTCGAAATCCTCGGTCTGGGCCCGACCCTTGAGTCCCATATCGAACAACTGCAGAGCAAGGGGGGGACGCTCAAGTACCATTGTTACCTGCAGCCCGAACTGCATAACCTGAAGATGCCGCGCCTGGTCAGCCTGACCCTCTACCGGGTGGCGGTCGAGGCTCTGCACAATGTCGTCAAGCATGCCCAGGCCAGTCGCTGCGAGTTCTGCATGGAACGCCAGGGACGCAAACTGGTGCTGGTGGTCGAGGATAACGGCATCGGTCTGCCGGACCAGGTTTCGTCAGGCGGCCGCGGCCTGAACAATATTCGCGAACGGGCGCGGACCATCGGTGCCCGGGTCGAGTGGAAGAAATCACGTTTTTCAACCGGAACCCGGTTTGAATTGACCCTGCCGGTACGCCCGGCAGGCCAACAGGGGAGCCAAAATGAGCATGCAGATTCTCATCGCTGAAGACAATCCGAAGGATTATGAATTTCTCGAGCAGATGCTCGGCAACTGGGATGAAGAGATTGAACTGTTTCGTGCCCAGAACGGCCTCAACGCGCTCGAACTGGCACTGGAGCTGAATGATGTTCCGCTGGTGATCAGCGACATCCAGATGCCGGAGATGAACGGCATCGAGTTCGCCCGTGCCCTCTGGCAGCGCAAGCCCGATGCGCGCATCGTCTTCTGGAGCCAGTACAAGGACGAGATGTATGTCCGTTCGCTGCTGCGTATCGTGCCGCCGGAGACGGTCTACGGTTACATTCTCAAATCCAACCCCTCCGAGCGGATCTCGACCGCCATCCGCACCGTCCTCTGTGACGAACAGTGCTGGATCGACCCCGAGGTGCGCAAGGTCCAGGGACGGACCGGCCATGCCCAGACTGCGCTCTCCGATATCGAGTACGAGGCGCTGGTGGACATCTCGCTCGGCCTGACCGACAATCTCATCGCCCAGCGCCGCTATCTTTCCCGGCGCGGGGTGCAGAGCCGTCTCAATTCCCTGTACAGCAAGCTCGGCGCCGACCAGGAGCAGTTTCAGTCCGAAGGGGTCGGTGATGCCTTCAACCTGCGCAACCGGGCGGTTGCTATCTCCCTGCGTCGCGGTCTGGTCAACCCCTTTGAACTCAAGCACGAGGAAGAGGAGTTTCAGGAGTGGCTGAAACGCTACAAGGCCAATTTGAAACAGGACTGATGAGCGGATGGCTCTGGCTACGATCAAACGGTTCGGCGGCTCGCTGCTCGACGGTTACGAATGGAACGGCAAGCTGCTCAAACCCTTCGGCGGCTCGCTGCGCAGCGGCTGGGAGTTTGATGGTCAGTACCTGACCCCCAGCGGCGGGGCCCGCAGCCGGGGCTACGAGTGGAGCCGCAATATTCTCAGGCCCTGCCGGGGCTCACTGCTTTCCGGCTTCCAGGTGCAGGGCAACAACATCAAGCCCTACGGGCGATCGATCACCAACGGCTGGGAATTGCGTAGCGGCGTCTGTGTTCCCTTCGGCAAGGGCAATGAGGATGGATGGGAGATGCGCGGCCGGTTGCCGTTGCCGATTGTGGTGCTGGTGGTGACCGGTCTGGTGGAAGGAGGCTAGGCTGAGCAAAAACGCCCATCTGCGGCGTTGTCCTTCCCCCGTGTCAACGACGTACCTCCCGGTACGCCTTATGCCGCGGGGGGGCGGACGCCTTGCATCTGGGCATTTTTGCTCAGCCTTGAACCCTTGACTTCTCTAACCTTCTCCTGGCTCCCGATATCCCCGCTTTGAACCGTCTCATGGATCGACCTTGAAACGGTCCAGATGGGTGAAGTCCGCGAGTTCTTTCCTCTTCGGCGGTGCGGGAATTTTGTGCGGATAGCCGATGGGGATGAGGGATACGATTTCATATCCATCGGGGATGTCGAGTAATCCCTTCGCCTTGTCATGGTCGAAGGCGCCGATCACCACGGACCCCAATCCCAGAGCGTGGGCGCTCAATGAAATATTCTGGGTGACAATACCCAGGTCGTACATGAACCAGTCCCTGAACTTTGTGTAGGCCCTTCCCTTGTAGAATCCGGATGTTTCAAGTTTCCCGCAGAGCGCGATGATGACCGGGGCCCGAATCATGGCCCGGGCCGCAGGATTATTGTCAGTCAGCAGTTGCTGCAGCTGGAGTTTGAGATTCGGGTCCTTGACCAGGATGACTTCCCAGCACTGGGTATTGGCCCAGGAGGGAGCCCAGCGCGCGGCTTCGAGGATCTGGTTCAAGGTTTCATCCGCAATCCCCTTCTCCTCGAATTGGCGGATACTGCGTCGGCTTTTAATCATTTCCAGTGGATTCATGGGACGCTCCTGTTGAAAGCAGGTTTCCGTGATGGGTGACGGCCAGGCTGATGCCGCCGGAAATATTTATCACGGATGTTTCAGGAATCAAAGGGGCTGGCGCCAGCTCGTCAGGAAACGCGGTTGATCCCCTCCTTCCTCCGCTTAAGAAGTTGCATGAATTTATCCGTCGGGTTGTTGTTGGTTGTTAATTTTATATTTTTAATTCCAGTCCTTGTGTTCCTGACCGGTGAATGACACAAGTTATTGACCTGCTTGTACTTTCCAATAACCACCGGCGACCTGTGGGTGCGCCTCGGGTTTTTGAAAATTACACGTATGTCAAGCGGTTGCATTCTTCATGCGGTTTGTACCCATGGGGATTACCGCCCTGAGTCGGAGCATGGTCGATGCCGGACATGTCAAGACCCTCAGGGTTGACGGGGTGACCCCGACCGCGGCCAATATCGCCAGAGGACGTTACCTGCTGGCCAAGCCGTTGGCCTTGGTGACCAGGGGGGAGCCCAGGGGCGACCTGGCGCGCTTCATCGCGCTGGCGAAAAGCAGGCAGGGCAAGGAGATCCTGGCGAAAAGCTTCGTCCCGGCTGAATAAACCCCGAATCCGGATTTTCCTTGAAACGGCAACGGCCGCCCCGATGAAAGGGCGGCCGTTGCCGTTTCGGTTCACTTTTCCACATACCTGAATCAGTGAGCTCCTGTTTGGATGGAGAGTGCAAGTGCTTGGTCTGAATGAGATTTCCAAAAATCTGAATCGCACCCATAGGTTCGCTGGTGATTTCTGGGAAGCTCAGGCAGATCAATGACTTGTGCTATCCGCCGACAAGGAGTTCACTGATTCAGGACATAGATTCAGGCCGCGGTCTCCATCTTTTCGATGGCGGTCTGTGCCACGTGCTGCAATGCCCTGGCGGCCTCGGTGTCGGGATGGTCGAGGATGAAGGGTTTGCCGCTGTCGCCGGCGACGACCATCCGCGGGTCGAGAGGGATGCGGCCGAGGAAGGGCACCTGCGTCTTGTCGGCGAGTTTTTCGCCACCGCCGCGGCCGAACAGGTCGGTGACCTCCTCGCAGTGCGGGCAGACGAAGCCGGCCATGTTCTCGATAACGCCGAGGATGTTGATGTTGAGTTGGCGGGAGAAGCTGATCGATTTCTCGACATCGACCAGGGCGACATCCTGCGGGGTGGTGACGATCACCGTGCCGGCTCCCCGGCCGAGCAATTGGGCGGCGGAGAGGGGTTCGTCGCCGGTGCCGGGCGGGCAGTCGATAACCAGGACATCGAGCGGTCCCCAGACGACATCGGCGAGAAACTGCTGGATGGCGCCATGCTTCATCGGGCCGCGCATGATCATCGCCTGATCGCTCTGTTCGAGCAGAAAACCGATCGACATCACCCGCAGGCCCTGGAAGCCGAGAGGGATGATTCCCTCTTCGGTGGCGTGGGGACGCTGATCGGCCATGCCGAGCATGGTCGGCAGGCTCGGGCCGTGCAGGTCGACGTCAAGCAGGCCGACCGCCTTGCCCTCTTTGGCCAGGGCAAGGGCCAGGTTGAGGGCGGTGGTGCTTTTGCCGACCCCGCCCTTGCCGGACATCACCAGGATCTTGTTGTCGATCTGGCAGAGGTTGCGCTCCAGCCGCTGCCGGGCCTGGAACTGTTCATCATTCTCCTGGGGCTTGCGATCCCTGGCGCCGCAGGAGGAGACCCCGCAGCTGTCGCAGTTTTCATGATCGGACATGATATATCTGACTCCTTTTATCAGGTATTGACGGACCCACTTTACTGCGCCGCCGGCCGCAGGTCAAGGACAAGTCCGTCGATTGGCAGCGGCGATTGTCAGCAGGGGATTGAAAACGTCACGCTCTCCAGGCTGAGCAAAAATGTCCAGATGCAAGGCGTCCACGTCCCCGCGGCATAAGGCGTACCGGAAGGTACGTCGTTGACGCGGGGACGTGGACAACGCAGCAGATGGGCGTTTTTCATCAGCCTAATATTCTCTTCCCCCGGCCCGCCGGATGACCCATGCGACGAACGCGATCAGGACGATCAGGCCGGGGACGAAGAGGATGTTGAAGGCCTTGAGCATCGCTTCGAGGTTGTCGATCTCGGCCCGCAGCTGGTACTGCACGGCCCGCAGTTGCTTGCGGAATTTGACCTTTTCAGCGAGGAAGCGGTCCATCTCCCGCTGCTGCTCGGCGGTCAGGGTCGTGGCTCTGGAATCGTCACGTCCGCGCTGCAGCTCATTGAGCTTGTTTTCGGTTTCACGCAGCTTGTCGGTCAGTTCCTGCTCCTTGGCGCGGAAGCGCATCTCGGCCTTGCGCTGCAGCTCGGCAACCAGGGTAAAGGGGCGCCGGTAGCTGCCGCGGCTGCGTACCGAGATCAGGTCGGGACTGCCGCCGAGGGATTCGATGGTGTTGGCCGCCAGGTCGGCGTTGGCCGAGATGGGGATCGCCAGGCTGCCGCCGAAGACACTGGTCGCCTGCACCCAGAAACGGTCCTGCAGCAGGTCGGAGTCGGCGATGACGACCAGGTGGACCGGACCTTTGCTTTTCGCCAGGTGCTCGGCGGCCGGTTTTTCTTCCTTTCCGGCGGCACCCTTTTCCGTCGCCGGTTTCGGTCTGCCGTCAGGGAAGGCGCTGACGATTTCACCGTCGATTCGGGCGGCAAGGACATAGGGTTTTCCGGCGGGTTTGAAATCCGCCAGCAGCCTGGCCGGGTTGGGCGCGAAGGCGATTTTGGCGGCATCGATCAGCATCGCCTGATCGCTGCTTTTAATCAGCGGGGTGAAGACTGTTTTCACGCCCTTGAGAGGGCGCAGGGCGCCGGCGGTGGCGAGATTGAGATTGCCGAGTTGACTGGTAATCACGTCATCGTCCGCCAGGGAATCCCGGCCGATATTCAGCCAAGGCAGGTAATTGACCTGCATGCTGCGGAGTCGTCCCTGGTAGTTGACTTTGTGCGACTGGGGCAGGTCGCCGACCACCTTGCCGGGTTCCATTGCAATCCCCCAGGCGGCCAGCAACCGCTCGAAATCGGGGTTGCTGCTGATGGCGCCGGCCGGGTTGCCTTCGGCGGAGGCTTCACTTAAGGGATCAGCGAAGACCAGGGCTTTGCCGCCGCGTAGCAGGTACTGGTCGACGGCATAGAGCGTTTCGGCATCGAGCCCGGCCGGGTGAACCAGCATCAGCAGGTCGACGTCGGCGGCGATCGGCTCAGCGGTTCGCGGCAGGGTGCGGATCTCGAACTGCCGGCGCAGCTGGTCGAGGATCAGCCAGGGCCGTTGCATGCGCGGGTTCGGTCCGGGGGTGAAGCCGCCCTCGATGGGGGCTCCGGAGAGCAGGCCGACCACCAGCTTTTTCGGATGGACGAGCTGGTAGAGCAGCTGGCTCAGGTCGTATTCAAGGAACCGTTCCCGTTCTGGTTGAAAGAAGGGAATCACCTTGCGGTGGCCGTCAAGTTCACCAACCAGACCGAAATAGATGCTGTCGCCGCCGGCGACGAGCTGTACGCCCCGCAGGCCGAAACGGACCGCGTCATCCTCGGCTTCGGAGAAGGGCTCGGGATCGATTTGTTCGATGGTCAGCCTGCCGTCTGCGAGGTTGGCGTATTCGTCGAGCAGGGTGGCGACCCGTTCGGCGAAACTTTCCAGCCCGGGGACCTGCTTGATCTGCTCCCTGCTGAGAAAGAACTTGAGAGTGAGAGGTTTGTCGATTCCCGCGAGGATGTGGCGGGTCCCGCTGGAGAGGGTATTGAGCCGCTGCTCGGTGAGGTCGAGCCGCAGACCGCGCAGCAGCGGCGAAACCGCGACGTTGAGCAGCAGGAACAGCAGCAGGGCACCCAACAGTCCGCCCGGGGAGAAAAGACCTGATCCGGACCGGGTTCGGTATCCTCCCGAGGCTTTTTTGCGGCTGATCACCCAGGCACCGAGGTAGAGCCAGAGGAGGATGAAGCTGACAAAGAAGAGCAGATCGCGCAGGTCGATCATCCCGCGGGTGATGGTCTCGAAATGGCTCAGGAAACTGAGTGAGGCGATAGCGTCGAGAGCCGCCTGCGGCAGCCAGGGGCGGAAGAAGTCGAGCACCAGCGGGAAACCGGCGAGCAGAAAGGCGAAACAGGCCAGGGTCGAGATAACGAAGGCGATCACCTGATTGCGGGTGGTGGCCGAGAGGCAGGCGGCGACCGCCAGGTAGGCCCCGGCCATCAGCAGGCTGCCGAGGTAGTTGGCGATGATGACGCCGTTATCCGGATCACCGAGCAGGTTGACACTGATCCAGATCGGAAAGGTCAGGGCCAGAGAGATGGCGATCATTGCCCAGGCGGCGAGAAACTTGGCCAGTACCGCTTCGGTCATGGAAACCGGCAGGGTCAGCAGCAGCTCGATGGTGCCGGTCTTGCGCTCCTCGGCCCAGAGGCGCATGCCGAGGGCCGGAACCAGCAGCAGGAACAGCCAGGGATGCCAGAGGAAAAAGGCCTGCAGGTCGGCCTGGCTGCGCTGAAAAAACCCGCCGAGATAGAAGGTGAAAACCCCGGTCAGAACCAGGAAGATGACGATAAAGACATAGGCCAGCGGGGTGACGAAGTAGCCGGCCAGTTCACGTTTGAAGAGGGGCCACAGGTTTTTCATGCTGCAACCTCCCGGCCTTTTCCGGTCAGGTCGCGGAACATCGCTTCCAGGCTCGGGTAGCCGGCGCGCAGTTCATCGGGGGTGCCGTCGGCGACGATGCGCCCGCGATCGATGATCATCGCCCGGCTGCAGATGGCGTCGACCTCTTCGAGGATGTGGGTGGAGATGATGATCGCTTTTTTTTCCGCCATCTGCCGCACCAGTCGGCGCACCTCGTGTTTCTGGTTGGGGTCGAGGCCGTCGGTCGGTTCATCGAGAATCAGCACCTCGGGATCGTGCAGGATCGCCTGGGCCAGGCCGACGCGGCGTTTGAATCCCTTGGAGAGGGTTTCGATCGGCTGCCGCCAGACCTCCTTGAGCTGAACCTGTTCGGCCACCTGCTCAAGTCGGCGGTCCTTCGCGTCACCGCGCAGTCCGCGGATAGCGGCAATGAAGGCGAGCAGACCGGCGGGGGTCATCTCCGGGTAGAGCGGGGCTCCTTCCGGGAGATAACCGAGCCGGGCCTTGGCGGCCACCGGCCGCCGACCGACATCGATGCCGCAGATGCGGGCGTTGCCGCTGTCGGGAGTGAGAAAGCCGGTCAGCATCTTCATGGTGGTCGATTTTCCGGCGCCGTTGGGGCCGAGAAAACCGAGCACCTCGCCGGGCGCGACCTGGAAGGAGAGATCGTCGACCGCCGTCAAGGTGCCGAATGCCTTGCGCAGGGACTCGGCCTCGATGTACCATTCCATAGTTTGTCTCCGTGGGACATTGCCGGGAAGGTGAATTTCCCTTGTCCGCGCCCTTGTCTTGGTTGCGGAATCAACCGGGGGCGGCTAAACAGGAAAAACTTAATCTTCGCAAAGGCCCCTGTCAAGGGGCGTAAATAAACCCAAATCCACCGGCAATTCCGGGATTCGGCTGACGTTACGGATGAATCTGCTTCGTTGCCTTCACCGATTCGTTGCTCAACGTAGCTCGGCTACGTTTCCGCTCGAATCGGCACGGCGCCTCGCATCTCCACCCGTCCCGCCACCCTCGGTCCGCAAAACAGTCGGTGAATTTGGGATAATCTGAAAACAAGATGGTTCCGGAATCCTTCGGCGTCTTGTCAGGAGTTGTCATGACCCATGATTCAGAATGTTTCTGTGAACGGCTCAAGGGTGAGTTGAGTTTCTATTTTCTACGCCAGGAAGACTCCCCGATCATTTCCGAACTGCTCGAATGCCGAAAAGTTGCCGCCGGTGAAGTACTCTGGCGGGAAGGGGACGCATGCGACTGCCTGGCCTTCATCGTTTCCGGTCGGCTGGAAATTCGCAAACAGACGGAATTTCCCGGTAAGGACGTGATTGTCGGCATCTACGGCAAGGGAAGCATCGTCGGCGAACTCTGTCTGCTCAGCGGCCATGAACGGTTCGTGACCGTGGCGGCGCTGGAGGATGCCGATCTGCTGCTTTTGTCGCGCGAGAATTTTCAGCGCCTGACCCGTCAGGCTCCGGAACTCTCGGTGCGCCTGCTGCAGGGGGTGCTGTTGGCGGTTTCGACCCGGCTGGGCAAGTCGTTTGAACGGCTGGCCTCGGTATTTTAAAGCTGCGGGCTAATCAAATCTGTCAGCAACGCAGATAAGAAGGCTGTGCAGACCTTGTTGGAGACCATTGACCATGGCCGAAGAATTGCTGATCGCGCATAGTGCCGCTCCCCTCGGTGAAGAGTTGGCGGGGCTGCTGCAGGATGCCGGATTTTCGGTGACCACGGCCGATAACCTGTGTACCGCCCAGACCGCGCTCAGCCGTTTTCCCGACCTGCTGCTGCTCGATCTCGACCTTGCGGATGATCCGATGACCGATCTTGAGCCCCTGGCCCAGGGGTGTCTCACCGGAGAAATCCCCTGCCTGCTTTTCTCCTCACTCGGCATGGACCCGGACCGGATGCGCACGCTGGCGCCTTGGAGCAGTGGTCCGTTGCTGTCAGCCGAACAGCGGGATCTGGTGCTTGACCAGGTGCGTCTGCAACTGGAGCTGGTCCGTCTGCGCGCGGAACGTGACCTGCTCGCCGGCCGTCTGGAGGCGAAAAAGATCGAACTGCGCGAGGGCTTGCGCTCGGCGGCGATCATTCAGCAGTCGCTGCTGCCCAATTTTCTGCCCCGCAGCGACAGCTTCCGTTTCGCCTGGCGCTTCCGGCCCTGCGAAACGGTCGGCGGCGACCTGTTCCATCTCCGCCAGGTGGCTGAAGACAGCCTGATGGCCTATCTGCTCGATGTCAGCGGCCACGGCGTATCGGCGGCGATGGTGACTGTCTCGGTCTACCAGAGCCTGTCGCCGCATACCAGCCAGCTGATCAAGCAGCCCCTCGATCATCCCCCCCATTATCGGCTTTCGACCCCGGCCGAGGTGATCACCGAACTCGACCGGGAATATCCCTACGAGCGTTTCGAGAAGTTTTTCACCATGGCCTACCTGCTGCTCGATCCGAACAGCGGACAGGTCCGTTACTGCAATGCCGGCCATCCGCCGCCGCTGCTGGTCCGCCGGGACGGAACGGTCGAAACCCTCGATGTCGGCGGCACCCTGGTCGGCATGGGGGGGCTGATCCCTTTCGAGGAGGACCGGCTGCAGCTCTACCCTGGTGATCGCCTGTTTCTCTATTCGGACGGGGTGACCGAACTGCCGGATCCTGAGGGTGAATTGTTCGGGGAGGAGCGTTTTTTCGACCTGCTGGAAAATGGCGCCGACAATCCTCTGGATGAACAGTTGGAGATGGTGATGAAGGTTCTGGATCGGTTTTCCGGCGGCCAGCCACCACCCGATGACCTGACCCTGCTGGCCATTGAATACCGGCCGAACGGCCATCGTTGAACCTGAATCAGCAGGCTTGTGTTCTCCGCCGGTGACAAGCTCACTGCCGGGTCAGCTGCCGGCAACGCCGTCGCGACCAGAGCCCTTGACCCGGTACATGGCTTCATCGGCGAGGTGAATCAGGTCCCTGGCGTTGCGGGCGTCATCGGGATAACTGGCGACTCCGAAACTGGCGGTGATGGTGATCGGTGTCGGGGCGCCGGCCTCGAAGCGCTGGCTGCGCAGGTCAAGGCGCAGGATTTCGGCCATGGTCAGGGCGCCGCTCTTGCTTGTTGAAGGGAGCAGTAGCACGAACTCATCCCCGCCGTAGCGGCAAGCGAGATTGACCCGCCGGGTGTGCTGCATAATGAAATGGCCGACCTCGGTCAGCAGGCGGCTGCCGACCAGGTGCCCGTGGGCATCGTTGACCTTTTTGAAAAAATCCAGATCAAGAAAGACCAGTGACAGGTCATTGCCGTAGCGGCGGGCGCGTTCCAGTTCGTAGTCGACCAGTTCGCGGAAATGGCGGGCATTGTACAGCCCGGTCAGCTCGTCGGTGATATTCTGTTTCTGCAACTGTTCGAGCAGCAGCATCAGTTCCAGAGTGTTGCCGAGCAGTTCGCCCAGCATCGCCAGACACGTCACCACCTCGGGATCGGCGGGAGCGCCGCATTCGACGCCGAGAACCCCGATGATTTCGGCGACTCCCGGTAACGGCAGCCAGTAGTTGCAGGAGGCCGGAGCTTCCGGCGCGTCCCGCGGCTCACCGGAATCGGCGACCGCCTTGACCAGGGTGGAGAGCGGTTCGGCGGCCTGTTGCAGGTTGGCTGCGGAGCCGTCCGCCGGTCGCCAGTCACCGGTCAGCTGATCACGCAGCCAGAGTTGCCAGCTGCGGCCGTGGCAGAACCCGGGCAGCAACCGGCCGAGGGCGGCAAAAAGTTCGCCGTGTCCGCGACAGGCGCTGAAAACCCGGGCGGTTTCGAGCAGTCGCTGCTCCGGGGAGAAAGGGGCCGTGATAGTGTCACTATTGGTCACGCGTCAGGAGCTCCGGTTGAATGGAATCCCACATAGTTTACCCGAAAACGTTTTTCTTGTCGTCTAAATAGCGATTTTTTCAGCCATTCAGGGCCTTGCCGACGATCTCCCCGACATCGCGCGAGAGTTTGCTGTCGGCCTGGATACGTTCCAGTTCCGCGCGCATCTGTTCTCCCAGTTCGGGAATGAGTCGCCGCCAGCGGTTGAAGCAGCTGACCAGGCGGGCCGCGATCTGTGGATTGAGCCGGTCGAGACGCAGGACGTAGTCGGCGATGAAGCGGTAACCGCTGCCGTCGACACGGTGGAATGCGGCCGGGTTGGAGTGGGCCAGGGCGCCGAGCAGGGAGCGGGCACGGTTCGGATTCCTGAGGTTGAAGTCGGGGTGGGCGGCAAGTTCTCTGACCTGGTCCAGGCAGTCGCCGCGGCGGCTGGTCGCCTGCAGAGTGAACCACTTGTCAAGCACCAGCGGTTGGTCTTTCCAGCGGGCGTGGAAATCGTTCAACAGGTCTTCGCGTTCGGCGGCGTCGCTGTTGCACAGCGCCTGCAGGGCGGCGAGCTGGTCGGTCATATTGTCCGCCTGCCGGTACTGGGTCACCGCCAGCTGCTGAAATTCTGTTTCCTCCAACTCCAGCAGGTAGCCGAGGCAGAGATTTTTCAGGCTGCGGCGTCCGGCTTCTTCCGGGGTGCAGCGGTAACCGTCGGTCTGTTCCAGCTGCCGATAGAGTGTGTGCAGCGGTTGGCGCAGTTCGGCGGCCAGCGCCCGGCGTAACAACTGGCGAGCCCGGTGGATGGCGCCCGGGTCGGCCGGTTGCATCTGTTCAGCGAGATAGTTCTCACCCGGCAGGGTCAGCAGCTGGACGCGCAGGGCCGACTCGCAGGTTTCATCCCGCAGCACCCCGGCCAGTGCCGTGGTCAGTAGCGGGGAGATGGCCGGCGGTCGGTTTTCGCGGATCAGCCTCGCAAGCTGCAGCAACTGGCGACAGGCAAGCTGCTGGCCGGCGTCCCAGCGGCCGAAGGGGTCGCGGTCGTACCGCAGCAGGAAGGCGAGGTCGGCATCACTCCACGGGTAATCGAGAATCACCGGTGCCGAGAAACCGCGCAGCAGTGATGGCGTCGGCCGGTCGGCGAGGTCGCAGAAGATGAATTCCTCTTCCTGGCGTTGAATTTCGAGAGTTCGATCACGGCCGCCGGCTGCGTCCTCCCCCTGCAGTCGCAGCGGAATCTCCTTCCCCTCCCCGTCGAGCAGGGCGACCCTCAGCGGCAGGTGAAAGGACTCTTTCTGTGGTTGCCCGGGGGTTGGAGGACAGCTCTGGCGGACCCGCAGCCGGTAACAGCCGGTTTCCGCGTCGAAACTGTCGCGAATGTCCAGCCGCGGCGTACCGGCCTGGCTGTACCAGCGTTCGAACTGTGAAAGGTCGCGGCCGTTGGCATCGGCCATTGCCCGGCGGAAGTCGTCGCAGGTGACCGCCTGGCCGTCATGACGTTCGAAATAGAGATCCATCCCTTTGCGGAAGCCGTCGCGGCCGAGCAGGGTCTGCATCATGCGGATCAGTTCGGCACCCTTGTGGTAGACGGTCATGGTGTAGAAGTTGTTGATCTGCTGGTAGCTGTCGGGGCGCACCGGGTGGGCCATGGGGCCGCCATCCTCGGGGAACTGACTGTTGCGCAGCAGGCGCACGTCCTCGATCCGTTTGGCGTCGCGATGCACCTGGTCGGCGGAGAACTCCTGGTCGCGGAAGACCGTCAGCCCTTCCTTGAGGGAGAGCTGGAACCAGTCGCGGCAGGTAATTCGGTTGCCGGTCCAGTTGTGGAAATACTCGTGGGCGATCACCTCTTCGATCGCCTGGAAATCAGCGTCGGTGGCGGTGTCGGGGCGGGCCAGGACGTACCTCGAGTTGAAGACGTTGAGCCCCTTGTTCTCCATCGCCCCCATGTTGAAGTCATCGACCGCCACCACCATGTAGATGTCGAGATCGTACTCGCGGCCGAACTGCTCCTCGTCCCAGCGCATCGCCTTTTTCAGTGCCTCGACGGCGTGGCCGACCTTGTCGCGGTGATGGTGCTCGACGTAGAAGCGCAGGACGATGTCGCGCCCGCTGCAGGTGGTGAAGCTGTCGCTGATCTCGGCCAGATCGCCGGCGACCAGGGCGAACAGGTAGCAGGGCTTGGGGAAGGGGTCCTCCCAGGTGACACTGTGGCGGCCGTCGGGCAGTTCCCGGCGGGCAACCGGGTTGCCGTTGGAGAGCAGTTGCGGGTAACGGACCTGGTCGGCGACGATGGTGGTGGTGAAGCGGGCGAGGATGTCGGGGCGGTCGGGATAGTAGGTGATGTGGCGGAACCCCTGGGCCTCGCACTGGGTGCAGAAGTTGCCGCTGGAGACGTACAGTCCTTCGAGGGCGGTGTTGGCCGCCGGGTTGATGCGCACCCGGGTTTCGAGCAGGCAGGGTGAGGGCAGCTCGGGAAAGGTCAGGCTGTCTGGTTCCCGCAGGTAGTTTTCGTCGCCCAGCGGCCGGCCGTCGAGGTGCACGCCGAGCAGTTCCAGGCCCTCACCGTCAAGCTGCAGGGGACCGGCTTCGGTCTCGGGATTGCGTCGCAGCCGCAGGCGGCTGGTGACTTCGGTCGCTTCCGGATCGAGATCGAAGTGCAATTCGACCTCGTCGACCAGCCAGTTCGGCGGGGTGTAGTCGGAGCGATAAATGGTGAGGTTTTTTTCGGCCATGGTCATGTCTCCAGGTGTTTGGTCGGTGGATGGTGACAAGATACTCCAACGGGTCTGCATTTCAAAGGCTGACGACGCCTGATGGTGTCGCAAAAACTCACCCGCAGTTGTCTTCAGCCGCGGGGCGACCAGATCGCAGGTCTCGCTGCAGTGTCAATATCCCGACACCCCGACGTCCGCCGCAGGTGACGTTATTTTGACTGACATGTGATGTAAGTTGTTGACTATGCATGTAGCAGGTCCTGGCATGAAGTTGGCAGTATCCTGGATCACCAGCATGTTGCACGGCTCTTCCCACGCTGAACTCCATCAACGTGACGAGCCTTGACTTCCGGTCATGACCGTGGTGAGCAAGCCCGCCTTGTCGAGTGGGAAGCCTGAAGCGGCCTGCGGGAAGCACCAGTGGAAATCCGATGGGTTTCCGCGGGAAGAGCCACCTTCTTACTTCCCTTGCAGACAGGCCCCGCCCCAAAGGCGGGGCCTGTCTGTTTTGTTTGAGGACGCCGGCTTTTTCATCAACTCTGCGTTGCTGCCTCGCTTCGCTTGTGCG
>NZ_PPFX01000035.1 GCF_002898515.1 Geothermobacter hydrogeniphilus | reverse complement strand
AGGGGACTTTCAGTCCCCGAGAAACCTATGCACTTTCAGTGCATAGTGGTTTAGTCACCTTTGATAAAGTTCCGCCAGGGGGCCAGGATGCCGAGTCTCCCGGTGGAACAGGACAGCGGATCGGGGGAATGTGATGGGATTTGCTCAACAGGTCAGGGATGCGGGTTTCGATCTCGGTGATCGTGATCTGTCGACCGAAAGCTGGCTGGTGGTTCTTGACCAGCGGCAGTGTATCGCCACTTCCAACGAGGAATGTTTCGCTTTGATCGGCAAGCGGCCGGAAGAGATTATCGGCCGGCGGCTCGGTCAGGTGGTCAGGCTCGGTTTTCTCCATTCCTTTATCGTCCAGGGAGTCAGTTTTACCGGACAACCGATCTGGATCGACGGCGTCAAGCATTTCTGCGACTACGCTCCGCTCGGCCGCGATCCGCACGCTTCGGGGGGATTGTTCACCCTGATGCGCGCCGAGCAGCTCGACGTCCCCTGTCTGGAAGTGCCTGACCTGCTCTGCTCCATGGACGCCGGGTCCGACCTGGCCCGGGAGAGCCTGATCCTGGTCAACACCGAGGGTATCATCACCATGATCAACCAGCCGTTTGCCGATGTGCTGGGGATCTGTGCCGGTGAGATGCTCGGCAAGAACGTCCGCAGCGCCTATCCCAATTCAAACCCGTCGCGGCTGCCGGTGGTGATGGATACCGGCCAGGCGGAAGAGGCCGAACCGCATCTGCTCAATGGCCGTCATGCCGTGGTCAGTCGTTATCCGCTCTTCAGGGAGGGCAAGATGGTCGGCGCCTGGGGCAAGGTGCTGTTCAGTGATGTGCGTGAAATCTCACGTCTGGCGGAAAAGTTTCAGGCCTACATCAAGCTTCCTGAAAAGCCGAAGAAGGGTCGCCGTGGTCGCGGGCAGGAGTTCAAGTACGACTGCAACAGCATCATCGGCCACAGCAAGGCGATGAAGGATCTCAAGGAGAAGCTGCTGCGCATCGCCCAGCGTCCTTCCAATGTCCTGCTGATGGGGGAAAGCGGGACCGGCAAGGAACTCTGTGCCCACGCCATCCACGCCGCCAGCAAGCGTCGCTACGCTCCCTTCGTGCGGGTCAACTGCGCCGCCATCCCGGATCACCTGCTGGAATCGGAACTGTTCGGCTATGCCGAGGGGGCTTTTACCGGGGCGCGCAAGGGTGGTCAGGTCGGCAAATTCGAGCAGGCCGATGGCGGTACCATCTTTCTCGATGAGATCAGTGACATGCCGCTGGTGATGCAGGCCAAGCTGCTGCGGGTGCTGCAGGAAAGGGAAGTGACCCCGCTCGGCAGCACCGCCACCCGGAGTATCGATATGCGGGTTGTCGCGGCAACCAATGTCAACCTGGAAGAGAAGGTGCGGGACGGCAGTTTTCGTACCGATCTTTACTACCGGCTCAATGTCATCGCCCTGGAAATCCCCCCGCTCAGGGAACGGCGTGACGATATCTATTTCATCACCAAACATCTGATCGACGGTTTCAACGCCGAGTTTGAGATGGCGGTTCAGGGGCTCGACGAAGAAGCCTGGCAACTGCTGCGCAATTATGATTTCCCGGGGAATATCCGTGAGTTGCGCAATGCCATCGAAAGCGCGTTCAATATGGTGGCCGGGTCCACGATTCGCGCGGCCGATCTGCCGCTGCATATCAGGCGGGCGACCGGCGGCCTTGTTCTGCCGTGCCTGGACGGGGACCGGCAGGAGGGCCTGCTGGCGAGTATCGGGCAGAAAACCCTGCAGGAAATCATGGATGAGATGGAACGTCAGTTGATCCAGGCATCCCTCGAACGGGTCGGCGGCAACAAGCTGAATGCGGCCAATGTCCTCGGCATCTCCCGTCCAGGACTTTACAAGAAACTGCACAAATACAATCTGCAGTAGTTTTTCGTCGGTTCCGGCGTGCTTCGGAAGTCTGTGACGGCTTGTAAAGAAGCCATAACACTGTTAACAAAAACGACATCGCTATTTTCCGTGGCGGGTCCACGGAGTCAGCTGTATCTTTGGAATAAATCATTTAAATACAAAGAGTTAAACAATTTATTAAAATTATAATCCGGAGCAAACATTGTTTGGTATCCGGTTTGCAGATGGGTCTGATCAAGAATTGCGAGCGGCGTCCGAGTGGAAGATTGCCGTGACGCCGGTCGTTATCCTGTTCGAGGAGGAATCTGCATGACTGAAACGCCCCCTCTGCTCAATGTCAGCGACATTTCGCTGTCTTTCGGCGGGGTTCACGCCCTGACCGATGTCAGCTGCAGTGTCAATCGGGGAGAAATCTTCTCTATCATCGGCCCCAATGGCGCCGGCAAGACCTCGATGCTGAATTGTATCTCCGGTCGCTACCAGCCGAACAAGGGTTCGATCCGCTTCAGGGAAAAGGAGCTGATCGGTCTGCGGCCCAACGATCGCTGTACGCTGGGCATCGGTCGTACCTTCCAGAATCTCGCCCTCTTCGCCCACATGACCGTGTTGGACAACATCATGGTCGGACGTCATCACCTGCTGAAAAACAATTTTCTCACCGGTTCCGTCTACTGGTTGTTCGGGGCCCGCAAAGAGGAGTTGCGCCACCGTGCCGAGGTCGAGGACATCATCGATTTTCTTGAAATCGCCCACATTCGCAAATCGATTGCCGGCACCCTTTCCTACGGGCTGCGCAAGCGGGTCGAGCTGGCCCGCGCCGTCGCTCTGCGTCCCGATCTGATTCTGCTCGACGAGCCGATGGCCGGGATGAACCTGGAGGAAAAGGAAGACATGGCGCGCTACATCATCGACCTCAATGAAGAGTGGGGAATGACGGTGGTGATGATCGAGCATGACATGGGGGTGGTGATGGATATTTCCCACCGGGTGATGGTGCTCGATTTCGGTAAGAAGATCGCCGCCGGTCTGCCCGATGAGGTGCTTGCCAATCCGCAGGTGAAGAAGGCCTACCTCGGTGAGGATGATGACGAGCCGGCGGTGGATGATGCGGCCCGGACCGGGGAGGTGGCCTGATGAAAGCCGAATACGCCGATATCAAGGTCTACGACACTTTTCCCAAGCTGCTGGCCTACAACGCCGCCAACTGGCCGGACGAGATCGCCATGCGGGAAAAGGAGTTCGGTATCTGGAACGCCTACAGCTGGGACGACTACAATTCACTGGTCAGGCGTTTCGCCCTCGGCATGCACAAGCTGGGCATCGGACATGGCGATTCGGTCGGTATCATCGGCGACAATCGGCCGGAATGGGTTGCCGGGGAGATCGCTTCGCATGCTCTGCGGGCAATGATCTTCGGCATCTACCAGGATTCGATGAACGAAGAGTGCGCCTACCTGATCAACTATGCCGGGGCGAAGATTATCATCGCCGAGGATGAAGAGCAGGTCGACAAGGTGCTGGAGATCACCGAGCAATGCCCCTGCGTCAAGCACATCATCTATTGCGACCCGCGCGGCATGCGCAAGTACGACGACCCGCGGCTGCTCAGCCATACCGACCTGATGAAACTCGGCGAGGAACTTGACGCGCAGCAGCCGCAGCTCTACGAACAGCTGGTTGCTGCCGGCCGGCCGGAGGATGTCGCCATCCTCTGCCCGACTTCGGGGACCACCTCCAATCCCAAGCTGGCCATGCTGCAGTGCGGGCCGATGCTCGAACACTGCCTCGACTACCTGCATAACGACCCGAAATTCTCGACCGACAACTATGTTTCGGTGCTGCCGCTACCGTGGATCATGGAGCAGGTCTACGCCGTCGCCCAGGCGTTGATCAGTCGCCAGATTGTCAATTTCGTCGAAGAGCCGGAGACGATGATGGCCGACCTGCGGGAAATCGGCCCCAACTTCGTGCTGCTGGCACCGCGGGTCTGGGAGACGGTCGCCGCCGATGTCAAGGCGAAGATGATGGATGCTACCCGCTTCAAGCAGAAGATGTTCAACTACGGCATGAAGCTTGCCGAAAAGGCGGCCGCCGAGGGGAGGGGACAGTCGAAACTGGCCTACTGGCTGCTGTTCCGGGCGCTCAAGGACCGCCTCGGCTTCTCCAACCTGCGCTCCGCGGCCACCGGCGGCGCGGCACTGGGACCGGATACCTTCAAATTCTTCCTCGCCATGGGGGTGCCGTTGCGGCAGCTCTACGGTCAGACTGAAATGGGTGGTGCCTATACCATCCACCGGGCGGACGATGTCGATTTCGACAGCGTCGGCATTCCTTTCGACACTTCCGATGTGCGTATCGACAACCCCGATGCCAACGGTGTCGGCGAAGTGGTCTCGAAAACCCGCGGTATGTTCCTCGGTTACTACAAGAATGACGAGGCCACGGCGGAAACCCTTGAGGACGGCTGGATGCATACCGGTGACGCCGGCTACTTCAAGAAGGAGAACGGTCACCTGGTGGTTATCGACCGAATCTCCGACCTGGCGGAGACTTCGACCGGATCACGCTTTTCGCCGCAGTTCATCGAGAACAAGCTGAAGTTCTCTCCCTTCATCGCCGAGGCGGTGATCCAGGGCGACGGTCGGCCCTATCTGGCGGCGATCATCTGCATCCGCTACGAGATTGTCGCCAAATGGGCCGAGCAGCGCGGGATCGCCTTCACCAACTACATCAATCTCTCCGCCCAGCCGCAAGTCTACGACATGGTGCAGAAAGAGATCGAACAGGTCAACGCGACTCTGCCCGAGGCGCAGCGAATTCGCAAGTTCCTGCTGCTCTACAAGCAGCTCGACGCCGATGACGGCGAACTGACCCGGACCCGCAAGGTGCGTCGCGGTGTGATCAAGGAGAAATACGCCGAGATCATCGACACCATCTATTCAGATCAGGAGATCGTTCACATCGACACCGTCATCACCTTTCAGGACGGCAACAGGTCCCGGGTGCGGACCGATGTCCGGGTGGTCGACCTGCTCCCGGATGCGTCGGGTAAGGGTGACGGCGGCAAGATGCGGACGGCGGTGTAAGTTTTTAACGCTGAGGCGCAAGAGAGGCAGAGGCGGAGAGGGACTGCTTGATTTTGAAAAAGTCAAAAGTGTAACCGGCTTTTCTCTACGAGCTCTCCCTCTCTGCGACTCTGCGTTAAGAAAGGTTTAAGGGCGTAAGGATGTCAAAGGAGACAGCATGAATTTTGAACTGCTTACCCAGCTGATCGTCAACGGCCTGATTGTCGGCACCCTTTACGGGGTGGTGGCGATGTGTTTTGTGCTGATCTACAAGTCGACCCAGGTGGTCAACTTCGCCCAGGGCGAGTTCCTGCTGATCGGCGCCTGGACCTGCTGGGCGCTGCTGGTCAAGTTCCATCTTCCCTTCTGGCTCGGTTTTCCGATCACCCTCGCCTTCATGGTGATCTTCGGCATTGTGCTGCAGATGGTGGTTTTAAGACCGTTGATCGGCGAGCCGATCATCTCGGTGATCATGGTCACCATCGGCCTGTCGATGTTCTTCCAGTCGCTGATGGGCTGGATTTTCGGCGTCTACGCCAAGCCCTTCCCGCGGGTTTTCGAGACCGAGTCGATCAACCTGCTCGGTTTGCAGATTCAGACCGCCTACATCATGAGCCTGGTCATTTCGGTGGTGATCATGATCGGCTTCTACTATTTCTTCAAGTATTCCCGGCTCGGCCTGGCGATGCGCGCCACCGCCTTCGATCAGCAGGTGGCCCAGAGCCTCGGCATCTCGGTGAAGAAGGTATTCGCCGCCGCCTGGGCGATTTCGGCACTGGTTTCGGCCATGGCGGGAGTGGTGGTCGGCATGGTTAACGGCGTCTCTTCGGCGCTCTCCTTCTTCGGCATCAAGGTTTTTCCGGTGGTTATTCTCGGCGGGCTCGACTCGATCGTCGGTGCGATCGTCGGCGGCCTGATTATCGGTGTGCTGGAAAACCTGGCGGAATTCGTCGACAGCCAGTGGCTGCATCTCGGCAACATGTACACCATCGCCCCCTTCTACGCCCTGGTGGTGATCCTGATGATCAAGCCCTACGGCCTGTTCGGCACCAAGGATATCGAGAGGATCTGATTCATGTCTTCATCTGCCCACGCACGTATGAATTGTGGAGAGTTCCGCTCCACCTATATTCAGGATACGACCATCTTTCCGACGCCGCTGGCGCGTCGCACGGCGATCGCGGCGGTCATTTTTCTGCTGCTGGCACCGACTTTTCTGAATTCCTATTTCCTCAATCTCGGCATCCAGATCGGTTATTACGGCATCGCCGCTCTGGGGCTCAATATTGTCGTCGGTTTCACCGGTCAGATTTCCCTCGGTCACGCCGCCTTCTTTGGTTTCGGCGCCTTCGCCTCGGCCTGGTTGAACAACGCCACCGGGTTGCCGGTCTTCTTCTGCATCCCGCTGGCCGGAGCGATGACCATGGCGGTCGGCCTGATCGTCGGCATCCCGGCCGGTCGCATCAAGGGACTCTACCTGGCGATCGCGACCCTGGCCTCGCAGTACATTCTGGAGGATTTCTTCTCCCGCGCCGACTGGTTCACCGGCGGCGCCTACGGGGCGATGGCGAACCCGTTCACGATTTTCGGTTTCGAGTTCAACAATGACCAGCGTTACTGGTACGTGGTGCTGTTCTATGTCGTGCTGATGTTCCTGTTCGGTACCAACCTGCTGCGCACCCGTGACGGCCGGGCCTTTATTGCCGTGCGCGATCATTACCTTTCCGCCGAGATCATGGGCATCAACCTGACCAAGTACCGCATCCTCTCCTTCGGCATCTCCTCCTTTTACGCCGGGGTCGGCGGCGCCCTGTTCGGTCATTATCTCGGTTTCGTTTCGGCCGAGGGGTTCACCCTGCTGCTGTCGATCCAGTTCCTCGGCATGATCATCATCGGCGGCATGGGCTCGGTGCAGGGCACCCTGATGGGAACCGCCTTCATGGTGCTGCTGCCGGAACTGATGGAAGGCGGCGTCGGACTGTTCGGCCACGGTTCGTCGGGACTGATGCAGGCGCTGGCCTACATCAAGGAGATGTCGATCGGCCTGGCGATCATTCTTTTTCTGATTTTCGAACCGGACGGCCTGGCTCATCGCTGGAAAATGATCAAGGCCTACTGGAAGCTCTATCCCTTCTCATATTGAATCGGGAGCCTGTGCACGACCGTTCCACCTAACCGTCCCGCATTGCGGGCCAGCTGTTCACTTCAAGGGAGGAAGACAATGCGCAAATCGATCATTCTGGGCAGTTTACTGGTTGCTTCACTGGCGTTCGCCGGCAGCACCCTGGCCGCCGACACCATTCCGGTCGGCCATCTCGCGGCCTACACCGGGCCGACGTCGGGGGTCGGCATCCCCTTCGGCAACGGGATTGACGACGCCCTCGCCTATATCAACAAGCATGGCGGCATCAACGGCAAGCAGATCAAGTACAAAACTGTCGATTATTCCTACAACGCGCCGCGCGCGGTGGCGACTTACAAGAAGTGGATGTCATCGCTGAAGCCGGTCGCCATCCAGGGCTGGGGCACCGCTGACACCGAGGCGCTGGTCAAGTTCATCGCCAAGGACAAGGTCACCTACATTTCCGCCTCCTACTCCGGTCACCTGACCGACCCGACCGGCAAGGGTCCGAAGAGCAAATCGGCCGCCCCCTACAACTTCTTTTACGGCCCCTCCTACTCCGACGCCTGCCGCGGTCTGGTGCAGTGGGCGGCCGATGACTGGAAGGCGAAAGGCAAATCGGGCAAGCCGAAGTTCATCCACATGGGCGACAATCATCCCTATCCGAACGCCCCCAAGGCCGCCTGCGCTGCCTACGCCAAAGAACTCGGTTTTGAGGTCGAGCCCTCCATCGTTTATTCTCTGAAGCCGGCCGACGCCAAGGCCCAGTGCCTGTCGCTGAAGGACTCCGGGGCCGATTACGCCTATCTCGCCAACACCTCCAGTTCCAACATCTCGCTGCTCAAGTCCTGCAGCACCGTCGGTGTCAAGACCCAGTTCCTGACCAATATCTGGGGCTGGGACGAGAACTCCATCAAGGCTACCGGTGCCGCCGGCGACGGCATCGCCTGGGTGGTCGGCGCCGCGACCTGGGAAGACGACGCGCCTGGCATGAAGACCCTCCGCGAAGTCTCCAAGATGTCCGACCCGAGCGGCAAGAAACCGCGCATGCTGCACTACATCCGCGGCGTCTGCGGCACCTTCCTGATGAAGGAAGCGATGCTCAAGGCCGATGCCATGGGTGCCATCACCGGCGAGAACATCAAGAAGGGCTTCGAATCGATGAAGAACTTCGTACCGGCCGGTCTTGAAGGGGTCTGCTCCCCCTCGACCTGGACCGCCGAGGATCATCGCGGCATGAACCTGGTCAATGTCTACACCAGCAAGTACAACGGTGGCGATTTCAAGATGACCAAGCTGGCGACCGTTGAGGTGCCGCGCCGGCCGGAATGGCTGGGCTGGTAGGAAACGGCTCTTTTACGCAATCTCTGCGTCAGCCTGTGCGTCTGCTTGTGCGGCGTAGCGCTGCTACGCCTCCGCGCAGATGCTCGGCTTCCTTGACCTTGCGCAAAATTGCTCGTTTCTGAAACCGTTCTACTAGAGGTTATGTTCGGCGGGGGCTTTGCCCCCGCCGGGCAGAATTTGGAAGTGAGGGGTCAGAAGGTTCTCCCTGCTGACTCCTGACTCCTGCATTCTGTCTTGCCAAGGAGAACCCCATGTCCGAAGCAGCTGCTGTCAAAAGCGACGAAAAACCGGTTGAGAAGGAGATCGTTCTCTCGGTCAACAATATCGAGGTGGTCTACGACGAGGTTATCCTGGTGCTGCGCGGCATCAGTCTCGACGTGCCGAAAGGTGAGCTGGTGACCCTGCTCGGGCCGAACGGCGCCGGCAAGTCGACCACTCTGAAGGCGATTTCCGGGTTGCTGAAGACCGAGGACGGCGAAGTGACCCGCGGCACGATCGAGTTCAAGGGCGAGAGCATTGCCAACAGCTCCCCCGACGAGATCGTCCGCAAGGGGATCTTCCAGGTCATGGAAGGGCGGCGCATCATCGAGGACATGACCGTCATCGAGAACCTGCGCCTTGGTGCCTACACCCGGCGCGACAAGGGGGTCAAAGACGACATTGAAAAGGTTTTTCATTACTTCCCGCGGCTCAAGGAGCGGACCGGCATGGCCGGCTATCTCTCCGGCGGCGAGCAGCAGATGCTGGCCATCGGCCGGGCGATCATGGCGCGGCCGGAAATGATCCTGCTCGACGAACCTTCCATGGGCCTGTCGCCGCTGCTGGTCAAGGAGGTGTTCGGCATCATCCGCAATATCAACAAAGAGCAGGGCATCACCATGCTGCTGGTCGAGCAGAACGCCAACATGGCCCTGCACAGCGCCAATTACGGCTATGTCATGGAATCGGGCAAGATCGTTCTCGACGGTACCGGCGAAGAGCTGCTCAACAATGAGGATATGAAGGAGTTCTACCTCGCCGGCGGCGAGTCGGAGCGCAAGTCGTTCAAGAATCTGAAGTCGTATAAACGAAGAAAACGGTGGATGTAAAAGCCGGATTGCCGCCAGGACGCCAAGGGCGCCAAGAGGGGCAAAGGCTTCTTAACGCAGAGACGGAGAGGAGCAGAGGTGGGAGAAAAAACAAATCATTTTAAGGGTTTTGTAAATAGAGTTTGCTTTTCTCAGCGTCTCTTCATCTCGGTGCCTCTGCGTTAAAATAGATTTTTCTGGCGTCTTGAGCGAGCAGAGCGAGCGGGCGGCCTGAAGAATTTTTTCAATGGAGACCCTCATGTCCGACTACTACGACAACCTCGAAACCCGCACCCCCGAACAGCGCGAAGCCGACCTGTTCGCCTGCCTGGCCGATCAGATCGACCACGCCAAAAGCAGTGCCCCGGCCTTCGCCGAGACGCTGCGGGGCGTCGACGGCCAGCAGGTGACCGACCGCGCGGCGCTGGCGAAGCTGCCGTTGCTGCGCAAGACGGAGCTGATCGAGCGTCAGCAGGGACAGCCGGTCTTCGGCGGGCTGACCGGGGTTAAGCCGCCGGAGTTGTGCCAGATCTTCGCTTCCCCGGGGCCGATCTTCGAGCCCGGCTCGACCCGTCCCGATTTCTGGCGCTTTGCCCGCGCCCTGTATGCCGCCGGGTTCCGTTCCGGCGACATCATTCACAACTGTTTCTCCTACCACTTCACTCCGGCCGGGATGATGTTCGAATCCGGCGCCCGGGCGCTCGGCTGTGCTACGGTGCCGGCCGGGGTCGGCCAGACCGAGCTGCAGGTGCAGGTGATGGGCCACATCCGGCCGCGCGGCTATGTTGGTACGCCGTCCTTTCTGAAGCTGATTCTCGACAAGGCTGCAGATCTCGGCAGCGACCTGTCGTGCCTGGAGACGGCGCTGGTTTCCGGTGAGTACCTGCCGCCGAGCCTGCGTGAGGGGATGGCGCAGCGCGGCATCAGCGTCCGCCAGTGCTACGCCACCGCCGATCTCGGCCTGATCGCCTACGAGTCTGAGGCGCTGGAAGGGATGATCGTCGACGAGGGAATTGTTCTCGAGATCGTCCGCCCCGGCAGCGGTGACCCGGTACCGGCAGGGGAGGTCGGCGAGGTGGTGGTGACCAGCCTCAATCCCGATTATCCGCTGATCCGTTTCGCCACCGGCGATCTTTCCGCCATCCTGCCGGGAGCCAGCCCCTGCGGCCGCACCAATCTGCGCATCAAGGGCTGGCTGGGGCGGGCCGACCAGACCACCAAGGTGCGTGGCATGTTCGTGCATCCGCAGCAGGTCGACGCCATCCTCAAGCGCCACCCGGAACTCGGCCGCGGGCGGCTGGTGGTGACCCGACAGGACGACCAGGACCACATGCTGCTACGGGCTGAATCCGCCGTTGCCGCGGATGGATTGGCGTCCGCCCTGCGCGACTCGATCCGCGAGCTGACCAAGCTGCGCGGCGAGGTCGAATTCGTCGCCCCCGGCAGCCTGCCCAACGACGGCAAGGTGATTGACGATCAGCGGGAGATTGAATAGGAATGTTTGTGAACAGGACACCAAGAAAACCTTTTCAACGGAGAGCCGCGGAGCGGGAGCGAACGCAAAGTTCAGCCAATTCTGGCTTGAGTTTTATAAACCCCAACAGGTTTCTCTCCGATCTCTGCTCCTCTCCGTCTCTGCAGTAAAGCAGGTTTTGACCTTCTTGGAGTCCTTGGCGTCTTGGCGGCCCAATGCTTTTCTTTTCTGCCAAAGGAGATCCCATGTCCATCCAGACCGAAACCGCCATTGAACCTTTCGATGAGGGCATCCAGTTGCTCAAGCGGCTCAGCAAAGAGGAACTGATCGCCATCATTATCGACGACGCCAAGAACTGGCTGGCCCATGACGGGCTCTGGTTCCAGGCGATCGAGAAAACCCACGGCATGGAGGTGGCGATCGAGGCCGACCGGGCCGCCTGGGAGAAGTTCACCGTCATCGAGGCCAAACGGATCATGGCGCGGCTCGGGATCGAGCCGGGCGGCGGCATCCCGGCGCTGCTTGAATGCCTCAAACATCGTCTCTACGCGCGGCTCAACCTGCAGCAGGCGATCGAGGTCAGTGACAGCCGCGCGGTGTTCCGCATGGTCGACTGCCGGGTGCAGTCGGCGCGCAAGCGCCGGGGGCTGGATGACTTCCCCTGCAAGTCGGTGGGAATCGTCGAGTACAGCGAGTTCGCCCGCACCATCGATCCGCGGATCCAGACCCGCTGCCTCTCCTGTCCGCCCGATGCCCACCCGGAAGAGTTCTGGTGCGCCTGGGAGTTCTCTCTTGAAGACTGAGCTCGCGGCGGCCTGATGCTTTCTGATTGTCTCACCGGGATCCGGGTTCTCGACCTCAGCCAGTACCTGCCCGGTCCTTTCGCCACCCAGTTGCTCGGAGATCTCGGCGCCGAGGTGCTGAAGGTCGAGCCGCCGGCCGGTGACCCGATGCGGTCTTTTATCCTGGCCGACGGTGACGGGGTTTCTCCCTTCTACAAGCAGGTCAATGCCGGTAAGGCGGTGGCCGAGCTTGATCTCAAGACGCCGGTGGGGCGGGAGTCCCTGGCCGAACTGGTGCGGGTGGCCGACGTGCTGCTGGAATCCTACCGGCCGGGCGTGCTGGAGCGCCTCGGCTTCGGGCGTGAGCGCCTTGAGCAGCTCAACTCCTCCCTGGTCCATTGCGCCCTTTCAGGCTTCGGTCAGAGCGGCCCCTGTCGCGAGCGCGCCGGGCACGACCTGACCTATCTCGCCATGAGCGGCATGCTCAGCCTGACCGGCACCGCGCAGACGCCAGTCATTCCCTTTCCGCCGATCTGTGATTACGCCGCCGGCAAGCAGGCGGCCACCACCATTCTCGCCGCTCTGCTGCGTCGCGGTCGGACCGGTCGTGGGGCGTTCATCGATGTCAGCCTGTTCGAGATGGCTCTCTCCTGGCAGTCCTTCGGTCTGACCGCCGCCGGCCGTCCCGGCGAGACCTTCGGACGCGGTCGGGATCTGCTGACCGGCGGGGCGGCCTGCTACCAGATCTACCGTACTGCGGATGACAGGTTTGTCGCCCTGGGGGCGATCGAGGAAAAGTTCTGGCGTCGTTTCTGCGAGACGGTCGAGCGACCGGACTGGATTGGGCGTCAGCGGCAGCCGTTGCCGCAGACCGAGCTGATCGGCGAGGTCGCCGCCCTGTTCGCCGGCGAGACGCTGGCGCATTGGCGGTCGCTGTTCGTCAAGGTCGATTGCTGCTTCGAGCCGGTTCTGGAACAGCACGAGGTCCCCGACCATCCCCATGTCCGGCAGCGGGGCCTGGTGCAGATCTATCCGCGGGAGCGGCGCACCGAGGCCCTCTTTCCCGCCTGGGTCGACGGCCGGCCACCGCAACCGCGCCAGCCCTTAAGCAAGGTGACGGCGGCCGAGGCGCTGGCGATGTGGAAGGAATGAGGGGGGGTGCGGAAGAGATTGTTTACCGGCGGTTGCCGAGAATGCGCAGCAACATCAAAAACAGGTTGATGAAGTCGAGATAGAGCCGCAACGCGCCGATGATGGCGGCCTTTTTGCGCCCCTCTTCGTTGGCGAAACCGGCCTCGCCGATCTGCTTGATCTTCTGGGTGTCGTAGGCGGTGAGGCCGACGAAGACGAAGACGCCGATGTAGCTGACCAGCCAGTAGATCATCGTGCTCTGCAGGAAGATGTTGACCACCGAGGCGATGAGAACTCCGATCAGCCCCATGAAGAAGAAACTCCCCCAGCCGGTCAGGTCGCGGCGAGTGGTGTAGCCATAGATGCTCATGGCGGCGAAGGTGCCGGAGGCGATGAAGAAGGTGCTGGCGATGGAACTGCTGGTGTAGACCAGAAAAATCGAGGCGAAGGTCACCCCGCTGAGGGCCGAGTAGAACAGGAACATCAGGGTGGCCGTTGTTGAACTGATCCGGTTGATGGCGGCGGAGAGGGCGATGACCAGGCCCAGTTCACCGAAGATCAGGGTATAAAAAACCATTCTGTTGCCGAAAATCAGCTTCAGCAGTTCCTGGCTGGACAGGGTCACCATGGCCGCCAGGGCGGTCAGGGCCAGACCGGCGGTCATCCAGGCGTAGACCGAGGGCAGAAAGCTGGTGGTGGAGCTGACGGCCGGGGTTGCGGTGATGGTGGTCGGTTTCTGATTCAGCATTGTTCATTCTCCATGGGCTACGGGTAAACTCCACAATTACCATAGCCCATTTGGCTCCGGGCAACAACTCTGCTAAGCTGGGATTCGTCGAATTTTCGACCCGGAGAATGGACCGATGATTGAACTGCCGCAATTGAGTGATGCGCGACTGACCCTGCGGGATCGCGTCGCCGAATTGACTTTCACCCGCGACGATGTCCGCAATGCCCTGACCGGCACCGACCTGGTGACGGATATCGTGACCACCCTTGACTGGGCCAACCGTACCCCCGAGGTTTCGGTCCTGATTCTGACCGGTGCCGGGTCGGCCTTCTCCGCCGGCGGCAACATCAAGCAGATGCGCGACCGCGAGGGGATCTTTTCCGGCTCGGCCCTGCAGATCCAGGATCAATACCGGCGTGGTATTCAGCAGCTGCCGCTGGCGATGCAGAAAGCGGAGATTCCCCTCATCGCCGCGGTCAACGGGCCGGCCATCGGGGCCGGTATGGATCTCGCCTGCATGTGCGACCTGCGTATCGGCACGCCGAAATCCCTGCTCGGCGAGACCTTTCTCAATCTCGGCATCGTCCCCGGCGACGGCGGCGCCTGGTTCCTGCCGCGGATCGTCGGTGCCCAGCGGGCCGCCGAGCTGATTTTCAGCGGCCGGCTGATCAAGGCGGAGGAGGCCCGGGAACTGGGGCTGCTGCTTGAGCTGGTCGATGAGCAGGAACTGCTGCCGCGAGCCAGGGAGGTGGCGGCCCGCATAGCCGCCCAGCCGCCGCAGGCGCTGCGGCTGAGCAAGCGGCTGCTGAAACTCGGCCAGACGATGGCTCTGCCGGAATTTCTCGATCTCTGCGCGACGTTCCAGGCCATGGCTCATCAGACCGATGATCACATCGAGGCGGTCAATGCCTTTCTGGAAAAGCGTCCGCCTGAGTTCGGCGGGCATTGAGGCGGGTTGTCCATGATTTTCGACGAATTTTTCCGGACCCGCCCGGGAATGAACTTGATATCCACGCCAGTTATCGTTTTCGCGAGGGGCTCATGGGCCAGGTATTCCTGAACGGACAGTTTGTCGACAGCGACAGAGCGAAAATCTCGGTTTTTGACCAGGGATTTCTCTACGGCGACGGCATCTACGAGAGTTTCCGTTCCATCGGGGCGCATCTCTACCAGTTCCCCCTCTATTACCAGCGGCTCAAGCAGTCCGCGGAAGCCCTGGGTTATGAGCTCCCCTACAGCCGCCCGCAGCTTGAAGAGATTCTGCTTGAACTGCGCCGACGCAACCGGCTGACCGACGCCTACTACCGGATCACCATCACCCGCGGGCCGGGGCAGGTCGGTTTCCAGCGGGCATTGACGGGGGATCTGACCTGCCTGATCATCGCCCGTGAGTTCAAGGGGTTCGACGAAGCGCATTACCGGGACGGGATTGTCCTGCGGGTCGCCGAAACCCGTCGCAACGCTCCGGAGGCGATCAATCCGAAGATCAAGTCGATCAGCAATCTCAACAGCCTGCTCGGCAAGCTGGAGGCCCGGGCCGCCGGCGCTTTTGAAGTGGTCATGCTCAACAACCGGGAGCAGATCTGCGAAGGTGCGGCGTCGAACATTTTCTGGACCCGGGACCGCTGGGTTTTTACCCCCTCGGTCGCGACCGGGCTGCTCGCCGGAGTGACCCGCTCGACCATCATCCGGCTGTGCGAGGAAGAGCTTGACCTGCGGGTGATCCGCGGCGAATACCGGCTGCAGGACCTGAAATTTTCCGACGAGGTCTTCATCACCTCCACCTCGCTGGAGGTGATGCCGGTGGTCAAGGTCGATGACTTCATGATCAACCAGGGTCGGGTCGGTCCCATCGCCCGGCGCCTGCGGGAAGTGCTTCATCTGGATATGGACAAGACGGCGGTATCATCCTGAACCGGAATCCTGAACCCTGGCCGTGCTTCACGGTCTCAGGAACATTGCACAAGGAGGCAAACGATGTCTGAGCAACAAGGCGCTATCGGTGAGAAAATCAGGAAACTGCGAACCAGGCAGGGGATGTCGATGGCCGATGTCGCCGCGAAAACCGATCTTCCGGAAACCACCCTGAACGCGATTGAAGAGGGTTCTGTCACACCTCCCCTGGGGCATATCGTCAGCCTGGCCAATGTCCTCAAGGTCTCCGTCGGGGATCTGTTCGGTGACAGTGGCGATTCCCCCTTCTGCATTGTCCGTAGTGACGACCGTAAAATGGTGACCCGTTTCGATTCCAGCGGCGGGTCCAGTGCCGGATACAGTTACCAGTCCCTCGGCTACAAGAAACAGAACCGTCACATGGAACCGTTTCTGGTAACCCTCACCCCCGACGAGAGCTTCAAGCCGGAACCGAACCGGCATGTTGGCGAGGAGATTCTGTTCGTTCTCGAAGGACAGGTCGAGGTCAACCTCTCCGGCCACACCGATATTCTCAATCCCGGCGATTCGATCTACTATGATTCCACCTTGCCGCATGTCGTTTCCTGCCATGGCGACCGGCCGGCGACCCTGTTCGCGGTGATCTATGCGCGCGAGGAGATGCTGATTTTCTAGCATGGCGGCCAATATAAAACTGAAATTCCAGGTCATCGACCGGGTCGGGGCGATGGCGCAGATCGCGGTTGTCCTGGCCGACAAGGACCTGAACATTCTCGCCATGGAAGTCGAGAAGCGTGACGGCGCGACTTTCGTCTATCTTGATCTCGAAACCGGTCCGCAATCGCCTCTCCAGGAGGCGATTCTCTCCTCCCTTGAGGCCATTCCCAATATTCTCAGTGTCGTTTCGATCCGTACCATGCCGCAGGAACGACGGGAAAAACGTTTCAAGGTGGTCCTCGACAGTGTCAGCGACGGTATCCTGTCGATCAACGAGGAAGGAGAGCTGACCACCATCAACCGGGTGGCCCGCGGCATGCTCGGGCTCACCGACCGGGAGCTGGTCGGCCGCAACTTGCGGGATCTCGATTTTCCCGACACCAGTCTGCTCTCCTGTCTTGACGGCCGGACCTATCACAACGTCAAGCGCAGCATTTCCCACGGCAATCGCCGCGCCCGGTTTTTGGCCAGCAGCCAGGTGATTCGCGACTCGAAAGGACGCATCGTCGGAGCGGTCGAAGTCCTGCGGGATATCAAGGGTCTGCACGAGGTCGCCAGCGCGGTGGCCGGTGAACCGCAGGTGACCTTTGATGACATGGTCGGCCAGAGTCCAGCGTTGCGGCAGGCGATCGCCTTCGCCGAGAAGGTCGCGCCGACTGACGGCATCGTCTCGATTCGCGGTGAGAGCGGCACCGGCAAGGAGCTGTTTGCCAGCGCCATTCATGTGGCCAGCGGCTGCCGTGGTCCGTTTGTCCCGGTCAACTGCGCCGCCCTGCCGGAGAACCTGCTGGAGAGTGAACTGTTCGGTTATGTCGGCGGAGCTTTCTCGGGGGCAAAAAAGGAGGGTCGCGCGGGACTGTTCGAGACGGCGAAAAGTGGTACCATCTTTCTCGATGAGATCGCCGAAATGCCGGCGGCCCTGCAGGCGAAAATGCTGAGGGTGATCCAGGACGGCAAGCTGCGACGCATCGGCAGCAACGAGGAGATTACCGTCAACGCCCGGGTGGTCACCGCCACCAACCGTGACCTCGAACAGCTGGTCAGGCAAGGCCGTTTTCGTGAAGACCTCTACTACCGGGTCAACCTTTTTCCACTGCATATCCCGCCTCTGCGCGAACGTCTTGAGGACATCCCGCTGCTCGCCGGGCATTTTCTCTTCCAGGTCAATGCTCGTCTCGGTCTGCGTGCCCGGCAGTTGACCGCGGGGGCGCTGGCCAAGCTCAGGAGTCATCACTGGCCGGGCAACGTGCGCGAATTGCGTAACGTCATCGAACGGGCGGCGATACTCAGCGGTCGCGAGGAGATCGATGCCGAGAGTATTCGTTTCAGTTTTGAGATCAGCCGACCGGATGGTGTCGCGGCAGCAGCCGGCGGCACATCTCTGGCCGGGCAGGTCGAACAACTGGAACGACGGGTGATCGCCGAGGCGTTGCAACTGGCACCGAGCAAACGCCAGGCGGCGAAAATGCTGGGGCTGTCACATACCGGGCTGCTGAAAAAGCTGAAAAAGTACGGGATGGGATGACGCCCGACAAGGCGGCAGGATGCCATGGAGGAGACATAGAGCCATAGGGATTATGGAATCCTCGGGCATTCTCCCGCGATTCCCATGCTTTTCTGGAATTAAAAGTTTCCAGCGGAAGCGATCGGTTCCAATCTCTCTTCAGCCCCTGCTTTCAGCCGTTTGACTCTCTCCGTCTCAAATTTTGGAATCCCCGGTTTCCACAGGGCCGATCAAGATGTGTGGTTCCGTCCTCCCCCGGCAGCCTTCAAGCCCGGTTCAATGGGTTTTTCCTCCAGATATATCTACGTGAATTCAATTGGTTGCATTCATTCAGGAGGAAAATAGAACAAAATTATAAAATTGCGGGAGATTCATCCGGTTCTGGCAGGCCGCTTGCTCTTGACAGGGATTGGCCGCCCCGGTGTCGGCCATATTCCACCACCAAGGATCAGAGCCATGGGTCAATCCAGTCCGCAATCGCCAATCAGTCGCATTGCCCGCGACATCTCTCCGCCGTCCCATATCTCCCCGGCCGCTGTCGGGGAAGGGCCTGCCGACCGCCAGGCCGCTGCCGCCGTTCCGGCAGAACTTGAAATCCGTGTCCACGGTCGCGGCGGGCAGGGGGGTGTGACCTGCGCCAAGTTGATCGCCGCTCTGTTCGCCGGACAGAATCGTTATGTCCAGACTTTCGGTGATTATGCCTCCGAGCGTTCCGGTGCCCCGGTGCGGGCCTACACCCGGGTCAGTGCGAAACCGGTGCGCAACCGCAACAAGGTCTACCGACCGGACCAACTGCTGATTCTCGATGACGGGCTGGTCAATGCTGAGCTGCTCGACGGCCTGGACCCGGGCGGATTGGTGCTGCTCAACAGTGGTTGCGGACTGACGGGGCTTGACCCCCTCTTTGCCGAGTACCGGGTGGCAGTCGTCGATGCCACGGCGATTGCTCGCAGGCACAAGATCGGCACCCGCTCGGTGGTCATCGTCAATACCACCATGATCGGCGCCTATGCCCGTTTCATCGGGCTGAAAATGGTTGACGTGGAGCAGGCCTACCGGGACCTCGGGCTCGAGGCTGACCTGGACGCGGCGCAGGAAGCCTTCCGCACGGTTGAAATCCGCGAAACCTTTTGCCGGAAGGAGCATGCCGAGCCGGTTGTCATGCGGCAGAGCGGTCGCGTCACGCCGCTGACCGAACAGTTTGTCGATCTGCCGATGCCGCTCAAGACCGGTTCCTGGCGGACCCAGAAAGTCATTTACGAGGAACGCCCGGCGCCCTGCAATGTCGGTTGCCCGGCCGGCAACGACGTGGTCGGCTTCATCCAGGCGCTGAAAAACGACGGGGTTGAAGCTGCCGCCCGCATCCTGCAGCAGACCCAGCCGCTGCCGTCGGTCTGCGGCCGGGTCTGTCCCGCTCCCTGTATGAGCCGTTGCAACCGTGATGGTTATGACGGCGCGGTCAATATCCGTGGTCTCGAACGTTGGATCGGTGATCACCAGCAGGATCTGCTGCTGCAGCCGAAACAGCAGGGGCAGAGAAAATCCTTCGCCGTGGTCGGCAGCGGTCCGGCGGGTTTGAGCGCGGCTTACACTCTCGCTCTCGAAGGTCACTGGGTGACCATCTACGAACGCGACCGAGAACTGGGCGGACTGCTGCGCAGCGGTATCCCCGGCTACCGGTTGCCGCCGGAGGATCTCGATCGGGATATCGTTCGCATTCTTTTGCTCGGTGTTGAGGTGCAACCGGGCTACACGTTGGATACCTTCGCTCTTGAACGCCTGCTGGAAAATCATGACGGTCTGCTGCTGGCGACCGGGTTGGACTGCCGGCGATCCGCCGCCTGTCCCGGTGAGGATCTTGAAGGTGTCGAGCAGGGGCTCGATTACCTGCGGCGGGCGAAGCAGGGAGGGAATGTCCGCCTCGAAGGTCATGTGCTGGTGATCGGTGGCGGCAACTCGGCCATTGATGCCGCCCGTACCGCGCTGCGCAACGGTGCCCGGCGGGTCTCTCTTGTTTACCGTCGCGGGCGGGAAGAGATGCCGGCCATCGCCGGTGAAGTCGAGGAGGCACTGGAAGAAGGTGTCGAACTGCAGCTTTTCTGCCAGCCGCGCGCCTATCTCGGCGATGGCCGGGTCGAAGCTGTTGAATTGGCCGAGGTTGATCTCGGTCCGGTCGAGGCCGATGGCCGTTGCCGTCCGATCGTCAGCGACCGCAGCAGTCGTATCCGTTGTGACCATGTGCTGCTCTGCCTCGGGCAATCGGCGGATTTGAAACTGGTGCCCGACCATTGGCAGATTCGTGACGGCCGCTTTGAGCGGGCCGGTGATCCGCTGCCGGTCTATGCCTGCGGAGACCTCTCGACCGGCGCCGGTACCGTGACCCATGCCATCGGTGACGGCCGGCGCACGGCGCTGCGCATGTTGGCCGGAGGGCCGGCGGCAGCCCTGTCGGAAATCGATCCGCCCTCGTCTCCCGCCGTTTCCGCCGAAGAGATCCGTTTCGACTATTTTGCTTCGCGCCCGCCGACGGCTGACCGTCATCTGGCCGTCGAACGACGGCTTCAGGAGTGTCGCGAGGTCAACCAGGGTCTGCCTGATGCCTCCGAAGCTGAACGCTGTCTTTCCTGCGGTCACTGCACCGGTTGCGATACCTGCCTGATTTATTGCCCGGAAGGGATTATCTGCCGGGATGGTGCCCGGTATGCCATCGACGAGGAACAGTGCAAGGGGTGCGGTATCTGTGCCGCCGAATGTCCGCGGCATGCCCTGCGTGCCGCCGCCCTGGACGGGAAGGGGGAGTCATGCGCAGCGAACTGATCAGCGCCAACCATGCCGCCGCCCATGCCGCGACCCTGGCGGCGCGCGCCAATCGAAAAGGCCGCGGTTTCTGCAGCGGTGTCTACCCGATTACTCCGTCGACTGAATGTATGGAACTGCTCTGTGCTCAGGAGATCGAAAAGGGGCAGGTGGTGCGGGTCGAAGGGGAGCACAGTGCCATGGCGGTCTGTATCGGCAGTGTCGCCGGCGGGGCCCGTTCCTTCACCGCCACCTCCTCCAACGGCCTCGCCTACATGGCCGAGAATGTCGTGGCCGCCGCTCTGTTGCGGCTGCCGATGGTGATGATGGTGGCCAACCGTACCCTGGGGCCGCCCTGGAATATCTGGGCCGATCATGGCGACAGCCTGCTGCTGCGCGATTCCGGCTGGCTGCAGTTCTACTGTGCTGACAACCAGGAAGTCCTCGACACCATTCTCTTTGCCTATCGTCTTGGCGAAGATGCGCGAGTGATGCTGCCGGTGATGGTCTGCCAGGACGGTTTCGTCCTTTCCCATACCATGGCGCAGACGCTGATTCCCGCCCAGGAGCAGGTCGACCGCTTTCTCCCCCCCCTGTCCGTGTCGCATCGTCTTGCCGACCAGCCGCACGCCCTCGGCTCGGTGATCCTGCCGCAGCAGACCGAGGTTCTGCGTCGCCGGCATCACCAGGCGATGGGCGAGGCCCTGAACATCTATCCCGAACTGCAGCGGGAGTTCGCCGAAATCTTCGGGCGCGAGCTGCCAGGGCCGCTGGTCGGGTATCGCGATGAGGATGCCGAGCTGCTGATCCTGTCGATGGGCACCCTTGCCGGCACCGTTGAACGGAGTGTTGACCGCCTGCGGGAGCGGGGCGTGAAGGTCGGCTCCCTGCGCATCCGCCTGCTGCGTCCGTTTCCGGCGCGGCTGCTGCGGGAAAAGCTGGCGCGTGCCCGCCGGGTGGCGGTTCTCGACCGGGATATCAGCCCCGGATTCGGCGGCGTACTCTGGGGGGAATGCCGGACCTGCGCCGGTGCCGAAACCCTGGTACAGAACTATATGCTCGGCCTCGGTGGCGGCGATGTCCGTCCCGAACATATCGAGCAGCTGGTCGACGACCTGCGCGGCCGGGAGTCGGCCGGCGAACCGATGATCATGGAGGTTGGGGTATGAACGAACCGGCGCTGAACGGTATGGCACAAACCGAACATGACCGGAAAAAGCCGCTGCTGCGTCCCGGTAACACCAACTGCGGCGGTTGCGGCATGTCGATCGCGCTGCAGATGCTCAGTCGTGCCATTGCCGGACAACCGGTGCAGCTGGTGGTCCCGGCCTGCTGCGGCGCGGTCGCGGTCGGCAATTATCCTTTTTCGTCCTTCGGCGCTCCGGTGGTGATGTCGACCTTCGCCTGCAGCGCGGCAGTCGCCGGCGGGCTGGCGCGGGTCGCCGCCCTCAACGGCGAAGAGACCCGGGTGATCTGCTGGGCCGGAGACGGCGGTACCTACGATATCGGCATGGGCGCGCTCTCGGCCGCCGCCGAGCGCAACGAGGATATCCTCTACATCTGTTACGACAATGAAATCTACGGCAACACCGGCGGTCAGCGCTCCTCGGCCACTCCGCTGGGGGCGGCGACCACCAGTACCCCGACCGGCAAGCCGGAGGTGAAGAAAGAGATCCTGGCGATCATGGCGGCGCACCGCATTCCTTACGCGGCGAGCGTTTCCCTGGCTCACCCCGAGGATACCCTGTGCAAGCTGCGGCTGGCGCTTGAGATGCGCGGCTTCCGTTTCCTGCACATCCTTTCCCCCTGTCCCACCGGTTGGAAATCGGAACCTTCTCACGGGATCCAGCTGATCCGCCTGGCGGTTCGTTCCGGGCTTTTCCCGGTTCTGGAGATCCGGGACGGGCGGCAGATGACGATCAATGTCGAGCCTGACTTCTCCGACCTGGCACTGGCGGAATACCTGGCGATGCAGGGTCGTTTCCGCAAATCGGGCGTGACCGCGATGGTGTTACGGGATGCCATCCGACGGCATTGGGAAACCCTGCGCTCCGCCCCGACAGGGGACTGAGACTGCTCTCCGGAGAAATCGCACTCCCTCATCCTCTGCCTCCGGTGCTTGTTCAGAGCCCGGGGGCTTTTCTTGTTTGACACAATCCCCTGTCCCCTTTGCCCCGCCCTGCAGATGTGCTAACCTGCGGCTCGTTCCAATCGTCTCCAACCCTGTAAGGCGTTGATGTTAAAGGAGGATTAACCCATGTATGCCGCCAATAAACTTGGTGACCGGCTCCGCCGCTTGCGTGAAACGCGGGAGCTGTCCATCGAACAGCTGGCCGAACAGAGCCAGTGTCATGTCGACCTTCTCAACCGCATCGAGGCGGGAGAGCTGGTTCCGTCCCTGACGCCGTTGATGACGATCGCCCGGGCCCTCGGAGTCCGGCTCGGCACCCTGCTCGACGATGAGCCGCACGATGGTCCGGCACTGGTGAAGAACGGGGAGTCGGCCAACGTCATCCGCTTCTCGGGCAAGGACCCGTCGGCACGACAGAGCGCGCTCGACTTCTACGCTCTCGGGGCGGGTAAAAAAGACCGCCACATGGAACCGTTTGTGATTGATGTCCAGCCGCGCGAGGGTGCTGCCGCTCCCCTCTCGTCCCACGAGGGGGAGGAGTTTCTTTATGTCCTCGACGGCTGTATCGAGATCAGCTACGGCCAGACCCGTTATAAGCTGGAAGCCGGGGAGAGCATCTATTACGATTCCATCGTTCCCCATGACGTCCACGCCCTGTCGGGACCGGCCCGGATTCTGGCCGTCGTCTACGCGCCCTTCTGACCCCTGGAGGTTGAACCCATGTCCTTGACTGATCTGACCATCGGGGATTATCTCGAAAAGCAGGTTCGGGAGCTTCCCGACCACGACTTCGTGGTCTATCCCGACCGGGACCTGCGCTGGAGTTTCAGCGATTTCAACCGCAGGGTGGATGACCTGGCAAAAGGGCTGCTGACCATCGGCATCGGCAGGGGGGATCATGTCGGCATCTGGGCGCGCAACGTTCCCGACTGGATCACCTTCATGTTCGCCACCGCCAAAATCGGTGCGGTGCTGGTGACCGTCAACACCCTCTACCGCAGCTTCGAGCTGGAGTACGTGGTCAAACAGGCCGATATGAAGGCGCTGGTGATCATCGACAGCTTCCGGGATCATAATTATCTCGATACCGTCTACCAGTTGATTCCGGAACTGCGTAGCTGCCAGCGCGGACATCTGCAGAGCGCCCGCTTCCCGCAGCTGAAAAGCGTTATCTACATCGGCCAGGAGAAGCATCGCGGTATGTACAATACCCGCGAACTGCTGCAGCTCGGCAGCCAGGGCGATTCGGAGCAGCTCAACGCGATCAGGGCATCCCTGTCGTCGCACGATGTCATCAACATGCAGTACACCTCCGGAACCACCGGTTTTCCCAAGGGGGTGATGCTCAGCCATTACAACATTCTCAACAACGGCCATTTCATCGGCGAACGGCAGAACTTCTCTCCCGCCGACCGGCTCTGCCTGCCGGTTCCTCTGTTCCACTGCTTCGGTTGTGTGCTCGGTGTCATGGCGGCTCTCACCCACGGCACCACCCTGGTACCGCTGGAGGTGTTCGACCCGTTGATGGCCCTGGCGGCGGTGCAGAAGGAGAAGTGTACGGCGATTTACGGAGTGCCGACCATGTTCATCGCCGAACTCGATCACCCGATGTTCGAGATGTTTGATCTCTCCTCCCTGCGTACCGGCATCATGGCCGGCTCTCCCTGCCCGATCGAGACCATGAAGCAGGTGATGGAAAAGATGCACTGCAGCGAGATCACCATCGCCTACGGTCTCACCGAGGCCTCGCCGGTCATCACCCAGACCCGCACCGACGACAGTATCGCCTACCGCACCGCTTCGGTCGGCAGCGTGCTGCCGCATATCGAGGCGAAAATTGTCGATCCGGAAACCGGCGCGATCTGCGCTCCCGGACAGCCGGGTGAACTCTGCTGCCGTGGTTACAGCGTCATGAAGGGGTATTACAACATGCCGGAGCAGACTGCCGCTGCCATCGATGCCGACGGCTGGCTGCATACCGGTGACCAGGCCGAGGTGGATGACAACGGTTATTACCGCATCACCGGCCGCATCAAGGACATGATCATCCGCGGCGGTGAGAATATCTACCCGCGCGAGATCGAGGAATTCCTCTACACCATGCCGGGGATTCTCGATGTGCAGGTGGTCGGTATTCCGGATCGCAAATACGGGGAAGTTGTCGGCGCCTTCATTATCCTCAAGCAGGATGTCGACCTCGGCGAGGAGGATGTGCAGGATTTCTGCCGTGAACGGATCGCCTCCTACAAGAAGCCGCGCTACGTCTTTTTCGTCAGCGAATTTCCCCTGACCGCCAGTGGCAAGGTGCAGAAATACAAACTGCGGGAGATGGCGGTGGAGAAGCTCGGACTCAAGGCCGCTCCGGCCGCCGAGACGGCTTGAGGACAGGGGCTGTTTTCCGGGAGCGGCTTGACTCCCTTTCGGGAGTCTGCAATTCTTTATAGAGATTTATTTTCCTTTGCCTGCCCCGGAGACAGCCCGACCATGGCCAACATGCAGGAACGTCTTGATGACATCATCGCCAAGCTTCGTCTACGTGAATGTCGTATCACGCCGCAAAGGATTGCGATTCTCAAGACCTTTCTGCACAGTGAAGAACATCCGAGCATCGAGCAGGTTCATGAACAGGTCAAGGTTCATTTCCCGACCACCAGCCTGGCCACGGTCTACAAAACGGTCACTCTGCTCAAGGAGATCGGCGAAATTCTGGAGATAGGTTTCGCCGACGGCCGCAACCGTTACGATGGCAACAGGCCTCATCCCCATCCCCACCTGATCTGTACCCGGTGCAAGGCCATTGTCGATTCCGATCCCAGCCTCCTGGGTGAAATGGCTGCCGAAGTCGAGCGGGTCTCGGGCTATCGGATCGAGTCGCACCAGCTGCAGTTTTTCGGTGTTTGTCCCGCCTGTCAGCGGAGCTAGCAGCCGGTCTGGCTTGCCGGACTGAAGCGAAAAACGGGTCTCAACGCTCCAAATTATTGCATCAGCCTGAATAGTCCGACAGTCTCTTGGAGATGTTTTTGGGGCTGCCATGGAAAATGGTTATCTATAGATATTGACGTGTGCTTAATGGGTGATATAAGAAAGAGGCAACGGTTTTGCGGGGGGGGGGCGAAGAGAAACCCAGGCGACCCCGGAAGCCGCAGTCGACACCCAGCGTGAAAAGAATTTTATCGCGTCTTACCCACAACCAGCAAGGAGAAGAACAGATGGCATCACTCAAGGGAACCCGTACTGAAAAGAACATTCTGACCGCATTTGCCGGCGAAAGCCAGGCCCGCAACCGTTATACTTATTTCGCCGCGCAGGCCAGGCGGGAAGGCTTCGTGCAGATTGCCGACATTTTTATTGAAACGGCTGATCAGGAAAAGGAACATGCCAAACGGTTGTTCAAGCTGCTGGAAGGCGGCGAGGTCGAGATAACCGCCGCTTTTCCGGCGGGGGTCATCGGTTCCACCACCGACAACCTGAAAGAAGCCGCCGGTGGCGAGAACCACGAGCATACCGTCATGTATCCAGAATTCGCCGAGATCGCCCGGGAAGAAGGGTTCGCTGAGATCGCCGATATTTTCCAGGCGATTGCGGTCGCCGAAAAACAGCACGAGAAACGTTACCTGGCTCTGCTGGCGAATGTTGAAAACGACCGGGTCTTCAAGCGTGAAGAGACGACCGTCTGGCGTTGCCGCAACTGCGGTTACCTGCACGAGGGTTCCGGGGCCCCCGATGTCTGCCCGGCCTGTGCCCATGCCCGGGCGCATTTCGAACTGCTGGGGGAAAATTACTAGCTGTCCTTGGCCTGAATCAGTGAATTCATCATCGATTCAGGTCTGAGCCAGAACGGGAAAGCGGTGGCGGATCGGCAACGGTCCGCCACAGTCTTTTCGGCGGCCCCGGTTTCTTTCCTCCTGAATCAGAGAGTTCCTTGTGCTATCCATCCAACAGAAACTCACTGCTTCAGGTTTCCGTAAAACGGCAACCCGCTGTTTCGGGGATTCACTGATTCAGGGTATTGTAAAAAGAAAAGGCTATGGCAGAAAGGGACGGGTCATGGGATTGCTGGTTGACGGAGTCTGGCGGGACCAATGGTACGACACCAAATCGAACAAGGGAGCTTTCGTCCGCACGGAGGCGCAGTTCCGCAACTGGGTGACCGCGGATGGCCGGGTCGGGCCGAGCGGCACGGGCGGGTTTCGGGCCGAGGCCGGGCGCTATCACCTCTACGTTTCACTGGCCTGTCCCTGGGCTCATCGGACGCTGATTTTCCGCCGGCTCAAAGGCCTTCAGGAACTGGTCGGTCTTTCCGTGGTTGACCCGCTGATGGGGGCCAACGGTTGGGAACTCGGTACGGAGGCGAGTGCTTCAGGGCCGGTCGAGGGGATTCGTTACCTGTACCAGCTCTACCTGCGGGCCGAACCCGGCTACAGCGGCCGGGTCACGGTCCCGGTTCTCTGGGACCGGCAGCGGCGGACCATCGTCAGCAATGAATCGGCGGAGATCATCCGCATGTTCAACAGTGCCTTCAATGCTCTTACGGATAATCAGGCCGACTATTATCCCGCCGCGCTCAGAGGTCGGATCGACGAGATCAACGCGCGGATCTACCGGGATATCAACAATGGCGTCTACCAGGTCGGCTTCGCCACCAGCCAGCAGGCCTACGAAGAGGCCTTCGACCGGCTGTTCGCGGCCCTCGACTGGCTGGAGGAACGGCTCTCCGGACAGCGCTATCTGCTCGGCAACCGGATCACCGAGGCCGACTGGCGGCTGTTCACCACCCTGATTCGTTTCGACGCGGTCTATGTCGGGCATTTCAAGGCCAACCTGCGGCGGATCGAGGATTACCCGAACCTCTCGGGTTACCTGCGCGATCTCTACCAGGTGCCCGGGGTTGCCGAAACCGTCGATTTCGACCAGATCAAGACCCACTATTACGCCAGCCATCCCGCCATCAATCCGACCGGAATTGTCCCGAAGGGGCCGTTGCTCGACTATGCCCGGTCGCATGATCGGGGCAGGTTTGCCCGGGCATCTGCCTGAGTACGGAAAAGGAGCATCATGAAGGCCGAAAATCTGACCCGAAAAATCATCGCCGCCCATCTGGTCGCTGGAGAGATGATTCCCGGCACGGAGATCGCGATCAGGATCGACCATACCCTGCTGGAGGTTTCGGATCGTCAGCGGCAGCATCTACTGGCTGGTGGTACGTTGAATTTTGTCAAGGGACAAGTGCAGAAGTGAGATTTGCATCTGCCTGGGCCGCATTGCCAAATGTCCGTTGCGGCCCAGCCTGGGAGAGGTTGCCAGAAAAGGCTGGCCAGGGTGGAACTCTGGCCCCTTTGCTATCTGATAGCGTCGTAACTATGGGCCGAAAAGAAACTGAGATACGGGGCCGCCGGTTCATGTTACGACAGCCCCCGAGCGCTGTAGAGTATCAGATCCCAGTGCCCTGAATCGCTGGCGTGGCGCAGTATGTACAGGTCGCCATCGTCGCCGCGGACCTTGAAATAGCGGTGATCAGGGGCAAGCCAGCGGTCGAGGATCTCCACCACCTCGATGCGGCGTTCCCCCAGAAAAAAACGTCGGGGAGTCTCTTCGCCCCGGTAGCCGGCGTAACAATCGACCCGGACTTCTACGGTTGCTGCATTCACGATTCTTTAACCCCGCAGGCGCTGTCGTTCGCCGCTGGAACCCGCCGCACTCCACTGACCTGCATCTGTTTGCATGCATCTTGACGGTTGGCATCCTCCCTGACCACCAGCAGTTCGAAGCTCATGATGTTTTCCGGTCAGTTATGACTACTTCCCGGGTACAGACCTTGCGAACGGACATGGCATCTTTCCTCCGTTGCCGATTTTTCCGTCCCTGTTTGCGGGAAGTGAAAATGGTTTATCTCCCCTCGGGAACTTCAGCTCTGTCTGTTGCCCGCATCATTATTGTTCTTGTTGTCCGGTCAGCGGGACAAAGGCGACATCGAGTGCCGAGCGGGTTCTGAGCTGTCCCTTCCGGTTTTTACTGATCAGTAACAGTTCCTGGTGTGCAAAGGGCAGCCCGACGGGAATGATCAGTTTGCCGCCCGGTTTGAGCTGTTCCTTGAGGGGGATTGGCACATGGCTGGCAGCCGCGGTGACGATTATCCCGTCGAAGGGGGCCTGCTCCGGCAGGCCCTGGTAGCCGTCTCCCTGGATAACTTTAATGTTGTGGTAGCCCAGCCGGTCCAGACGGTTGGCCGCTTGGGTCGCAAGCTGGGAGATGATTTCAATGCTGAACACGCTCTTTACCAGGGTGGACAGGATTGCCGCCTGGTAGCCGGAGCCGGTTCCAACCTCAAGGATCACGTGTTCCTGCCGGGGGTCTAGCAGGTCGGTCATCAGGGCGACAATAAAGGGTTGCGAGATGGTCTGGCCGTTGCCGATGGGCAAAGCCCGGTTGTCGTAGGCAAAGGGCTTGATGTCCGGCGGCACGAATTCCTCCCGTGGTACGTTGGCCATAGCTTCCATGACCGACTGCCTGAGAACGCGCCTCCCCGTCATTCGCCAGGTCGATTCACACTCCAGCTCGATGGTTCGCAGCATCTGTTTTATTTTTGCAGAACCCATCTTGCCCGCCGGTTTATATTTATTCCCTGAAAAATCTCCACATACTGCAATCAATAGCACTGGGATGCGATTCGGTAAAATCCGAGTAGATAAGAATATTCTATCTTTTTTTTACGACGTTTGTAAAAGTGAGCAGGGTCAGCCTTGCAAGATTGGAAGTTTGTGTTCATGGCCCGAAAGCCCAGCACTCATTTCCTCTGTGCAGGAGATGCTGGCGCAGGGAAAATCCCTCTCTCCGGGTCAGTTGCTACCTTGAAGATCTGAACCGGGAGGCCGGCAGCGAGGCCCTGTACGTGATGGATGCCGCCGGAGACACCCTGACTTCGAGCAACTGGCGTGAATCGTCCAGCTTTATCGGTCGCAATTATGCCTTTCGGCCCTTGCCGCTGCCCGGGAGGGACGGCTGGGGCGCTTCTTCGCCATCGTGATACGCCCTTTTTGGCCTTGCCGGTCGATTGGTCCATTCAACTCGTCTGCCCCAGTCCCAGTGGCAGGGCCGTGGTCTGTTTCGCTTCCCGCAGCACAAAATTCGATTCGGCCGATTCGACGATCGGCAGGTCCAGCAGGACCGAAGTCAGAAAGTGTTCGTAGGCTTTGATGGTCGGTACGATGACCTTGAGCTGATAGTCCCGGCCGCCGCTGAGCAGCAGGCATTCCTGGACTTCATCCCGTTCGTCGGCGAAGTGTTCGAAGGCGGACTGCCCCGCCACCGATTTGTCCCGCAGGGTCACGGAGCAGATGACCGTCACCCCGAGATTGACCTTGTCCGCATCGAGCAGGGCGACCTGGCGGCGGATGTAGCCGGCTTCGCGCAGCTGGCGGATGCGCCTCCAGCAGCTCGGCGGCGAGAGGTTGGCCCGGGCGGCGATTTCGGCAACGGGCAGGCTGGCGTCCTGCTGCAGGGATTCGAGGATGATGCGGTCCTGGTGGTCGAGGGTCATTGTGAAATTCTTTCGAAAAAATAATCAAAGATGAAAAATCGTATCAAATAATTGGCGGAATGACAAAACATTGAAAAGAAATTAGCCCGTATTCCAGGATATCCTGAAGGTGCACCATGAGTGACCCGAAGAGGTGCGGAAAGGGCTGTTCGTCATGCTGCTTGCCAACCCGTTGAACCCGGCGGAAGATTTCCCCCGCCTTTCCTCCTCCGACCAGGAACGTCTCGACCGGCTGCTCGCCAACCTTCGCGAGCGGACCGAGAATTTTCTCGGTTACCCGGTGGCCAAAGACTTCGACTGCAGCGCCCTGGCGCCCTTTCTGGATTTGCCGCTGAACAATCTTGGCGATCCCTTCGCGCCGAGCACCTACCAGGTTGATTCGCGCGAATTTGAACGGGAAGTGATCGCTTTTGCCGCCCGGCTGCTGCGGGCCGAAGAGGACAGTTGGTGGGGCTATGTCGGCAATGGCGGCAGCGAAGGGAATCTCTACGGCCTCTATCTGGCGCGAGAGCTGTTTCCGCAGGGGATGGTCTACTTCTCTCAAGGAACCCATTACAGCGTCAGCAAGAACCTCCATCTGCTCGGCATGCGGCATATCATGATCCGCTCTCAGGCCAGTGGTGAGATCGATTATGAGGATTTGCGCGAAACCCTGCGGGTCCATCGTGACGTGGTGCCGATCATGTTCGCCAATATCGGTACCACCATGACCGAGGGCAAGGATGATATTGGAAAAATCCGCCGGATTTTTCAGGAACTGGCCATCAGCCGATCCTATATTCACAGCGACGCGGCGCTCTGCGGTTTCATCGCTCCGTTTCTGAGTCCGCGCCCCGCCTTCGATTTTGCCGATGGCGCCGACAGCATCTCGATCAGCGGCCACAAGTTCATCGGTTCTCCCATCCCCTGTGGAATCGTTCTGGCTCGCAAGCGTCATGTCGAACGGATTGCCCGCTCGATTGCCTATATCGGCAATCTCGACACCACCATCAGCGGATCGCGCAACGGCCTGACCCCGCTGATTCTCTGGCTGGCGATCAGGCAGTTGGGCGAAGAGGGTTTTCGCGCGCGGGTACGGAGCAGCCTGGAGGTGGCCGCGTACGCCTGCAACCGGCTGCGCGCGGTCGGAGTGGCGGCCTGGCGCAATCCCAATGCCGTCACCGTGGTTTTCCCCACCCCGGCGGAAACGGTCTGCCGGCGCTGGCAGCTGGCCAGCGCCGGCGGCGCCTCGCACCTGGTGGTCCTGCCCAATGTTTCGCAGGGGCAGATCGACTGTTTTGTCGCCGACCTGGCGGCGGCGGGGGGCTGCCGATGAAACGGATCACGGTGATTGCCGGGGACCGCCAGGGGCTGATCGCCGACCTGACCGAGCTGCTGGCGGCGGGCGGGGTCAACATCCTGACCATCAACGCTCAGTGCGCCGCGGGCAGCGCCTACCTGCGGCTGCGGGCCGAACCCTACGACCGGGCCCTGGCCCTGCTGCGGGATGCCGGATACCAGGCGGTTTCCGACCAGGTGCTGGTGCTGCGGATTCCTGACCGGCCGGGCAACCTGGCGCGGGTGGCCCGCAGCCTGGCCGAACAGGGAGTGGATATCCGTGGCCTGACCATGGTACAGCGCGACGCCGGGTTCTGCGTCGTGGCGGTCGCCACCGATGACCGGGGCACGGCATGGGAGGTTCTTCGCGAGGATGTCCTGGACATCCCCTGATGTATTGACGTCCTTACCGGTTCAGGGCAGAGTTGATGCGAAGGCGCAGAGATTGCAGGGGGGTGGGGTGAAAGTTTCTTTGCGTTCAGAGTCCCTCTGTGCTGTATTTGGTTTATTGTCGATCCGGTGCGGATTGTCGCGCCGGGGATTCTCCTGACCGGAAAGTGGACAACGGGAAAAGTGAAAGACTTCAGACCGCTTGCTCCCGGATGGATCCTGGTTCTTGCCCTGCTGCTGATCAGCGGGGTCTGGCTGACCAGCCGCTGGGCCCACAGCGTCGAGCTTGACGCGCTGACCGCGACCGGCGAGGAGCGGCTGACTCTCTATGCCGGCACCCTGCGCGGGGCGCTGGATCGTTATGCCTATCTTCCCTATGTCCTGGCCCGCAATGCCCAGGTGCAGCAGATGCTGATGCAGGGGGGCAGTTCGCCCCAGGTTAACCGTTACCTGGAGGAACTGAACCGGGAGGCCGGTTGCGAATCGCTGTACGTCATGAACATCCTGGGCGATACCCTGGCGTCGAGCAACTGGCGCGAGTCATCCAGTTTCATCGGTCGCAATTATGCTTTTCGCCCCTATTTCACAGAGGCGATGCAGGGGCGACAGGGACGTTTTTTCGCCATCGGGGTGACCACCGGTCAGCCGGGTTTTTTCATGTCTCACCCGGTGCGTCGTGACGGGCGGTTTCTCGGCGTGGCGGTGGTCAAAGTCGATCTCGACCCTCTGCAGGACGACTGGCGCGAAGGGGGGGAGACGGTTCTGGTCAGTGATGCTAACGGGGTGCTGTTTCTCTCCAGCCGCGGCGACTGGAAATACACCACCCTGGCGCCGCTCTCCGCTGAACAGCGGCGGCGAATCCGGGCGGGACGTCAATACGGCAACCAGCCTCTACGGTTGAGTCCGCTGCAGACGATCGAGGTTCTCGGCGAGAACCTGCGCATTGTCCGTGCCGACGGTGAACGTTATCTGCTGGTTTCCCGGCCGTTGCCGGGGTTTGACTGGACGTTGATGCATCTTGCCTCGCTGGCCCCGGTGCGGGAGCGGAGTCAGGCGGTGGCGATCATCGGCACGGTGCTGGTGCTGCTGCTGTTTGCCTGCGGCATGTACATGCGTGAACGGCGCCAGAAGCAGCTCTCCCGGCGCAAGGCCGGTGAAGCCGAGGCGATCAAGGCGATCAACCTGCGCCTGCAGGAGGAGATCGAGGAGCGCCGGTGGACTGAGCGGGCCCTGCGTGACGCCCAGGCGGAACTGGTGCAGAGCAGCAAGTTGGCGGCGCTCGGCCAGATGTCGGCCGGCATCGTTCACGAGTTGAACCAACCGATCGCCGCCATGCGCACCTACGCCGCCAGCGGCCGGCTGCTGCTCGACCGTCACGAGGAGGAGCAGCTTCGGGAAACGTTCGCCGCCATCACCCGGATCACCGAACACATGGCCTCGGTCACCGCGCAGTTGAAGATTTTCGCCCACAAGGCGCCGCTGCAACGCGAGCGGGTGGCGATCCAGGCCTGTCTTGACGAGGCGCTGGCACTGACCGCGCCTCTGTTCAGCGAGGCCGGGGTCGACCTGGTTCGGGATTTGCCGGATCAGGAGGTGACCATTTCCGGCGGCAGCGGCCGGCTCAGACAGGTGCTGGTCAACCTGATCCGCAACGGTATCGACGCAATGCGCGACAGTGAGCCGAAGGAGTTGCGGATCCGGGTCGCCGTCGAAGGACAGGAGGTCGAGATCGAGGTGCGGGACAGTGGTACGGGGATTGCCGAGCAGGATCTGGCCGAGTTGTTCAACCCCTTCTTTACCACCAAGGAAGTCGGCAAGGGGCTGGGGCTCGGTTTGTCGATCTCCTACCGGATCGTCACCGACCTGGGGGGAACCATTCGTGCGATGAACAATCCGGACCGGGGAGCCCGGTTTATTGTGCGTCTGCCGCTGTTGAACGGGCAGTCTGTCGGGGAGAAACGATGACGAAGAACAACTGCAGGGTCTATCTGGTCGACGACGACGCGGAGATGCGTGCCTCGACCACCCAGTGGCTGGAGTTGGCGGGGCACGAGGTCCGGGTCTTTGTCGACGCGCCGAGCGCCCTGGCGGAGATCGATGCCGATCTGGACGGGGTGGTGGTGACCGACGTGCGGATGCCGAAGATGGACGGCATGAGCTTTCTCGCCCGACTGACAGCTCTCGATGCCGATCTGCCGGTGATCCTGGTGACTGCCCACGGTGATGTGCAGATGGCGGTCGAGGCGATGCGTCGGGGCGCCTACGATTTTATCGAAAAACCCTTTGAGCCGGAGCGGCTGCTCGATATTCTGCAGCGGGCCGGAGAGAAGCGCCGGCTGGTTCTCGAAAATCGGGAACTGCGCCGTCGTCTGGACGGTCCGGGGGATCTGGAACAGCGCCTGATCGGCAACTGTCCGGGAATCCGCCGGCTGCGTGAGGAGATCCTCGATATCGCCGCGACCGACGCGCCGGTACTGATTCAGGGTGAAACGGGAACCGGCAAGGAGGTGGTCGCCCGCTGCCTGCACGAGTACAGCACCCGCAAGCAGGGCCGCTACGTTGCCGTCAACTGTGGCGCGGTGCCGGAAAGCATGTATGAGAGCGAGCTGTTCGGCTACGAGAAGGGCGCCTTCACCGGCGCTGACAAGCGCCGCATCGGCCGCTTCGAGTACGCCCACGGCGGCACCCTGTTCCTCGACGAGATCGGCACCATGCCGTTGCCGCTGCAGGTCAAGGTGCTGCGCGCCCTGCAGGAGCGGGAGGTGGTGCGGATCGGCGGCAACGAGCCGCAGGCGGTTGATCTGCGGCTGATCAGCGCCACCAACGCCGACCTGCAGGCCGAATGCGCCGCCGGGCGGTTCCGCAGGGATCTTTATTATCGGATCAACGTGGTCGAGTTGCGGGTGCCGCCGCTGCGCGAGCGGGGCGGCGATATTCTGCTGCTGTTCGACTACTTCTGCGCCCGGGCGGCCGAGACCTACCGGCGCCCGGCGCCGCCACTGCAGCCGGCCGCCACCGGACTGCTGATGGCCCATGACTGGCCGGGCAACGTGCGCGAACTGAAGAATATCGCCGAGCGGTATGTCCTTTCCTCCCTTTCCGGGGAGCAGCGTCTGGCCGCGGTCCTCGGGGGCTTGCGGCCGGTCGCGTCGGAGACGCCCCGGGCGGGTTTGCAGGAGCTGCTGCGACAGTATGAACGGCAACTGCTGGAGCAGTCGCTGGCCCGTCACAAGGGAGACATCCAGGCGGTGCTGGACGAACTCGGCCTGCCGCGCCGGACCCTGAACGAAAAGATGTCCCGCCATCAGCTCGACCGTAGGAATTTTCTCATGGACGGAGAGTCTTCATAGAGAGCGAATACATAGGTCTTTCCTGTCCGGCAGTGACCTGCGGAAGTCCATCCTAGCCCCCTCCGTCAGCAAGTTTTTGCCGACGGGGGGATTTTTATCAGCAAAATCTTGCTGATAATTGTCCCCTTTTTTGTCCGAAAGCGGGTTTTTTCCCCTGTTTCCCTTTGGCACAGCCCTTGCCCTGTTGATATGGCAGTCAGTCAACGGGATCGTAATCCCTTTACCCATCAGAGGAGGAGAGAACAAATGAAGATCATGACGCGAATCAGACAGGCCGCCCTGACTCTTGCCGCGCTGGCACTGGTGTTCGGCACGGTTTCTCCGGCGGCAGCCAAGCCGAAGGAGCGCAGCTACCTGCTGGCGACCGCATCGACCGGCGGCACCTATTATCCGGTCGGTGTCGCCCTGTCGACCCTGGTCAAGGTCAAGCTGCAGCCGAAGCAGAAGATCGGCATGTCGGCCATCAACTCGGCCGGCTCCGGTGAGAACGTCAAGCTGCTGCGCGACAACGAGGTGCAGTTCGCCATCCTGCAGGGGCTGTACGGTGCGTACGCCTGGAACGGCACCGGTCCCATTGCCAGCGCCGGTCCGCAGAAGGAGCTGCGGGCGGTCACCATGCTCTGGCAGAATGTCGAGCATTTCACCGTGCTGAAGAAGTTCGCCAAGACCGGCACCGTTGCCGATCTGGTGGCCATGAAGGGACAGGCGATGGCGCTGGGCAAGAAGAATTCCGGCACCCTCGGTTCCAATACCATGCTGCTCGGCAATCTGGGCATCGACGTCAAGAAGGATTACAAACTGGTCTACGTCGGCTACGGCCCGTCGGCCGACGCCCTGCAGAACGGTCAGGTGGCCGGCATGGGAACTCCCGCCGGAGCGCCGGTCAGCGCGGTGACCAAGGCGATGGCGGCCATGGGTGACAAGATCACCGTCCTCGATTTCACCGATCAGCAGCTGAAGCAGGCCGACGACGGCATGAACCTCTGGACCCGTTACGTCATTCCGGCCGGGACCTATCCGGGGCAGACCAAACCGATCAACACCATTGCCCAGCCGAATTTCCTCGCCACCCGGGCCGACGTGGATGAGGACGCCGTCTACCAGATCACCAGGACCATCTACGAGAACCTGCCCTTTTTGAATGCCATCCATGGCGCCACCAAGGCGATGGCGGTTGAAAAGGCGATTGCCGGTCTGCCGATGCCCCTGCATCCCGGTGCCGCCAGGTACTATCGGGAAGTCGGCATCAAGATCCCCGCGCGGCTGATCGCCAAATAGTCTGAAAGCAACCTGAACCCCTGACGACGGCCGCCCGGACGGGCGGCCGTCCCCCTGGCTGGAGTTGAAGACCATGACCACCTCCGAACCCGAAGTTCATCCCCTGCACGCCGGTCTGCTGCTGGTGCTGGGGGTGGCCGTTTCCCTGCTGCACATCTGGTTCAATGTCTTTTCGGTGCTGCCGACCCTGTGGCAGAACGCGCTGCATTTTGCCGGCTTCGCCCTGATCGCGGCGGTGGTTTATCCGTTACGCAAGGGGGGGGCGGTCGGCTGGCGGGTCTTCGATGCCCTGCTAGGTCTGGCCGCGGCGGGCTCGGCGATCTTTCTGATCGCCCGGGAAGACGCGATCTACGACCGGGGCGTGAGCCTGCTGCCATCGGAGTGGGCCGCCGGAATTGTGCTGATCCTCTGCGCCCTCGAATTCACCCGCCGGGTGGCCGGCTGGTTCATTCCGGTGCTGATCCTCGTCGCCCTGACCTACGTCGGCTGGTGGGGCGGGTTGATCGGCGGGGTCTTCAAGTTCGCCGGGCTCAGTCCGGAAACCATCCTCTTTCGCAGCATCTACGGCGATGACGCGCTGTTCGGCACCATCGCCCGAATCTCGTCGACCTACGTCTTCATGTTCATCCTCTTCGGCGCCTTCCTGCTTCGCTCCGGGGCCGGGGAATTCGTCATCGACCTGGCGCGGTCGGTGGCCGGCCGCTTTGTCGGCGGGCCCGGACTGGTGGCGGTGATGGCTTCGGGACTGATGGGGACCATTTCCGGTTCGGCGGTGGCCAACACCGCTTCGACCGGGGTGATCACCATTCCGCTGATGAAGCGTGCCGGCTTCCCGGCCAAGTTCGCCGCCGGGGTCGAGGCGGCGGCCTCGACCGGGGGACAGCTGATGCCGCCGATCATGGGGGCGGGGGCGTTCGTCATGGCGACCTACACCCAGATCTCCTACAACACCATCGTCCTGGTGAGTATCCTGCCGGCGATCCTCTACTTCGCCACCGTGGCCTTCTTTGTCCGCATCGAGGCCAAGCGCAACTTCGTCACCGCCATCGATGATGAAAAGGTTTCGGCACTGGAGATTCTCAAGAAGGGGGGAGTGGTCTTCCTGTTGCCGATCGGCGTGCTGATCGGTCTGCTGATCTATGGCTTCACCCCCACCTACGCCGCCGGAATCAGCATCATCTCGGTGGTGGTCGCCTCCTGGTTCAGCGCCAACCGCATGGGGCCGCGGGCGATTGTCGAGGCCCTGGCCCTGGGGGCACGGAACATGGTGATGACGGCGATCCTGCTCTGCAGCGTCGGCCTGATCGTCAATGTCATCGCCACCGCCGGAATCGGCAACACCTTTTCGTTGATGATTACCGAATGGGCCGGGCACAGCATGGTGATCGCCATCGGTCTGATCGCCCTGGCCTCCCTGGTGCTGGGGATGGGGTTGCCGGTGACCGCCGCCTATATCGTTCTCGGCACCCTTTCGGCGCCGGCGCTGCACGGTCTGATCGCCGACGGCATGCTGGTCGACGCTTTGGCCAACGGCCAGATACCGGAGGCGGCCCGGGCCCTGTTCATGGTCGCCACCCCCGAACACCTGGCCGAAATCGGCAATCCGATGACTCATGCCGCGGCCCGGGCAATCGTCGATGCGGTACCGATCGACATGGCAAGCATGGTGCGTGAAGCGGTGCTGAGCAAGGATGTACTGACCTTCGCCCTGCTCTCGGCCCACCTGATCATCTTCTGGCTGAGTCAGGATTCCAACGTCACCCCGCCGGTCGCCCTGGCCGCCTTCACCGGGGCGGCGATCGCCGGAACCAAGCCGATGGCCACCGGCCTGCAGTCGTGGAAGATCGCCAAGGGGCTTTACGTGGTGCCGCTGCTGTTCGCTTACACGCCCTTTATCGGCGGCTCCTGGGGGCAGGATTTCCTGATCTTTTTCTTTGCCCTGTTTGGTCTCTATGCCTTTACCGCCGCGCTGCAGGGACACATGGAGGCCCGTCTCACTCCCCTGTTGCGGCTGGTCGCCCTCGGCCTCGCTGCCGGCCTGTTGTGGCCGCTCCCCTGGTGGTGGCATGGTGTTGCCCTGGTCGGCCTGGTGATCTTTTTCTCTTTCAATTTCAGGCAGTCAAGGCGGGATCTCGGCTCCGCGGAAAATCCCCGGATTCTGCCGGCGGAACTGAAATCCTGACCGCCTGCCAGGCTTCTTTCTCCTTCAGGGGAAATCGCTTTGGCGCTCGTCCCTTGGTTTGCCCTTCTTTTTTCTTGACAGAAAAACCCTGTTTGATAATCTGCCTAACAAACGTTAGGTTTGTTTGGAGAGTCTATGTTCGAAGTCCTGTCCCGGCGGGAAGTCATTCTTCAGGAGGCGGCCCGTCTTTTTCGTGAAAAAGGCTATCTGGCCGCCAATCTGCGGGAGCTCGCGTCCCGGGCCGGTATCCAGGGGGGGAGCATCTATCACCATTTCTCCTCGAAGCAGGAGATCCTCTTCCAGGTGATGGACGACACGATGAGTGACATGATCACCCAGTTGACGGCGTGTCTCGAAGGTGCGGAGACGCCGTCGCAGCGGCTGCGACGGATGATGCGTTTTCATATCGAGTACGTGGTTGCCGGATCCGATCGCACCTACATCACCGATGATGAACTGCGCAACCTGGAGCCGGCGAACTACCGTGAAGTTGTCGCCAAGCGGGATCGTTACCAACGCATCATCGAGGATATTCTGGCCGCCGGGCGAGACCGGGAAGGCTGGTGTGTCACCGACACCAAGCTCATCACCCGGGCGGTGATCAAAATATGCGCAGGCGTCGCCACCTGGTTCCGGACCGAAGGGGAGTTGACCCTTGACGGGATTGCCGAGGCCTATGCCGACCTGGTGTGCAACGGTCTGCTGCCGCGCTGATCATGTCGGCGAGTGTAAACGTAAGTGATAAGCTGTCACGGAACAGAACAGTCCGGTTGAGACGGTAGTAATTGTTCAAGCTTCCGGAATTAAACGAAAAATAAAGATTTATCCGCAGCCGCAAGGGGGCGGCGGTGGTTGGTATCTTCCTTGCTGCTTTCCCTTGCACTGCAGCAGGCGTAACACCTGAACCAGTGAGTCCCTTGTTGGTGGACAGCACAAGTCATTGACCTGTCTAAGCTTCCCAAAAATCACCAGCGAACCTGTGGGTGCGCTTCAGATTTTTGGGAATCCCAACCGGGCCAGGCACTTGCACTCTCCATCCAACGGGAACTCACGGATTCAGGTAACAGGATGGAACAGATGGAACTGACTCGCGAAATTTACTGGAATGTCGGCCATTCAGTGATGATTCCGATGTATCTGCTGGTGGCGGCCGCTGTCGGCGTACTGGTCTGGGGGCTTCGCAAGCGCCTGGCGATCTACCGCCAGGGACAGCCGCTGGATCGCATCGATCAACGTGACGAACGTCTCAAGGGCGTGTTGCGCGATGTCCTGCTGCAGGTCAGGGTGCTGCGCGTCAAGGGAGCGGGCACCGCCCACGGCCTGTTTTTCTTCGGCTTCGTGCTGCTGACCATCGGCACCACCCTGGTCTTTCTGCAGGCCGACATTCTGCATCCGCTGTTCGGCATCCGTTTTCTCAAGGGCGGGTTCTACCTGCTCTTCTCCATCGTTCTCGATCTCGCCGGGCTGGTCGGCATCGTCATGCTGCTCGGCCTCGCCGCGCGCCGCTATATCGTCCGACCGAAGGATCTTCCGACCGTTTCTGACAACGCCCTGATGCTGGTCCTGCTGCTGCTGATCCTGGTGACCGGTTTTCTTCTGGAAGGGACGCGCATGGCTGCCACCGAGCTCGGCACCAGTCTCTCCTGGTGGTCGCCGGTCGGATTGTTCTGCGCCCAGGCCTTTGCCGGCATGAGTGAGGCTGCCCAGCGTTCGCTGCATCTTGGATTATGGTGGTTTCACTTCGCCCTGGTCCTCGGTTTTTTCTGTGCCATCCCCTTCACCCGCTTTCGCCACCTGCTGTTGACCCCGGCCAACGTCTTCTTCCGCGATCTCGGCCCCCGGGGAAATCTTCCGACTCTCGATCTCGAAGATGAAGAAGCCGAGAGTTTCGGCGTCGCCACCATCTCCGACCTTACCTGGAAGGATATCTTCGACGGCGACGCCTGTACGTATTGCAAACGCTGCCAGGATCGCTGCCCGGCCTGGAACACCGATAAACCCCTCTCGCCGATGAAGCTGGTCAACCAGATCAATGAAGTCAGCATCGACAATCCCGAGGCCAACCTGGTCGAAACCGTGACCAACGACGTGCTCTGGAGCTGTACCACCTGTCGCGCCTGCCAGGAGATCTGCCCGGCGACCATCGAGCATGTGACCAAGATCGTCGGCATGCGCCGCAGCCTGGTGCTGATGGAGGGAGAGTTCCCCGGCGAAGAGGTGCAGAAGGCCGTGGAGCAGACCGAAGTCAACGGCAATCCCCTCGGGATGGCGCCGGCGGCCCGGGCGGATTGGGCCGAAGGGTTGGAAATCGCCGACTTCAGCAAGGGAGAAAAGGCCGAAATTCTCTACTTTGTCGGCTGCTACGCTTCCTTTGACAAGCGCAACCAGAAGATTGCCAGAAGCTTTATCCAGCTGCTGTCCGCCGCCGGTATCAAGGTCGGCATCCTCGGCAAGGAAGAAAAATGCTGTGGCGAACCGGTGCGCAAGCTCGGCAACGAATACCTCTACCAGATGCTGGCGGTCGAGAATATCGAACAGCTGCAGGCGACCGGCGCCGGTCGAATCGTCACCGCCTGTCCGCACTGCTTCAACACCCTGGCCAAGGACTACCGTGATCTCGGTTTCGAACTGCCCGTCGAGCATGCCAATACCTTCCTGGCTAAACTGCTGGATGGAGGTAAACTCAAGCTCAAGGCGGAAAGTCTCGACTGCACCTACCACGACTCCTGCTACCTCGGCCGCTACAACGATCTCTACGATGCCCCGCGCCGCCTGCTGGCGGCCGCCGGCGCCCGGGTTGCCGAAATGGAAAAGAGTCGGGCCGAGAGCTTCTGCTGCGGTGCCGGCGGCGGTCGGATCCTTGCTGAAGAAAAACTCGGTGAGCGCATCAACCAGAAACGCGCCCGGATGGCCGCCGAAACCGGCACCGGGACGCTGGTCTCCAGCTGTCCGTTCTGCATGACCATGTTCGAAGACGGCATCAAGGGTGCCGAGTTGGATGAAACCCTGCAGCCGAAGGATCTGCTGGAGTTGCTGGCGGAGCGAATAGATGCCTGAAAGGCGGCTGAAGGAAAAACAAATGCGGCTAAAGGCTGAAGGAAAAGAATAAGGACGGCGAAAGGCCAGAGAAAAATCCCTTGTCCCTTAGCCTTTTGCCCTGAGCCGATTCTTAACAACCGGAGGTTAACTCATGAACATTCTCGTCTGTATCAAGCAGGTTCCCGACATGGAGTCGCGCTTCAAGG
>NZ_PPFX01000034.1 GCF_002898515.1 Geothermobacter hydrogeniphilus | reverse complement strand
GCCTCCAGCCTCCAGCCTCCAGCCTCCAGCCTCCAGCCTCCAGCCTCCAGCCTCCAGGCGCGAAGCGCGAAGCGCCTGCCTAATCCCCTTCCTTGGGGTTGAGCGGTGCCTTCATGTCACGTGGCCGCACCATCCAGAAATAGGCCAGTTCCTCGCGGTAGTTGTCGAGGATGTGGCGCGCTTTGGGGCTGCGGGTGCGGTTGTGGAAACTGGTGAGGATCTTTTTCAGGTAGAGTTTCCCTTCGTTGTCCTCGTCGACATCGATGCGCCGGGCCTCGACCAGTTCGCTGTTGAGCTTGTCAATGAAGTTCTTCTGCCGGTCATAGATGAACGCGACCCCGCCGGTCATTCCGGCGCCGAAGTTGATGCCGGTCTCGCCGAGGATGACGACGGTGCCGCCGGTCATGTATTCGCAGGCATGGTCGCCGGTTCCTTCCACCACCGCCAGGGCGCCTGAGTTGCGCACCGCGAAGCGTTCGCCGGTGGTCCCGGAAATGAACAGCTTGCCGCCGGTGGCGCCGTAGAGGCAGGTGTTGCCGGCGGCGGCGACGCCCGGGTAGTAGTTTTTCGGGATGATGATAATCCGTCCGCCGCTGATCCCTTTGCCGACGTAGTCGTTGCCGACCCCGTCGAGCAGGATGCTGACGCCGTGAATCAGGAAGGCGCCGAGCGACTGGCCGGCGACGCCGTCCAGCTTGAGGGTGACCGCCTCCTTGGGCAGCCCCCGGTCGCCGTAGTATTTGGCGATCTCACCGCTGATCAGGGCGCCGATCGAGCGGTTGGTGTTGAACACCCGGCGCTCGATGACGATCTCTTCCTGCGGGTTCTTGATCACCGGGTAGATCTCTTTCAGGATCTGTTTCTCGAAGGTGTTGTCGTCAAAGGGGGGATTGGAGCGGGTCTTGACATTGACGCCGGGGACAACGCGCAGCAGCTCGGAAAAATCGAACTGCGAGGCTTTCGGTGAGTCGCTGACCTTGAGCAGGTCGGCGCGGCCGATGATTTCATCGAGGGAGCGATAGCCGAGTTCGGCAAGGATCTCCCGCACATCCTCGGCGACGTCACGCAGGTAGCTGACCACCTTTTCGACCGTGCCGACGTAGTGGGCGCGCAGGTTCTCGTCCTGGGTGGCAACGCCGACGGTGCAGCGGTTGAGATGGCAGACGCGCAGCAGCTTGCAGCCGAGCATCACCAGCAGGGTGGTGCCGAAGCCGTAGAACTCGGCGCCGAGCAGCGCCGCCTTGACCACGTCGCGGCCGATTTTCAGTCCGCCGTCGGTCTGCAGCTGCACCAGTTCGCGCAGGTTGTTGGCCTTCAGGCTCTGGTTGGCCTCGGCCAGACCCGGTTCCCAGGGATTGCCGGCGAACTTGATCGAGGTCTGCGGTGCCGCGCCGGTGCCGCCGTCGCTGCCGGAAATAACGATCCGGTCGGCGTAGCACTTGGCCACCCCGGCGGCGATGGTACCGACTCCCTCGCTGGAGACCAGCTTGACGCAGATGCGCGCCTCGGGGTTGACCTGCTTGAGATCGAAGATCAGCTGGGCGAGATCTTCGATCGAGTAGATGTCGTGGTGCGGCGGTGGTGAGATCAGGGTGACGCCGGGGATGGTGTAGCGCAGCGAGGCGATCAGCGGTGTTACCTTTTCGCCCGGCAGCTGCCCGCCTTCGCCGGGCTTGGCGCCCTGGGCGACCTTGATCTGGATCTCCTCGGCGCTGCGCAGGTAGGCCGGGGTGACGCCGAACCGGCCCGAGGCGATCTGCTTGATCCGGCTGTTGTGAATCGATTTCAGGCGTTCCGGGGCTTCCCCCCCCTCACCGCTGTTGGAGCAGCCGCCGAGGATGCCCATCGCTTCGGCCAGCGCCATGTGTGCTTCCGGGGAGATCGAGCCGAGGGACATGGCGGCCGAATCGAAGCGCCGGGTGATCGCTTCGACCGGTTCGACCTGGTCGAGGGGGATCGGTTGGCGGTCGCTGGAAAATTCGAGAAAATCGCGGATGAACTGCTGGCCGCGCTGTTCCAGCATCTGTCGCACCCTAAGATAGTCCTCGCGTCTGCGGCTGGCGGCGTAGGTGTGCAGGCCGGTGATGACGCGGGCATGAAAATCGTGGTACTCGCCCCCCGGGTTGTTGCGGTTGACGCTGCCGACCGCCAGCGGGTAGACCGGCAGCATGTGGTTGCGGGCAAACTCCCGGTCATGGACCCGGCGGATGCGTTCTTCGATGGCGGCGAAATCGAGACCGGGAAGCAGGGCGCTGGAGGCCGGAAAACAGCTTTCCACCACTTCGGTCGAGAGGCCGATGATGTCGAACAGGGCCGCGTTGCGGTAGCTGGTGACGGTACTGATGCCCATTTTCGAAATGATTTTCAGGATTCCCCTGGTCAGGGCTTCGTAAATATTTTTCAGGCCGATGCGGGTTTCCCGCGGGCTGGCATTCTGGCGCCGCAGTTCCTGCAGCCCGGTGGCATAGGCGAGCCAGGGATAGATGGCGACGGCGCCGTAGCCGATCAGCACGCAGGCATCGTGGGGGTGGGTTACCTCGCCGGTGATCGCCACCAGGCTGGCGAGGTGGCGCAGGTTTTCGGCCAGCAGCCTCCGACTGAGATAGCCGACCACCATCGCCATCGGCATCAGCCGGGTCTGCTCATCGAGGCAGCGGTCATCGAGCAGCACCACCCGCACCCCCTCGTCACGCACCGCTTTGCAGACCTGGTCACCCAGGGCATCCAAAGCGCCCCTGAGATCCTTTTTAAATCCGGTGGAGAAGCTCTGGTGTCGGTACATTGGTTCGAAGCGCGGCCTGCTTGGATCGCCGAAGGAGAGCAGGGCGTCGAAGATGTCCCGCGACAGGATCGGTGAGATGCTTTTCAGCCGGCCGGCCCTCTCGGGGGTTTCGATCAGCGGGTTGCCGATCTCGCCGATGCCGATGGTGGTCGACATCACCACCTTTTCCCGGTAGGGATCGATCGGCGGGTTGGTGACCTGGGCGAATTTCTGCCGGAAGAAGTGGCTGAACTTGCGCTGGACTTCGGAAAAGGCCGCCATCGGGGTGTCGTCCCCCATCGACCCGGTCCCTTCCTTGCCAAGGCGCAGCATCGGCTTGAGAACCTGCTCGACCGTCTCGTTGGTGACATTGTGATAGCGCTGCAGCCGGTCGAGATCCGGGTAGCTGTAGTCGGAGAGGTCCTCGAACTGCAGTTCGATGAATTCCTGCAGGTAGTAGGTGCGGTCGGTCAGCCATTCACTGTAGGGCTGGGAGTTCATCAGGTAGCGGTCGATGTCGCGGGTGAAGAAGATCTCTCCTTGTTCAAGGTCGGCGGCGATCATCTCGCCGCTCTGCAGCCGACCGCGGGCCTTAACCTTGTCCGGCGGAGTGCCGAGGACGCCGTACTCGCTGGTCAGCAGCAGCTTGTCATCGCTGGTGATGACGTACTTGGCCGGCCGCAGGCCGTTGCGGTCGAGCACACAGCCGACATAACGGCCGTTGCTGAGGCAGACCCCGGCGGGGCCGTCCCAGGGTTCCCAGGCGGCCGAGGTGTACTCGTAGAAGGAGCGCAGCCTGGCCGGCATGTGGGCGACGTTGTGGCGGGCCGGCGGAATCAGCATCCGGACCGCCTTGAAGAAGTCAACGCCGTTGATCAGCAGGAATTCAAACATGTTGTCAAGGCTGGCGCTGTCAGATCCCTCCGGTTGCAGGATCGGCAGCAGGCGTTGCAGTTCCTCATCGGAGAAGACCGGGCTGTGCATCGCCGCCGACTTGGCCAGGGTGTTGATCCGGTTGGCTCGGATCGAGTTGATTTCACCGTTGTGGGCGAGGTTGCGCAGCGGTTGGGCGAGGCGCCACTGCGGCAGGGTGTTGGTGGAGAAGCGCTGATGAAAAAGGACGAAGCTGGACTTGAATTCTTCCTGCCCGAGGTCGGGGTAGAGTTCTTTCAGGTAGGCCGGCATCACCAGCCCCTTGTAGGAGATCAGGGTGCGGGAGAAACTCGGGATGTAGAACCGGTCGTCGTTGCCGAGTTGGTGTTCGGCCTCCTTGCGGGTCAGGTAGAGCAGCGCGTCGAAGCGGCGAGTGGCGATCAGTTCGGCGGGGATGACAAAAGCCTGGACGATGTTCGGCAGCCGTTCCCGGGCGTAATCGCCGAGGGCTTCAGTGTTGATCGGAACCTCGCGGAATAGCACCACCTGCAGGTCATTACGGGTGCAGATTTCGCTGAAGACCGCCTGCTGGGACTGCGGATCGGAGAGAAACAGGGTGGCGATGGCAAAGCTGTCCGGCAGGGAAACACCTTCTTCCCGGGCCGCCCGGCGCATCAAATCGACCGGCAACGAGCAGAGCAGCCCACAGCCGTCGCCGGTTTTGCCGTCGGCGGCGACCGCTCCGCGGTGAACCATCCGTTCCAGGGCGCGGATGGCATCTTCGATCAGTCCATGGCTCGGCCGGTTGCGCAGATTGGCAACCAGACCGACACCGCAACTGTCCTTGAATTGTTCAGCCAGGTTCATTGAAATCCTCAGGAAAAAGAAAGGAAGAGAATCGCGTGCCCGATGCCGGGATGCCTGACCCGAGATGTTCGCAAAAGGTCAAAAATCACGCTCAGTTGAGTTGCCCCTGATTCAGGTTGAAAGTATACCGCAGAAATGAAACCTTTGGCAGGTCAGCTTTCAAGGGTGTTCAGAAAGCGACCCAAATTAAGATTTTCCCCGGTTTATGCCGAGGGCGAATGGAGTTACAGCACTCAGCCGGAACGCCTGCCGGATTTCATCGTTTGAATGATGTTCTGCGGGAGATAGAACTGGCGTTGCTTAATCATCGGATCGATCAGGGGCGAGACGGCTGAAGGTCAAGTGTCGGGAACGGCATCCCGTTGACCCTGATGATTCCAGGCCTGCTGCCAGTTTGCGCGGATCGTGCCATAGCTGAGTTTGCCCGGCAGCCGACAGTGAATCTCACCGCTGGTCAGGGTTTCGAGTTCGGGGATCAGCCCCAGGCACTGGCAGGGACGCTGTTCTTCATCCAGTCTGCAGCCCCGCTTGCCGAGGAAAACACAGCCCTGCTCATTGCTGCGCGGCGCCGGTACCGGTACCCCGCTGTAGTCCCGCAGCTGCAGGCCGAGGTCCGCGATCCGTGTCCGCAGTTTCTCAAGGGACGGCAGGTGGCCGGCAAAAAAGAGCGCCGCGAAGCGTTGCGGATCGGCCCAACAGCCGGGATGTCCCTGGCAGCAGAGCCCACCGCACTGGCGGCAGAGCTGCGGATCGAGATGAATCTGCATGCGTTCCCGGTTCACTGTCTGTTCCTGCTGTTGCGGCGGCGGCCCGTTCCCCGTTTCCCCCTCCTTCTTTGCTCCCCTCCAGCATTCGTTTCGCTGAATTGACGCGCCAGCCGCTCCAGCCCCGCCGCGTGCAGGCTGCGGACGATCTTCGGCAGCTCTTCCGGTCGGTACCAGAACAGCATCCGGTGCTGCTCCTGCCGTCGGTGGTCGGTTGTGGCAGAGGTGATCGGCCGGCCGCTGTGGGGATCGATGCCGGTGGCGTACATTTCCGAGGCCAGGGTCATCGGCGTCGGGGTGAACAGCTGCACCTGTTCGACCCGGTAGCCGAGTTCACGGGTCTTCAAGGCCAGTTCAGCCATCTCTTCCAGTCCGCAGCCGGGGTGTCCCGAGATCAGGTAGGGGATCAGCTGCTGGTTCAGGTTATGTTCGCGGCAGATCTGCTCGAAACGGCGCTTCAGTTCCCGGAACATGGCGAAGGAGGGTTTGCGCATCAGCGCCAGCACCGTATCCGAGGCGTGTTCCGGGGCGACCTTGAGACGTCCGGAGACATGCCGGGTCACCAGCTGCTTCAGGTATGCGGCGTGGTCGGCGGCAAGGCCTTTGTCGTCGGTGGGATGCATGAACAGATCGTAGCGCAGGCCGGAGCCAATATGGACGTGGCGTACCGCGGGGTGGCTGGCGACCTTGCGGTAGAGGTCGATCAGCGGCCGATGGCGGGTGTCGAGGTTGGCGCAGACCGCCGGGTGCAGGCAGCTCGGGCGGGTGCAGTGACGGCACGGTTCAAGATCCTTCCCCTGCATGCGGTACATGTTGGCGCTCGGGCCGCCAAGGTCGGAAAGGGTGCCGTTGAAGCCGGGGCGGGCGGTCAGCTGCTCCAGTTCGGCCAGGATCGAGGCCTCGCTGCGGCTGGTGATGAATTTTCCCTGGTGAGCGGAGATGGTGCAGAAAGAACAGCCGCCGAAACAGCCGCGATGCAGGGTGATCGAATCCTTGATCATCTCGAAGGCGGGAATTGTCTTCCCCCGGTAGCGCGGGTGCGGCAGCCGGGTGTAGGGCAGGGCGAAGCTGCGGTCCAGTTCCTTTTCGTTCAGGAGAGCGGCCGGCGGGTTGATGACCAGCATCTTTTCATTGACCCGCTGCAGGAAACGCACCCGGCTCTGCAGGCGGTTACTCTCAGTTTCTATCCGGGCGAAATTTTTTGCCTGCAGTTTTTTGTTTTTCAGACAGTTTTCGTGGGACGCCAGTTCTTCATCCCGCCAGTTGCGGCACCGTGGTATGGCGTCCACGGGACGCAGCAGGGCGGTTTGTTCGAGAGTGTCGAGACGCTCGAAGGGAACGCCGCGCTGCAGCAGCCGGACGATTTCGGTCAGCGGTTTTTCGCCCATGCCGTAGACCAGCAGGTCGGCGCCGCTGTCGGCGAGGATTGTCGGTTTGAAGCTGTCGGACCAGTAGTCGTAATGCGTGACGCGCCTGAGACTCGCCTCGATGCCGCCGATCACCACCGGGGTTTCGGGATAGAACCGCTTGAGGATGCGGCTGTAGACGCTGACCGCGTAGTCGGGTCGCATCCCGGACCGGCCTCCGGCGGTGTAGGCGTCGTCGGAGCGTCGCCGGCGGTTGGCGGTGTAGTGGTTGACCATCGAATCCATGCAGCCGGCGGTAACGGCGAAGAACAGCCGGGGGGCGCCGAGCTTACGGAAGTCGCGCAGGTCGTCACGCCAGTTCGGCTGCGGCAGCACCGCCACCTTCAGCCCGAGATCTTCCAGCAGCCGGCCGATGACCGCGCCGCCGAAACTGGGGTGGTCGACGTAGGCGTCACCGGAGACGATGATCACATCGGCCTGTTGCCAGTCGCGGGCCTGCATCTCGGCCCGGCTGGTCGGCAGCCAGGCACTGAGGGGAATATCGCGGGGGATCTCGGTCATCGGGAGATGGGTTCGCTTGATCGCATTTTTTCAAGATACCCGGCCGGCGCCAGAGGGGTCAAGGTGAATGGCGTGGTCGAGGTCTCTGGAACCTTGTCCTTTGGACAGTCATTGTGAGGAGTGACCTGGAGGGGGCAATGAAGGCTGTCCCGCTCTGTCGACCCCCTGCTCGCTGTTCTACAGGGGGGATTGAGGGGGGGGGGGCTGCTCAGCCCTCATCGTCAATTCGCAGCTCTATCACCGGCGGGATGGCCTCATTCTCCAGGCTCTCCCTCATCCGGGTGACAAAAGGTGGCAGTTGCAGTCCGAAAAAGACTTCGGGCTCGGTCGGCAGTTTTTCGATCCCCAGTTCGACCAGCATCCGGGCGTTGTCCGGTTCGCCGCCCGCCAGCTTGAGGAATCCGGCGGCGATCTGGATCAATCCCTGGAAAAAAAGACCATTGACCGTTTCGCGCCCCTCCGCCAGCCAGACCTGCTCGAAAGCGGTATGGGCTTCCCAGAAATAGCCGTGGTTGAAAAGGTCGACGCCATAGAGATAGGGTTCACAGCCGGGCCAGTTTCGTTGCGAACAGGAGAGGGGGATCGGTTCGGGCAGCCCGTAGCTGTGACCGCGCGGGTCGCGGGTCGGGTGCGGGGTCCGGTCGAGCCGGTGACGGTAGGCGGGGAAGGGCTGGTCCGAGTAGCGTCGCATGGCGGTCTCCTGAAATCAGTCCTGAGTTTCACCAGAAGCATACCAATTATCAGGGCGGGTGGTTTGCCGTCCATGAAAATGTCTTGATTTCCTGGTCGAGGCTGGTAACCTGCGGCGGTGCTGTCAACCTACCTGAAGCTCTTCGCCGCCGCCTTCTTCTGGGGTGGGACCTTCGTCGCCGGCCGGTTCCTGGCTGCTGACGTCCATCCGGCGACGTCGGCTTTCTTCCGCTTCCTGTTCGCCTCGCTGCTGCTGGTGGCGGCCACCCGGCGTCTGGAGGGACGGCTGCCGAAACTCGACCGCCGGCAGCTGCTGGCCGTCAGCTCGCTGGGGCTGACCGGTATCTTTGCCTACAACCTCTTCTTCTTCAACGGATTGACCGAGATCGGTGCCGGTCGGGCGGCGCTGATCATCGCTCTCAACCCGGTCGCCATCACCCTCTGTTCGGTCCTGGTCTACCGGGAATCCCTGCCCTTCAGCCGGCTGCTGGGCATCCCCCTGTCGATCTTCGGCGCCATGCTGGTCATCACCCGGGGCAACCCGGAGCTGATCCTTCAGGGCGGCATCGGTCGCGGCGAGTTGCTGATTTTCGGCTGCGTTCTCTCCTGGACGCTCTACTCGGTGATCGGCAAGACCGCCATGCGGGGGTTGTCGCCGCTGGCCGCCGTCTGCTGGTCGTCCCTTGCCGGGACTCTGTTGCTGCTGATTCCGGCGCTGCTGCAGGGCAGCTTCGCCGAAGCCCTCGGGCTCGCCTTCTCCTCCTGGCTGAGCATCGGCTATCTCGGCCTGTTCGGCACCGTGGTCAGTTTCCTCTGGTACTTTCAGGGGATTGAGGCCATCGGTCCGTCGCGGGCCGCGGTCTTCATCAATTTTGTCCCGGTCAACGGGGTGCTGCTTGCCACCCTGCTACTCGGTGAAGCCCTCAGCCCGTCGCTGCTGGTCGGCGGCATCCTGGTTGTCACCGGTGCCTGTCTGGCCAATGCCCCCCGTCCCCTGTTCCGGCGCTGTAAATAATCCTTCTCTCTTTTTTTTGACAAAGCCCGGCTCACTGCTAAGATTTACTGGAATAGTCAGGAATACAGGGGAGGGGTGGCTGAACTGACGACAGTTTCCCGCCTGGCGAACTCTTTTCCTCTTGACGAATTCAACCTGTTGCCGAACCCGGCAGATGGGACTTCATATTCCGCGACGGGTTCACACCTCGATACACCCGTGAGGAGGCAGAAAGATGAGACGAACATTTTCCGCAATCGCCATGCTGTTGGCAAGTAGTGCGTTTCTTTTCGGTTGTGCCGCTCAACAGGCCGGGATGGCGCCGATGACTTTCAACCCGGCGACTTTTGAGGCTGGTAAGTACCAGCCCAAGGTGAACAATGCGCTGTTCATCCTGGACAGTTCGATGACCATGGCTATGGAAGGAAGCGGCACCAACTTCCAGGATGCCAAGGGGGTGATCGGCGGGATCAATCGCAGCCTGCCCGCCGACCTTGGTTTCAATGCCGGGTTACGCCATTTCGGTCTCCATTCAAAGCAGATGGCCGCTGAAACCGAGTTGATCTATGGACTTGCCCGATACAGCCGCAGTGGTTTGCAGCAGGGTCTCGATGCTGTCAAGGAGGCCGGCGGCAACAGCCCGCTGGCGGAGGCCCTGATGGCGGCCGGGCAGGATCTCGGTGGAGCTGGCGGCAAGAATGCCATCGTGGTGGTCAGCGATGGACTGCAGATGAGTGACGCCCCGGTTGCGGCCAAAAAACTGGTTGAGGCCTTTGGCGGCAATCTCTGTATTCATACCATCGCTGTCGGTGGTTTCCCCCAGGGGGAAAAGGCCCTGCAGCAGGTCGCGGCAGCCAGTAGCTGTGGTTCGTCACAGACCGCGGCGAGCCTCGCCGACTCCGGGGCCATGGCGGCTTTTGTTGAAAAGGCGTTCCTGCAGCGCAAAGCGGCTCCGGTGGATGGGGATGATGATGGCGACGGCGTACCCAACAGCCGTGACAAGTGCCCGAATACACCGCGTGGAGAATTCGTCGATGAGGACGGCTGCAGCCTGAAGCTGACCCTGCACATCAATTTCGATTTCGACAAGGCTGAAATCAAGCCGGAGTTCAAGGCCGATCTCGATCGGGCGGCCGCCTTCATTCGTGAGCACAGTCAGGTGCCGTTCATCCTGATCGCCGGTCACACCGACCATACCGGGAGTGCGGAGTACAATCAGAAACTCTCCGAGGCTCGTGCCAGGGCCATTCGTGATTACCTGATTGCCAATTATGGGATTGACAGCAAGCGGCTGCTCTCCAGGGGCTACGGCAAGAGTCGGCCGGTTGCCGACAACAAGACCAAGGAAGGGCGCTATCAGAATCGGCGGGTGGAGATTATCTGCTGTGTTCTGCCGCCCGAGTAGGAGACTGATGTTGACGGATCAAAAAAGCAGGGGCCTTCGGGCCCCTGCTTTTTTGATGGCGTGAGGACGCCGGCTTTTTCATCAACTCTGCGTTGCTGCCCCGCTTCGCTTGTGCGACGTGGCTTCCGCTACGCCTCCGCGCTCAGCGAGGCAGCGCCTTGATTTGATAAAAAATCCAGCGTCTTGGAACTGTGGTGTGGATGGGGCTGGTTGTGATAAGTGAAACGTGCCATTGCAGCCTGCAGTCGAATTCTGTACACTCGGCGTGAATTTTCGGACGAAGGATCTGTGATGATACTTGGATTTGCCGGCAAGGCCGCCTCGGGGAAAACCACCGCCGCCCACCATCTTGCTCCCCTGCTTCAACGTGAAACGCTGATTGTGCCGATGGCGATGCTGCTGCGCGACGAGGTCGAGGGTTTTCTGCGTCAGGTTGGCGCCGTCGACCATGTGCCCCTGGTCTACGGCAGCCAGGAGGATAAGGTTCGTACCTTTTATATCGATCAGGAAAAAGCCCTTGAGGTTTGCCCGCCTTGGGCGGATTTTATCCGTATCAACAGTGCCATCCAGGATCGTCCGGGACAGACGGCCCTGACCGTGCGCCTGATTCTGCAGTGGTGGGGGACCGAATACCGCCGCGCCCGGGAGCCCGATTACTGGACCCGGGCCTGGACGCGGAAGGTGCGTGATTACGATCTCGACAGGGTTCACATCCTGGTCGATGATGTGCGTTTCATGAACGAACTGCGCTCCATCCGGGAACTTGACGGCAGGATTATCAAGATCGAGCGTCCTGGCTACGCCGCCGCCGGAAATCACGCCAGTGAAACCTCGCTCGACGGTTTCGACGCCTGGGACGACATCATTCTCAATGACGGCAGTCTTGAACTGTTCAAGTCCAGGGTGGCCGAGTTGCCTCGGGTTCTGTCCATTGACAGCTGATTCCGGGAACGGGGCATCCGTGAGAAAACCGCCGGCAAATCATTTCAGCTCTCATGATCTGATCGTCATCGGCGGCGGTCCCGCCGGGATCTTCGCCGCCGGCTTTGCCGCTCTCAACGGTGCCCGGGTGATGTTGCTCGAAAAGAACCGACGCTGCGGCGCCAAGCTGCTGATCACCGGCAAGGGACGTTGCAACGTAACCCACGACGAGGATGATCCGCGGCACTTTGCCGAGGCGTTCGGGCGCAATGGCAAGGCCCTGCTGACGGCTCTCTATGCCTTCGGGCCACGGGATGTTGTCGATTTTTTCAGGCAACGCGGACTGGACCTGAAAACCGAGCGGGGCGGGCGGGTTTTTCCGGCCCGTGGCGGGGCGGTCGATGTGCAGCAGATCCTGGACCGCTTTCTGCGTGACTGCGGAGTCGAACTCCGCACCGGCTGCGAGGTCAGGCGCCTGCAGGTGGAGGATGGCCGCATAAGCGGGGTGGTGACCGGCCGCGGTGTTTTCCGGGCGGCCCGCTACCTGGTTGCCACCGGCGGGCTCTCCTATCCCGAAACCGGCTGTACCGGTGACGGTTACGCCTGGGCTGAAGCGAGTGGTCACCGACTGGTCAAACCGGAAGCGGCATTGATGCCGATTCGGCTGGCCGAAGACTGGACCGGGGAATGGTGCCGCCTCAATCTGAAAAATATCCGCATCGTCGTCCTGCTCGACGGCTCGCCGCTCGATGAACGTTTCGGCGAGGCTTTCTTCACCCGCACCGGCATTGGCGGGCCGATCATCCTCGATATGAGTTCCGCTATCCGCGAGGCTTTGACAAAGGGGAAAGTTTCGCTGGAGGTTGATTTTAAACCGGCGGTCAGTGAAGAGTTGTTCGACAAACGCCTGCAGCGCGAACTTGCGGATCATGCCAACAGGGATTTCCGCAATGCCCTCGGCAAGCTGCTGCCGCGCGACATGATCCCCCGTTTCATCCTGCTTTCCGGCATCGATCCCGGCAAGAAATGCCACTCCGTCACCCGCGCCGAACGTCGGGGGCTGCTGGAGTTGTTCAAGCGCCTGCCGCTGCGGGTCACCGGTCACGAAGGGATGAAGAAGGCGATCGTCACTTCGGGCGGCGTTTCTCTCAAGGATGTCGACATGCGCAGCCTGCGCTCGAAGAAAATCGAGAACCTCTATTTCGCCGGCGAAATGCTTGATATCGACGGGCCGACCGGCGGTTTCAACCTGCAGGTCTGCTGGTCGACCGGCTACCTGGCCGGAGTCAGCGCCGCCCGGATGGAATCCTGAATCCGGATTGATTCAGTACATTCTTCGGCCAGCCTGCCGAGGGTTTTTACGCGCTTCCCACGCCTTGAAGAAATAGTCGACCGTGTCGATGCCTGGCGGCAGCTCGACCCAGATCGCGGCCCCGCCGGATGGAAAGCCGGCCCGGGTTTCAGCCGGGAAATGGCGGTGCAGGCTGAGCAGCAACGCTTCCATCTGGTTGTGGATAGCCCCGCGCAGGCGGCGCAGGTGGCGCTCGAAGTAGCCTTCACGCAGGAAGGCGGCAATTGCCATCTGAGTGGGAGAGGCGGTGCAGATGTTGGTCGTGGTTTTAAGGTCCAGGGCCTTGCCGTAGTGGCGGCCGGGAATCATCCAGCCGACCCGGTAGCCCGGCGCGATGGTCTTGGAGAAGGAGGAACAGTAAATCACCTCGCCCGCGTCATCGAAACTCTTGCAGCATCGCGCCCGCCCGGCACCAAAGTAGATTTCGCCGTAGACATCATCCTCGATCAGGGGAATACTCCGTTCGCCGAGCAGACGCACGATCTCTTCTTTGCGTGTGTCCGTGGTCAGACTGCCATCGGGGTTGTTGAAGTTCGGAACCAGGATCGCCGCGCGGATCTCAAAGCGTTCGATGGCGCGGTGATCTGCTTTTCGACCCTGCGGTAGCGGAATTCATTGTGGTCCATCTCTGTCTCCCGAAAAACTGTTATGTTTGTTTTTTATGTTATCTGTATCTGTTTTGTAAACAGTTTTCGGGTTTGAATGGAGCATTCCAAAACCGGGAGGTGTTATGAAAACAGTTGGTCTGTTGGGCGGCATGAGTTGGGAATCGACCCTTTTGTACTACCAGATTCTCAACCAGGGAGTGCGTGAACGACTCGGAGGATTACATTCGGCCAAAATCATCATGCACAGCGTTGATTTCGCCGAGATTGAGCAGCTGCAGGTCAGCGGCCGCTGGCAGCAGGCGGGAGCAATGCTCGGTGCCGCCGCCCGGGGACTGCAGCAGAGCGGCGCCGATATGGTGCTGATCTGTACCAACCTGATGCACAAGGTGGCGCCGCAGGTCGCAGCCCGGATCGATGTACCGTTGCTGCACATCGCCGATGCCGTCGGTCGCGATTGTTTGGCCAGGGGCGTGACCAGGGTCGGCCTGCTTGGTACCCGTTACACCATGGAGGAAGGTTTTTACCGGGATCGACTGCGGGAGGGTTTCGGAATCGAGGTGGTCATCCCCGAAGAGGAAGAGCGGGAACTGGTGCATCAGGTTATCTTCGCGGAGCTCTGTCGCGGGCAGTTCACCGACTCCTCGCGTCGAGCCTACCTGCAGATTATCGACCGGTTGCGCGGACTCGGAGCGCAGGGAGTTGTTCTCGGTTGTACTGAAATCCCGCTGCTGATCAGGCCGGAACACACCGACATGCCGTTGTTCAATACCACCGAACTGCACGCGCGTTATGCCCTGGAGCGGATGTTCGCCGACGAGTGAATTGCTGACCGCTGATGAGGCAGGAAAAACCGGCAAAAAGGGCCGGTGCTGTTTGTTCACTGCACTGACCCTTTTTGCCGGCAATATGTTTTTCAGAGTTCCTTGGGCATGCAGACGTTGGCCGCATCGTGGACCTTGACACCGCAGTTGGTGCAGGCGAAACGGGGGTTTTCAAATATCTTGTCGACTTCGGGGTTGCGTTCCTTGCCGGCCAGCTGGCAGGCGTGCAGGTCGCAGTGTTCTTCGGGGTTCTGGCAACTGAATTCAGTCATGCTGTTCTCTCCCTTGTCAGTGTTTGCGGTCGGCGGGCTCCAACCTCTGAAGGTTGGACTGAACACCATTATAACCGAAAAGCACGCTTGTTGCCGATGACGAATCCCCGGCTGCTGTGATAGGATAGACTCCTCTATCCCCTACCGGTTCGAGGCGACTGTCGATGGTCAATCTGCTCCGCAATAACCCCCTGACTCATTTTTCACGTGGTTTCTTCTACCCCTTCGCCGGTGGGCGCTTCCTGATGAAGACGCCGCGATTGTGGAAATATGTACTGATTCCCTTTCTGATCAACACGGTGATTTTCTCTCTGGCCGTCTGGCTGGGGCTCGATTTTTTCAACAACCGGGTTGAGACGATGATTCCGAGCGGCGATGCCTGGTACTGGGCGACGCTTTATTACTTTCTCTGGCTGGTGGCGGTGGTGCTGACGGCGGTGCTGGTCTTCTTTTCTTTCACCGTGGTCGGCAACCTGATTTCGTCACCCTTCAATGATCTGTTGTCGGAGAAAACCGAGCTGGCGATTCGCGGAAAGGCTGAAGGTGTACCCTTTTCACTGCGTGAAATCGGGCGTATCCTGGTCGACGAATGCAGGAAACTGGTCGTTTTTGTCATCGGCATGGTGCTGCTGCTGCTATTGAATTTCATCCCCGGGTTCGGCACTCTGCTTTACTCAGTTCTCTCCTTCCTGTTCACCGTCTATTTTCTCGCCATCCAGTACACCAGTTATGTTTTCGGCCGCAAGGGACAGGGGTTTCGTGAACAGCGCCGCTTTATCGGCGGGCGCATGTTCATGGCCTTCGGCTTCGGTACCGGGGTTCTCTGCCTTCTGGCCATCCCTTTTCTGCAGTTTTTCTGTATCCCGTTGGCGGTGGTCGGCGCAACCCGGATGTGGTGTGACCAGCTTTCACCGACCGGGCCAGGGGAGGTTCTATGAAAGAAATTGCCCTGCAGGCGGCAGTCGCGGGGGGGAAGGTGCTGCTGGAGAAATTCGGCCGGACCCTGCAGATTCGTCACAAGGGTGAAGTCGACCTGGTGACTGACGCCGACCAGGCGGCCGAAGAGATGATCGTCAATGTCATCCGGGGTATTTTCCCGCGCCACGACATCCTTGCCGAGGAGGGGGATTATGGTGTCCGGAAATCACCGTACCAGTGGATTATCGACCCGCTTGACGGCACCACGAACTTTGCCCACGGGTTGCCCTGGTGGACGGTTTCCATCGCCCTGGCAGTTGATGGTGAGGTCGTGCTCGGTGTTGTCTACAACCCCGCGATGGGCGAGTTGTTCATCGCGGAAAAGGGACAGGGGGCCAGGCTCAATGACCGGCGGTTCCAGGTCTCAAAGACTGACCAGCTTGACCAGGCATTGCTGGCAACCGGATTCCCCTATGACCGGAAACAAAGCCCGGTCAATAATTACGATCACTTCGTTGCTTTCCAGCAGGCCGCCCAGGCCTGCCGTCGTCCCGGAGCGGCCAGCCTTGACCTGGTTTATACCGCCTGCGGTCGTTTCGACGGTTACTGGGAGATGAAACTCAAACCCTGGGATATCGCCGCCGGTCAGTTGATTGTCCGCGAGGCAGGGGGGCGGGTGAGTGATTTTTCCGATGCGCCGCTCGATATTCACGGTGCTGAAATTCTTGCCAGCAACGGCCTGCTGCACCAGGCGATGCTGGAGATTCTCGCCCGGGGGAAGCGTCCTTGAACGGGGCGAGGTGGGCAAGAACGATCCTGTCGCTGGTTTTTCTCCTGCTGTCGACTTCGTTCTGCTGTGCCGCTCTGAATGCCTCACAGAACAACCAGCTGGGTGTTGAGGCCTATCGGGTCGGTGATACCGCCAGGGCATTGGACTACCTGCGTCAGGCCCGGCAGGACCAGCCCTACGATGAGCAGATTCGAAAAAACCTCGCCGTCGTTCTGTTGGCCCGCGGTCATGAACTGCTGCGCCAGGGGAGATATCGTCAGGCCGGTGCCCTTTTTCATCAGGGGCAGGAACTGGCGCCGGACGATACCCGCTTTCTGCTCGCCCGGGCTCACGCCCTGATGGCGGAGAAAGCCTACGCCGAAGCCGAGGTGGTTCTCAACGAAGCTCTCGGCATCGATGATCAACAGGCGGGGGTGTGGCAGCTTCTCGGTCGGGTTGACTATCTCACCAATCGCCTGGAGAAGGCGATCGACGCCTGGAGAAGGGCTCTGGAACTGGACCCGGGAAATACGTCTCTCCAGGCGATGTTGGCCAAGGCCCGGCGGGAGGCCCAGGTCGAGTCGGGTATGGAACAGAGCTACACTTCCAGCTTTGTCCTTTCCTACGATGCGGCCGGCGATCCAGATCTCGGAGCTGAACTGCTCGATGTTCTTCACCAGGCCTATGTTGAACTTGGGGGGAACCTGGATGTTTATCCCGCCAGGCAGATTCCGGTGCTGATTTACACGCGTGCCGACTTCTCCCGCATTACCGCCTCGCCCGACTGGGCCGCGGGCCTTTACGACGGCAAAATCCGTATCCCGCTCGGTGGCGTGAAGCAGGTTTCCGCCCCCCTACAGGCGGTACTGTTCCATGAATACACCCATGTTGTCGTGCGGGAACTGGCCGGGAATCGTTGTCCGACCTGGCTCAACGAAGGTCTGGCCGAACTGGCCGGACGCGGGCGTTTTAATCCCCCCCTGCGGACCCTGGAACAGGCGCCGGCATTACTTGATTTCAACTCCCTGACCGGCAGCTGGAAAAATCTGCCGGCTGCCGAGATACGCCTGGCTTACGAACAGAGCTATTCTTTTGTCCGTTACCTGGTGAATGATTACGGCTGGTTTCAAATCGGGGATATCCTGCGGGATCTCGGCGCGGGAGCCCCCGCGGATGACGCCTTTGCCCGGGTTTTTGGATCCTATGGCCTGAGCCTGGCGGAATTGCAGCAACAGTGGAAACAGGATCTCGGTCGTTAGAACCACGATCAGAGAGACGAGCAAAAAGATTTTGAACAGGGGTTTGCCCGGATGGTCGGTCGTTGTATAATGGGAGAACCTCTGGGACTTCACTGATCGTTGGTCGCCCATGTCCGTGTTCGGAATCAAGGTCGTGGGCACAGCCGCAGCAAGGAGGATGTATGCCCCAGTTCAACCCTGCAGGAATCAATGACCCCCGCCCCGGATTGAAACAGCGCAGCGACAGCATCGACAGGGCCATCGACATCATGGACCGGCATGCCGCCGAGATGTCGGCAGTCGAAGCGGAAGTCCTCGAAGAGATGCGCAAGTGGGACCGGGAGTACAAGGATGAACGCCTGCACAGTGTGCCGCGGGCGCGCAAGCACCTGCGCTGATGTTGACAACTGAATGTAGATGAAAAAAACGGGCCCTGATTTTCAGGGCCCGTTCCAGTTTGTTGTCGGATTCCTTCGTTCGCCGGGATGTCAGGCGTTCCCGCCTGCCGGCGGCTGCATCTCGTCTTCAGGTGGTTCTTCGTTCTTGATCGTGACAATTTCCTCTTCGAGTCCTGCCGCGGCCTGGCGCATGCTGCCGAGGCCCTTGAGCATGTTCATGACATCCGGATGTTCCATGACATTGTCGTTGCCGTTCTGGTACAGGTCGTCGATTTTTTTACCAAGATCGGTGTGAGCGGTGGAAATCTTCTTGTGCAGTGAGGTCAGATCGATCTTTTTCTGCACAATCCGTTTGTACTGATTGGCGCGGAAGGTCGCGCTGTTCCAGGTTTCGACCGTGGCTCCCCAGAACTTCTCCATGGTTTTGCGTTCGTGTTGGTGGTCACTCTCAGGGGATGTCGGTTGCTGCTGCTGTTCTTCTTCTTCTTCTTTCATGACGTATCCTCCCGGGTCTGGGTGTTCATTCAGCATAGCAGCCACCGGGAAGACGTCAAGGCAGCCGCAGATCGCGAGATTTGCTCTTGTTCAGGCTGTGGGGATGGTCTAAACTCCTTAGTCTGATACAGACAATGGTCAAGAGTGTTCAATCTGTCCGTCAGGAGGGAAATTTCATGGTTAGAGAACCGGGTACAACACCTTTTCAGGTTGATTTGCGACGTCATCTGCGGGAACACGAGGAAGATCGGGACCTGACCAGGGTCATCTGCGAAATAGCCACCGCCTCGCGTTACGTGATCAACGCCATCCGCACCGGCGACCTGGGGGTTGCCGGTACGTCAAACCTCTACGGTGAGGAACAGTTGGCTCTTGATGTTCTCTCCGACCGGATCCTGCGCAAGCGGCTGATCCATTCCGGGGTGATTTCCACCATCGCCTCCGAAGAGACCGACGAGATCATCAATGTCAACCTGAACGGCAAGTATTCGATTACTTACGATCCTCTCGATGGCTCTTCCCTGGTTGATGTCAACCTTGCTGTCGGAACCATCATCGGTATTTACCGTGGCGACAACGTGTTGCAGCGCGGCCGCAACATGGTTGCCGCCATGTACATCCTCTATGGTCCCCGCTGTACCCTGGTCTACTCGACCGGCAGCGGCGTTCATGAATTTGCCATGAACTCGCTGATGGAATACACTCTGATTCAGGAGCATGTGAAGATGCAGCCGGCCGGAACCATCTATTCTCCCGGTGGGCAGCGCAACAAGTATTCTCCCGGAGTGGAAAAGTTCATCTCATCTCTGGAGGTGAAAGGTTCCAAGTTGCGCTACAGCGGCGGCTTTGTTCCGGATATCAACCAGGTGCTGATCAAGGGGCAGGGAATTTTCATGTATCCCCACCTTGAAGGCGCTCCGAACGGCAAGTTACGTTTGCTCTACGAACTGAATCCCATGGCTTTCATCATGGAACAGGCCGGGGGGGCTGCCTCCAATGGCCGGGAGCGGATTCTCGATATCGAACCGGAAGGAATTGACCAGCGGTCACCGGTTTTCATCGGCAGCAGGGAGGATGTGGCGATGGCCGAGAAGTTCATCGCCGAATTCGGCTAGGAGGCTGTCGGACTATCCATGAACTGGCTGCAAATCCGCGCGTTCGGCCCATATCCCAGCTCGATTGCAGCCTCATAGCCACTGCTATGAGGCTGCAATCGAGCTGAAATCTGTGCTCAAACGCTCGAATTTTCGCTTCAGTCTGTATAGCCCGACAGCCTCCTAGGCTGATTAAAAGACCTTTCCAAACAAAAGAAAGCCCGGAGCATCCGCTCCGGGCTTTCTTTGTTCTGCAGTGCCGGCCGGTTTTCAGGCCATGGCGGCTTTAACCTTCTCGAAGCCCATATTGTAGGCTTTTTCGTTGAGGTCCTTGAAGGCCTCGGGAACCCGGGAGAGAACCGCCTTGAGGCCGGACTCCTTGGCAACGACGCCGGTCAGGGCGATCATCGCTCCGAGGGCAACCACATTGGCGACGATGGCGCGGCCGATTTCTTCCTGAGCGGTGCGCATGATTGGTACCCGGACCACCTTGAAATCGCCCTCGGGGACGTTGGGTACGAAATCTTCGTCAAGCAGCAGCAGACCGCCGGGCTTGATGCCGTTGGCGTACTTGTCGCAGGCTACCTGGGTCATGGCGAGGCAGGCATCGACGATCGTCGCTTTCGGGTAGTCGATGGGACCATCCGAGATGATAACTTCCGACTTGGAGGCGCCGCCACGGGCCTCGGGGCCGTAGCTCTGGGACTGGACGGCACTTTTGCCCTCCACGATGCTGGCCGCCTCGGCCAGGATGATTCCGGCGGTGATCAGGCCCTGACCACCGGCACCGGAAAACCGAATTTCATAACGTTCAGCCATGGTTCAATTCTCCTTCAGCTGGGATCAGGCGCCTTGCGCCTTGGCAATAACCTGGGCGTACTGCTCGGTGTACTCAGGACGTTCTTCCTTGTAGAGAACACCGGTGAGGACCTTGCCTTCAAGTTGCTCGGGGGTCATTTTGGCGGCTGCGGCCACCGGAACAGCGATGTCCTTGAGACGCTTCATCATGTCGACCACGGAGCGGAACTTGTTGCGGCGGCCATAGGTGGTCGGGCAGTCATCGAGGATCTCGATCACCGCCGTACCCTTGTGGCGGATGCCTTCGGCAATCAGCTTATCAATCTGGGTAGCGTGAAAAGCGGTGCCGCGGGCGACGAAGGTGGCCCCTGCGCCGATCGCCAGCTTGCTGATATCGAAGGTCGGATCGGGGTTGCCGTAGGGGGTGGTTGAAGCCATCGCCCCGGTCGGTGTGCAGGGCGAGAACTGGCCGCCGGTCATGCCGTAGATATTGTTGTTCATGACGATATAGGTGATGTCGATGTTGCGGCGGCAGGCATGGATAAAGTGGTTGCCGCCGATGGCGGTGCCGTCGCCGTCGCCGCCGACCACCAGCACGGTCATTTCCGGTTTGGCCATCTTGACGCCGGTAGCGAAGGCTGCGGCCCGGCCGTGGGCGGTGTGCAGGGTGCAGGCGTCGAGGTAGCCGGGCAGGCGGCTGGCGCAGCCGATGCCGGAGACCACGGCGGTATTTTTCAGATCCAGTTCACAGCTGTCCATAGCCCGGATCAGGCCCTTCATAATGATCCCATGACCGCAACCGGGGCACCAGATATGGGGGAGCTTGCCCGGACGGATTGACTTCTCGTAATCGTATGCCATTACAGCACCTCCTTCACCCGGTCGATAATTTGGCCGGGATTGATCGGCTCACCATCAACGCGGCCGATGTGGCTGACGAGACAGGCACCCTTGGCAACGCGTTCGACTTCACGGACCATCTGTCCGAGGTTCATTTCCGGGCAGACAATCGCCTTGGCCTGTTCGGCCAGTTCCGCGACCCGTTCATCCGGGAAAGGCCAGACAGTGATGGGACGGAACAGGCCAGCTTTGATGCCTTCCTTGCGCAGTTCATTGACCGCGTAGCGGGCGCTGCGGCTGGTCGAGCCGTATGCAAACAGCACCACTTCGGCATCTTCGAGCTGGTATTCCTCGTTCTTCAGGATGTCGTCGAGGTTGTCCATCACCTTGGCGATCTGCCGGCGTTCCTCGGCGTCAACCAGTTCCGCCTTGGTGGTCGGGAAGCCGTCCGCCGCCTTGTTCAGGCCGGTGACATGGTAGCGGTAGCCACTGCCGAAGGATGCCAGCGGCGGAATCTGTCCCTGGCTGTCATCGTAGGGTTTGTAGTCTTCGGGGCTGACAGTCGGTGCTTCGCGATCGATAACTTCGAGTTCGCCTGGTTCAGGGAAGGTGACCGGCTCACGCATGTGGGCGCAGATTTCATCGAGCTGCAGTTGGACCGGCATGCGGTATTTTTCGGCCAGATTGAAAGCGCGGACCGTCTCCTCGTAGATCTCCTGGCAGGAGGCTGGAGAGATTGCGATGGCGGCATGGTCGCCATGGGTGCCCCACATCGCCTGCTGCATATCGGACTGGCCGGGGCCGGTCGGCATGCCGGTTGAAGGACCGCCACGCTGGACATTGACGATGACGCAGGGGACTTCGGCGATGCAGGCATAGCCGATCAACTCCTGCTTAAGGGACATGCCCGGACCGGAGGTGGCGTCGAGCGCTTTGGCGCCGGTCAGGGCCGCGCCGATGAGCGCTGCGGTCGCACCAATTTCGTCTTCCATCTGGATAAATTTGCCGCCGACTTTCGGCAGTTCGTTGGACAATACCTCGGCCACTTCGGTCGAGGGAGTGATGGGATAGCCGGCGAAGAAGTTGCACCCGGCGTACAGCGCGCCGTGGGCACAAGCCTCATTCCCCTGCATCAGAGCAACTTTTTTAGCCACTGGTCGAAACCTCCTCTAGTGGTTAGGCAATTTTTTCGACTTTGATAGCGAAATCCGGGCAGCGCAGTTCGCACTGCATGCAGGCGATGCAGGCATCCGGATTGGCCACCTTGACGGTAAAGGCGTCCATGGCCAAGACCTTGGTGGGGCAGAACTCCACGCAGATGCTGCAGCCTTTGCAATATTTCTCGATGACCTCGAGCTTACCTTTGGCCTTGCTCATTCCTGTCTGTCTCCTTTTTGTAGATGGCTCCGGCGGAGCGGGTCAAAACGGCGGAATGGTACCACAAACGGCGGATTTGAAACAAGAAATAGTGTCTGCGTTATGCCGCTTTTCAGGCAGATTGAAGGGTTGTTACAGCCTGATTGAAATTTCTCCGCGCGGAAAAGCAAAGAAGGGCAATGTAACCATTGCCCTTCTTTGCGGTTTTCAACGTCAACAGGGCATCAGAGGCCGAGGCTGTCGACCAGACCCTTGACCGCGTTGACGGAATTGTCGAACTGGGCCTGCTCTTCGGCATCGAGGCTGAATTCGATGATTTTTTCGACCCCGCCGGCGCCGAGAACACAGGGGACGCCGACATAGTAGCCGTCAACACCGAACTCGCCGTTGAGCATGGCGCAGGTCGGCAGGACCCGTTTCTGGTCCTTGAGGATCGACTCGGCCATGGCGATAGCCGAGGAAGCCGGGGAGTAGAAGGCACTGCCGGTCTTCAGCAGGGCGACAACTTCGCCGCCGGCACCCTTGGTGCGCTTGACCATGGCGTCCATGACTTCTTTGGCTTTTTCGGCGCTGCCGTATTTTTTTTCCAGCAGTTCCATGACCGGAATGCCGTTGACCGAGGCGTAACGGATCAGCGGCACCATGGTGTCGCCGTGGCCGCCGAGGGTCATGGCGTTGACATCCTTGACCGAAACACCCAGTTCCCAAGCGATGAAGGCCTGGAATCGGGCCGAGTCGAGTACGCCGGCCTGACCCATGACACGGTTGGACGGGAAACCGGTAACCTTGCGGCAGAGGGTGACCATGGCGTCGAGGGGATTGGAGATGACGATAACGAACGCGTCGGGAGCATTGTCACGGATGCCTTCGGCAACCGAGGTCATGATCTTGGAGTTGACCTCGATCAGGTCATCGCGGCTCATGCCGGGTTTGCGCGGCAGGCCGGCGGTGACGATGACGACGTTGGCGCCGGCAATATCCTTGTAGTCGTTGGCGCCCTTGAGTTCGACGTCGAAGCCGTCAACCGGGGACGCTTCAGCGATATCGAGCATCTTTCCCTGGGGCATGCCTTCAACGATGTCGAACATGACGACATCGCCGAGTTCACGCAGCGCGGCGAGTTGAGCGAGAACACCACCGATTTGACCACCACCGATCAATGCAATTTTGGGTCTAGCCATTTTTCTCTCTCCTTTGGGATTTATTTCGCCGGCCCCAGAGGGGCCGGCACTGGTGCGAACAGGGCTGAAATCCGGAGCCGGAAATGTCAGCAGTGCCCACAGTATACACGGCTCCGGGGGCTGTCAAGAGATTGCGTCGATAATGGCGTTGAGTGTGGCGCTGGGCCGCATCGCCGCCTCGGTTTTGGCCTCATCGGCGTGATAATAACCACCGATGTCGACCGGCGCTCCCTGGGCAGCCAGCAACTCGGCATCGATCTTCTCGACGTTCTTCTCCAGTTCGGCGGCCACCTCGGTGAAGCGGGCCTTGAGTTCCGCATCCTTGTTCTGGGTGGCCAGTGCCTTGGCCCAGTAGAAACCGAGGTAGAAGCTGCTGCCGCGGTTGTCGAGTTCGTTGACCTTGCGTGACGGCAGTTTCTGGTTTTCCAGGTAGTTCATGATCGCCTGGTCGAGGGTTTCGGCCAGCACTGTGGCTTTCGGGTTGCCGTGCTTGTCGGCGATCATCTCCAGCGAGGGGACCAGCGCGCAGTATTCTCCGAGGGAATCCCAACGCAGGTGCCCTTCTTCAAGGAACTGCTGAACATGCTTGGGGGCGGAGCCGCCGGCGCCGGTTTCGAACAGGCCGCCACCGGCCAGCAGCGGGACAATGGAGAGCATCCGGGCGCTGGTGCCGAGTTCGAGAATCGGAAACAGGTCGGTCAGGTAGTCGCGCAGCACGTTGCCGGTCACCGAGATGGTGTTCAGCCCCTTGCGGACCCGCTCGCAGGAGAATTTCATCGCCTCGATCGGTGCCATGATGCGGATGTCGAGGCCGCTGGTGTCGTGATCCTTGAGGTACTTTTCAACCTTGGCGATCATCTGGGCATCGTGGCCGCGTTTTTCGTCGAGCCAGAAGATGGCAGGTTCGCCGCTGGCTTTGGCGCGGGTGACCGCCAGTTTGACCCAGTCCTGGATCGGGATATCCTTGGCACGCGACAGGCGCCAGATATCGCCGGTTTCGACGGCGTGTTCCATCAGCACGTTGCCGGAGGCGTCGAGGACTCGAACGGTTCCGTCGAACGGAATTTCAAAAGTGGTCGGGTGGGAACCGTATTCCTCGGCTTTCTGTGCCATCAGGCCGACATTGGCGACGCTGCCCATGGTGGCCGGATCGAAAGCGCCGTTCTTTTTGCAGTCCTCCAGGGCCACCTGGTAGAACTGGGCGTAGCAACGGTCGGGGATCATCGCCTTGGTGTCATGCAACTGGTCGTCGCGGCCCCACATTTTTCCGCCGTCACGAACGACGACCGGCATCGAGGCATCGATGATGACGTCGTTCGGAACATGCAGGTTGGTGATTCCCTTGGCCGAGTTGACCATCGCCAGTTCAGGCTGCTCCTTGTAGACCGCTTCGATGTCGGCCTTGATCTCGGCCTGTTTCGCTTCCGGCAGGTTCGGCAGACGGCTGTAAAGATCGCCCAGCCCCTGGTTGGGGTTGAAGCCGATCTCTTTCAGGGTGTCGGCGTGTTTGCTCAGGGCTTTTTCGAAGAAGACCGAAACCGCGTGGCCGAACATGATCGGATCGGAAACCTTCATCATGGTCGCCTTGAGGTGCAGAGACAGCAGGACCCCCTGCTCTTTGGCATCGGCAATCTGCTCGGCGTAGAAGGCGCGCAGGGCCTTTTTGCTGATGAAGGAGCCGGAGAGAATCTCGCCGTCCAGTGAGGTGAGACCGTCCTTGAGGATGGTGGTGTTGCCGTCTTTGCCGGCCAGCTCGATCTTGAAATCGCCGCCCTTGTCGACAGTCACCGACTTTTCATTGGCGTAGAAATCGCCGTCATTCATGTGCGCAACATGGGCCTTGGAATCGCTCGGGAAGGGTTTCATCATCCGGTGGGGGTTCTTCTGGCCGAACATCTTGACTGAGGTGGCGGCACGACGATCGGAGTTTCCTTCACGCAACACCGGGTTGACGGCGCTGCCGAGGCACTTGGCATACCGGGCCTGGATGGCTTTTTCTTCTTCAGTCTTCGGCTCTTCCGGGTAGTCCGGCAGGTTGTAGCCCTGCGACTGAAGTTCGGCGATTGCTTCCTTGAGTTGCGGTACCGAGGCACTGATATTCGGCAGCTTGATGATGTTGGCTTCCGGCTTTTTGACCAGGTCCCCGAGGAACGCCAGGTTGTCCGCGATCTTCTGTTCTTCGGTCAGGTTGTCGGGGAAGGTTGCGAGGATGCGGCCGGCCAGCGAGATGTCGCTGGTTTCGACGTCGATACCGGTGCCCTTGGTGAAGGCTTTGACAATCGGCAGCAGCGAATAGGTCGCCAGTGCCGGAGCCTCGTCAATTTTGGTCCAGATAATTTTTGATGCCATGTCTCTCTCCTTGGTAAGTCTGGTCTTGGGTGGGCCCGTGGCCACATGGAAGACTGAATGACCTGTTAAACGACGTTTTTTTCGTCTTTCGGGTAGAATGGATGCAGTTGCCCACTGTTCTCGAAAGAGTGTATACAGTATACAAGGGTTTTGGACCTGTCAAGGGGAAATCAGCCCCCGCGTCACTACCTCAAACGGCATTTCGGAGGAAGCTTCGGCGACGGTCGCTCGGAGCGGTGAAAAGGGGGCTTCTTAGGGAAGTCAGTTGGTTGGAGCCAGTTTCCCGGGCAGGGGATAAATGCCGCTGGTACGGGCTTCCGCCCGCGCCGCGTTCTTGTCGTCGGTGGTGAGTTTGCGGGGAACGATCAATTCCTGGCCCGTATAGATTTTGCGCGGGTCCGTGATCTGGTCGCGGTTCGATTTGTAGAGCAGGGGCCAGAGCAGTTCGTCGTTATAGACTTCGGGTCGGGCGGCGATCTGCCACAGGGTTTCGCCGGCTTTGACCGTATAGTGGTTGACGGGGGCGGGCGGCTCCGGTTTGGGTTTCGGCTTCGTTTTGGCGGCCCGACGGTGTTTCTTTTTCTGCGCCGCGAGTTCCCGTTGGCGACGCAGTTCCTCAAGCTGTTTCTTTTTCAGGCGTTCCCGTTCAATGTGGGCACGTTTCTCCCTTGCCGTTGCGGCCGCCAGTTTTGCCTGCGCTTCTGCCGTCGAAAGAATATCACGGGCCGCTTTGTATTCACCTCGATCGCTGAGTCGTTCAGCATTGCGCAACGCCGCGCGGGCCGCCTGGTAGTCATCCCCGGCCAGTTCCATCGCGCCGGCGGCATAGGCCCTGGCGACAGCCTGGCGGGCGGCTGCCAGTTCCGCCTGCGGCGGCTTGGCGCACCCCGCCAGCAGGATGATCAGGGATACGATTGCGGGCAGCAGCTTTCGAAGTGGTCGCAGCATGGGCATTGTCAGCCGGTGATGAGGAAGCGTCCCCCCGCCGGGAGAGGGGGACGCCGCATGGTTCAGGATTTAGCGCGCGCCGCCAGCCGGATGCCGAGGTCGCGCAGCTGGACCGGGTCGACTTCTCCGGGGGCCTCTGACAGCAGGCAGGTTGCCTTCTGGGTTTTCGGGAAGGCAATCACGTCGCGGATCGAGTCGGTGCCGGCGAGGATCATGGTCAGCCGGTCAAGGCCGAAGGCGATGCCGCCGTGCGGGGGAGCTCCGTAGCTGAGCGCGTCGAGCAGGAAACCGAATTTGAGCTGCGCCTCTTCGTCATCGATACCGAGCAGGTTGAACATGCGCTGCTGGATCGCCTGATCGTGGATACGGATCGATCCGCCGCCGATTTCGCTGCCGTTCAGAACCAGATCGTAGGCCTTGGCCCGGACCTTTCCCGGATCGCTGTCGAGCAGCGGGATGTCCTCATCGAGCGGCGCGGTGAAAGGATGGTGGACGGCAACATGGCGCTTCTGCTCTTCGTCCCATTCGAGCAGGGGAAAATCGGTAATCCAGACGAAACGGAAGTCGCCCTTTTTGACCAGGTCCAGTTTCTGTCCCAGGTGCTGACGCAGGCGGCCGAGAGCCTGGTTGGTGGTGGCCGGTTTGTCGGCGACGAACAGCAGCAGGTCGCCTTCGGCGGCACCGAGAGCCTGCTCGATTGCCCGCAGTTCCTCGGGCTGGAAGAACTTGGCGATCGGCGACTGCCAGCCGTCGGCGGTCATCTTCACCCAGGCCAGGCCCTTGGCACCGTAATTGGCAACGAATCCGGTCAGATCATCCAGTTCCTTGCGTGACAGGCCGGAGCCGCCCTTGACATTGATCGCCTTGACCATGCCGCCGCTGCCGGCCACGTCGGCGAAGACCTTGAACCCGCAGCCCCGGACGATGTCGGTGATTTCGACCAGTTCGAGGTCGAAGCGCAGGTCGGGGTTGTCGACGCCGTAGCGGTCGATCGCCTCAGCGTAGGCCATGCGCGGCATCGGCAGGCTCAGTTCGACGTTGATCGTTTCCTTGAAGACACGGGCGATCATGGCTTCCATAATGTCCATCACGTCGTCGCGGTCGACAAAACTCATCTCGCAGTCGATCTGGGTGAACTCCGGCTGCCGGTCGGCGCGCAAATCCTCGTCACGGAAGCATTTTACAATCTGGGCGTAACGGTCGAAACCGGACACCATCAGCAGCTGTTTGAACAATTGCGGAGACTGCGGCAGGGCATAGAACTGACCGGGACTGACCCGGCTCGGCACCAGGTAGTCGCGGGCGCCCTCCGGAGTACTCTTGGTCAGTACCGGGGTTTCAATGTCAAGAAACCCCTGTTCGTCGAGGTAGTTGCGCACCGTGCGGGTGACCTGGTGGCGCATCATCAGGCAGCGCTGCACCGTTGGTCGGCGCAGATCAAGATAACGATACTTCAGTCGCAGGTTCTCGGCGACATCGGTATATTCATCGAGCATGAAAGGCGGGGTCTTGGCCTGGTTGAGGATGCGCAGTTCGGAAATCTCGATTTCGACCTCGCCGGTCTTCATCTTCGGGTTGACCGTCCCTTCCGGACGATGAGAGACGGTGCCGATGGCGGCGATAACCCATTCATTGCGGACCCGGTCAGCCTTGGTGTGCGCTTCCGGGTCGCGATCCGGGTCGAGGGCCAGCTGGACGATGCCGGTCCGGTCGCGAAGGTCGATGAAGATCAGCCCGCCGTGGTCGCGGCGGCGCTGCACCCAGCCCATGATGCAGACCTTGTCGCCGATATGATCGGCGCGCAGGTCGCCGCAGTAATGGGTGCGTTTCCAGCTGCCAAGAGTGTCGTTCACGGAATATGTCCTCCGAAAGAGTCGATATGTTGGGTGCAGCCGCCCTTGCGGGCGAATTACTCATTATAAAAAATGCCCGTTCAGGGCGTCAAGACCAATGGCAGGACGAGGGCAACGCCGCAGATGGACGTTTTTCATCGACCTGTCAGGTGAAAAGTGTCCGCAGGGTATCGATGTCGAGACGAACCTCCTGCTGGCTGCCGTCGGCCATGGTGCGCAACTGGGCGCTGCCGCGGGCCAGCTCATCCTCGCCGATAATCAGCACTTGCGCTGCTCCGAGTTTGTCGGCCCGGCGCAACTGGGCCTTGAGACTGCGGCCCTGGTAATCCATTTCCACTTCGATTCCGGAACGCTGCATAAGCGACATCAGCCGGAAAGCCTCGTCGGCCGCCGCTTCGCCGAGTCCGGCGATGAACAGGGCGGGAGCGGGATGCTCCCGGTCGGCAGTCTCCTTGAGCAGCACCAGGCGCTCAAGTCCCATGGCGAAGCCGATACCTGGCAGGTCGGGGCCGCCGAGTTGCCTGATCAGCCCGTCATAGCGTCCTCCGGCGGCAACAGCGCTCTGGGAGCCGAGGCGGTTGGTCAGCAGCTCGAAGGTGGTTTTGCAGTAGTAATCAAGACCGCGGACCATGCGCGGGTTGACGGCAAACGGCAGCCGCAGATTTTTCAGGTAGCGGCGGACCCGGGCGAAATGGTCCTCGCACCCGCCGCAGAGGTGATCGAGCACCGAGGGTGCGTCGAGGGTTGCCTGGCGACAGCCGGGAACCTTGCAGTCAAGGGTCCGCAGCGGGTTGTTGCGATAGCGACGACGACAATCGTCACACAGACTGTCGAGTCGTTGTTCGATGAACGTGACCAGGGCCTGGCGGTAGCCGGGTCGGCATTCGGGACAGCCGAGTGAGTTGATCTGCAGCTCAACGTCATCGATGCTGACTTCATCGAAATAATTCACCAGCATGGCCAGCAGCTGGGCATCGATTTTCGGATCGTCGACACCGATGACCTCGGCGCCGATCTGGTGAAACTGGCGGTAGCGCCCTTTTTGCGGACGTTCGTGACGGAACATGGGGCCGCAATAGTAAAGCTTGGCGATCGGGTCGGCGGCATGCAGCTTGTGTTGGATAAAGGCGCGCATGACCGGCGCCGTGCCCTCCGGACGCAGGGTCAGCGAATGCCCCCCCTTGTCGGTGAAGGTGTACATTTCCTTTTCGACAATATCGGTGGCTTCGCCGATGGAACGGCAAAAGAGTTCAGTTTTTTCAACCACCGGCACACGAATTTCACGGAACCCGTAAGTGGAAAAAACCCTGCGGGCCGTCTCTTCCAGTTCCTGCCAGACCGGGCTGTCGGCAGGCAGGATATCATTCATCCCTTTGACGCCTGTGATACTCACGTGGTTCTCCTTGCTGAGCGGATGGACCTGAGCCTGAATCAGGCTGAAAACAGGCCGCCCGCCTGGTGGCGGGCGGCGGGGCACTATCATCGTCGCAGCCGGGCTGCTTGTCAAGTCTGATGCTTTCGCAAAAAAGCATCAAGGCTGTCGGCTAAGCTCTGTCGCAACCGGTTTCGTCCTCGGCGGTAAATCGCAGGCCGTCGACACGGTAGACATCAACCGGGTGTTCCTTGCCTTTCAAGGTCATCGGCGGCATGGCGGTTGCCTCCACCTGGTCCCGTACCCTCTCCCAGGTCGCGGCCGAGATGAGGATTTCACCGGGCCCTGCCAATCCCTGCAGGCGGGCGGCGACATTGACGTTGTCCCCGATGACCGTATATTCCATTCGCCGGGCCGAGCCGATGTTGCCGGCGACCACCGGGCCGGTATTGATGCCGATACCCATTTCCAGGGCCGGCAACCCCTTTTCCGTCTGCGCGCGGTTGAAATCGATGACCGCGCGCTGCATGTCGAGGGCGCACTGCACCGCCCTCAGCGGATCGTTGCCGAGGCTGATCGGAGCTCCGAACAGGGCCATGACCGAGTCGCCCATCAGTTTGTCGACCATGCCTTCGTTGTCGACGACGATGTCGATCATGGTGGTGAAGTAGGCGTTCAGCAATTCGAGAATCTGTGCCGGCGGGAGCCGTTCGGCAAGAGTGGTGAAGCGGCGGATATCTGAAAAGAGGATGCTGACCTCTTTTTCTTCCCCGCCGAGCTTGATGTCATCCCGATGTTCGAGAATGATCTTGGTCAGGGGCTTGCTGAGGTAGCGTTCAAAGGTGTTCTTGATGAACTCTTTTTCCCGCAGGCTGGCGGCCATGTCGTTGAACGCCGTGGTCAGAACGCCGATTTCGTCACGCCGCTTCAGGTCAATGTGCTGATCGAGATTCCCTTCGCCGATGGCCTTAACCCCCTTGACCAGGGCCAGTACCGGGCGAATGGAAAATCCGGCGAGAATAAAGGCGGCGATTGAACCGGCAAAGAGTGCCACCAGGGCCAGCAGCGCCATTCGGTAACGCATGGCGAGGATTTCATTGCGGATGGGGGTTTCAGACAAGCCGAGGTGTATCTCCCCCAGCAGCACCGGGGTTTCTGCCACCGAGTAGACCGGAACCTGCAGGTCAAGAACGGCATCTCTGCTGCCGATAATACGGATGACCCGGTAGCGTTCGCCCTGTTTGACAACTTCATTTCGAGGGCTGGACGTGAAGTTTCTGCCGACCCTGCCCACGTCATCGGCGGCGCGGATTTTCCCTTTGAGGTCGACCACCAGCGCGTAATCGATACCGGGAGCCTTGCGGGCATTTTTGACCGCCGAAAAGAGATACAGGTCATCTCCGGTCAGCAGCGGGTCTTCGGCATTGAAGGCAATCGCCCGGGCAATGCCGAGTCCTTTGTCGATGTTTTCACGGTAGAGGGAGTGACGGATATTCTGTTCCAGCAGCACGACCACGGACAGCATCAGCAAGCCGCCGAAAAGTGCCAGCAGCAGGGCGAACTTGAAACGCAGACTGGCGAAAAGACCGGTATCAGCCATTGCTGAACGCCTTGAGCTGGGCCAGCTTGCGCTCGGCTTTTTCGATATTGAGACGGGCTTTTTCATGTTGCGGCTGCAGGGTCAGGACCTGTTGCCAGCGGGTGATGGCATCCCGGTAGTGGCCGCTGGTATAAAGTTCGATGCCTTCCAGATAGAGTTGCTGGGCATCTTCCGGTTCCAGCCCCTCTTTCCGAATCGTTTTCAGCCGCTGCAGCTGTTTCCCGGCGGCGGTGTCGTAGGGGTCAATGCCGCGGGCTTTTTCCAGGGCCCTGGCGGCGGTCATGTAGTCGCCCTGATCAATGGCACGGGTGGCTTTGGCGACCAGCTCGCGGAGCTGTCCGGCGAGAGCCTTGCGGCTCTGCTTGAGTCCGGAGACCGCCTGCGGGTTGCCCGGGTCGAGATCCAGCACCCGGCGGTAGCTGGTCAACGCGGCCTGGTATTGGCCGGCTAAATTCTGCGCGCTGGCGGTTGCCAGGTTTCTGCGGACACGTAACGCGATATCGGTTTCCAGCTCCCGGCGCCGATCGGCGATGGTCCTGTCGTTCGGGGCCACTGCTTCGGCTTTGGCGAGCAGGGTGCGGGCCTTGTTCAGTTGACCGGCCTCACTTGCGGCATGGGCGGCTTTCAGCAGTTTGCCGACCTTCCGGTCTGCCGTTTTTTTCATCTCGGCCAATTCTGCCTTCAACTGCGGGTTCGGTTTGAGCTGCAGGGCTTTCCGGTAATGGCGGTGCGCCACTGAAAATTGTCCCGCCTGGCGGGCTCGCCTGGCCCAGTGCAGTTCCTCGGAGACCAGTGAACTGACCAGCGCTTCGGTGCGTTCGAGGCCGGCATTGGCAGTCCGGTTCTGCGGGGAGATGGTCAGGGCCTGTCGGTAAACACGACGGGCCTCACTCAGCCGTCCGTCCTCAAGCGCCCGCTCTCCTTTGTCAATCAGGTTGTCCACTTCGATCTTACGTTGTTGCTCCAGGTCAGCCATCCCCCGGCGGGCTGCGGTATTGTCCGGTTCGAGTTGCAGCACCTGACGGTAAATATCGCCCGCTTCACGGTCCGACCCGGCCTGTTTCAGGCTGGCCGCATCAGCCAGCAGGGTTCTGATCTGTTTGTCCAGTGCAGCCAGCGCCTGTTGCTCAAGTTTCAGACCGGCTTCATTTGCCGGCGTCAGATTGAGTCCTTGCCGGATGGTTTCCAGGGCCTGTCGCGGATGACCGGCCTGCAGGGCCTCCTGCCCGGCGGCAAACCGGCGCGAACTTTCCTTTTGCAGGTCCTGACGGCTCTGGTCGAGGTAGGAGCGGGCCATGCCGTGTCCCGGATTGATGCGCAGGGCGGCTTCCAGTTTCCTGATCGCCTCCGGCAGGTTCCCCTGACGATACAGCGCGCGGCCCTGCTGGAAGTAAGTTTCCGAGGCGCCCTGGTCGGCTTTCTGCAGGTTGAGATTGGCGCCGACATGGGTCGGGTCATGTTCGAGGACCTGCAGGTACTGTTCGCGGGCCTGTGGATACTGTTTCAGGGCCAGGTGGATATTGCCGGTCAGGTAGTGGGCCTGGGTTTCGGTATCGGGCGACCGGCCCAGGAAATCGGCTGCCGGCCGCGCTTTTTCAGGTTCCCCGGCATCCAGCAGGGCGGCCGCGCTGTTATAGACCATGGCGGTCAGGCTGCTCTGCATATCGTCCGGGATCGTTGCCGCGGAACGGGTTAACAGGTCGATGGCGGCCGGGTAGTCCTGGCGCTGGTAGGCGAGATAGCCGAGATAGTAGCCGCACAGGGCACTGTCGGGTTCGAGTTTCCGGGCCTGGAGAAAGAATTGGCGGGCGGCGTCAGGCTGTTTTGTTCCCAGGGCCTTGAGCCCTTTGTTGAAACGGATACTGTAGAGGGCGGTGCGGGCAATGTTGTCATCGGGCTGTTCCTTCAGAACGTTCTGCCATTGTTCGGCGGCCTTGTCCGGCTGCCCCTGTCCGAGATAGAGGTCGCCGAGCAGCCGGCGCGCCTCGGTCGTGTTTTCCGCACGGGTGATGATGCGGTGCAGCAGGCGGATCGCGTCCGCGGGTTGATCGGTGTCGATGTAGATAAGAGCGAGATTGAAGTAGAGGTTGGTCAGCGGGAAGAGGTCGGGTTGCTTTGCCGCCCCGAGGTCTTCGGCGCGTTCGAGATAGAGCAGGGCACTGTCGGCGTCGCCGAGGCGGGTATGGGCGAGGGCGAAATTATAATTTGCCTCAACCGAATCGGAGAACCCGGGATAGGCGGAGCGGAATTCCGTAATCGCATCCCGGTCGCGTCCTTCGATCAGCAGGGAGACTCCCAGATAATAGTGCAGCGACAGATTGTCCGGATCGACCGTGAGGGCCTGCCGATAGCGTTGAATGGTTTTTTCGGCGAGGGACGAGGGGGCGATTTCGACAGCCGGAAGGGGTGGTCCCGCCAACAGCAGAAACAACAGGCAGAAGCCGGATATCCTTAACATGGTCAACGATCGAGGTCGCCCGCGCCGCGGGTTACGTTACGGACCTTTTTACCGAGGTACATGGCCTTGTCAGCCAGTTCGAGAACCGCTCTTTTGTCCTGGGCGTCTTTCGGGTACGTGGCATAGCCGACACTTGCGGTGAGCTTGAAATCCTGTCCGATTTCAGCCAGGAAGATGTGTTGCTCAATGGTGCGACGAACCCGTTCCGCCACCACCGGTGCCCCTACGAGGCCGGTTTCGACAAGCAGCGCGGTAAATTCATCGCCGCCGTAGCGGAAGGGAACATCCACCTCGCGGATGCATTTGCGCAGCAGCCCGGCCACCTCCTTCAGAGCTTTGCTGCCCGAGAGATGGCCGTGGGTGTCGTTGACGGCCTTGAAACGGTCGATGTCGAGAAAGATGATCGAAAATTCGAGGCCGTAGCGTTCGGACCGACGGATTTCCTGTTCGAGGACGATATCAAGATAGCGCTGGTTGTAGAGCCCGGTCAGATCATCGGTATAGATCAGTTCCCGTGCCCCCTGGTAGCGATAGGCGTTGTCGAAGGCGATCCCCGCCTGTTCGGCGAGAAAATAAAGGTTTTCTTGCGGCAGCGGATCCGGCAGAGGCCGGCCTTCGGCATTGACCAGGACCAGCATCCCCTTGATCGCCTTCTGGCTGCGCAGCGGGAAAAGGCAGCAGTCGCGGACGTCCGGCGGCCAGTCGGCACCGGGCGGGATATCTCCGGAGGTCAGGATGCGCGGCTGGTCGAGGTCGGCAAAGTGCCCGCGCAGGAATTCGGCCAGGGATTTGGCCTGGAATTCTTCGATCTGCTGGCAGCCGAAAAGTCTTTCGACCCTGTTGCTGTTGCCGAGAAAGGCAAAACCCCGACTGGGACCGATTTCCTTGGACAGAGAGACAACGGTCTGGGCGAGTAATCGCTCGATTTCCAGGATGCCGGCCAGGGACTGGCCCTTCTGGAACAGTCGGATCTGGCTTTTCAGCAGGCTGTTTTCATCCAGCAGTCGACGTTGTTCAAGACAGGTTCTTACCAGGTGCCTGAGTTCTTCCGGGTTGAAGGGTTTGATCAGGTAGTCGCGGGCACCGTTTTTCAGGGCCTGGATAGCTGTTTCAAGGGTGGCGTGGCCGGTGGCGAGAATAACATCGGCAGGATTTTCCATGGCGCGGGTTTGGCGCAGGACTTCCAGGCCGTCGAGACCGGGCATAATCATATCGGTCAGTACCAGATCGATGCCTCCCTGACGAATGCGGCCCAGCGCGGCATCTCCCGATTCGACGGTTTCGACCAAGTATCCGTCTTCAGTCAGAATTTCAGCATAGAGGCGGCGAAAAAAGAGTTCATCATCAACCACCAGAACAGTCGGGCCCGGCATCAGGTTTCCCTCCAATCAAGAGCCCTGACGCTAGCAAAATCCGGCATTTATGTCAAATCCTGAATCAGTGGGGTGTGGCGGGTTGGTCGGTCAACGCGCGACTCGGTCCGAATTCTCAGGCGGGTGTGAACTGAACCGCCCCCGAGACCAGAATTGCGCCTTCCAGCCATGGCCTTCGCTGCGGCAGCGGACAGTATGCATCAGATCGGTGCGCAGCAGCGGCACGCCGTGCTTCCGGTAGAGATCGATCACGATGGTGCTGGGCAGCTTGTAGCTGTTGTGGTACCCGGCCGAAACCAGGGCCAGTTGCGGATTGATCCGTTCGAGTAACGCGTTCGGCGCGGAATGCCGGCTGCCGTGGTGGGGCAGTTTCAGCAGGGTGATGCGGGACTCCGGCAGGGTTTCGAGCAGGCGGTGAATGCCGCCGGCCTCCAGGTCGCCGGTAAAAAGAACGCCGTCGTTGCCGAACTCCTGGCAGAGAACCAGGGATCGATCATTGGTCGATTTTGCATCCTGCCGCGGAACCCAGATGCGCAATGGCTGCCGTGCGGGAACTGTTACCTGGTGCCAGCCGGGTGGCAGGGTCACGACTTCGGTTGATGGCTGCAGTGCAGCGGTGATTTCAGCCGGCAGCCGGTCGCTGGTCAGGGCCGAGATGAAACGTCGCACCGGGATTTTTTTCAGTACTGCCGCCAGGCCTCGATAGTGGTCCGGATGGGGATGGGTCAGGATGACGGCATCGAGCCGGTGGATGCCGAGCCGGCCGAGAGCCGGTGCCAGCAGGCGTTCACCGACATCGAAGGACCGGCTGCGCAGCCCGCCGCCGTCGATCAGGATCCGGCTTCCGTCCGCTCGGGTCAACAACAGCGACTCCCCCTGGCCGACGGCGAACGCGGTCACGGCGAGGTCGCCCGGGGGGGAGGCCAGGGCCGGGTTCAGGAGCAGCAGGCCGCCGGCCAGCAGGCTGAATCCGATTCGCTGTCGACCGTGGCTGATGAAGACGATTGCCAGAATCAGTGCCAGACCGGCAGCCAGCTGCCAGGGGTCAGGGAACCAGGGGGTCGGGGAGAGCAGCGGCCAGCGACTGACCTGTTCCCCCATGTCCAGGGTGGTCTGCAGCAGTCGGCCCGAAAGTTCGGCGGCCTGATCGCTGCCGGGGAGCTGCAGCAGGTGCCCCAGCAGACCCGCCAGTCCGACCGGCAGAGCGACAAAGCCGATCAGGGGGATGGCGAACAGGTTGCTGACCAGACCGGCGGGAATGAACTGGTGGAAGTGGAGTCCGACCAGGGGGGCGGTTGTCAGGGTGGCCGCCAGGGTGGCCAGAGGAACATCGATAATCTTCCGGGCCGGGCGCGGCAGGCGGGCGGTGAACCTCTTCCAGCGCGGTACCAGCAGCAGGATGCCGCCGACCCCGGCTGCCGAAAGCTGCAGGCCGGGTTCGTAGAACGCAAGCGGTTGCACCAGCAGCAGGCAGAGCAGGACCAGTTGCAGCAGGTCAAGAGGGCGTTGGCGTTCGCCCCTGAGGAGCAGCAGCGCCGCCAGGCTGAACATCAGCAGGGCCCGCCAGGTGGAGAGGGCTTCGCCAGTGTAGAAGGTGTAGAGCGCAAGCGGAAGAATCAGCAGGGCCGGCAGCACCCGGGCCGGAGCCTGCCAGAGCAGCAGCCGGGTCGAGCGGCGGTAGAGGAAGAGGCCAAGCTGATAGAGCAGCCAGGCCAGCAAGCCGAGATGGAGGCCTGAGATCGCCAGCAGGTGGGCCAGGCCGGTGCGGCTGATGCGGTCGCGTAGTTGGGGGGAAAAGTCACTGCGGTCGCCGAGCAGCAGCGCCTTGACCAAGGGCGCCTGCGTTGCCGGCAGCAGCTGGTCCAGCCAGTCCGCCGCGGCCTGCCTGTTGCCGGCCAGGCGCTGTCGCCAGCCGCGGGAACCGTTGTCGGCCCAGCGCACCAGGCCGGTTCCGTCGTGCAGGTAGCCGGTGACCCGGATGCCCTGGCTCGCCAGATGGCGTGGATAGTTGAATTCACCGGGCATGCCAAACTGGCGCGGACGGCGCAGGCGGCTCCTGAACTGCACCCGCGACCCCGGCGGCGGGCCTTGTTCAAGGTTGTCGACGTAAAGCCGCAGATGCCCACGGCAGCTGCGATTGCCCTGGTCGTGGAGAACCACCTGGCCGAGATCGAAGGTCCAGCGCCCGCGGCTGTTACGACTGCTGCGCAGCAGCCGGGCGGAAAGGATGTGTGGCTTCCCGTCGGCCAGCCGGCGCAGATCGTTGCTTTCCGTCGGTGGATTCAGGGCGTGTTGATAGAGGAGGGGGGCGGCGGTGCCCAGGGCCAGGCAGAGCAACCAGGGGGCCAACCTCTGTCGGCGGGCGACCAGGCTGACGACAACGAGGAACGTCGGCAGTGCCGGCCACCACGCGGGCAGGTCGAAGAGCGGGGCCAGGAACAGACCACCGCAGAGGCTGGCCAGCAGCGGGGAAATCACCGCCGATCAGCGTGGATTGACCAGCAGCGCCAGCAGCGGCAGCAGACGGTCCAGGTCGGCGAAGTGGATGGTTTCGCCGAGGCTGCGCAGGCCGCTCAGGTTGAGAAAGTCTTCGCCGGACGATGCCAGCGGTGTCAGGATAAGGGTGTCAACCCCGGCGCGTGGCGGCAGGGCCAGGTCCAGCCGGTGGGAGCGGCTGGCGAGAAAGAAGCTGGGGCCCTGTCGGGTCGCCAGGTAGGGAGGGAAGTCCCAGTTCAGTTGATAGCTGTCATCAAGCATTGTTTTGATTGATGCTCCGGCCATGGCACGCAACGCCAGGCGGTAGACACCGGCCGTGGGCGGGGTGAAGGTCAGGCTCAGTTTCGATCCCGCGGCCCCGGCCCGCACCCACGCTTGTCCGCTCGGCGCTCCCAGGTGCCTGGCGCTGGTTTTTTCGGCCGACGCGGGCAGGGTCATCTGTTCCGCTTCAACCTGAATCTCTTGATCGAGCGGAGGGAGATCGTCAAGCAGGTCGAGCAGTTGTATCGTTGTTACCGCCAGAACCTCGGGGGTCAGCGGCCGGTCAAGCTGCCAGCCTCCCGGCGGTTCGATCGGAGTCAGATTGGCGGCCTTCAGCTCGATGTAATCGATTCCACCGTCCGGCGGCAGGGCTACCGAGATCTCCTGCTGTCCGGCGGTCAACTCGACGTCGCCGAGTTCGACCTGCCGAAAGTGTTCGCCGCCGTCGGCTTTGAACTGTTGACCGCCGATGGTCAGTTGATGACCGGGAAGCCGCAGGGTGACACTGACCCGGTAACGACCGCCTATCGGCAGCAGAAAGGGCAGCCTGGCGGTGGTCGGGGTACTGATTCCACTGACCCAGCCGCTGCCGCTGAATGGCCCGTAACTGTGAAGGTTTTTGACCGATACCGGTTCCGTCGACGGTACCGCCTGTTCGGCCTCAATGCGAAATCGGCGCCTGCCGCTGACGATCGCCAGGTAGTCGGCATCTTCGGGTTCGTCCGGTAGACCGAATCCCCAGCCGAGTCCCTCGATCAGGTTTTTCAGCCAGTCGCGCTGGGTCGGAACGGGGGTGTCGACCGCGGCGGGAGGTGGCGCAACGGCTGTTTCGGGGGAGGTAGCGGGTTTGTCCGCGGCGGCCAGGGCGGCAGACGACCCGGCGCAGATCAGGGTGAGAAGGACGGAAAGCAGGGTGACGATTCTGATCACGAAAAGCTCCTCCGAAGAAATGGCGGCCTGAAATCCGGGACAGGCGAGAATCGGCTCGGCTACTACCCATGTATCATATCGCCTGCGGTTTGCAAAGCGGATCGCGGTTCTTTGCCGCCAGGGTGGCGGTGAACATCCACTCTTCTGCCATCGTTTGTCCGGGGATGGCTTCTGTGTCTGGATGCCGTCGATTTTTCCGGATTATCCGAAGCTTTCAGGGGGCGTTCACTGTCGCCGTTCGGCTCAGGTCCGGCTGGTAACAACTGGCTGAAACCGACGGCGAGCAGGCTGCAGAGAAAAAAGAGTTCAAACATGGCGGGCCTCCTTTTGTATCCTTTCGGACAGTCTCTGTCAGTATCGTGACGGAATATGTCACACCATTGAGCGGAACAGCTCTTCGGGCCCTGTTTCGCCCCCGGTTTTCAGATTGACAAAGCTTTTGACGATCGTATACAGTATGCAATATTTCTGATCCCTTCGATGCTGCACAGAGGCAGGCCATTTCAGCGTGTATCGGGGAACCGGTTCGACACACTTATCTGCGGCGGCGTCCGGCCGCCGGAACATTCCTTGGAGGAGAGAGCATGATTGAATCCTATCTGCGCCATGAAGAAGAGCGCAATGCGCTGGGTATTCCCGCATTGCCGCTGAATCCCGAACAGACCGCCCAGCTTTGTGAACTGCTGCAGAATCCGCCGGCCGGCAAGGAGGAGTTTCTGCTGAATCTCTTCACCGAGCGGGTCTCGCCGGGCGTTGATCCGGCGGCCGAAGTCAAGGCCGGGTTCCTCGCCGAAATCCTGCAGGGTGTCAAGTCGTCCCCGCTGATCAGCAAGTCTCAGGCCATCAAGATCCTCGGCACCATGATCGGCGGCTACAATGTCCAGCCGCTGATCGGCGCGCTGAGTGATGCTGAACTGGCCGATGAGGCCGCCTGCGCGCTCTCCGGACTGACCTATGTCTACGATGCCGCCGCCCAGGTGCTGGAACTGGCCAAAAGTCATGACGCCGCCAAAAAGGTGGCCGAGTCCTGGGCCGCCGCCGAGTGGTTCACCAGCAAGCCGGAGATGCCCGAGACCATCACCGTCAAGGTCTTCAAAGTGGAAGGTGAAATCAACACCGACGATTTCTCCCCGGCCGGTGACGCCTGGAGCCGCCCCGATATCCCGCTGCACGCCCTGGCGATGGGCAAGACCCGCTTTCCCGGCGGCATCGAGGAGATCGCCACGTGGCGCGCCGAAGGTCACCAAGTCGCTTTTGTCGGCGACGTGGTCGGTACCGGGTCCTCCCGCAAGTCGGCCTGCAACAGTGTCCTCTGGCACATCGGCGAGGACATCCCGGCGGTACCCAACAAGCGCCGCGGTGGCGTCATCATCGGCGGCGTCATCGCGCCGATCTTTTTCAACACCGCCCAGGATTCCGGCGCCCTGCCGTTGCGCATGGATGTCACCAAGATGAACATGGGCGACATCATCACCATCAACACCGCCAAAGGGGAAGTGACCAACGAGGCCGGTAAGGTGGTTTCGACCTTCGAGATCAAGCCGAATACCGTTCCCGACGAATTCCGTGCCGGTGGCCGTATTCCACTGATCATCGGCCGCAGCGTCACCACCCAGGCACGGGAGGCGCTCGGCATGGACGAAATCAACATCTTTGCCCAGCCGGACAATCCGACCCCGAAGGCGGGTCAGGGCTATTCGCTGGCGCAGAAGATGGTCGGACGCGCCTGCGGCGTTGAGGGGATTCTGCCCGGCACCGCCTGTGAGCCGAAGATGACCACTGTCGGTTCCCAGGATACCACCGGCCCGATGACCGCCGATGAATTGAAAGAGCTGGCCTGCCTGAAATTCCAGTCGCCGATGTTCATGCAGTCCTTCTGCCACACCGCCGCCTACCCGAAACCGGCCGATGTCAAGATGCACAAGAACCTGCCCGGCTTCATTGCCGAACGGGAAGGGGTCGCGCTGCGCCCGGGCGACGGCGTCATTCACTCCTGGCTGAATCGTCTGCTGGTTCCCGATACCGTCGGTACCGGTGGTGATTCGCACACCCGTTTCCCGGTCGGCATCAGTTTCCCGGCCGGTTCCGGACTGGTCGCCTTCGCCGGCGCTCTCGGTTTCATGCCGCTCGACATGCCGGAATCGGTGCTGGTGCGCTTCAAGGGTGAGTTCAACCCCGGCATCACCCTGCGCGACGCGGTCAACGCCATTCCCCTGTGGGCCATCAAGCAGGGGCTGATGACGGTGCCGAAGAAGAACAAGATCAATGTCTTCAACGGTCGCATCCTGGAGATGGAAGGGCTGCCGAACCTCTCCGTCGAGCAGGCTTTCGAACTGACCGACGCCGCTGCCGAGCGCAGTGCCGCCGCCGGTTGCATCCAGCTGTCTGAAGAATCGGTCTGCACCTATCTGCGTTCCAACATCGCCCTGATGGAGAAGATGATTGAAGAGGGCTATCAGCACGCCGGCACCCTGCGCAGGCGGATTGAGGATGTCAAGGAGTGGCTCAAGGATCCCAAGCTGCTCAGGGCCGACAGCAATGCCGAGTATGCCGCCGTGATCGAGATCGACCTGGCTGAAATCACCGAACCGATCCTGGCCTGCCCCAACGATCCGGATGATGTCAAGGTCCTTTCCGAGGTCGCCGGTACCGAGATCAACGATGTCTTCCTCGGTTCCTGTATGACCAACATCGGCCATTTCCGGGCTGCCGCCGAGATCTGGCGTGGTCAGAAATTCAATCCGAGTGTCCGCACCTGGGTCTGTCCGCCGACCCGCATGGACCAGGCCAAGCTCAAGGAAGAGGCTGTTTTCTCGGTTTTCAGCGCCATGGGCGCCCGGATTGAGATTGCCGGCTGTTCTCTCTGCATGGGCAACCAGGCGCGGGTTCCGGACGGCGTAACCATGTTCTCGACCTCGACCCGTAACTTCGACGACCGGATCGGCAACGGTGCCAAGGTTTACCTCGGCTCCGCTGAACTCGGCGCCGTCACCTCGACCCTCGGCAAACTGCCGACCCCGGACGAATATCTCGCCGTCTACAACGAGAAGGTTGCGCCGAAGAAGGATGAAATCTACAAGTACTTGCAGTTTGACGAGATGGACGGCTATGGCAAAAACGCCTGACGGTTTTTGCTTGTGATGCCTGACAAGGCCCGAAAGGCCGCCCCTGACCCTGGGGCGGCCTTTCGTTTGTGCGCCAGGCATGGCGCGTAGCGCCTTGACTGGCGCTGTTCTGGCAACTGTGGTGGTTGCCGGATGACTTGGGG
>NZ_PPFX01000033.1 GCF_002898515.1 Geothermobacter hydrogeniphilus | reverse complement strand
GCCGGAAACGGATAAGCTGCGCCTGTGGTTAAAGGAACCAGCTCTCTACTCTACCTAGGTGGCTGCTCAGCCGCCGACTGACTTCAGCCACAGTCAGCCCACCATTCTCAACCAGGCTGACGGCCTCCTCCTTGAACTCCTGGGTGTAAAACTGTCTCGGGATTCGTTCCAATGGACACCTCCTTGAGCCTCACAGGCTATCAGGTTGGTGTCCACTTTTTCCAGCCTACCTCAGAGTGGTGCAACTCTAATTTCCAATTATAATAATTATTGCTTTACATGGTTTTCGTGGGGGGATATTTTAGTTAAAAATACTCACACGGAGGAAACTATGAACTGCCCTTATTGTAACCATCAAAACCACCTGGAAGTTGATTTGCACGCCGATGGTTTCAGCAAAGATTTGCTGGAATGCACCGAATGTGGTGCTATGTTGAGAACAAATGGACGGAAATTAGAAACGGTCCACGAACCAACCAAACCATTTATTTCTGATCCGGGGGAGGAGGCTCTGCAGTCAGCGATGAAATGAGCTTTTTGCCGAACAAATTGACCCCCTGTATTTAGTACGAAGTACCCCCTCCCCATCCTTTGGGCGGGGTTTTTACTAGAAAAGTGTAGAGCTGACACGGGATATCGAGTTTCATCCTGGAGATAGCCGAAGATTGATCATGTTTCAAATTGTTGAAAAAAGACTTCTGATCAAGTTCCCACCCAGGCAACATCTGCACATTTTATCATGCCAGATACCCAACAACTTGGAGAAAAAAGATTTTGTTTATCATCTGGCAGATCCAGAACAAAACTGGCAAACGGTTCGTTCAATTATTGACTTGATCATCGATGGCCAAGGCAATCTGAAAAAAGTTAACTTTATCTTTTTTCCCGAGGCAATCCTCCCCCACTCGCGGCTATCTGAAGCATTTGATCTACTTAATAACATTCGCCCAAATACTATAACAGTTCTTGGGCTAGGGCCAATCAATCTCGGTGATTACAAAAAACTGCTTCAGCAATTTGATGTCGACAACCAAGAAGCCTTGGGATCTGTGATTGAAGACCTCGATTCAGGCGCCATCGAAACTCTTCCTGTGAACTGTTGTCTGGTTATTGTAAAAGAAAATGACGGTGGTCAGCGAGTCTTTTTTGAGGCCAAAAGTCATCCCTTTAGAGGTGAAGAAACACTTGATAGCGACCATTATCTCTATTGCGGGAAAATTTTCCCCTTATTTCGCTGTCAACCAAGTTGCTACAATTTCATGACACTCATCTGTCTTGATTACGCCTACCGGGATATTTATCAGTCAAATATCAATGTCATTATCGAAAAGGCCAATCAGCTGTTTTTTGAGACTCGCCAGAAACTTGATTTATTATCTGTCATTGAATGCAACCCCAAACCTGAGCATTCTGCATTTGGCGATATTGCAAGAGGTTTTTATGGTGAGTATCTAGCCCGCGCACCTGGCATTAACGACACTGTAACACTTTTTTGTAACTCTTCTGAAGACACCATCAGTCCAGACTGTGAACCCGAGGTTAGCTATGGCTACTCGTCAGTTCTGATTCATAAAAGTCACAAACTCAGGCCGATTCGAATGGCTGAATATTCGATTGATGATTTTGACGGTCGCCCCTTAGGCAGACTGCGTTTCAGTGCAGCAACTCGCCTGTACTATTTCAGCCTTCCATTTTTTCATGCACTTGATCCCCGAACCACACGCACGCCACTAAAAGTTCACGCAATATTTCGCCCAGGTCAAAATGGCTGGAACCGGATTAAGGTCTAGCTCAGTCAAAACTGCAGCACAGCCGTGTGCTATAGGGCAATAAGGAGCTTAAATCTGGGGCAAACAGCCGGATTTGCAGCCAGTTCATGGATTGTCCGATACCCCCAACATCCCCCGATACTGCACCTGGCCGAGGCGGTGCAGCAGAGACCTTGGGGTCAGGTCTTGAAATATCAGTTTTCCATGCTATCCTCCCCCCATGTCCAGACCACTGCGCATTGAATTCCCCGGTGCCGTCTACCACGTCACCTCCCGCGGCAACGCCAAGGCGGATATCTTTCGCGAAGACGGCGATCGGCAGCTGTTTCTCAAGGTTCTGACCCAGGTGGTGAAACGTTTCAACTGGCTCTGCCACGCTTACTGCCTGATGGACAACCATTACCACCTGCTGATCGAAACGCCGGAAGGGAATCTCTCCGCCGGGATGCGGCAACTCAACGGTGTCTATACTCAGACCTTCAACAGGAAGCATGGTCGTGTCGGCCATGTCTTCCAGGGGCGTTTCAAGTCCATCCTGGTCGAGAAGCAAAGTCATCTGCTCGAACTGTGCCGCTATGTTGTCCTCAACCCGGTCCGGGCGGGCGCTTGCGAGCACCCGTCGCACCATCCCTGGAACAGCTACCTGGCGACGCTTGGCAAACAGCCTTGTCCGTCATTCTTAACCACCGACTGGGTGCTGGGAAACTTTTTCCGGAGCCGGGGCAAGGCGCGGATTGCCTACCGACAATTCATCGAAGATGGATTGACAATGCCAATTCGTTCGCCCTGGACTCAGCTGCGCGGGCAGATTGTGCTGGGAGGGGACGCCTTTCTGCAGAGAATCCGCGACTTGCTGGAAGATCAGGACCTCGCCGCTGAAATCCCGCGACATCAGCGTCACATCGGTCGCCCGGCTCTGGAGTCCCTGCTGCCGCGGGACAAATCCCTTTCAAAGCCGGAACGAAATCGCCTGATCCGTGAGGCTCACCTTGTACATGGTTATCGCCTGACCGAGATTGCCCGGGCCGGCGGGCTGCATTACACCACCATCAGCAAGATCGTTAACACTGAAAACTGATAATTCAAGACCTGTCACAGAGAGGCATGTGAGTGCCTATGACCGGGCACCCCATCTTTGACCTGGCAACCACAAGGTTTCAAACGGGACGTCCGAGCGCAAGCTCTCGATCACGGGGGAAAGGAATCCTGATATGTCCATGATTACAGCGGCAAGATTTGCTGCCTGGATGTCAGGTTTTGATCTTTTGATAAAAGCCGTCCATTGCACCTTCTTCTGGGGATCCTCAAAAAAAACGGGAGTGAATGCAAGGGGCACGGATACAGGCAGTGGAGTGCGCCTCCGGTTGAAAGTGTTTCCGATCGCCTTTTGCAAGACAGTTCCCTCAAAAGAAAAAATCTTCGAAAGCAGCCAGATGTCATAGAAATCCTTCACCCGGCTGTTCGCAAGGCCGAGCTTGACCATTGATTCCAACTTTTCGGCCACCAGTGTGTATCGCGGATAGGCTTTCAATAGTGGCGGTGGACCATCAAACAACGTCGGATATTCGACGTCTTCGGGATCAGGTGTTACCGCATCACCAAAACCAATATCAATTTGCAGAGGAACCCGGGCCTGATTCAGCAACCCGATTAGGGTCATACGCACCCCGTCATACTCCTGCTCTTCGCGGATCTCTTCCGCTTTCAGGGAGTCGGGAAGATAAATCATGCCATCATTCTGACACTCTACGCTGCAGATGCCACGGAACACTTCTGCAAGCCGTTCCAGGTCAGAATTGCCCAACCCGAGAAGATCCGCATCTCTGGTGATGCGGTAACTCTGCCCTTTCCAAACCAGGAACAGACTCGCCCCTTTCAGAATGAACCGATCGTTGTGTGACGAGATGCTGAGTCGATACAGGAACCTCTCCATTCCGTAGCGAGAGAGCAGGAGGTTAAAATCTTCCCTGTTGCTTTTGGCTCTGTTCAGCAGTCGCTGAAAGATCGAATGTGAAATATTTTTCTTGTTGTTCTGGCTCACACGGTTGCCTCCAGGTAGGGACGCATGATTTTTGATACCCTGTCGATTCCGGCGGCTTCGAACAGTTCGTCCATGGTGGCTTTTCGTGAGCGCCAAACCTCGCGAAGTGCCTCAATGGCGACATCGAGGCCGACCTTATTGCGAAATTTGAAGCAGTCGGCAACCGTCTTTGCGGGGGTGTAGATTTTAACCGCAACCCCGTTTATGACGTGTTCCTGGATGCCGAATGAATACGCCTCGCCGGAAACATAAGTCAGGTTAAGCGGAGGGTATGCAACGTCGGGCCGCCACGACCCCCTGGGGACGGACAGCCATATCTCATGGGGGATCTGGGTTGTGATCCCGTGGTAGTTCAGTGCCGAGACAAGACAGACGACAGCGTGAGGGAGCCTTTTTGCAACCTCGGTCAGTGCCGAGTGTTCGGTCACGGGGACGCCCGGAAGGCTATAAAGCCCAACGGCTTTTTTCTGCAGAAGTCCTTCCTTGTGCATTTGGTACAGGTAGTTTCTGGAAATACCTGCGGCCTTAACGTCTGCGGCCCGGATAAGCCCTTTCGCCCTGGCAAGATCCAGTATCTGCTGTTTTCGATCCATGGAGGCCCCTTGGTGCAAAACCTATTCAAATATATACAAGTGAATAGATTTTGCAATTTCAATTTAACCACGCCCCGGATAATTCTGTCAGCCCCAATGTCGGCCATATCTTCCAGGAGCCCAATATAGCCCAATAGGGACGCCCATGTAATTATGCCTTTCACTTATTTTTTCCAAACCCCGAGGCTTGACGGGGGGTAGGGCGGCTGATCGCCCCTACAACAACCGGCGCTGCAGAAGGGTCTGCATGTCCCGGCGCCGTCGGTTATCAGCATGACGTAGACATCCTCGCCGATGATTCGGTAGATAATGCGGCAGGGTTTGTAGAAGACTTCGCGAAATTCCCGGATTCCGAGTTCCCGCAGTTCCCGGGGGCAGGCGCCGCGCTGCGGCATCTCGGCCAGACAGGAGAAAACCGATTCTATCCGGTGCAGCAGATCATCGGCTTTCTCCGGTATGTCGTGTCGGGCAACGTGGGCATAAAACTCATCAAGGTCGCTTGCGGCATTGTCGGTCAAAAAAACCTTGCCGGCCATTAACTCTCACGCCCCTTGGCTCTCAACCGGCCGACAACATCTTCAGCCGCCTGGACCCGGCCCTCTTCGATCTGGCGATTGCCGACGGCCAGGATTTTCAGCAACGCCAGCCACTCTTGGTCCCGTTCGTAACTGTGGATATCCTGCACCACGTCTGATGATCAGCGGACCCTGCTGTTTTTCCAGATTGCGAAAGATCTCCGCGAAAATTAATCCTGATCCAGAACAGAGATGATCCGGCCATGCTCGGGGCAGAGTTGCCTTAACCGGCGGCGGAAGCTGCTCAGGGCCGGCGGTGCGGTGCGCCGGAAGAGATGGCTCGGACAGCGGCAGTCGCTGGCGCCGAAGCCGGAGATGGGAACGCAGCCGCGGATCCGGGACAGGGCGGCGGCCCAGAGGCATTCGTCGGCGTGGTTGTCGGTGCTGTACCAGACCTGGTGGATTTCGGCGCCCTGGCGCAGGTAGTCGAGGTGCCAGTGCGGCCTGCGCACCGGGCGCAGGTGGTGGCCGAGCCGGGCGGCCAGGCCGCCGGGGCCATGGGCGCTGCCGAGGTAGAGATAGCAGCCGGGAACCAGCTCCAGTTCCCCGAGACGACCGATCGTCAGGGTGCGGGGCTGTGGGCAGAACAGCTGCAGCAGGTAGGTGCCGGGCGCGACGGGAAAGCGCGATTCGGGCGATACGAAATTATCGTTGCGCATCCCTATCTCCCCTGAAACTGAGTCGGAAAATCAGCGCCGCCGCGCCGGCGGCCAGGGCGAGCAGCAGCATGACGCCGCGGTAGCGGGCCATGAGCGGTTCGCCGAGCCAGGCCGGCGGCCGGTCCAGGGTTTCGAGCATGCCCCCGACCAGAGCGGTGCCGAAGGCCCCGGAGAGAAAATAGATCAGGTTGTAGAAACCCATGCCGATGCCGCTCTGCTCAGCCGGCAGCTGCAGGGAGACGATTTTTCCGAGTGCCGGCTGCAGCAGGGCGAAGCCGCTGTAGCAGAGGACCAGCAGCAGAAGAACCAGCAGCGTACCGGTGCCTCCCAGGGCCGCCAGCAGCAGGTAACCGCAGCTGAGGATCACTAACCCGCACAGGGCGACCGGCGGCGCACCCCAGCGGTCGGTCAGCCGCCCGCCGAGCAGTCCGGCTAGTGAACCGCAGAGGGCCCCGGGAAAAATGATCAGACCGATATCGGTCGTGGAGACGTCATGCACCTGGCGCAGCAGCAGGGGGGTGGTGAACAGCAGCCCGAAGACGGTGCCCATGCCCAGGAAGGTGACCAGCAGCCCGCGGCGATAGAGACGGTCGCGCAGGAGATTGCGGGGGATGAAAGGCCAGGGAGAACGTCTTATCTGCCGCGTCAGGAGCAGGCCGAGAGGCAGAACCGGGACCAGAAACCACGGTTGCCGAGTGGTCAGGGCGATCAGCAGGGCGGCCACCAGCAGGGTCAGCCCGCAGGCCCCGGCCAGATCGTAGCGCAGCGGCCGGCGCGGTTCGCGGGGCAGGACCAGGCCGAGCAGCGGGATCGCCGGCAGGGTGGCGAAGGAGAGGATGAACAGCCAGCGCCAGTGAATGGCTCCGGCCAGCAGCCCGCCGATCAGCGGTCCGAGTCCCATGGCCAGGGCAACCGTGGCGCTGACCGCGCCGAGCACCCGGCCGCGCAGCTCGACCGGCGCGAAGCGGGTGGCGATGATCATCACCAGCGCCGGGATGGCGGCACCGCCGCCGGCCTGGACCAGACGCCCGGCGACCAGCAGCGGATAGCTGCCGGCGAGCAGGCTGAGCAGGGCGCCGGTGTTGAACAGCAGCAGGCCGATGGTCAGCAGGCGGCGTACCGAATAGGCGTCGGCGAGTTTGCCGTAGCTGATCGAACCGATGGCGAAGATGACGATGTAGCCGGTGATCACCCAGCTGACATTTGCGGCGGAAAGATCGAAGTCGCGGGCGATGTCGGGCACCGCGATATTGAACATGGTGCCGTTGAGGACCGAGCAGAAGACGCACCAGCAGAGTAGGGGGACCAGGCGCTTCAGGTGGGAGGTTGTCGAAGCGGATGAAGACATCAGGATCGGGAGTGTCCCCTGCTTTTGGTGTTGACTCAAACGTTCGTTTGAATTATACCTGCAAATTGCGCCTGTGACGCATTCCCGCGACTGGCGGGTTAGATCCGCCGGGCTGCCAGGTATTGTTCCCGAGGAGTGTCCATGAGTCAACCCGATACCAAGGTGAAAATTCTCGATGTGGCGGAAAAACTTTTTGCCGCGGATGGTTTCCACGCGACCTCGCTGCGTGCCATCACCAGTAACGCCGGGGTCAACCTGGTGGCGGTCAACTACCATTTCGGTTCCAAGGAGGAACTGCTGGAAGCGGTCATCGAGCGCCGCCTGACGCCGCTCAACCGTCGTCGGGCAGAGATGCTCGATGCGGAATTGGCCGCGGCGGAGGCGGAGGGTCGGCGTCCTGATCCGCGCCAGGTGCTGCGCGCCCTGGTTGAGCCGACCATCGAACTGCGCGAGCAGGGGGAGGGGCCCGAACATTTCATCACCCTGGTCGGCCGCATCCTTGCCGATCCGCGAGGGGTCGGTCGCGATATTTTCCTGCGCCGCATGGAACCGTTCATCCTGCGCCTCTTCGAAACCATGCATCAGGCCCTGCCGCACCTGTCCTTTTCCACCCTTTCCTGGCGGATGCATTTCGCCGTCGGTTCGCTGAGTCACGTGATGCGCTGTCATGATCGCTGCCAGGACCTCCCTCCCGGCATCCTCCCGGGAATGAAGATGGTCCGGCTGGCAGATCTCCTGCTCGACTATACCCTGGCCGGGATGGAGGCGCCGGAATGAGAATTTTCCTGCCGCTGTTTGCAGGTGTTCTGCTGTTGTCCGGCTGCAGCCTGTATCAGCCGACCGCCGTTTCACCTCCCCCCGATCTTCCCCGGACGTACCTGGCGGCAACGCCGGGGACTGAGGCCGGAAGTCCGCCGGATTGCTGGTGGCTGGCGTTCGGTGATGAAGATCTGAACCGGCTCATGACCCGGCTGTTTGAGCAGAATCTCCAGCTGGAGGAGGGATTTGCCCGCGTCGAGCAGGCCCGGGCGGCCTTGACGGTTGCCGGCAGCACGCTCTGGCCGAGCCTGGGGCTGGGCGGCCAGGGAAGCCATGAGCTGGTTCCCGGTTTTATTCAGGCCGCGCGCGTCTACAATTACCGGTTTTCGGCCCAGAGCGGCTACGAGCTTGATTTGTGGGGTAAGTTGAGGAGCCGCAAGCAGGCCGCGGCCGAGTTGCTGCGGTCCGGCGAAAATCAGTTGCGAAGTCTTTATATAAGTCTCAGCGCGCAACTGGCCGATCTGTATTTTCTGGCCGTTGAACAGCGGGCCCAACTGGCCCTGACAGATCAGACCATTGTTTCCTACCGGGAAACGCTGCAACGCGTCGAAGACCGTTATCAACTCGGTCTGGTGCCGGCGGTTGATGTCTACCAGGCACGACAGACGCTGGCGGCAGCCGAGTCCAGCCGTCCCCGGTTTGCCAAGGCGCTGGCGACGGCCGAGCACGGCATCGCGACCTTGCTGGGGTCTTATCCCGCGGGTGGTGCGGCCGGTACCCTGGATCAACTTCCCTCCTTTGCGGATCAATTCCCGACCGGTCTGCCGGCCAGTCTTCTTCAACGTCGTCCCGATGTCGCGGCGCGTTTCCATCAATTACGTTCGGCTGATGATGAGGTTGCCGCCGCCATCGCCGATCGTCTGCCGACTTTAAACCTGGCGGCGAATTACGGTTATCTGCAGACAGATTTCGGTATCGGCGCGATTACCGGGAATTTCTGGCAGTTGATTGTTCAGCCGGCCGTGACGCTCCTTGACGGCGGCCGCCGTCGGGCCGAGGTCGAGCGTAATCGCGCGGTGGTGCGGGAACGGCTGGCGAGCTATCGGCAGGCGGTGCTGGATGCCTACCGCGAGGTTGAGGATTCTCTGGTTGCCAATCAAACCGACGAACAACGGCTTGAAACCCTGCAGCGCACTGTCGATGCCACCTCGGCAAGCTTGCGACTCGCCCTGCAGAACTACCTGTACGGATTGACCGATTACCTGCCGGTACTGACGGCCCAGCGGAATGATTTCCAGGCCCGCAGTGAATTGCTTGCCGCCCGGCGGCAGTTGATCAGTGACCGCATCAGCCTTGCGAGGGCTCTTGGAGGGACGTGGATGGAGAAAGAAATCAGTCAGAGGTTTGCCGGTCACAAGGAGTCTGTGAGCCATGAGTAACAAGGGCCTGATGATGAAAATTGGTCTGCCGCTGCTGATCCTGGCGATCGGCATCGGCGGGATGACGGTGATGGTCAAAAAGCGCAGGGTTCCGGTGAAAAAGGTCACCCCGTTTCGCGGCGTACTGGTTGAAACGGCCCGCGTCACGCGCGGCGATTACCGCTTGCGGATCGAGGCGACCGGTACGGTGCAGGCCCGGCGACAGACCGATATCGTCCCCCAGGTCAGTGGTAAGGTGGTCAGTGTCGCTCCGAACCTGGTGGCGGGGGGCTTTTTCAGGCAGGGTGAAGAGCTGTTCGCCATCGAGACGATCGACTTCGAACTGGCGGTCGAGCGGGCCCGGGCCAACCTGAGCCGCAGCGAACTGGATCTGCAGACGGTCAAAGCCCGGGCCGATATCGGTCGCGAGGAATGGCAGCGGCTGCATCCCGACGAGGAACCGAATCCGCTGGTGGTTTATGCTCCGCAGTTGAAAAGTGCTGAGGCCGCCTTGCTTTCCGCCCGCGCCGCCCTGCGTCAGGCGGAGCTCGATCTGCAGCGCACTCGGGTGACGGCTCCGTACAATTGTCTTGTTCGCAGTGAGAATGTCGACCTGGGTCAATACATCCGTTCCGGCACCAAGGTTGCGACTCTGGTTGGCACCGATGAGGCGGAGATCATCGTGCCGCTGCCGCTTGGTGACCTGCACTGGCTGCAGGTGCCGCGATCTCCCGGCGAGCAGGGTTCGCCGGCGATCGTGTCCCTGCGCAGTGACGGACAGCGCTGGCAGTGGTCGGGGCATATCGTCCGTTCCCTCGGGGAGGTTGATCCGCGTGGTCGCATGGCGCGCCTGGCGGTCAGTGTCGCCGACCCTTATGGCCGCAACCCGCGAGCCGAGAATCGGCCCGAACTGGCGCTCGGCAGTTTCGTCACTGTCCAGCTGCAGGGGGATACTCTGCCCGGTGTGGTCGAAGTTCCACGGCGGGCGATGCGTGAAGGAGATCGGGTCTGGATCATGGAAGACCGCAAGCTGCGTATCGTGCCGGTCAAAGTGGTGCGACGGGAAAAAAATACGGTGCTGGTCAGCTCGGGGTTGCAGGGCGGTGAGCAGGTGGTCCTGACACCGATTTCGGGTGCCGCCGACGGACTGTTGCTGCGCACGGCGGAGAACTGACATGAATGCTGCGATCCGCTGGATGGCCCGTAACCACGTGGCTGCCAATCTGCTGATGATGGTCTTCATCGTCGGCGGCATCATTCTCGGCTTCACCGTCAAACAGGAAGTCTTTCCCGAAGTCTCCCTTGATATGATCCAGGTTTCGGTTGCCTATCCCGGTGCCGGTCCGGAAGAGGTCGAGGAAGGGGTGATTCTCAAGATCGAGGAGAACCTGACCGGGGTTGACGGCATTAAACAGGTCAAGGCCCAGGCCGCCGAAGGGTTCGGCACGGTGACCGCCGAGATCTATCCGGATGCCGACGCCAATCAGGTGCTGGCCGACATCAAGAGCGAGGTCGACCGGATCACCACCTTCCCGGCGGATGCCGAAGAGCCGGTGATCAGCAAGCTGCTCAATCGCCACGAGGTGATTTCGGTGGTGGTCTACGGTGATCTCTCCGAGCGCAGCCTGCGGGAGCAGGCCGAACGGGTGCGGGATGACCTGCTGGAATACCCGCAAATCACCCAGGTTGATCTCAGTGGGGTGCGGCCCTACCAGATTTCGGTGGAGGTTCCGGAACGGAACCTGCGCCGCTACGGCCTGACGCTTGATCAGATCGCCGCCCGCATTCGTTCCGCCTCACTTGACCTGCCGGGGGGAACGGTGAAGACCGCCGGCGGGGATATCCTGATCCGCACCAAGGAGAGGCGCTACTACGGGCCGGGTTATCGCGACATCGTTATTATCAACCAGCCGGATGGAACCGAGGTGCGGCTCGGTGATATCGCCATGGTGAGGGATGGTTTTGCCGAAACCGATCTCTCGGCCCGCTTCGACGGCAAGCGGGCGGCGATGGTCAAGGTCAGTCGGGTCGGCAAGCAGAAGCCGACCGAGATCTCAAAGATCGTCCTCGACTATATCAAGCAGCGGCGCCTGGAACTGCCCGACTCGGTCCACATCGCCGGCTGGAACGATACCTCGGAAATGTTCCAGAGCCGTCGCGACCTGCTGCAGCGCAACGCGAAGATAGGCCTGGTGCTGGTGTTCATCATCCTCGGTCTGTTCCTTGAGCTGCGTCTCGCCCTGTGGGTGATGCTGGGGATTCCGATCTCCTTCTGCGGCGCGCTCTTTTTCATGCCGGCGGTCGATGTTTCGATCAACATGATCACCATGTTCGCGTTCATCATGGCTCTGGGGATCGTGGTCGATGACGCCATCGTCGTCGGCGAAAATGTCTATGATCAACGGCAACTGGGCAAACCCTACCCGCTGGCGGCGGAGGAGGGGACGATTCAGGTCGGCCGGGCGGTGATTTTTTCGGTTCTGACCACGGTGGCCGCTTTTGCCCCCCTGCTTTTCACCGGCGGTATGATCGGCAAATTCATCGGCGTCATTCCGAAGATCGTCATCATTATTCTGCTGGTCTCGCTGGTGGAAAGCCTGTTCGTGCTGCCGGCCCATCTTTCGCTGGGGAAACGGCGGCCGCTCGACAAGGGGCTGCTCGGCCGCATTGACCGGGTGCGGCGCTGGTTCGGTGGACAACTCGATCGTTTCATTGCCGGTCCCTACCGACGGACCCTCGATTTCTGCCTGCGCTATCGTTATGCCACACTGGCCTTCGGCCTGGCGCTGCTGCTGCTGGCGGTCGGTACGGTGCGCGGCGGGCTGTTGAAATTCCATTTCATGCCCGAAGTCGACGGCGACCTGGTGACGGTCGATCTGGAGCTGCCGCCGGGAACGCCGATTGACGCAACTGACCGCGTGGTGCAACGCATCATGGCCGCCGGGCAGCAGACCGTGGCCGAATTCAACGCCGAGCGCACGGACGGCCGCAGCGTGCTGCGTCACATTTACGCGGTGGTCGGCGGCAGGATTTCCGGGACCCAGGGGCCGGGCGGCGATGACACCACCACCGCCAGCAATATCGCCAATATCGCCATGCTGCTGACCCAGAGCGAGAAGCGCGGCGTGGCGGCGGCTGCTATCGGTGACCGCTGGCGGGAATTGACCGGCGAGGTGCCGGGGGCGGAAACCCTGAGCTTTTCCTCTAACCTGGTGCGCCTCGGGGCGAACATCGATATCCAGATCGCCCATGAGGATTTTGCCGTCCTCGATCAGGTGGCGGAAAAGATCAAGGCCGCCCTTGCCGACTATCCGGGGGTGGGGGATATTGCCGACAATTACGCTCTCGGCAAGCGGGAACTGAAAGTGCGGCTGACGGCCGAGGCGCGGACTCTCGGGGTGACCGAGCAGGACCTCGGTCGCCAGTTGCGCAACGCGTTTTACGGGGTCGAGGCGCTGCGTCTGCAGCGCGGCCGCAACGAGGTCAAGGTGCTGGTGCGCTACCCCGAGTCGGAACGGAAACATCTGTGGAATCTTGAACAGCTGCGGATTCGTACGCCCGCCGGGGGCGAAATCCCGCTGTTGCGGGCCGCCGAGATCATCCCCGGCCGCGGCTATTCGCAGATCAACCGCACCGACCGCAAGCGGGTCATCAACGTCACCGCCCGGGTTGACAGCAAACGGGGCAATGCCGATGAAATCCTGCGGGATCTGAAACGCGGGCTGCTGGCCCGGCTGGCCAACGATTATCCGGGACTCAGTTTCGATATGGAGGGCGAGCAGAAGGAGCAGGCCGAATCTCTGGACAGCATGAAGCGCGGTTTCGCTCTCGCCATGTTCGCCATCTTTGCCCTGTTGGCGATTCCGCTGCGCAGCTACAGTCAGCCGCTGCTGATCATGGCGGCGATCCCGTTCGGCATCGTCGGCGCCCTGTTCGGGCACCTGCTGATGGGCTTCAATCTCTCCATTCTCTCCATGTTCGGCATCGTCGCCCTGTCCGGGGTGGTGGTCAATGATTCGCTGCTGCTGATCGATTATGCCAACATCCTTCGTCGTGGTGGCGGCGAGGATCTGCAGCGGACCCTGCTGCAGGCCGGGCAGCGGCGTTTCCGTCCGATTCTGCTGACCTCGCTGACCACGTTCTGCGGCCTGATGCCGATGATTCTCGAAACCAGCGTACAGGCCCAGTTCCTGATTCCGATGGCGATCAGCCTCGGTTTCGGCATCATGTTTGCCACCTTTATCACTCTGCTGCTGATCCCCAGTTTCTACATGATTCTTGAAGATGTGCGCGGGCTGTTCGGTTTGAGCCGCAGCCATGGTGACCACCGGGTCGGCGATGAGGGAGAATGTTGAGGAAAGAGGGCCCCGGGACTTGCCTCCGGAGGGCGAAATGGATTAAAAAGGCTCTTCAGCTCACCAGCGGAGGCACCCGTGGCACTTGAAGAAGACAACCTGTTCAGAAAAATCCGCCGCCGGGTCGGCCGGGCGGTCGGTGATTTCGGATTGATCGAGGAGGGTGACCGCATCCTGATCGGTGTTTCCGGCGGCAAGGATTCCTACACCCTGCTGCATATTCTCGATTCCCTGCGGCGGCGTTCGCCAGTCAGGTATGAACTGGTGGCCGGCACCGTTGATTCCGGCTTTCCCGGTTTTCGCAAGGAGGTCATCGAGCGTCACCTGGTCGAACATGGGTTCGAGTACCGGATGGAGTCGACCAATGCCTACGAGATTATCGAGAGCAGGCGGCGGCCCGGTTCCTCCTACTGTTCCTTCTGCGCCCGGCTGCGGCGCGGTATCCTCTACTCGCTGGCCGATGAGCTGGGCTGCAACAAGATCGCCCTCGGTCATCACCTCGACGATTTCATCGAAACCCTGCTGCTCAACCAGTTCTATGTCGGCAGTCTCAAGGCGATGAGCCCCAAGCTGCGGGCCGACAACGGTCGCCATACCGTCATTCGGCCGCTGGTTTACGTCGAGGAGGGAGAGATCATCCGCTTCATGCGGCAGCAGAAGCTGCCGGTGATCTGCTGCGCCTGCCCGGTCTGCGGCGAGGTCGATCAGAAACGGCAGCGGATGAAGGGATTGATTCGCGAGCTGAAGGGCGAAATTCCGCAGATCAAGAAGAGCCTGATCGGCGCTCTCGGCAATCTCCAGCCGCGCCATCTGCTCGATCGCAGGTTCCCGCAGGATTAATTCCGATCCGTATTTGGCAATGGCGGGGAGTCCGTTATACTAGGCGCATGGTCAAGGGGAAAAAAAACGGCACAGCGGAGAGTTGCAACTGCTCTTTTAATCTCGATCTGGACCTGGCCAGCGGTGTCCAGCAGCTGCTGTTCCCGAAAAGTTCACCGGTCTGCAGCTGGAGCTGCATCGGGATCAAGAACCGCATGGCCCAGGGGGTCGGCGGGGATTATTTCGATTTCATCACCCTCGGTGACGGTTGTCAGCTGATCTTTCTGGGCGATGTCACCGGCCACGGTCTGCAGGCCTCGCTGGTCATGGGGCTGCTGTATGGTTTTATTCATCGCAGCGCCGCTCAGGATTGCGACCCGTTGCGGGTTCTGCGTGAGATCAACACCTTTCTGCGGTTGTTTGCCAAACGTTCCGAAAAATATGACTATTTCTTTTCCAGTACCCTCTTCTGCGGCGTGATCAACCCCGACAGCCTCTGCATGGAGTATGTCAATGCCGGGCATGTCGCACCGGTGGTGCGGCGTGGTGATGAGCTTTTCCGCCTGAAACCGAGTGGGCAGCCGCTCGGTTATTTCGATCAGCCGGAACTTGACCTGGAACTGTTCCGCCTGCGTAGCGGCGACCGGCTGCTGCTCTTTACCGACGGCATTACCGAGGCCGAAGGCCGCAACGGGGAGCAGTTCGGGCGGCGACGGCTGGAACGGCTGGTGCGGGATCATCGTGAAGACCACCTCGATTTCCTGGACGAGGTTTTCGCCTCGCTGCAGCGTTTCGGGGTCCGTGACCCGCTGGCCGATGACTGCACAGCAATTGTCATTGACATGCATGGGGCCTTCGGGAGGAACGATGCTGAGTGAGAGGACGATCCCGCGTGGCATGGAGCGAAAAGTTTGTATCTGCACCACCGATCCCGCCCTGCGGCAGGTGCTGGCCGGACTCCTTGAGGGCTGGCGCTTTTCGTTGCAGCCGGAAATAGTGGATGGAGTTTTGCTGCTGGCCGAGGAAGGGTGTTGCGAGGCGCCGCCTGACCAGCCGGTGCTGTGGCTCGGCCATTCCCGCTACAGCAGCCGCGACAAGCTGCCGCTGCCGCTGCCGATCGAGGAACTCTATACCCGCCTTGAACATCGGTTCCACCGTCCGCCGCGTCGCCATATGCGGCTCGATATTGATCTGTCGGCCCGGGTCTGTTGCCGGGGCGGGGATTATGCCTCCAACCTGACCAGCCTTTCGGACCGTGGCGGCCGGTTGCGGTTGCCCATGGAGCTGGCCCGGGAGGAGGAACTGGAACTGGAATTCTCCCTGGCCGGTCGGCCGATGAGCCTGGCGGCTTCCGTGATTTACAGTTTTCAACGACCGGGAGCGGTGACGGATGGTTATGACACCGGGGTTCTTTTTGCCCGTCAGGTTCAGGAGGAGTGCGAGCAGCTGCGCGAATTCATTCTCGGGCGTTACCTGGCCCGGCTCAGGGAAAGGCTTGCTCCGGAGGTTTTCAGCGCCGGTCTGGCCTACTTCACCCTGCCGCCCGCGTTGCAGCAGTTTTACGGCGGCAGCCAGATGGTCAATTGAACCCGCCCCGACCCTGAGCCCGTCCCTTCCGTCAGCGCGGGCCCTCGATCCCGTCACCGACGGGATCGTCGATCAGCGTTTTTTCAGGCGGCCGAAAAGACCGCCTTTCTTTTCTTTGTCCTCTTTTTCACGCCGCAGATTGAAAAGTCGCAATTCGCGCAGTGCCTCGGTACAGTCGGGATTGCACTGGATGGCCAGTTCGAACTGTTTTTCCGCCTCTCGTTCGCGTCCCTGATCCTTGAAGATCTGTCCGAGATAGAGGTGGGTCAGATCATGTTCGCCGTTGAGGACCGCCGAACGTTGCAGCAGTTCAACCGCCTTGTCCCGGATCCCCGGGATGTCGGTTTTTGACCGGTAGAGGGCCCAGGCGTAGAGAGTGATGTACTCCGGTTCTTCCGGGCTGTTGTCGACAGAAATCTGCAGTTGCTTGAGGGCCTCGGAGAAATTGCGCGAGCGGATCATGTGCCGCCCTTTCTGAAAAGCGGTTTCCGCCCGCAGGATATCTTCGACCTTGGTCTTGACGCCACCGCGGGCCTGCTTCAGTGTCTCCCGGTAGTTTTTGCAGCGCACGGGGTCGGACAGGGTTTCATAGGCTTCGCCGATGCGCTGGAACAGTTCGTTGATCTTGCCGCGCAGATCCTCCGACAGTTTCATCTGCAGATAACGGTCAGGATGGTATTTCTTCGCCAGGGAGAAATAGGCCTTGCGCAGGGCCGCCTTGTTGGCATCCTCACCCACCGCGAACAGCTTGAAGTAGTCGCGCTGGATCAGGTCGCTGTATTCGGCCAGAAAGGTTTTGCGCATCTCATGCTCTTCGGCACTGATCGTCTCTGCCCCGGGTTCTCCTGAAAAGGACTGGACTTCGCGGCTTTCGACCATCTCCGAGAGCAGCAGCGCCGCCAGCAGCTGATCGGTTTCGGTGCGTGCCAGCGGGAAACGGTTGCTGATCTCTTCGAGCGTCAGCCGGCCGTTGCAGAGCGCGAAGACTCTTTCGTCCCGGCGGGTCAGGCCGATTTCCTGGTAACGGTAATGGGGGCTCTCGGCCTGGGACAGGTAGCGGTGGCGGTGGGGCAGAAGCAGCTTGGCGATGCGGGCGGCACTGTAATGGCGGCTGATGCCCTGGTAAATGAGAGCGGCCGGTGAACAGTCGATACTGGTGACCCCCTGTTTGAATTTTTTCCCCTGGACAAACTGGTACTTTCCCTCGGGCCAGGAAAAGATTTCCAGCAGTTTTTCGACAATCTGATTCCGCAGCACGTCGCGCAGCTGATGCGGGGTGAGCAGCCCCATGTCGATCAGCACCGTTCCCTGCAGGCGACCGCTTTTTTTGACCTGCTGCAGGGACTCAGCGCACTGTTCAGCGCTGATCAGACCGTCGTCAACCATCATCTGCCCGAGACATTCCCGAACCAGGTTGGAACGGGCGAAAATCGGGTAGCCGTTCCTGATGTAGATAACCTTTTTCATGCCGGCGCGGGTCAGTTGCAGCAGGCCTGTTGTTTTAAGGGTGTAGAGGTTGTGCAGCAGTCGGGGGAAGGAGGTCTCGCTCAGGTCCCCGGCGATATGCAGTGGTTCTGTGGTTGACTCGGCCATCCGCTCGCCGAGGATGGTGGCGATCTGGCGATGCAGGACGGGAAGGGTGAAGGGTTTGAACAGGCAGTCGACGATGCCCAGCCCCTGGTACCGCTGCACCTGCTCGGCTTCACGGGAAAAGGCTGTCATCAACATCACCGGCAGATCGCTCAGGGCAGGCTGGGTGCGCAGTTGACGGCAGAAGTCGATCCCCGACATGCCGGGCAGCATAATGTCGACCAGGGCCAGATCACAGCTGCCGGGGGCCAGTTTTTCGAGAGCCGTTTCGGCCGTGCCGAAGGTTTCAACCCGATAACCCTTCAGCTTCAGCGATTCGCTGAGAAACTTGCAGATGTTGGCATCATCGTCGATGATCCAGATATGTTTTCCCATCCTGCCCCTCCTTTTTGTCCCGGTTCAACTTGCAAGGTAATGCTCAAAAATGGCCCTGATGTTGCCGGTGACGGCCCGGTAATCTTCGAGGAACGTCACCTCGGGTTTTTTCGGTTTCTCAGGATACCCGAGTCTCCTGGCGAGTTTGCGCAGGTAGGCCGGGTCGCCGGAGAGTTCATTGATCGACTGGTCATGGACCAGTCGCAGCCGGTTTTCGAGGCGCCGCAGAAATTTGTAGCCGCTGCTCAGCAACTGGTTCTCGGTTTCGGTCAGCAAGCCGAGATCGGCAAGCGCCTGCAGCGTCTGCAGGGTGTTTCGGGCGCGCAGTTCGGGGTGTCGGGCGCCATGTTTGAGCTGCAGGTACTGGGTGAGAAACTCGACATCGACCATGCCGCCGCGGCCGGTCTTGATGTTGAAATGCGCGTCATCCTCGCGGGCGATCTCGGTTTCCATGCGTTGCCGCAGGCGCCTGATTTCCTCTGCGGCGTTCTCCGGCAGCGGCTGCCGATAGAGAATGCTGTCAACCAGGCGGGTGAGTTCAGCGATCAGCTCCTCCGGTCCGGCCATCGCCCGGGCCTTGGTCAGGGCCTGGCGCTCCCAGAGTTGGGCTGATTCCTGATGATAGCGTTCGAAGGCATCCAGGCTGGTGACCAGCGGCCCCTGGTTGCCCGAGGGGCGCAGCCGGGCATCGATCTCGTAGACCTTGCCTTCGCGGGTGACCAGGGTCAGGACGGAAATGATCCGTTGTGCCAGGCGGGAGAAGTATTCCCGGTTGCTCTGGACGCGGAACCGCCCCGGGTCGGTTCCTTCCACCGGGCGGGTTTCCCCCTCGCCCCGGTAGACGAAAATCAGGTCGAGGTCGGAATGGTAGTTCAGTTCCCGGCCGCCGAGTTTGCCCATGCCGAGGATGACGAATCCGGCCGGCTCCCCGTCACCGGTGAAGGGCAGACCGAAACGCGGAAGCAGCTCCTGCCGGGCCAGTTCGACGGCGGCTTCGAGGCAGGCTTCGGCCAGTTCGGAAAGCTGGCGGGCGGTCTGGCCCTGCAGGGCCTGACCGTGCATGTCGTTGAGGGCGATGCGCAGCATTTCCTCCTTGCGGAAACGGCGCAGGGCATCGAGCTGATCTTCGTAATGGTCGACCATTTCCAACTGGACGCGCAGGTCACGGCGAAAATCATCCAGCTCCTTGATCCGCACAGAGTCGGGGCTGACCAGGGAGTCGAGAACCTGCGGGCTCTGGATGAAGATCCGGGAGAGGAACTGGCTGGTGGCGAAGAGATTGACCAGCCGGGTGATGACTTCGGGATTCTGGGCCAGCAGCGAGAAGAAGGTCGCCCGCGCGCGCAGGGCGACGACGAAGTTTTCCAGGTTGCCGAGGGCCATGTCCGGTTCGGGAGAATCGATCACCGCCTGCAGCAGTTGCGGCGCCAGTTTTTCCAGCTGGCGGCGGGAACGTGGCGCCATCGGGTTGTGCGGCGGGCCGTGACGGAGGATCTGCAGGGATTCGAAGGCCCCGTCGGGGTTGCGGAAGCCGTTCTCTTCGAGCAGGTCCTTGACGAAATCGGGATCGGTGCTTTCATCGAGCAGAACGCCGATTTCGGGACGGATGCCGCTGCCGAGTTCTTCGTCGCTGGTGTAGAAGAGGCTGTGAAACAGCTCGGCGACGGCATCCCGGTGACGCTGCAGTTCAGTCAGGAAGGCCGCTGCGTCGGCGAAGCCGCTGCGTCGCGCCAGGGCACGCAGCTCCTCGGGTCTGGACGGCAGGCTGTGGGTCTGCCCCTCCTGGACCATCTGGATGCGATGTTCGGTATTGCGCAGGAAAATGTAGGCTTCGCGCAGGGTTGAGTGATCCCGTTCGGGGATCAGCCCCTCGGCCAGCAGTTGGTCGAGGGCGTCGAGACTGTTGCGGACCCGAAGCCGCGGGTTCTTTCCGGCATGGACGACCTGTAGCGCCTGGATGAAGAATTCGATTTCACGAATCCCACCGCGACCGAGCTTGAGATTGGTGTCGGCTTCCTGCCTGCGGGCCAGACTCTGGTCGATGCGCTGCTTCATCCCTCTCATGTCCTCGACCATCCCGTAATCGAGATAACGGCGGTAAATGAAGGGTTCCAGGGATTTGAGCAGGTGCTCTCCGAGAGAGATCGAGCCGGCTACCGGGCGGGCCTTGAGCAGCGCGGTACGTTCCCAGCTCTGCCCCCAGCTTTCGTAGTAGGCTTCGGCGCCCCGCAGTGGTGTCGCCAGTTCGCCGCGGCTGCCCTCGGGGCGCAGGTTGAGATCGACGCGGAAGACGAAGCCGTCGCCGGTCACCTGGCCGAGTGCGCGGCCGATCTGTTCGCTCAGCTTGCAGAAGTACTGATGCAGGGAGATCTGTCTGCCGCTTCCGGGCTGGTCGGGATGGCCGGCGGTCTGCCCCCGTTCGGAACTGTAGAAGTAGATCAGGTCGATATCCGAGGAGAAGTTCAATTCCCGGCCGCCGAGCTTGCCCATGCCGAGAATGGTGAATTCGGCTTCCAGGGGACAGCAGTCGTCCCCGGTTTCAAGCAGCGGCGTGCCATATTCGTCGCGCAGCAGCTTGTCGCAGATTTCGTAGGCGCGCTGCAGGCAGGCGGCGGCCAGGTCGGAAAGTTCGGCTCCGGTCTGCTGAAAGTCGGCCAGGCCGCAGAGGTCGCGACCGCCGATGCGCAGCACCTGGTGATACTTGAATTCCCGCAGCCCTTTCTGCAGTGCCGCGAAATCACTCCCCAAAGGAATCTTCTGCCGCAGTTGTGCCAGCATCTGTTCCCGGTCGCAGGCGGTGGTGAGGTTGCCGCCGACAAACAGGTCATGAAAATATTCGTTTTTTCGGCACAGGATCGAGCTGAGGAAAGCGGACGCTCCGAGGATGGTCAGCAGGTGCCGGCGTTCATCAGGTTGCTGCAATACCGGCATCAGCCCCTCTTTGGGGAGCGACCAGCTGAGGCGTTCGAGGTTGTTCAGGGCCTGGTCGGGGTCGGCGGTCGCGGCGGCATCTTCGGCGATGGCGGCCAGCAGGAGCGGGTCGCCGGTCAGCTCGTTGAGCAGCAGCAGGTTGACGGTGGTCTTTTTGCCGTCGGCAAATCCGAGCAGCTCGGAGAGCTCCACCAGTTCCGGATTGTCCCGGTCCCGGCAGGCCTGCTGCAGTCGATCGCTCAGTTCGCGATTGTCCATTCAGTCTCCGCAGTTGACCAGCTCGGCAAGTCGGGCGGGATAGTCTCCCGTGGCGATCCCGTGTTCGGTGATGATGGCGGTGACCAGTCGTGCCGGGGTGACATCGAAAGCGGGGTTGACGACGCCGATGCTGTCCGGTGCCAGCTGGATGTCGCCGATATGGGTGATTTCGCGCCGGTCGCGTTGCTCGATCGGAATCAGGCTGCCGTCGGCGAGGCTCAGGTCGATGGTCGACACCGGCGCAGCGACGTAGAAGGGGATCTGGTGTTCGCGCGCCAGCACCGCCACCGTGTAGGTGCCGATCTTGTTGGCGACGTCGCCGTTGGCGGCGATGCGGTCGGCGCCGACGATGACGCAGTCGATCAGTCCCCGGCTCATCAGGTAGCCGGCCATGTTGTCACAGATCAACGTGGTGTCGATGCCGTCCCGCTGCAGTTCCCAGGCGGTCAGTCGCGCGCCCTGCAGGAAGGGGCGGGTTTCATCGGCCAGCACCGCGACCTGCTTGCCGGCGGCCACCGCCGCGCGGATCACGCCGAGGGCGGTGCCGTAACCTCCGGTGGCCAGCGCCCCGGCGTTGCAGTGGGTGAGAACCCGTGCCGGGTCGGGGATCAGTTCCTGGCCGTGCCGGCCCATGGCGCGGTTGATGCGTTCATCCTCTTCGAGGATCGCCAGCGCCTCGTATTCCAGCGCGATCTTGATCTGTTCAACCGGCCGGTCGGCGTGGTTGCGGGCGAAACCCTGCATCCGCTGCAGCGCCCAGGCGAGGTTGACGGCGGTCGGCCGGCTGGCGGCGAGGTGGTCGCAGACGGCGGCGAATCGATCGAGAAAGTCCCCGGTTTTTTCCGCCTCGATGTCCCGCGCGCCGAACCAGGCGCCGAAGGCCGCCGCGCAGCCGATGGCCGGGGCGCCCCGAACCACCATGGTCCGGATTCCCTCGGCGACCTCGCGGTAGTCGCGGTAATCGAGCCAGATTTCCTCGGTCGGCAGCTTGCGCTGGTCGAGCATCTGCAGCACGCCGCCGGCGTAGCGCAACGGCTTGATGCCGGTCCCCCCGGCGGTGGCGCAACGATTGGGGATGTTGGTCTGCATGGGAGTATTCCTTTTTTATTTGCCGCCAAGACGCCAAGGTCGCCAGGAAAACCGATTTTTAACGGAGAGGCGCAGAGAGGGAGAGCCGCAAAGAAAATCATAACTGGCTTATGGTTTTAACCCCCGCCAGGATGTCTTGTCTTTCTCTCCGCCTTTGCCTCTCTCCGTCTCAGCGTTAAGAGCTTTTGAATGTCCTGGCGATCTTGGCGGCCGGAGGTCTTGTTAATCCAGCTTCTTCCGCAGCAGCTCATTCACCAGCTGCGGGTTGGCCTTGCCCCTGCTGGCTTTCATCACCTGGCCGACCATGAAGCCGAGCACCTTGGTCTGACCGGAACGGTACTGTTCGACCTGCGGCTGACAGTTCGCCAGCACCTCGTCGACGAGCGCCTCGATGGCGCCGCTGTCGGTGACCTGTTTGAGCCCTTTCTCCTCGATGATGGTGTCGGCATCCTTGCCGCTCTCCCAGATCAGTTCGAAGACCTGCTTGGCGATATTGCTGGAAATGCTTTTGTCGTCGATCCGCTTCAGCAGGCCGGCGAGCAGTTCCGGGGTGACCGGGATGGCGTTGACCGCCAGCCCGGTCTCGTTCAGTTTGCGCTGGATATCCCCCTGCACCCAGTTGGCGCAGAGTTTCGGATTGTCATGCCGGGCGAGACAGGCTTCGAAGTATTCGGCCACTTTGCGGTCGGCGGTGAGGACTTCGGCGTCGTAGGGCTTGAGGCCGAGTTCCTGCTGGTAGCGCGCCAGCTTGGCTTCCGGCAGTTCCGGCAGTTCAGTGCGGACCCGTTCGACCCATTCCGGAGCGACTGTCAGCGGCAGCAGGTCGGGGTCGGGGAAGTAGCGGTAGTCGTGGGCCTCCTCCTTGCCGCGCATCGAGCGGGTGGTGCCCTTGTCGCTGTCGAACAGGCGGGTTTCCTGGATCACCGTGCCGCCGTCCTCGATCAATTCGATCTGGCGCTCGATCTCGTAGTCGATCGCCTCCCTGATGAAGCGGAAGGAGTTGATGTTTTTCAGCTCGGCGCGGGTGCCGAACTCCTCCTGGCCGCGCGGGCGGACCGAGACGTTGGCGTCGCAGCGGAAGGAGCCTTCTTCCAGGTTGCCGTCGCAGATGCCGAGGTAGACGACGATCTGGTGCAGTTTCTTCAGGTAGGCGATGGCCTCGTCGGCGCTGCGCATGTCCGGTTCGGAAACGATCTCCAGCAGCGGCGTGCAGGCGCGGTTGAGGTCGACCCGCGAGCCGCCTTCCCCTTCGGCGTGCAGCAGTTTGCCGGCATCTTCCTCCATGTGGATGCGGGTGATGCCGATGCGCTGCGGGCCGCGTCCTTCGGTTTCGATGTCAAGCCAGCCATGCTCGCAGATCGGCAGTTCGAACTGGCTGATCTGGTAGCCCTTGGGCAGGTCCGGGTAGAAATAGTTCTTGCGGGCGAAGACCGAACGCGGGGCGATCCGGCAGTTGGTCGCCAGCCCGGCCTTGATGGCGTTCTCGACCACCTGGCGGTTGAGGACCGGCAGGGCGCCGGGCAACCCGAGGCAGACCGGGCAGGTCTGACTGTTGGGGGTCCGGCCGAATTCGGTCGAACAGCCGCAGAAGATCTTGGTGTCGGTGGTCAGCTGGACGTGAACTTCCAGGCCGATGACCGGTTCGAAGAGTGAGGACATGGTGCTACCTTTCAGAAGCAGTTCTGTTTCACCACGGAGCCAGGGAGAAAAAAGGATCGACAGCTCGCCGCCTCGGCGGCCAGTTCCAACTTGCCTTTCTCCGTGTCGTCATTCCCGGGGTGGATCGGTTCTAAATTTTTGCCTTTTGCAAATGCCATTCGGTCACCTGCTGGTAGGCGTGGCCGGCGCGCAGCAGGGTTTCTTCGCCGAAGGGCCGCCCGATCAGCTGCAGGCCGATCGGCAGATTCTGCCCGGAGAAGCCGCAGGGGACGCTCATGGCGCAGGTTCCGGCGAGGTTGACCGGGATGGTGAAGATATCCGAGAGGTACATCTGCAGCGGGTCGTTGACCTTTTCTCCGAGTTTGAAGGCCGGGGTCGGCGAGACCGGCGTCAGCAGCAGGTCGACCTGATCGAAGGCTTTGTTGAAATCGTCGCGGATCAGGGTGCGGACCTTCTGGGCCCTGAGATAGTAGGCGTCGTAGTAGCCGCTCGACAGGGCGTAGGTGCCGAGCATGATGCGCCGTTTGACTTCGTCGCCGAAGCCTTCGGCGCGACTGCTGCAGTACATGTCGATCAGGCCCGAGCCGTTGTCGATCCGGCGGCCGTAGCGCACCCCGTCGTAACGGGCCAGGTTACTGGAGGCTTCGGCGGTGGCCACCAGGTAGTAGCAGGCGACGGCGTAGTCGGTGTGCGGCAGACTGACCTCGACAATTTCCGCGCCGAGGTCGCGGTAGACGGCGACTGCCGTCTCGACCGCCTGTTTGACATCGGCATCGAGCCCGTCAATGAAATATTCTTTCGGCAGGCCGATTTTCAGGCCCCTGACATCTTCGCCGAGAGCGGCACTGTAGTCGGGGACCGGGGTGTCGACCGAGGTCGAGTCGGCCGGATCGTAACCGGCTACCGCCTGCAGCAGCAGGGCGCAATCCCCGACCGTGCGTGCCAGCGGGCCGACCTGGTCAAGGGAAGAGGCATAGGCGATGACGCCGTAGCGCGAGACCCGGCCGTAGGTCGGTTTGAGTCCGACCACGCCGCAGTGGCCGGCCGGCTGGCGGATCGAGCCGCCGGTGTCGGTACCGAGGGTCGCCACCGCCTGGCGGGCGGCGACCGCGGCGGCACTGCCGCCGGAGGAGCCGCCCGGTACCTTGCTCGGATCCCAGGGGTTGCGGCAGGGACCGGCGGCCGAATTCTCGTTGGAGGAGCCCATGGCGAACTCGTCCATATTGAGCTTGCCGAGCAGCACCGCGCCCTGTTCCTTGAGCCGGGCGACGGCGGTGGCATCGTAGGGCGCGACATAGTTTTCGAGAATGCGCGACCCGGCGGTGGTGCGGATGCCCTCGGTGTTGAAGATGTCCTTGACCGCCAGCGGGATGCCGGTCAGCGGCGCGGCATCGCCTTTTTTCCGACGGATGTCGGCTGCTTCGGCGGCGGCCATCGCCGATTCTTCGCAGATGGTGATGAAGCTGTTGAGGCTCCCGCCGGTGGCGTTGATGCGGTCCAGGTAGGCCCGGGTCAGTTCCCGGGAACTGAATTCGCCGCCGGCCAGTTTGCTCTGCAGTTGCTGCAGGTTCAGATCGATAAAGGGCATGGCTTGTCAACCTTGTCGGTTCAGGTTTGGCGAAACGCGGGATTATTCAATGACCTTGGGAACGAGGAAGCAGCTGTCGTCGGCCGCGGGCGCGTTGACCAGCGCCTTTTCGGTCCCGATGGACGGGCGGACCCGGTCCTCGCGGAAGGCATTCTCCATCGGCACCGCGTGGGCGGTCGGTTCGATGCCGTCGATATCGAGTTCATTCAGCTTGTCGACGTAACTGAGGATCGCATCCATGTCGGCGGCCAGGCGGTCAAGTTCATTGTCGGCCAGATCGAGGCGGGCAAGTCGGGCGACATGCGCGACCTGTTCACGGGTCATGCTCATGGTTTCACTCCTTAAAGGGTCTGTCGAAGCCTGTTAAAATAGCATGTCAGGCAGGTTTCTGACAAGGCTGTCGGTCGGCCCAAATCCACCGGCAATTTCGGGATTCGGCTGTCGTTACGGGTGAATCTGCTTTGTTGCCGTCACCGCTTCGGTGCTCGATGTAGCGCGGCTACGTCTGCGCCCGAAACGGCGCGGCGCCGCGCATCTCCACCCGTCCCGTCACCCTCGTTCCGCAAAACAGCCGGTGGATCTGGGCCGGGACGGTGGGGCATCGACAGCAGGATGGCCCGGGGGGAATTGAATGATTGAAAAGTCGTCTCGCGGGGATTATGTTAGGATTTAAACCAGCAGGATCGAATATGCGGCGTCGTCCTGTCCACAAGTAAAGGAGATGTTCAAATGCGTAACCTGATGATTGTTCTGATGGTGCTGACATTCTTTGTTGCCGGTTGTGCGCCTCCGGCCAACAAGGCCGAACAGGGAACCCGGGTTGGGGTCGGGGTCGGCGCTGTCGGCGGCGCGCTGCTCGGCCAGGCGATCGGCGGCAACACCAAGTCGACCCTGATCGGGGCCGGCATCGGCGCTCTGGTCGGCGGTATCGCCGGCAACCAGATCGGTTCCTACATGGACGCCCAGGAGGCGGCCTTCCGCCAGGAACTGGCGGCGGTTGAAGGTGCCAACATCCGGCGCAACGCCGACACCCTGGCGCTGACCTTTAAATCGGATGTGCTGTTCGATGTCAACTCGGCGACCCTTAAAGCGGGAGCCCATGATGAGATATTCCGGGTGGCCAAGGTTCTCAACCAGTACCCGCAGACCACCCTGCTGGTTGCCGGCCATACCGACAGCACCGGCAGTGAACAGTACAATCAGCAGCTTTCTGAACGCCGGGCGCAGGTGGTCAAGAACGCCCTGGTCGGCAACGGGGTCAATCCCGACCGGATCCGTGTCATCGGTTTCGGCGAAGGCAAGCCGATTGCCAGCAACGCCGATGAGGCCGGTCGGCAGTTGAATCGCCGGGTGGTGATCACCATCGAGCCGATTCGCGGCTGAAGACAGTGCGATCAATCCTGAATCTGTGAGTTCCTGTTGGATGGAGAGTGCAAGTGCTTGATCTGAATGAGGTTTCCGAAAATCTGAAGCGCACCCATAGAGTTCGCTGGTGATTTTTGGGAAGCTCAGGCAGGTCAATGACTTGTGCTATCCGCCGACAAGGGGCTCACTGATTCGGATTTACACAAAACAGCCCGCCACCTGATGAACAGGGACGGGCTGTTTTTATTTTTTCAGGCTGCAACCGCGATCTCGTGGTTTCAGCTGTCTTTCTTTTCGTCGTCCTTTTTCTCGTCGTCGATCCGTTCAAGCTCCTGATCCTCGTCAGCGTCGTTCATCCCTTTTTTGAAATTCCGGATGCCCTTGCCGAGCGCTCCACCGACCTGCGGCAGTTTGCCCGCGCCGAAGATCACCAGAACGATGACCAGAATAATGACCAGTTCCTGTGTGCCGAGTCCGAACATGATGGTTTAGCCTCCTCCGCTGGAATGCTGCTTTTATACACTGAAATGTGGTAAAAAACAATAAATCTTTTCAGCGTTTACGGTGAGCCGGTGACAGAAACCGGTTGCATTTCCAATTATATTCGTATATCTATATATTTGCCCGATTGAAAGGAGCCGCCCGATGTTGCATGTTCGCCAGAGGCTGCAGGTTTATCGTTTTTTTTCCCAGCTGTTCCGATACCCGGATGCCGGATTGCTGCAGGAGATCGCCGCCGGCAGGATTGACGAGATCGCCGCCTGGCTGCAGCTTCCCGGGCCGGTTGATGTTCCGCAGAACGTTGCCGATCTGCAGGAGGAGTACACCGGGTTGTTTATTGCCCGTCAGGGAGGAATTCCGGCGCCGTTGTATGGTTCCGTTTATCTTGATGACGATGGCCGGTTGATGGGGGCGTCGACAGTCCGGGTGGCCGACTGCTATCGCGCCCGGGGGCTCAGTCTCGACGATGATGGCGAACCCGCCGATTTCCTCAGCACCGAACTGGAGTATCTCTATTTCCTGGTCGGCAGGGAAGTTGATGGCCTCTCGGAGCGGCAGTTGGAAAAGGTGCGGGAGATGACGACCGCGCAGCGGGACTTTCTCACCACCCTGCTGCTGCCCTGGCTGGAGCCTTTCAGTGAGCGGCTGCGGCCCCTGGGTGACGGCCTCTATCCCTGGGCGGCGCGGGCGCTGCTGGTCTTCGTCCGGCAGGAGTCGGCCTGGCTGGAAAAGTTGACCTGATCCTGGAGGATATGACGGGTACTGTCAGTTCGTTTCCGCCCGGCGGATCTCCTCCAGCAGTTTTGAACCCCGTCGCAGGCTGTCGAAAATAATCGCCGAGGTCATGGTCGCGCTGCTCACCGCGTCGACCTCGGGATCGAATGTCCATCCCCTCCCCAGCTGTCCGCCGACCACCCGGCGGCGCATCTGTTCCACCTCCTGTTCATCCCATAATTCATTGCCGTAGCGGGTCAGGTGCAGCGGTTCGAAGGCCAGCAGTTTGCCTTCGAGATTGAAGAACGCCAGGAAATGGACGTTGTGACAGACGTCGCATATCGCCCGGCGGCTGATGACCGCGGCGTAGAGGGGGCGTCCGTCGACCATGGCGGCATAGACCCGGTCCAGCGAGGGCAGTTGCAGTCGGTGCAGTTCCCGCATCCGGCCCAGTCGGGAGAATCCTTTCTGAATGCGTTGTCGCAGGCGGCTTTCGGAAATCCGCAGTGGTGGTGGATAGACCGGTTGCGGCGGGTCGGCCAGGCCTTCGAAGTCGGCGGCCCGCATGCTGATCAGTTCCTTGAGGTAGGCGAACAGCGGGGGGAGGTCGCGGTCTTCGCCGAGATGGCTGCCGGCGACCATGCCCGGTTGTCCGGGACCGGCCTGCCGGACATAGATCGACAGCGGGGTCGGACCGCCGCGAATCGCCATGTGCAGGCTGAAATCGCTGTCGGCGATGATCGGGTAGGCGACATCGTAGACGGTGACGAAGTCTTCGATCTGTGCCGGTGAGTTGGCGACCGCGATGCCGAGCATTTTCACCCGGCCGCGGGTCTGCGGATCCTTTTCGATCATTTCGAAGAGCCGGTTGTAGGGCGCGGTCTGTTTCTGGCAGTGGGGACAGAGGACGTTGAGCACCTCGACCAGGACCACGTCGGAGGGAATGTCGCTGAGACGGAAATGATCCTGTTCGCCGATGCCGAGGTAGGACCGTTGGGCATCGGTCGCCGGGGCCTTCAGCGGCAGTTCCGGAAAGGGTTCGCCGATGTCGATCGGCTGGGCCAGCAGATTAACAGGAATGAGCAGGATCAGGAGCAGTATCTGCAGCATCATTTCCTCCCCGTCGCCGGTTCATGTTTCCACGTGAGAACAACGCCGCCTGAATCGGTGAGCCCCTGCCGGAGAAGAGCGCAAGTCGTTTGCTCTTGCCCGGCAGGAACCCACGGATTCAGGCGACAGCCTGTCGGATCAGGAATGCTGTTCTCTGTCGGTGTCCAGCTTGAGCAGTTTTTCCGCCAGGGTGTAGGCGAAGGCGCTGAAGGCCAGGCAACCGATCACGATCAGCACTTCGCTGAGTGACGGTGAGTAGCTGAACAGCCCGTCCTCCAGCCCGTACTCCTGCAGCCTCAGCGGGTAAAGCTGGCCGGCAATGGTCATGTCGTAGCGCATGAAGAACATGCCGATCAGGGCCAGCAGGCTGGCCATCATGGTGCTGAACGGGGTGCGGTCATGGCGCATCAGCAGCAGCAGCGGCACCACCAGGCCGATGATGATTTCTCCCATCCAGAAATTCAGTGACAGTTTCCCGGAGATGAGGGCCATGACCGGTTCGTAGTGTCCGGGCTGCTTGCCGTAGAGACCGACGATGACATTCCAGAACACGGAAAAGATCAGGACGAAGATCATCAGCGCCAGGATGCGGCCCAGCAGCCGGATCAGGCGCCGGTCCTGTTTATCCATCTCCAGGTTGCGCACGAAATGATGGAAGTACATGACCATGATGATCAGGGCGGTGCCGGAGACCAGGGCGGTGATGATGATGTAGACCGGCATGAACGACCCGTGCCAGAAGGGGCGCGCCAGGGTCAGGCCGAAGACCGAACCGAGGACCGACGGGGCGGCGATGGCGAACAGAAAGCCGAGAGAGCCGGTGACGATCGACAGTTTGTGGTTGTCGGTCATCAGGGCATAGAACTCGACCACCAGGATTCCCAGGTAAATACCGTAGATGGTCCCCATCCACCAGATCCCCGAACTGAAGTTGGGCGACAGCAGGGTGTAGATCATGTTGAAGGGATGTTCCAGGTCCAGACCGATGGCACCAAAGGCGCCCATCAGGCAGAGGATGGCCAGCAGGATGGCCCGCTTGCTGATCAGGGTGAATTCGTGGAAGCCGAACACGTGTCCGAGACTGGAAATCAGGCACAGTCCGGAGCAGGAGATGGCCAGAAACACATAGGTCGCGATCAGGATTCCCCAGGGCACCCCGCGGTTGACGTTGAAGGCCTGCTCGTGGCCGACCATGAAGCTGTAGCCGGCTGCGCCGGCAGCCGCGATCAGGCAGAGGCTGAGCAGTGCGAACCAGAGCAGCTGGCCGGGTTTTTTGGCAATGGTTGACATAGGTCTTCTCCTAAATCAGATAGAACAGGAAGGGTTTGGTCCCCAGTTCCGGCTTGAGAACCCGGTGCCGGTTCTTGGCCAGCAGGATGGAAACCTCGCTGCAGGGGTCATTCAGGTCGCCGAAGGTCCGCACCTTGGTCGGACAGGTCTCAACACAGGCGGGAATCCGTCCGACTGCCAGGCGTTGAATACAGAAGGTGCATTTGTCAATGGCGCCGGTTTCCTCGTTGTAGTAGCGGGCGTCATAGGGACAGGCGAGCATGCAGTACTTGCAGCCGATGCACTTGTCCGGGTTGACGGTGACGATGCCGCCCTCGGTAATCCCCGTCGCGCTGGTCGGGCAGACGCTGTTGCAGGGCGGGTTCTCGCACTGGTTGCACTGGCTGGGAGCGAAGCTCTGCCCCAGGTTGGGGTAGCTGCCCCGCAGGGGCTCCTCGGTGACCCAGTTGCGGCAGGTGTCTTCCGGGAGGGGCACGTTGTTTTCGGTCTTGCAGGCCACCGTGCAGGCTTTGCAGTCGATGCAGCGCCTGGTATCGAGCACGATGGCGTAGCGTTTATCTTTCTTCATGGTGGCGTTACTCCTTGTTTCGCGTCTCAGGCACGCTCGATCTGGACGAAGGTCTCATGCAGAGCGGCGTTGCCGCTGATCTTGTCGTAACTGCTGCCGATCAGGGCGGCATCACAGCCGCCTTTGCCATAAACCGTTCGCAGTCCTTTCGACAGGACACCGAAACCGTGCGCCATGTAAACGCAGTCGGGGCGGATCTTGTCAGTCACCTCCAGCTTCAGGGTCTGGGCGCCCACCTCGCTGCGGACGGTGACCCGCATGCCGTTCTGCAATCCCCGGCGTCTGGCCTCTTCGGTATTCAGCCAGAGGGTGTTTTCCGGCATGATGGCGTTCAGGTAAGGGTTGTTTGACGTCGTGCCATGGGTGAAGAAGGCGTGACGACCGACCAGCAGACGGTATTTTCCGGCCGGGGTTGTTTTCGGTGCTTCATAGACCGGTAGCGGGTCCAGCCCCTTTTTGGCATATTTTTCCGAATAGATCTCGACTTTGCCGCTCTTGGTGCGGAGCCGTTTGCCAAGGGTCCTGCCGTAGGTCGGATCTGTTTTTTCATAGTAGACGCCCTGAGTTTGCAGGGCCTTGAGGATCTGCGGCTGTCCTTTGACCTGGGTCTGGATCACCTCTTCGATGGTGAACTGGAACTGTTCGGCGACTTCATTGCCGAGGCGTTTGGCAATTTCCTTCATGATCCAGATGTTCGGTTTGCTTTCGAACATCGCCTTAATGCAGGGCTGGCGCCAGACCACTACCGGCAGAATGCCGCCGATCGATTCAAGCGGATCCTGGCGTTCGAGGTAGGTCGCTTCGGGCAGGACCACGTCAGAATACCAGGCGGTATCGCTCATGGTGATGTCGATGGTGCAGATGAAGTCCATCTGGTCCATCATTTTCAGACTCCTGGCGCGGTCGGGAACCGAGGCCAGCACGTTCTGTTTGTAGACCATCATGCCCTTGACCGGATAGGGTTTGCCGGCCAGCACCCGGTCACGGAACGGAACCCAGGCGCCGTCGTTTTCCGAAAGGTAGGCGACGCTGCCGGCATCGAGTCGGTCCGGTACATCGTCGTACCAGGGCGCGAGGTAATCGTGCCTGCCGATCTTGATGCGGCTGTTGGGAACCATGCCGCCCTTGACATCCCAGTTGCCGATGATGGCGTTGAGGATGGCGATGCCGCGACGCAACTGGGTATCATTGGCCATGAAGGAGGAGCGCCGTCCGTGGTAATAGATGGCCTTCGGTGCCGCCAGGGCGAACTCGCGGGCGATACGGCGGATATCCGCGGCCGGGATTTCACATTCCCGCTCGGCCCATTCCGGGGTATAGCTGCGGACGTGCGGCACCAGCTTGTCGAAGCCGACGCAGTTCTCCTTGACGAAGGTGCGGTTATAGAGGCCTTCGTTGACGATGACGTTGATCATCGCCAGGACGAAGGCGAGGTCGGTGCCGGCCTTGATCGGATACCACTGGTCGGCCTTGGCCGCCGTCTTGGTGAACCGGGGGTCGAGGTAGATCAGCTTGCGCCGGCCACCGTCCCCTTTCAGCATATCGATGGAGTCGGGGGTGATCAGGGCCTCGCTGCGGTTGGCGCCGCTCATGATGATGTAGTCGGCGTTGAGAACGTCCGGGGTCGGATTGGTGCCGAAGGTCGCCATGAACCCCTGGATGTTGGAGGAGAGGCACAGTGTCGGGTGGCGGACATTGTTGGGTGAACCGAAACATTCGGCCAGCTGCATGAAGAAATGATCCTGGTAGGTTCCCTCGGTGGAGGCGAACATGACGCCGGCGCGGGTGTATTTTTCCGCCACCTCGTTCATCTTCTTCGCCACCAGGTCGAGAGCTTCCTTCCAGCCGGCGCGGCGGAACTTGCCTTCGCCGCGCTTGCCGGTGCGGATCAGCGGGTACTTGAGCCGGTCGGGATCATAGACCACGCCGACCCCGGCATTGCCGCGGGCGCAGAGCATCGCCCGGCTCTTGATGAAGTTGGGGTTCGGGTCGAGTTTTTCAATGACGCCGTTGCGGACCCGGGCAATGACGCCGCATTTGTTGACGCACATGCCGCAGCTGGTGAAAACATCGTCATCCTTGCCCCGTTGCGGGGTGGTGACGTCTCCGTTTTTGGCCAGGGCGTGCAGAACCTTGACCTGTGAGCCGACCACCGCCGTGGCGAGGGTGCAGGACGACATGCCGAGAAAACGGCGTCGGCTCAGTTTTTTATTGATCAGGGACACGGCAGACTCCTTTGCTCCTTGTTTGTTCGATTAATTCAGATACTTGGATGCGTCTGGGCGGGCAAAGGGGGAGGCTGTCCCTCCCCCTTTGCCCGCTCGGGTCAGAACTTGACGGTTATCGAGGCATTGATGTCATAGACCTTGTCAATGGCGGGCAGCATGGAATACGCCTTGCCGTCCTTGACATCATCGATCTTCTTCGGTTCGCCGACCGGAGCACCGCTGCCGGTGTACTCGTAGTCGTAGTAGATGATGCCGAACTTCATGAACATGCGCGGATTGACATCGACGATGTAATAAGCTTCACCGACATGGCCGCGGGTGGAGAGCTTGCTGCCGACGATGTCGTCCTGGGCCTGGGTGAAGGGCAGCCAGTATTTGGACCCGTAGTTGTATTCGAGACCCAGCTTGCCCATCGGCGCCGGAACCTGGACGCCGGCATAGATCGAGTAGCCGTTCTCGGCACTGTCGTCGAGAGTCCTGCCGGTCGGGGCGAAGGCGACCGCGTCCACGCCGATGGTCGCCGGATTGCCGTTGGCGTCGACCGGGATCATCTCGGCATCCTTGTTCAGGCCGCCGAACAGGCCGGCTTCACCATTGGGGTCGGTGCGGGTCCAGCCGAGGCTGGTGAACCACTTGATGCCGTTGTCTTCTTCACGCATGAAGCCGATACCGCCGAGCAGCTCGTCGCCGATGTTGTGGGTCGCCTGCACCCGGGTCAGCATGTTGAAGCCGGGGAAGATGGCGGCCTGGAAGCTGGCCGGCAGGAAGCTGTTGGGAACCGCCAGCACGCCTTTGAAGCCGTCAGTGATGTCCTTGGCGCCGAACAGGGTCAGCTGGATGAAGTTGGTGCCGTCATTGAGCAGATCGATGTTGAAACCGCCGAGATGGGTGTCTTCGAGGTCTATTTCATTGAACAGTTCGCCGTTGCCGAATTCGGACTCGTACCCCTGACCGTAGCAGAAACGGACCACCTGGCCGTCCCAGCCGGTGATTTTGCCGAGCTTGTAGCCGACGGTGATGCCGTCGAAGTTGAAGTTGACCAGGTGCCCCGAGGGGGTGCCGCCGCGCATCTCATTTTCACGGATGTTGGTCGGCGGTCCGTAAGTCGAGGGACGACGGCCGATGGAGAGATAGAAGTTGCTGTGGCCGATATCGCTCCAGCTGAAGTAGGCGCGTTCCACCCGCAGGAAATCGCCGGTGGTGTTGCCGCTGTTGGTGCCGTCCATGGTGAAGGAATTCCAGGAATCGAACACCTTGACCCCGGTCGAATCACCCCAGTTCTTGTACATCAGCAGGCGGCCGTGGAATTTGACATTCCTGGCCACTTTGGCCTTCATGCCCAGCCGCAGACGGGTGGTGTAGAGCAGGTTGTTGTCAAAGTCGTCGGTCTTGCGTTTCAGGGTACCGTCGGGGTTGAAGTTGGGCACCAGCAGGCCGGTGCCGGGGTCGTTGACAAACGCCGGCTGGACGTTGGTCAGGTCCTTGTAATGCAATGAATCGGCCTTGGCACGCAGGTCACCATAGAAGCTGATGCGGTCGGTGGCCGAGTGCATGGTGTTCTTGTCGATCTGGTCCTGCAGGTCGTTGATCTGCTCATTGAGATCCTGAATCTTTTTCTCCAGGTCATCCATCGAGGTACCGAACGCCAGGGCGGGTACCATCAGTACTCCGGCGAGCAGCAACGCAAGAATCGTCTTCATGGATTTGCCTCCTGTTGGAATGTATGTTCCCTGATTTGACAACCTTTGCGACTCAGCCGCAGGTCTCCGGCTGGTCGGAGTCGGCGGCATGATCGAAGAGGAACTGGTTGATATCCTTCAGATCTTTCTCGCTGTACTTACCCCAGATTTCCGGTTTCGCTTTATGCTTGTTCTTTTTGAAGAAACGGTCCCATTGCGACTGGGTCTTCGACAGCGGCGTGAGAGCGCCGCCTTCAGCCCCGGCGACGTGGCAGGTTTTGCAGTTCTTCTTGTAGAGGTATTTGCCCTTTTTCGGGTTGCCCCCTTCGGCGCCCAGCACCGGGGTGGCGAGGAAGGCGGCAACAGCCAGAATCGCGATTGTTTTGCTGATCAGTTTCATCTTTTCCTCCATCGGGGTTTAAGAGAGTTGTCGGACCCGTTGCGGCAAGGAGCCTGACGGGCATTTTTTTTTGCGACGGTAAAACCTTGTTCGCAAAAATCCATTGATCCCTATAGTTGATCTTTTGCATATTTAACTTTCAGGATTTGTGCCAATTTGTGCCATGATTAATTAACGCATTCCAAGTTCGTGTTATCTGATGTGTTTTGGGGGTGGTCATCTGAAATGAGAAAAAATTATTGCTTGGCATTTGACAGCTCTAATCTTTAATTACCGGTAAATAGCCGGTGAATAGACGCATTTTGTGCGCAAAAGAGGTGACGCTGTTGCCGTCAGCCATGTCAGGTAGGCGTATCGGAGCGGGGGGCGGGAAGATTTAGGGGGAATTGTTTATAAAGCCGTTTTATCGAATTTGCGTCAGGTCAGAGTTCGGGGAAAGGTTCTTCTTCGGTGGGAGCATCGTCTTCTTCATCGGGAAAGTCTTCGTCGAGAAAGTGATCGAGGAACTTCTGGTTGTCGCGAATGCGGCGGTCGATTTCGCGCTGCAGTTCCGCCAGTTCCGGGTAGCGTTCGGTTTCTTCCGGCGGTGCCGTGTCGTCCGTGGAGTGTTTGCTCTTCTCTTCAGTCATCTGCGTATTCCCGGAGTTGTCGGTACAGGTCAAGATAGGCGGCGGCCGAGCGCCGCCAGGAAAAATCCCGGCGCATGCCGCGTCGTATCAGCTTTCTCCAGCCGTCTTTTTCGGCAAACCGGGCCAGGGCCCGATCGATGGCTTGCAGCAGGGCATCGGCTTCGGGGGCGATGAAGCGGAATCCGGTGCCCTGCTGAGGGTTGTCATCCATGTCGATGACGGTATCAGCCAGTCCGCCGGTGGCCCGGACCAGGGGAACCGCTCCGTAGCGCAGGGCAATCAACTGCCCCAGGCCGCAGGGTTCGTAACGACTCGGCATCATGAACAGATCGGCACCGGCATAGATGCGTCGCGCCAGGGGTTCATCGAAGCTGAAGCGCAGGGCGACCTGGTGATGATCGCGCCGCAGGGATTCCAATTGCCGGCGTATGTCCTCGTCTCCGGTGCCGAGCAGCACCAGCTGAATCGGTCGCTGCCGCAGTTTGTTCCAGATCTCCGCCAGCAGGTCAAGTCCTTTTTGCGGGACCAGCCTGGTGACCAGGGCGACCAGCAACCGGTTTTCATCCTCCTGCAGGCCGAGTTCCTGTTGCAGGTGCTGTTTGCAGCGGGCTTTGCCGGAGAGGTCGTCGGAATCGTAATTCGCGGGCAGTTCGGTATCCCGGCGAGGATTCCAGTCGTCGGGGTCGATGCCGTTGAGAATGCCGCTCAGTCGCTTGCGCCGCGTCTGCAGAAGGTTTTCCAGGCCGGCTCCGTATTGCGGTGTGCAGATTTCCCGGGCGTAGTTCGGTGATACGGTGTTGATCCGATCGGCAAAGAGGATGCCGCTCTTGAGCAGGGAGATCCGGCCATGATGGGTGATCTGACGCCGGTGGGCGGGGTCCAGCCGGATGCCGGTCCGGTACAGATTGTAAGCCGGGAAAAGGCCCTGGTAGCCAAGATTGTGGATGGTGAACAGGGTTGCCAGGTCGCGAAAAAAGGGCTCTCCGATGTGATCAGTTTTCAGCAGCAGCGGGATCAGTCCGGTCTGCCAGTCATTGAGATGCAGAATGTCGGGGCGAAAACCGCCCTGTTTCAACAGGGCGAGAACCGCCCGGCAGAAAAAGCCGAAGCGTTCGATATTGTCGGGGAAGTCGCCACTGGAATAACCGTAGAGCCCGGGGCGATCGAAGAGTTCGGGTTGTTCGATGAACCAGGTCGTTATTCCGTCCCGGTCGAGTTCCAGCACCCGGGTCCGGCAACGGCGTGGTCCCAGCTCGATGGTGAAGTTCAGCCCGCTGTCTCGTGGCGAAAAGCCTCGCCTGACAACCTCCGGATAACAGGGCAGAACGACGCGCACCTCGTGACCGAGCCGGGTCAAGGCGCGCGGCAGGGCGCCGGTGACATCGGCGAGCCCACCGGTTTTGGCGAACGGAGCGACTTCGGAGGCGACAAGAAGGACTTTCACGGTTTCAGGACTCTGCGGCGAGTTCGTTCCGCCAGTCGGTGGCTTTTTTCTGATAATGGTGCAGCAGTTGTCGCGCCCGTTCCGGGTCATCGGCTTCAGTGATGATATGGATCGCCGGACGGTATTCGTCCGGGAGTACCAGCGCCCAGCCGTCAGGTTCCTCGATTTTGACGCCGTCAATGAAGGACGCCTTTCGCCCAGCCGAGTCCTCGCTCATGCGCCGCATGACCCCGCCCTTGTATTCCTGGCTGCAGGGAACCTGGCAGCTGAGGTAACTGCGACGGTGAACCGCCTGCCGCAGTTCGCTAAGGCGATGTCTGCCGGAGACCAGCAGTTCGAGAATTCTGGCGACGGCAAACAGGGCGTCGAAGTTGGCCTGGAAGTGAGTGAAGGCATAGCGGCCGTCGAGGCTGGCGGCCAGCTGGGCATCCTCGTCAAGGGCTGTTTCGATCAGGGAGCGGCCGTCAGCTTTGCAGCGGCGGATATCGAGATCTCCCTGTTGTGCCAGATCGTCGACGATCCTGGGCGAGGCGACCGGCATCACCAGGCAGCCGGGGCGGCGTTCATGGCTGACCAGGGCGGTGATGGCGGTCAGGCTCTCCGCATGTTCCAGGACCTTCCCCTGATCATCGACGATGGTCAGGGTCTCTCCTGAAGGGCCGATCCAGAAACCGGCCCGGGCCTTGAGGCTGACGACAATGTCCGATAATTGCCGCATCGCTTTTTCGATCTGGTGTGGGGTGGCTCCCGAGCCATGCTCGGCGACATGAGAGTTGAGTTCGACAACGTCGCAGCCGAGATCGCTCAGCAACTGCGGCAACAGGTCGCCGGCTGGTGAGTGGTTGAGGTCGATAACGACCTTGGGGCGTTCCTGGCGCAGCAGGTGCGGATTAAGGGCCTGGAGAAAGCGTTCACGGTAGTCATCGTAGATGCGCGGCAACTCCAGGATGCTGCCAGGTTCACTGTGATGGACCCGGCGGAAGTTCTCCTGGTAATAGATACGTTCGACGTTGCGCGCCATGGCGGTGGAAAACTCAAGCCCCTCGGCATCATAGAAGACCACTTCGGTGCTGGCCTGGTCGCGGGGTGACTGTCTGAAATAGACCCCGCCGACCTCATCCGATGCCGCCAGCCGGCGACGCATGACCGGCAGGGAGGACATCTTGATGTCATGGACGTTGATTCCGGCTGACAGCAGGCCGCCGACGAAAGAGCGTTTCAGCATTCGTGAAGAGAGGATGGTGTCCCGCCCGGCGAGGACCGAGGTGTTGCGCGGCAGGGTCGAACCGAATGCGGCGCCGAGCCGGGCGGTGAATTCAGGAGTCAGCTCGATGTTGGTCAGTCCGCTGATCAGCGGTCCTTCGAACAGTGTCTTGCGCCATTTTTCACCCCAGATCAGATTGCTGGTGACCGTGGCGCCGCTTTCGACCCGTTTGCGCGGCCAGATCCTGACAGCCGATTTCAACAGGGCCCGGTCACCGATGGTGGTTTCATCTCCGATAATCACCTGCCGTTCGATGTCGACATCCTCGCCGATACGGACCCGGTGTCCAAGGACCGCCCCGGTGATCCTGGCTTTCCTGCGGACAAAGACGTTGTCCCAGAGAACCGTGTCGCGCAGTTCGGCGCCATCTTCAATGATGCAGTTGCGGCCGATGATGCAGTTGCCGACCCGGGCCCGGCCGCGGATCTGGCTGTTGCTGCCGAGGACCACCAGCCCTTCGAGCTGTCGCCTGGCGTCATCGCCGATCAGGGTGTCTTCGGCCGCGAAAAACTGGGGGTGAGCGGCGTCGGGTTCTCCCGGCAGCCCGACGTTGATGCGCCCGGAGCAGATGTCGGCGCAGGCTTCAAGATAGGCGTCGGTATTGCCGATGTCGGCCCAGTAACCGTCGACCCGGCAACCGAACAGTTCGACCCCCGCGGCAAGCATGGCCGGAAAGATGTCCCCTGACCAGTCACTCGGGCCGGAGTGGGGGATAAAGTCGAGAACCTGTGGTTCGACGACGTAGATGCCAGTATTGACCGTGTCGGAAAAAACCTCGCCCGGTCCCGGTTTCTCCAGAAAACGACTGATGCGTCCTTCCTGGTCGGTGATGACCATCCCGTACTGGAAGGGATCGGGAACCGGCTTCAGGGCGATGGTGGCGATAGCCTGATGCTGCCGGTGGAACCGCAGAACGCTGTCGAAGTCGATATCGGTCAGCAGGTCGCCGCAGACCACCAGGAAGCGTTGATCGAGAAATTTGGCAGCGGCCTTGATCGCGCCGGCGGTTCCCAGGTCTTCCAGTGGCGTGACATAGGTGATATGGACGCCGAATTCGCTGCCGTCACGAAAATAATTCTTGATGATTTCCGGCTGGTGGTAGAGCAGCAGGATCAGCTCATCGATGCCGTGAGCCTTGAGGCGTTCGATGACATGCAGCATGATCGGCCGGTTGGCCAGGGGGATCATGGGTTTCGGCAGGTTGATGCTCAACGGCTGGATGCGGGTGCCGAAGCCCCCGGCCATGATCACGGCTTTCAAAGAGTCCTCCCGGGAAAGTCATTTCAATGGGCGGTTGTCACGGTTGCCGCCGGTATTTCCTGGTTCTGGATCAGCAGAACTTTTCAAGTATATCAATCCTTTCAGGGGCTGCAACGGTTTGTGACGGGCAGGTTGCGAATCGGGAAGGGACTTGCCGGATCGGGTCGGGCATGTCATAAAGACCGCATGCGGTCGAAGCGTTACAATCTGTTTTCCGAGGACCTCAAGCAACGCTTCGGCGGTCGGGTGCACAAGATTTCCGTCGATGCCGGTTTCGGCTGCCCCCATCGCGATGGCGGCCGCCGGGGGGGCGGGTGTATTTTCTGTGATCCGGGAGGGTCGGGCTCATTCGGCCTGGAACGTCGGCTCTCGGTTCGCGGGCAGATCGAGGCGGGCAAGGAGGTCATGACCCGCAAGTACAAGGCAAAACACTTCATGGCCTATTTTCAGCCATTTTCAAACACGTTTGCCCCGGTGGCACGATTGCGGACGCTCTATGATGAAGCCCTCGCCGTAGCCGATGTCATCGGTTTTGCGGTCGGGACCCGGCCCGACTGTCTGCCGGATGAGGTTCTCGACCTGCTTGCCGACTACCATCGCCGGACCTGTTTCTGGCTGGAGATCGGTTTGCAGAGCAGCCATGATGCGACCCTGGAGTGGCTGCGCCGCGGTCACGATTATGCCTGTTTCCTCGATAGCTACCGGCGGGCGAAAGAGCGGGGGCTCAAGGTCTGTGTCCACGTTATCCTCGGCTTGCCGGGTGAATCGCGCCGGCAGGTGCTGCAGACGGCTGACGAGATGGCCCGGTTGCGGGTTGACGGCATCAAGCTGCACCTGCTGCATGTGATGAAGGGGACGGTTTTGGGTGAGCGCTACCGGGCCGGGGAATTCCGCCTGCTGGAGCGGGATGAGTATGTCACGCTGGTCTGCGATGTTCTCGAACGGCTGCATCCGACAACCCTGATCCATCGCCTGACCGGTGACGGCCCGCGTGATTACCTGCTGGCGCCGCTTTGGTCGCTGAAGAAATGGGAAGTCCTCAACGCCATCGACGCCGAGCTGGAACGGCGCGGCACCCGGCAGGGCAGCCGGGTAAGAAAACAGGAGTTTTAATCGTGGATATTCTGATTCTGACGGCCGGCGGTACCATCGACAAGATCTATTTTGACGCCAAAAGCAGTTTTCAGGTCGGCGAATCACCGATCGGCGAGTTGCTCAGGGAAGCGAACCTGACCCTCGACGTCGAGGTGCGATCAGTGCTGCGTAAGGACAGCCTGGAGATGACCGATGCCGATCGCGCTCTCCTCCGGCGGGCCGCGGAAGAGGCGACTGCCGAAAAGATTGTCATCACCCATGGCACCGACACCATGGTTGAAACCGGCAAGGCGCTGGTCGGCATAACCGGCAAGACAATTGTTCTGACCGGTGCCATGCAGCCGGCCAGGTTCCGCTCCACCGATGCGCTGTTCAATGTTGCCAGCGCTCTGACCGCGTCCCAGATTCTTCCGGCCGGAGTCTACATCGCCATGAATGGCCGCATCTTCGATCCGCGGCATGCTCGCAAGAACGTGGCGGAGAATCGTTTCGAGGAGCTGGCCGGCGAGCCTGGTTGATGGCCACCCGGTTGCCGCTGGTTTTCCGCGACTGCTGCCGGGTGTTGCCCGGGGGCGGTTATTCTGCGTCGTCGCTGGCGGACTCCACTTTCTGCTCCTGGCGACGTTTCAGCTTCTCTTCCTTCTTGGCTTTCTTGGCCAGTTCTTTCTGGCGTTTTTCATAGTTGTAGTTCGGTTTTCTGGCCATTTATTCCATCCTTCCCGGGGAGCGTGTTTTGATCTGTGAACAGTAAAAGGCCCCGCGAAAATCCGCGAGGCCTTTTGAGCAAATGCAAGAACCGCAAGACTGTCGTGGTCTGCGACGTCCCGCGGATTTCAGATTTTGCGCACGCTGGCCGACTGCGGGCCTTTCTGCCCCTGGGTGACCTCGAAGCTGACACGGTCTCCCTCGGCGAGCGATTTGAAGCCGTCCCCTTGAATTTCAGAAAAATGAACGAACACATCGGGTCCATTGTCCTGTTCGATAAAACCGAAACCTTTTGCGTCGTTAAACCATTTTACAGTACCTTCAGCCATCTTTTTTCTCCACGTTTCCCTTGTTGGGAACTTTTTGTTGTGCCGGTCAGTTGCCCGGAAAATAAAAAAACACGCATCCCCAAACGGGTCTGCGTGTTTTGATCCATGTTGACACCTTGTCAAGCGGTTGGGCGTCGAAAAAAACCTGCACAAACTTGCTTAGTTGGAGTGACTCTAGCACGTACCGGATATGAAAGGCAAGGGTTAAGTTGAAAATCCAAGGATCAGGCCGAAAGCGCCGGTAAAAGCCGGCATGGATCGGGAGGCGAAAGTCCTCTACATGGTA
>NZ_PPFX01000032.1 GCF_002898515.1 Geothermobacter hydrogeniphilus | reverse complement strand
GGGGCGGCCGATACGCACGCATCTGCTGCGTTGCTCGCACCTTCAGTCGCTGCGGAGTAGCTGCCGCTACACCTCACTCCTTCAGTTGCGAGGCGCCTTGCATCTACGCACGTCTCGACCGCCTTCAACGGTAGTGCTGGGGGCGGCCGATATGCGCCCGTCTGCGGTGTTGCACTCAGGCACGTCTCGACCACCTTGCGACGGTAGTGCTGTGCGTCGGCTCAGAATGGGAAAACCAGCGGGATCAGCAGGCTACCGACCAGCCAGATCAGCAGGTTGAGGGGGGTGCCGACCTTCAGGTAGTCGACGAAACGGTAGCCGCCCGGACCCATCACCAGGGCGTTGGACTGGTGGCTGACCGGGGTCAGGAAGCTGGCCGAAGCGGCTACCGCGACGGTCATGTAGAACGGTTGCGGGTTGACACCGAGGTCGATAGCGGCTTCGAAGGCAATCGGCGCGATCAGTACCGCGGTGGCGGCGTTGCTCATCACCGCGGTGAGCAGGAAGGTGGCCAGAAACAGCCCGGCAAGCACCGCCCAGGGGCCGAACGGGCCGAGCAGGTTGAGCATGAAATCGGCCAGCAGGCGCGCCGTGCCGCTGCGCTCCATGGCGATTCCCAGGGGCAGGGTGCCGGCAATCAGGATAATGATCGACCAGTCGATGGCTTCGTAGGCTTCCTTGACCGTCAGGCAGCGGATCATGATCATCGCCAGCGCCCCGAGGGTGGCTGCCAGCATGATCGGCATCAGGCCGGTGGCCGCCAGGGCGACCACGCCCAGCAGGACCAGGATGGCCGCCGGACCGCGACGCGGTCGGAACGGCACCCGGTCAACGTTGCCGAGCAGCAGAAAACCATGGTCCCGGCCGAGGTGAATGGCCCGTTGCCTGGTCCCCTGCAGCAGCAGCACATCGCCGAAACGCAGCACCACGTGATCGACCTTTTTCACCACCGGCGCTCCCTTGCGCCAGATGCCGAGCACCGTCAGTCCGTGGGTGTCGGCGAAGCGGACATCGCGCAGGGTTTTGCCGACCATCTCCGAGGTTGGCGTCAACGCCCCCTCCACCACCACGATCTCCTCCTGGCCGGCTTCGGCCGGGGTCGGATGCTCCGCCTCCTGGACCAGTTGCAGCCCTTTCTTCTCCCGCACCTTGAGGATGCCGGACGGGTCCCCCTCCAGGAACAGGATGTCGCCGCTCTGCAGCTTGCGGTTGCGGTGGGGGAAGGGGAATTTTTCCCGTCCCCGCAGCAGTGCCCGGACCTGCAGGCCGAAATCCCGTTCCAACCCGCATCCGGAGATGGTTTTGCCGATCAGGGGGGAATTCTCCAGCAGTTCGATTTCGCTGATGTATTCCTTGATCTGGTAGGCTTCGGTGAGGGAGCCGGCCTTGCGCTCCGGCAGCAGGTGGCGGCCGACCAGCAGCATGAAGAGAATGCCGCAGGTCAGCAGCACCACGCCGACCGGGGTAAAGGAGAACATGCCGAATTCCTGACCGGTATGCTGTTTGAGCAACTCGTTGACGAGGATATTGGGCGGGGTGCCGATCATGGTGCAGACCCCGCCGAGCAGTGAGCCGAAGGCGAGTGGAATGAGCAGCTTCGAGGGGCTCAGGCGGCCCTTCTGGGCGACGGCGGTGACCAGTGGCATGAGCATGGCGGTGGCGCCGATGTTGTTGATGAAGGCGGAGAAGAGGGCGCTGGCGAACATGATCGCCGCGATCATGCGCACTTCCGAGTTGCCCGAAACCTGCAGCAGATGTTCGCCGATGGGGCCGAGAGCGCCGGTGTGGGTCAGTCCGGCCGAGAGGACGAACATCGCCGCGACGGTGATCACCGCCGGGTTGGAAAAACCGGAAAATGCTTCCTGCGGGGTCACCAGGCCGGAAATGCCGACCGCCAGCAGCACCATCAGGCTGACGAGATCCATGCGGATCCACTCGGTGGCGTAGAGGACGATAGCGGTCAGCAGGATGATCAGGACCAGGGCGATGCTCATGGAGTCTCCGGGACTATGAAGGATTCAGGGATAAGTGTATCCGGTTCTAAGCCCGACTCAAGGAGGGCGGCCGATACGCACGCATCTGCTGCGTTGCTCCCGTACCTCGTCATTCCGACGTAGCTGCCGCTACGCCTCATTCCTCGGCGCGTGAGACGCCTTGCATCTACGCACGTCTCGGCCGCCTCGGAACGGTGGTGTTGGGGGGGGGCTTTGAGCCCCGTCCTTCGGGTGGGGTTTTTCAGGCTCCCCTGTGCACCCCGTTTGTTTGCCCTCTGCGTAGCCAGTTCACATACCACCACTGCCGGGCGTGGCTACGAGAGCGCCGTGGGTTTCGTAATCTGCAAGGCTGGCAAAGGGTACTGTCCATGCCCGCCGCAGGCGATGGCTCTTTCTGCTTACTCTTGCGAGCAGGCAAGAGTAAGGCGGCGGGCGGGGCCGCGACCCCGCGGTGTACTGCGAGGGCGGTCGATACGCACCCGTCTGCGGCGTTGCACTCAGCCTTCAATCCTCGATGTAGCTGCCGCTACACCTGCGGTTTCAGTCTTCGCGCGCCTTGCCGGGCACGTCTCGACCACCTTGTAACAGTAGTGCTGAGGGCGGCCGATACGCACGCATCTGCTGCGTCTCGACCGGCAGGAACTGTCCGTACGGATTTTACCGGGGCGGTGTTTCAGCCGTCCCCGTTCCAGGACATGAGAAGTTCACGGGTGGCCGGTCCCGGTTCCCCTGCCGCGAGAATGGCGCGGATGCAGGCGAACCCGGCGGCGCCGCATTTTCTGACCGCGACCAGGTTGTTCCGGTCGATGCCGCCGAGGGCGTAGACCGGCAGGCGGCCGGCGTGGCAGGCTTCGGCCAGGGCGGCAAGTCCGACCGGGGTGCCGTAGGGGAGCTTGGAAGGGGTGGCGAAGACCGGGCCGAAGGTGACGAAATCGGCTCCCGCGGCTTCGGCGGCGTGAAGTTCCGCGAGGTTGTGGGTGGAGACGCCGATCAGGCGGTCGGTACCTAGCAGGTCGCGGGCGACGGTGACCGGCAGCGACTGGCCGCCGAGGTGGACACCGTCGGCTTCGCAGGCCAGGGCGACATCGAGGCGATCGTTGATCAGCAACCGGGCTCGGTAGTCGGCGGTGAGCCGCCGCAGTTTTTCCGCCAGCGGCAGCAGTTGCGCCGCCGGCAGGTCCTTCTCGCGCAACTGGATGAGTCGCGTCCCGCTGTCAAGGGCTTCGGCGACGGAGTGCAGCAGGTTGCCGTCGGCGACCGCCTGGCGGTCAGTGATCAGGTAGAGGGGCGGGATCTCCATCGCCTGCTCAGTGGTTCGCAGCGTGCGCGTCGGGACGCAGGAAGAGGCCGTCCCAGTCCTTCCAGACCGGGTCATAGCCCTTCTCCCTGAGCATCGCCGCGAACTCGGCCGGAGTACGTTCGTCGTCGATGGCGAATTGTTCGGTTGCCCGCTCTGTGCCGCTGTAGCCGCCGGGCGCGGTACAGCTGCCGGCACTCATCTGGGTGATGCCGAGCGGCAGCAGGTGGTCGCGAAGTTCGGCGCTTTCCCGGGTCGAGAGGATCAGTCCGGCATCGTTCAGCAGCAGGCGCATGGCGCAGATAAGTTGCACGAAGTGGCGGTCGGAGACCGTCACCGGCGGCTGGAAACCGCCGTCGGCCGGACGCATGCGCGGGAAAGAAACCGACAACTGGCTGCGCCAGAAGTGGCGGGCCAGGTAGCGGCCGTGCAGACCGGTGAAAAAGGCCTCGCTGCGGAACGGCCCGAGACCGAGCAGCGCGCCGATGCCGATCCGTCTCAAACCGGCGGCGCCGCCCCGCTCCGGCGTGGCCAGGCGCCAGGCGTAGTCCCGCTTTCTGCCGAACGGATGCAGCTGCTCGTAGAGTTCGGGGTTGTAGGTCTCCTGGTAGACGGTCAGGGTGTCGACGCCGGCGGCGATCAGGCGCGCGTACTCATCTTCCTCCATCGGGAAGACTTCGATGCCGATCGATGAAAAGAGCGGGCGGACGCGTTCCACCGCCGCCACCAGGTAGTCGACCCCGGCGACCTTCGGCGCCTCGCCGGTGAGCAGCAGCACGTGGCGGAGGCCCTGTTCCGCCAGCACCCGGGCGTCAGCCTCGATTTCATCCGCGTTCAGGGTACGGCGCGGCAGCTTGTTGCCGGCGGAAAAGCCGCAGTAACGGCAGCCGTTGTGGCATTCGTTGGACAGGTAGAGCGGCGCGTAGAGCAGGATGGTGTTGCCGAACCGGCGCCGGGTGATGCGGTGGGCCTTCTGCGCCAGCGGTTCCAGGTAATCTTCCGCGGCTTCCGAGAGCAACGCCATGAAATCGGTCTCGCTCAGATATTCGGCTGCCAGGGCGCGTTCGACGTCGGCGGCGGTCATGGCGGCGATCGCCTCCTCGACCCGTGCCGGGGTGTATTGCTGGATAATGTCGAGAAAACTCATATATGTTCCTTGCGGTCCGTCCCGGTAGTTAGTGTCCCCGCTCGTGCGTGTTCAAACCGCCGAGAACATCATGGACATTGAACAGTTGTTTTCGGGGGGTGGAATTCTTGGCGCTCTTGGCGTCCTGGCGGCGGTATGGCTTATCAGTTTCCGTCCCGAAGAAACCCGGTCAACGGGCTGCTCGCCTCGGCCTGGACACGTTCCTCGCCGAGTCCGGCGAGGTAACCCTCGCGGCCGGCTTCGACGGCCTTTTTGAACGCCGCCCCCATGGCGCCGGGATCATGGGCGACCGCCAGGGCGGTATTCACCAGCACCGCGTCGGCACCCAGTTCCATTGCCTCGGCGGCGTGACTCGGGGCGCCGAGCCCGGCGTCGACCACCACCGGGACGATCGCCTGCTCGATGATGATGCGGATCTGGTCGCGGGTGCGGACTCCTTTGTTGGTGCCGATCGGCGCGCCGAGCGGCATTACCGTGGCGGTGCCGGCTTCCTGCAGATGCTTGGCCAGCACCGGGTCGGCGTTGATGTAGGGCAGGACCGTGAAGCCGTCCCTGACCAGGATCTCCGCCGCCTTGAGGGTTTCAATCGGATCGGGCAGCAGGTAGTAGGGGTCGGGGGTGACTTCCAGCTTGACCCAGGGTTCGCAGCCGGCGGCGCGGGCGAGGCGGGCGAGGCGGACCGCCTCCTCGGCGTCGCGGGCGCCGCTGGTGTTCGGCAGCAGCAGGTAGCGCTGTCGGTCGATGTGGCTGAGCATGTCATCCTGGGGATTCTCGACATCAACCCGGCGCAGGGCGACAGTGACGATCTCGGCGCCGGCACCCTCCATGGCGGCGACCATCGCCTGGTTGGAACTGAATTTTCCGGTGCCGACCAGCAGTCGGGAGTTGAAGCTGCGATCGGCGATGGTGAGTTGATCGGACATGGGTGATTCCTTGTCAAATGAAAGGCAAGCGGTTCGGGACGCTGTCGGACAAATCAGGGTTCAAAGGGCGAGTCTGTCCGGAGCATGGATTGTTCGACAGCTGTAAAGGGATGTCTCATGGCGTTCCGTCAGCCGCCGCCGACGAACTGGACGATCTCCAGGCAGTCCTCTTCCAGCAGTTCGATGCTGCTGAACTGCTCGCGCGGGACCACGTCGCGGTTGCGCTCGACGGCAACGCGGGCGGTGTCGAGCTGCATCAGGCCCAGCAGCCCGGCGATGGTCAGTCCTTCATCGACCTGTCGTGGTTCTCCGTTGATGATCAATTGCATGGTGTCGCTCCTGTAGGGTCTTCTCCGAGCAGCAGTCGCAGTACGGCGTTGGCCTGGTGATGGGCGGCGACGCCGACCCGCGGGGCCATCAGCCCCTCGCCGGGACCGGCGGCGCTGTCGCCGTCGCCGACCAGGTAGAAGTCGCGACCGGCGCGGCGGGTCAGGACCGTGTTGGCCGGTCCGAAACCGGCCAGCCCGGAGGCGGCGACCACCGGTCGCCCGGGACAATGCAGCCGGAAGCTTTCCAGCAGCATCGCCTTCTGGTCGGGTCGGTCGAAAGCTTCGACCAGCACCTGGACGTCTGCGAAGACCGTCGCGGTGTTGTCGGCGGTCAGGCGGATATGGCGAGCTTCGATTTCGACATAGGGGTTGATGCGGCGCAGGTTCTCCGCCAGGGCCGTGACCTTGGGAAAGCCGAGCTGATCGACGAAATACTGCTGCCGGTTGAGATTGCTCGGCTCGACGATATCAAAATCGGCCAGTACCAGGCGGCCGACACCGACCCGCGCCAAGGCGATGGCAACAGCTGAGCCGAGCCCGCCGACACCGGCGATACCGACGCAGGACTGCTTGATGCGGGCATGCACGCCAGGGGTGTGACGGGCCATCAGCAGGGCTTCAAGTTCATCGGCCGAGGGGGTTTCGCCGCGCCGGATCAGCACCACCCGGTCGTCCGGCTGCAGCGACTCGTCCCGGTCGCAGGGGAAACCGTTGCGGATCAGGATGTCGGCGTCCGGTTTGCTGCGGTCGCGCAGGGAGAAAAGGGTTTCTCCGTCCTCGATGTCGAGTGCCTGTTCGTTGAGATAGATACGCATAAAAGAAAACAGCCGCCTTAAAGAGAAGCGGCCGCAAACAGGTGGGACTGTTGTCGGTTGCCGCTTCCCTCCGCCGGTATCATCCGGATCAGGTTCAAAGGGTCATCCCGCCGTGGCGGAACTCTCAGTCGGTGACTCCCCTAGGGCATTGAATCGTCACGTTAACAAGCGGCGGCCGATGCCGTCAACTCTTTTCCCCTCTTTTCCCCTTGCCCGCAGGGGATCTTTTGCTTACCATTGAGCCCTTTTTAAGTGACCCCATCCCGGAGTTTGACCATGAGTATTTCCACCCGTTATCGTGACCTGGCGGCCGAGGCCGCCGACCTGAATGCCCGGCTGAAGCAGGAGGCCGCCGAGGAGGGTGATCGCTGTGTCCGCCAGCTCGCCAAGGCGGTTGCCGCGCTGGAAGAGTTGCGTGAAGGGGTCGGTGAGATTCCCCAGATGCGTCTTGAACGTGAATTGACGCCGGTGCTGCTGCGGGCCCACAATGATATTGATCGAGCTCGCCTGTGGCTGGAAGAGGAGGATCGCGGCGACTGGTCGGCAAGGCTATGGGGGCTGCAGCAGACGATCTATCGCCTGCTCAACGATCTCTAGCTGCGAGGGCGGCCGATACGCACGCATCTGCTGCGTTGCTCGCGCCTTCAGTCGCTGCGGAGTAGCTGCCGCTACACCTCACTCCTTCAGTTGCGAGACGCCTTGCATCTACGCACGTCTCGACCGCCTCGAAGCGTCTCTACTGGGGGGGATTGGACCTTCCTTCCCGTTAGAAGCCACTGAACGGAGGGGACGGCCGGCGGAAACAGAGCCATGAATGTCTGAGGCGTCAGCCGAGTTTTCATGGCTCCCGCCGGGCGGCGCCGGAGTGAAGGAACCCGCAGGGTGGCTTCGTCGGGTGACCTTCTTTTGCTTACTTTTCTTGGGCAAGCAAGAAAAGTAAGGCGCTGGCGGGCGCCCCCGCCTTTACTGCGAGGGTGGTCGATATGCACGCATCTGCTGCGTTGCTCGCATCCTAAGTCGCTGCGGAGTAGCTGCCGCTATGCCTCACACTCCTTCGGGCGCGAGGCGCCTTGCATCTACGCACGTCTCAACCCCCTTCAACGGTTTGTGCGGGGGCGGCTGATACGCACACATCTGCGGAGTTGTCCGCGGGCCTCGAAACGGTTGTGTATGGGGGTCCCGCTTCAGGTGATATGCGGAGCGGCTGCGGGGCGGTAATGGTAGCCGTTGTCATCCGGGGCCGTCAGCAGATGACAGCTGAGATAATGTTCCAGGTCCCGGACAAGCTCGTCGTCGTGGGTGAGGAACTGGATGCCCGCCTGGTAATGAAAGTTGTTTTCCGCGACGGGTTCCTGGGCGTAGACCACCTGGCAGGGGATTTCCAGCTCCTTCTTCTGTCCCAGCAACGGGATCACGACTTCGAGATTCTGTCCCGTGCGCAGCGGTCTGGCCGAGGATTGCAGTTGTGCCCCTCCCGTTCCCAGGACATTGACCTCGCCGAGAAGATGTTCTCCCCGGTCGCAGACCAGGGCCGGAAGCCGGATCGACGCGCGCAGCTTCTTGCGGTCATACTGCGTCATGTGCCGCTGCAGGGCCCGATGCAGGGCGGGGATATCCAGGGGATCGACCAGCTGGTTGCAGCCCGGCGGTGTCCGGGGGGATTGGCCCGTCCCGCAGCAGAGGATCGTGGCGGCGTTTTTCGTCTCTCGACTTCGGTATTTTTTGATCAGCGAGATTTCTTTTTCGCCCAGTGGCCGGTCAATCAGGGCCAGGTTCGCGCCGTGGCCGGCCAGGGATGAAAACATCAGGTGGCAGCGGGTGTAGGCGAAGACCCGGTAACCGAGGCGGCGCAGGATGCGTTCCAGTTGATGGTCATCGTCGTTTTTTTTGAGTAGTCCGATGGCAGGCTGTGGCATGGGCATATCTCCCCCCTCCCGAGAGATCGGCGTGCTCAAGGCGGTCGACACAGATCTTCGCCGCCCCGCCCGACCTGCTGGTGCAAATCATTTTCCAATTCTGACGGAGGCGGCGGCGTCAGGTTGATCCGTCGGGCATGATGGCGCTAACTGTCCTATAAGACATGGTTAATCTTTTTGTCGGGGTGGATGGCGTGAGCTGTCGCGAGCCGCAGCCGGCAGCCGGAATGCTCGCCGCGGCGTGAAAGGACGCACCCCGGTTCCGTCTTTTCGCCCGCCGGTATTCGGTCCGTCGCGCTTTTTTTGTGGCATGGTTGTTGCTGATTCAAAGGGCTTTTCAGATGCTCCGGACATTCCCGCTTAAGAGGACGACTCTTCCATGCACCGCAAACTGCAGAATATTTTTTACGAGACCCGTGATCCCGAACTCTGCTGGGACGATATCGGTGGTTATGATGACGTCAAGCAGACCCTGCGTGAAATGGTCTGCCTGCCGATCCAGAAACCGGAGCTGATCGCCCGGCACAATCTCGGTCTGCCGGCCGGGGTGATGATGTGGGGACCGCTGGGCACCGGCATCACCATGCTCGCCGAAGCCTGCGCCCGCGAAGCGGGGGTTTCCTTTGTCTATATCTCCGGCCAGGAGATGCTCGGCAAACATCAGGAGATGGTCGAGGCCTTTGATACCGCGATTCACGAGACTCCCTGTATCCTCTTCATTTCCGATTGTGAATGGCTGGCGCCGCGGGCCGGCTGCGACTACGACTGGAGCCCGGGCAACCGCCGGGCGATCCCGCCGACCTTCGCCGACAAGGACCTGACCCGGCTGTTCATCGAGCAGGTCGACCGTATCAACGGCGTTTCCGGGGTGACCCTGCTCGGTTCCTGTTATCGTATCGACACCGTCGATCAGGCGCTGATCAAGGAAAAGAAACGGTTCAATCGCAAGGTCTTCGTTCATCCGCCCACCGCCGTCGACCGGCGGGGCATGCTCGATATCTACATGGATAAAATGCCCAACCTCGCGCCGGGGATCGATCGGGACGCCTTGGCGGCCGCCGCCGAAGGCTATGTCGGTTGGGATATCGAGAGTCTCTGCAAACGAGCCACGGTCAATGCCATCAAGGAGGACGCGACGACGGTCACCGGGGCGCACTTCGAGAAGGCGCTCAAGGAAGTGCGGCAGTTTCTGACTCCGGATATGGTGGAGAAGTATTGGGAGATACGGAACACAGACTGCCCCCACCACTATGAATTCTAGGGGCGGTTCTTTTCCGCCAGCTCGGCGTTGGAGTCGTAATTCCCTTGTGCGACGTAGCTGCCGCTACGCCTCCGCGGGAATCGTCAGCCCGCCTTGATCTGACGAAAAATCCCTCGCCCTTCAGTGGTGCGGCAAGATGGACTCGCGCTTCGTTGACAGGTGCGAGGGGCGGGGTGTGAGGGCGGTCCTTGGCGCCATGCGTTCAAAAGCTCTCAACGCAGAGACGGAGAGGGGCAGAGGTGGGGAGACCCACAAGCCATTCTGGCTTGTGGGTTTAAACCCAGGCCGGATTTGATTCTCTTTGCGTCTCTCTCTCTCTGCACCTCTCCGTTAAAAAGGTTTTCCTGGTATGTTTTGGCGGCCAACGCTTTTTATCGCATGGTGAATCGACAGCACATGATTACACCGGCTCCCGACATATTCGCCCGCATCTACGCTCGTCACGGCCATCGCTGCACCATGAGTACCCTCGGCGGGCGGATCGGCCTGGCGGTACTCCGCCTGCGAAGGGCGGAGTGGGGAGACGTGCGGGGCAGCTACCTGACACGAACCTGCGCGGTTGACGGCATCGCCGAGGTGACCGGTCTCAGTGAGGATGACGACCGTCTGCAGGTGATACCCGAAGGACGTCATCTGCTGCGCCTGGAGCATGCTGTCGGGAGGCTTGAAATCGAACTTGCCCCGACGGCCCTCGAACTGGCCGGCAACTATCGTCGTCTCGGCTACCAGTTGGAGGCGGGGTGGGATGATCTCGATTCCGCCGAGCGTGAGCGTCGCGAGGGGCTGCGGGAAGAAGCTCTGGATGCGTTGCTGGTCAGGTTGTGGGACATGGGCGATGACGAGCTGTTGCTGATCCGGGAAGAAAACCATGGCTGATCCCTGGTGGCAGCAATATCTCGGCGTGGTCTGGATGGAGATCGGCCGCATGTGGTGGATCTTCATCCTCTCGGCGCTGCTGGTCGGCCTGATCAAGGGTTACAAGCTCGACCTGCAGATCCGCGACGCCGTCAAGCGCAGCGGGCCGTTCGGCATCCTGGTCGCTATCGGCGTCGGCATGGTCTCCCCGCTCTGTGCCTGTGGTATTCTGCCGGTGGTGATTTCGCTGGCGATGATCGGCACCCCGCTGGCGCCGCTGCTGGCGATCCTGGCAACCTCGCCGACCATGGGGCCGGACGCGCTGCTGCTCACCTGGCGCGGCCTGGGTATGGATTGGGCGATATTGAAACTGGTCGGCTCCGGGGCTCTCGGGCTGGCGGTCGGCATGGCCACCCTCTGGGCGGAGAAAAGGGGCTGGCTGGGGGCGGATGAACTGCTGCTCAAGCCGGTTCTGCGGGAGGACGGAACCCTGGCTCCGGCGAAGGAGATCGGCGCCGCGGCCGGTATCGAGGTGCGTTCGATGCAGATTGTGCCGCGGTCCAGCAAGCTGCGTTTCATTTGGGACCGCAGTTGGGACGCGGCGCTTTTTACCGGCAAGTTCCTGTTGCTGGCGATCCTGCTGGAGGGGCTGATCGTCACCCTGGTGCCGATGCAGTGGATCACCCTGCTGGTCGGTCAGAAGAGCATCGTTTCACCGCTGGTGGCTTCGGTCATCGGTCTGCCGCTGCCGACCAACCAGATCCCGATCATTCCCATTCTGGCAGGGCTGCTGCAACGCGGCATCGACCAGGGCGCCGCCTACACCCTGCTGCTGGCGGGGCCGGTTTCGAGCCTGCCGGCGATGGTGGCCCTGAACGGCATGTTCCGGCGACGGGTGCTGGTCCTCTTCCTCGGGGTCAGCCTGACCGTCTCTGTTCTGCTCGGCTGGGGCTGGCAGCTGATGAAGTTCTGACGTTCGTTGTCTTCCCTGTCGACGGCTTTTTGCCGCTGGAGTCCGATTGTGAGAGTCGTTGCCCGTTTTTTTCTCCTGCTGACACTTTTTTTTTCCGCCGGATGTTCCTGGCTTGGTGGAACCCCCGCCGGTCCGCTGCTGAGCGGCCGAACCATGTTGAACGGGCAGCCGGCCGCCGGTATCCGTGTGGAGGCCTATCCGGCGGGCAGTTATTCCCTGGCGGAGCCCGCGCCCTATGCGTCGCCGGGCAGTGATGCCGATGGGCGTTTCGCTCTCCACCTGCCGGAGGGACGGTACTACCTGCTGGCGCGGGGGCGGGGGCTGTTCGCCTACTACGGACGCAATCCGGTCGTCCTCGGCGAGGAAGGGGTACACGATCTCAATATCGGCCTGGTTCGGGTCGCGAAACAGGCGCCGGAACTGGAACCGATGGTTGTCAGCGGGGCGCTGATCCGGGTCAGTCTCAATGGTGAACCGCTTCCCGGCGCGACCCTCTATGCCTATCTCGATCTGACCAGTGAGATGAAAGGGATGGGATATGCCATGACCGGCCCGAGTGACGATGAGGGCATCGCCGAACTGGCGCTGCCGGCCGGGACCTATTACCTGCTGGCCCGCAAACGTGCCGACGGCAGCGGGGTCGGCCCGCTGCGGGCCGGTGACTTCACCGGCTACTATCCCGGCAACCCGGTCCAGGTCCACGAAGGCGAGGTGCTGCGGCTCGACATCCCGATGCTGCAGGTTCCGGAGAAGAGCGCCGATCTGCAGCAGAGCCTGTTCGGTCGGACCTCGCTTGCCGGGGTGATCCGGGACAGCTCCGGGAAACCGGTATCCGGCGCGCGGGTGGTGGTCTACCGCGACAGCCGGATGCTCAACCGTCCCGACTATGTTTCCAACCCGACCGGTGCCAACGGCCGGTTCCTGATCTCCCTGCCGGAGGGCGGCCGCTACTACCTGGCCGGTCGCAACACCCTCGGTGGCGCGCCGGGGCCGGGAGATCTCTACGGCACCTGGAACGGCAGTGACGATCATTCCCTGGTGGTCAAAACCGGTCAGCATCTGCAGGACATCGAGATTGTGGTGGAGGAGATGTGGTGAGGCGCCTGCTGGTTGTCGCGCTGCTGCTGTTTACCGGTTGTGCCGGTCTGAAGACCGGCGGTCAAACCCTGCTGGAGGACCGCATCATCAACACCGATACCGTCTGGCAGGGGGATTACCTGATTGACGGCAAGGTGCGGGTGGTCGGTGGCGCGACCCTGACCATCAAGCCGGGGACACGGCTGTTTTTCGTCCGTCGGGATCGCGACCGGGACGGTCTCGGCGATGCCGCCATCGAGGTCGAACATGCCTCGCTGCTGGCCCTGGGCACGGTCCGGCAGCCGATCGAATTCCGCAGTGCCGAAAATGATCCGCGGCCGGGGGACTGGCTGGAAATCAAGGTCGATTTCGCCCGCAAACTGCAACTTTCCCATTGTTTGATCCGTGACAGCGCTCATGGTCTGCATGCTCATTTCAGCAAGGGGTCGCTGGAGGATTCGGTGCTGCGGAACAACATCGACGGTACCCGTTTCGGTCAGGGACGGTATGTGGTACGCCGCTGCCTGGTGGTTGGCAATCGCGGCAAGGGCCTCAATTTCCGCAACAGCGAAATGGAGATTCGCGACAATATTCTGCGCGGCAATCGTGCCGGGCTGTTCATTTTTGAAACCGACAGGCCGCTGACGGTGGTCGGCAACAATTTCGTCGCCAATCGTCATCATGTCCGTCTCGGGGATTTTTTCCGCGGCGATATCAAGCTCGGACGCAACTGGTTCGGGACGCGTGATCGCCAGAAGATCGATACCCTGCTCTATGACCGTGGAGAGGATGCGACCATCGGCAGCCTGTGGGCCGAACCGGCCGACAGCTGGTTGCCCGGAACCGGACCGTGCCCCGCGGCGCTGCATCTGGAACCGGATGCCGAATTGTTCGGAGATGGGTTTTTCGATGCCGGCGCGGTCAGTGACGGTCAAACGATTTACCTCCCCGGATGGGATGGTTCGGCCTACGCCTTCGACAGCCGCGGACAACGGGTCTGGAAACAGGCGCTCGGCGAGGTGGCTGATGCCGGTCCGGCGCTGGATGGTGGCCGTCTCTACCTGCAGACCTGGGGGCGGGAGGTGCTGGCGCTTGACAGGAGCAACGGCCGTCCGCTGTGGCGTTTCCGTTATCCCGAATCGGCCCATGACGACCACCGCCAGGGCGGGCTGGTCCGGGTCGGGAAGCAGCTGCTGGTGCCGGCCTGGAACGGGCGCCTTTACGCCCTTGACGCGGGCAGCGGCAAGCTGCTTTGGAAGCAGGACTGCGGGGCTCCGCTGCGCGCCGCGCCGGCGGTTGCCCGGGGGCGTATCTTTCAGCCCAGCGGCAGCGGCCGGTTGAGCATCCTCTCGCTTGACGGGCAGCTGCTGACCACTCTCGATCTGGGCGCGCCGCTGCTGTCGACGCCGCTGGTGACCGCCGGGGGGGTCATCCTGGTCACCCGCGGGGGAGACGTTCTGGCTCTCGATGATGACGGCCGGCAGCTGTGGCGTCGCGACCTGGCCGAGACCTGCTACTACGGGGCGCCGGTCCTCAGTGACGGACTGCTCTATCTCGCCACCGCCGCCGGGCGTCTGCACTGCCTGACCGCCGACCGGGGAGAACCGCTCTGGAGTGTCGACCTTGCGGGTCCCTCCTATGCCACGCCGCTGATTGCCGGGGGGCGGATATTCGTCGGCGACAACCGTGGCGTGATGCAGGTTTTTAACGCTTTGAACGGTGACCCGCTCGCCCGGGCGGATTTCACCAATGCCATTCAGTCGACCCCGCTGCTGATTGACGGGCGACTGGTTTTCGGGGCCCGTGACAGCCGGATCCATTTTCTGCGGCTGCGCGAGGACTGATTTTTCAACGCAGTGGTTTACTGCCAGAGGAGAAACCATGGAAGAAAAGAAGGGGACGCAGGACCGGCAGGAACTGCGCATCGAAATCCAGCTTGATGAAGAGACCGCCCAGGGCTGCTATGCCAACCTGGCGGTGGTCAATCATACCGATGCCGAGTTCACCCTCGATTTCATTTTCGTTCAGCCCCAGGCACCGCGGGCCAAGGTGCGTTCGCGGGTGATCACCTCGCCGCGGCATGTCAAGCGGTTGATCCAGGTCCTGCAGGAGAACATGGCGCGTTACGAAGCCCGGTTCGGGCCGGTGACGGTTGAGCCCGGGCCGGAACGGGAACCGGTCGGGCATTATCACTGAGGCCGCTGGCACGGAACTTGTTTGTATGTCCGGAGGTTCCAGCCTCCTCGCGGCGGTTTTTCTCAGGAGAAGGATGTCATGAAACAGAAAGTTCGTTTGCTGGTCGGTTGTTTTGTCGTGCTGCTGGTCTGCCTGTCGTTGTCGCCGGGGGCCGCTCGGGCCTGTGTCGGCAAGACCCTGGTCCTCGGCGCGGTCAACAATCCTCAGCAGCAGGTTCTCGCGCAACTGCTGGCGGTGCTGATCAGTGAACGGACCGGGACCACGGTCAAGGTGGTCAATTTCGAGAATCACCGGCAGATTCACCAGGCCCTGCTGAAGGCTGACCTCGACATGTACATCGAGTATACCGGCGCCGGGCAGGTTGACATCCTCCATGCCGAACCGATCACTGACGCCAGGCAACTCTACCAGGCGGTGAAAAAGACCTACAATCAGGATCTCAACCTGATCTGGCTCAAGCCTCTCGGTTTCAGTGCCGAGGGGGTTGCTCCCGCCGGGGTTCCGGCCGAGGCGGCGCCGGTGGTACGCAAGGACACGCTGAAAAAATTCCCCGCCCTGGCGCGCCTGATCAACAAACTCGGCGGGCGGGTTGACCAGGATGAAATCAAGCGATTGGAAACCGAGGCCGCCAGTCAACCGCCGCGACGGGTGGCCCGTGCCTTCCTTAAACAGAAACGACTGATCTAGTGGATCGTCGCGCCTTCATTCGCCGCAGCCTGCAGGTTGCGGCCCTGACGGCCGTCGGTGGTCTTCCCTGTCTTGATCTGCAGGCCCTGCCGGCGGTCGCGGCAGACCCGCCCCTGGCCCTGCGCAAAGGAACCGATATCCCCCGGCTGGTGCGTGAAACGGTTGCCGCCCTGGGCGGCATGCGGCGATTTGTCAAACCGGGTGAGACGGTGGTGGTCAAACCGAATATCGGCTGGGACCGTACCGTTGAACTGGCCGCCAATACCCATCCCGAGGTTGTCAGGGAAGTTGTCCTGCTCTGTCTTGAAGCCGGTGCCGGGCGGGTGAGGGTGTTCGACCGGACCTGCAATGATCCGCGTCGCTGTTACCGCCAGAGCGGCATCGAGGATATCCTGCGGGAGATTCCCGACAAGCGGCTGCGGGTCGAACACATGGATCGCCGCGCCTATCACGAACTGGTTATCGCCGGTGGTGTCAAGCTGAATCGCTGGTCCTTTTACCGGCCCGCCCTGGAGGCCGACCGCTTTATCAACCTGCCTATCGCCAAGCATCATTCGATCTCGGGCCTGACTCTCGGGATGAAGAATGTCATGGGGGTGATCGGCGGCAACCGCGGGGTCCTGCACCGCGGTATCGATCAGGCCCTGGTTGACATCAACCAGGTGGTTCACACTGATCTGACCATCATCGACGCGACCCGCATCCTGATCGCCAACGGTCCCCAGGGAGGACGGCTGGAGGATGTCGAAGTGCGCAACACCCTGATCGCGTCCCCTGATATTGTCGCCGCCGATGCCATGGGGACCACTCTCTTCGGGCTGCAGCCGACGGATCTTCCCTCGGTCGTTGCCGGCGCCCGCCGCGGGCTCGGGGTGATGGATCTCGACCGGGTGAAGATGGTCTGATGACGGGTCTGCGCCGCTTGCGGATAGTCTGCCAACTCGGTTGCCTGCTCGGCTTCTTCTGGCTCTTTGTGGCCACTGAATATCGTGGTCTGGATGAACTCCCTTACCCGGTCTCGCTGCTCTTCCGCATCGACCCTTTGGCCGCCCTGGCCGATTTCTTTGCCCCCGGCGCCTTCGCCTGGCAATTGCTTTGGCCGGCTCTGCTTGTCATCGTTGCGACCGTCCTGCTCGGGCGTTTCTTCTGTGGCTGGATCTGTCCGTTGGGAACCACCCTCGACGGTGCCGGCAGGCTGCTGAAAAGCCCCGGCGGCAGGTCCCGCCCGGGTCTGCGCAAGATCAAGTACCTGTTGTTGCTGGCCCTCTCCGCCGCCGCCCTGTTCGGTGTTCAGGTCTTCGGCTGGTTCGATCCCTTAAGCCTGTTTCTACGGACCCTGACCTTCAGTCTCTATCCGGTCTACAATCTGTTCGCCAACCGGGTTTTCGATTTTTTCTATGACCATCATCTGCCGCTGATTTCTGATCTGGTCAATGGCGCCTATCCCTTCTGGCGTGACCACCTGATGGCCTTTCAGCAGCCGGTTTTTGCCCTCGGGCTCTTTACCGCGCTGGTTTTTCTCGCTGTGCTGCTGCTGGAAAAGTTCGAGCGTCGTTTCTGGTGTCGCAACCTCTGTCCCCTCGGCGCCCTGCTCGGTCTCTGTTCCCGTCACGCGCTGGTGCGCCGTGAACCGGCGTCGCTGTGCAGTGACTGCAGCCGCTGTCAGAGCGCCTGCCGCATGGCGGCAACCGGCAGCGACGGTCACGCCCGCAGTGAATGCGTCCTCTGTTTCGAGTGTACTGAATACTGCCCCGCAGAGCGGGTCCGTTTCGGTTTTCACGGCCGTGAAGGATCCGGGCAGGTCGATCTGCGACGCCGCGAGGTGGTCACCGCCCTGGCGGTCGGGGCGTTGGTCGGTCCGACGGCCTCCATTGCCCCGGCGGCGGCTTCCGCCGACTCCTACCTGCTGCGACCGCCGGGAGCGGTGGCCGAAGATGAATTCCTGCGCCGTTGCATCCGCTGTGGAGAATGCCTCAAGGTCTGTATCGGCCGGGCCCTGCAGCCGGCCTGGCTTGATGCCGGGCCACTCGGGCTGTGGACCCCGCGCCTGGTGGCGCGTTTCGGCTATTGCGAATACAACTGCACCCTCTGCGGGCAGGTCTGTCCGACCGGGGCCATCCGCCCGCTGACGCTTGAACAGAAGCACAAAACAGTTATCGGTCTGGCGGTCCTCGACAAGGACCGTTGTCTGCCCTATGCCCGCAACGAAGAATGCCTGGTCTGCGAGGAACATTGTCCGACCGGTCGCAAGGCGATTGTTTTTGAACAGAAGCAGGTCCTGGTGCAGAGCCGGATCAAGATATTGAAAATTCCGCGGGTGGTGGGAAAGCTGTGCATCGGTTGCGGTATCTGCGAAACCAGATGCCCGGTCGAGGGGCGATCCGCGATTCGGGTCACGAACGAGAACGAAAGCCGCAGGAAGCGTGATGGCCTGGCTTAGAAGGCTGATGAAAAACGCCCATCTGCGGTGTTGTTCTCCCCCCGCGTCAACGACGTACCTTTCGGTACGCCTTGTTCCACGGGGGGGCGGACGCCTTGCATCTGGACATTTTTGCTCAGCCTGGGGAGCGGGACTTTTTCAACACCCTGCCTGCTGGTGTCTGCTGATGGTGCTGCTTTTGCTGGTGACTCCCGGCCTGCTCCGGGCCCAGTCCGCCGGCCGGATACTTGAGGATTTCAACAAGGGATCTCTGTCCCGGTGGCGGGAAAAAGAATTTCACGGCACAACCCGCTATCGCCTGGTTCCTGATCCGGCAACCGGAGGCTATTGCCTCAAGGCGCAATGTGATGGCTCGGCCAGCGGCCTGGTTCTGAATTACAGCTACCGGCTGCAGGATTATCCGATTCTTTCCTGGCGCTGGAAAATTGCCGCGACCCTGCCGGGTGGGGACGGCTCCCGCCGGGCGACAGACGACTACGCCGCCCGTATTTATGTCATTTTCCCGGGACGATTTTTTTTCAAGACCCGCACACTCAATTATATCTGGGGCAATCGTCTGCCGCGGGAGACGTTGGCACCGAGTCCGGTGACGTCAAAATCGATGATGCTGGCGGTCGAAAGCGGCAATCGGCATGCGGGGGAGTGGCGGCTGGAACGGCGCAATGTGCTGAAGGATTTCCGGCGCGCGTTCGGTGAGGAGCCGCCGCCGGTCGGTGCCATCGCCATCATGACCGACGGCGACGATACCGGCGGTCGGGCGGTAGCCTGGTACGATGATCTTCGTATCAGTTCCGGCGTAACGGCCTCGGCAGCGACCGGAGAATGACGTCAGGCCACCATCGCTTCGACCCGATTGCGGCCGGCGCGCTTGGCGTTGTAGAGGGCGTAGTCGGCCTCCCGGATCAGGTCATCGAGTGACTGAACCGTATCCGCCGGCGTGGTGGCGATGCCGAAACTGGCGGTCATCCGCAGTTGACTCAAATCTTCGAAAATCAGTTTTTCGGTTGCCTGCCGGAGCCGCTCGGCGACCTGAGCCGCTTCTTCAATGCTGGTTTCCGGCAGGATCAGGGCAAACTCTTCGCCGCCGTAGCGGGCGGCGGTGTCGTACTGCCGCAGGTGTTGCTTGAGCAGCGCGGCGAGCCCCTGCAGAACCGCGTCCCCCTTCTGGTGCCCGTAGGTGTCGTTGATGGTTTTGAAATGATCAATATCGATCATGATCATCGACAGGGGGGCGTTCTTGCGATGGCTGCGCTCGAATTCCCTGGCCAGCCCCTCCATCATGAAGCGGCGGTTGTTGAGTCCGGTCAACGGGTCGGTGTGCGAGAGTTCCAGCAGCATCTGGTTGCTCTTTTTGAGCTTGTCCTGCAGTGACTTGATTTTCAGCTGCACCTTGACCCGGGCGATCATTTCGGCCGGATCGAAAGGCTTGGTGACATAGTCGCTGGCTCCCTCTTCCAGCCCGCGGACCTTGGTTTCACTGTCCTCGCGTCCGGTCAGCATGATGATCGGGATATCCTGCAGTTCTTCCCGGCTGTTCATCATCCTCAGAAACTTGAAGCCGTCCATCCCCGGCATTTCGACATCACAGAGAATCAGGTCGATCGGGCGATTCAGAGCGGTCTTGAAGCCCTCGATGCCGTCACCGGCCTCGTAGACGAATTTGAACAGGGATTTTTCCTTCAGGATATCGATGACCTGCTGCCGGGCACGTTTTGAATCGTCGATGATCAGGATGGCTGATTTCATAGGTTCCTCGTCTTCGAACAGGATATGGCCCCTATTTATAACGTCCCGGCAGCCGTTGTAAAGTTTCTCAGCGGGTATAATGGTAGAAAGCACTGCTGCTCCTTGCCGTAGGAGGTGTCTTATGTCGTTGGTCAAGACCTGGTATGAACCGCAGGCCGCTGCCGATAAATTCGGTATTCCTCTTTCCCGGGTGAAGGCCTGGGTCGATGACGGACTGGTCCGGTTCGAGAATGAAGAGGGAAAACTTGTCCGCGTCAATATTGACGATGTGAGCCTGGAAGTTGAGACCATGGTGCGCTTCAACTGACCCGGACTGTAGTTCTTTTCGACTCCTGTCATCAAATCATTAACCCGTTTTTTTCTGCCCGGCAGGGAAAGAAAACTGTTTGACATGAGGCATGATTGCACCCTGGTGGTGATCGGCGGCGGAATTGTCGGCCTGGCGACTGCCCGAAAGCTGCTCGAAGTGCGGCCTGGATTGCGGTTGCAGGTGATGGAAAAGGATGCCGAGGTCGCCTGTCAGCAGACCGGGCACAACAGCGGTGTCATCCATTCCGGACTCTATTACCGGCCAGGTTCCCTCAAGGCCCGTCTCTGCGGGGAGGGGCGGGAAGCGCTGTATGACTATTGCCGGCGGCGGAAGATCCCCTTTGAACGCTGTGGAAAGCTGGTGGTGGCGCTGGATGCGGAAGAAGCCCAGCGCCTTGAAACTCTGCAGCGGCGCGGCGAGGCCAACGGGCTTGAGGGCCTGCAGTGGCTGGATAAGGCCGGACTGAAGCGGTATGAGCCGCATGTCGCGGGGATCTCCGGACTGCGGGTCCCCCAGACCGGGGTGGTTGACTATCGCCGGGTCGCGGCGGCCCTGGCCGAGGATATCGAGGTGGCCGGGGGGGAGGTAGTGACCAGTTGCCGGGTCGGGCGCATTCGACCTGTCGGGGATGGTTTTCTTCTTGAGACCAGCCGTGGCCGCCGACGCTGCCGTTACCTGGTCAACTGCGCCGGTCTGCAGAGCGACCTGGTCGCGCGGCGCGCGGGTCTCGATCCGGCGGTACGCATCGTACCGTTTCGCGGCGAGTATTACCATCTCGGCGAGCGGGGAGCGGGGCTCGTCCGGCACCTGATCTACCCGGTACCGAATCCCGACCTGCCGTTTCTCGGTGTTCATTTTACCCGTGACATCGACGGCCGGGTCGAGGCCGGGCCGAACGCGGTGCTGGCCTTCAAGCGTGAAGGGTATCGGCGAACCGACATTTCCCCACGGGATCTACTGCAGACCCTGTGTTTCCCCGGGTTCTGGAAAATGGCCGCCGGATTCTGGCGGGTCGGCATCGCCGAATGTCACCGTTCCCTGAGCCGACGGACATTCCTCGCCGACCTGCGGCGACTGCTGCCGGAGCTGAACGCCGCCGACCTGCAGGGGTGGGGCAGCGGCGTCCGCGCCCAGGCGGTGGATCGGCACGGGGCGCTGGTCGATGATTTCGTCATTGAATCAGCGCCGGGCATGATCCATGTTCTCAACGCGCCCTCGCCGGCGGCGACTGCCGCGCTGGCGATTGCCGGGGAGATTGCGCGGCGGGCGCAGGAGGAGTTCGGACTTTGATTTTCTCTCGTGAGCGCTGGCGAACGGGCGCGAGACCGCTTTTTTCGATTCTTAAACCTGAATCCGTGAGTTCCTGTTGGATGGAGAGTGCAAGTGCTTGGTCTGAATGAGATTTTCAAAAATCTGAAGCGCACCCACAGGTTCGCTGGTGATTTTGGGGAAGCTCAGGCAGATCCATGACTTGTGCTGTCCGCCGACAAGGGACTCACTGATTCAGGTTTAAGGTTTCAACAGCCCCCGCCGCAGTCACAGCTCGCTTCCTTGCCGGTCAGCCAGCCGTAGATGATGGCGCTGGCGCAGCCGACTCCGGCTTCGACCTTGAGGGCGTCAAAGGCGCAGTTTTTGGCACAGGCACCGCATTCCATGCAGCGCTCGCGGGCGTCGATGCGGGCTTTGCCGTCCTCCACCCGCAGCACGGCGTGGGGGCAGACCAGGGTGCAGAGTCCGCAGCCGGTGCATTTCTCCTCGGCCAGTTCGAGGCTGACAGTGTCGTTCAGGTAGGCGTGTTCACGCATCGTCGTTCCTCGCTTTTCTAAAAGGCCGCCCACAGCCAGCAGCCGGCCGCGATCAGCAGTGCCGCCGCCTGGAAGGGGATCGCGCGGCGCATTTCCTTTTCCACCCCGGACGGGGAGGTGTAGGTGCTCGACCCGGTGAAATTCATCGCATACCAGGAGGAGACCGCCGGCACTGCGAGCAGCAACGCGAGACCGTTGGCGCCGCCGAGAGCCGGTCCCCAGACCAGCAGCATCAGCAGGGCGGTCACCGCACCGACCAGGGCTCCCTTGGCCGCAAAAGCTCGCCAGGGCAGCCAGGGGAGCAGCAACGGGGTGACCACCGCGCCTGAAAACAGCCCGGCAAGAAAAACCAGCAGCGCACCGCCGCCGCGATGGAGGAGCCCGTCGAAGCTGAAGATGGAAGGCCCGATGCCTCCCAGCAGCAGCACCGCGAGCAGTGCGTAGAGGGTCGACTTGCCGAGGCCGGTCAACTCCACCGGCGTCAGGACCAGCCGGTCAAAGGTCGAGAAGCGTACCCGCCGCATCTCCGCGCTGGCCTGGAAATCGTTGTCGAGGAAGCCCGGCAGGTCGGTGGCGCGCACCGGCCCGTAGATGACCCGGAACCCGCAGTCGCGCTTGACCTCGTGGGCGGCAACGCCCGGCGCTCCGAGTTGCGGGACAATCAGCCGGCGATGCTTGACGACCTGTTCCAGGCCAACCGTCCTGACCCGGCTGATGATTTCCTCCGTGCCGAAGGTTCCCTTGCCGGCCGCGCACCAGACATTCACCCCGTAGGTCTCCAGTACCAGCAGCCACAGGTTGCGGCCGGCCAGTTCCCTGCGCAGCATGTCGAAGCTGAGCTTGTAGTTGGCGCTCACCAGCACCTCGGAATGTGCGTCGGGGCGACCTATGGCGTAGAGCCCCGGGGCGATGCGATAGCGGTCGCGCCCGATCCCCCAGCGCATCAGCAGGCGCCCGGCATGGTCGGCCGCGGCCAGCTCGGTTCTGACCTGCGGGACGTCGCCGACCGTGGTCGGCAACAGGTCGCTGACGAAGTGCCAGAGGCGGTGCCCGGGTCGTTCCCATCCCCGGCGCCGGGCGGCTTCGTCCGGCTGGCAGCAACGGTCTGCAGCCGGCCCGCAGCAGGTCTCCTCGCCCCGGTCGGCATGGTCTGCACCGGGATTCGTCGGGCAGCAGGCATCGTTCAGCTGTCCCTCGTCCCCGGCGGCCGCGGTGGGGCAGCAACTGCCGCCCTGTCTGGCCCGCTGGTTTTCTGCTGGTGGATCGTTTGCCGGGCTGCAGCCGCAGGCCTGCCCGGCGGATTGAGTTTCTGGCATGGGAGAACTCCGTGTTTCTATCCTGGCGACCGGTGTTGTGACCCCGGCAGGACAAAAAAGACCGGCCCGCATCTTAGCGCGAACCGGTCCGGGGGTAAAGCCGCCTGCGACTGTCGTCAGACGGGGCGCCCGCCCAGTGCCTTGAGGGTTGCATGAGCGTTGCGCAGCAACTCTTCGGTGGTCTGCCAGTCAATGCACTTGTCGGTGATCGAGACGCCGTACTCCATTTGGCCGCGATCCTTCTGGATCGGCTGGTTGCCGGCCTTGAGATTGCTCTCGATCATCAGTCCGCAGATCGAACGGTTGCCGCCCTTGAGCTGTTCGAGGACGCTGCTGAGCACCTCGGCCTGGCGGGTGTGGTCCTTGTTGCTGTTGCCGTGGCTGCAGTCGACCATGATGCCGCGGTTGAGGCCGGCCTTTTCAAGTTGCTGCTCGGTCGCCGCCACATCCTCGGGAGAGTAGTTGGGGCGGTTGCTGCCGCCGCGCAGAACGATGTGAACATCCGGGTTGCCGATGGTGTGTACGATGGAGGTGCGTCCTTCGCGGTTGACGCCGAGGAAGTAGTGGCTGTGATGGGCGGCCTGCATGGCGTCGAGGGCGATCTTGAGATTGCCGTCGGTGCCGTTCTTGAAGCCGACCGGGAAGGAAAGACCGCTGGCCATTTCCCGGTGGGTCTGGGATTCGGTGGTGCGGGCGCCGATCGCCCCCCAGCTGATGAGGTCGGCCAGGTACTGCGGGGTGATGGTGTCAAGCATCTCCCCGGCGATCGGGATCTGCAGCGAGGTGATGTCACTGAGCAGCCGCCGGGCAATGCCGAGTCCCTTGGAAATCAGGTGGGAGCCGTCCAGGTCGGGGTCGTTGATCAGGCCCTTCCAGCCGATGGTGGTGCGCGGTTTCTCGAAGTAGACCCGCATCACCAGCAGCAGCTGGTCTTCCACCTCGCGGCTGAGAACCGACAGCTTCTCGGCATACTCCAGGGCCGCTTTCGGGTCATGAATGGAGCAGGGGCCGACGACGACGAACAGCCTGCGGTCCTCGCCCTTGAGAATGTTCTTGATCGCATCACGCGATTCGGTGACGAAGGCGGCGTCCCGTTCACTGACCGGCAGAACCTGCTTCAGTTCCGCCGGGGCGATGATCGGGGTCAGACCGCTGACGTTGAGGTTGTTGGTGCGCATCATGAGGGTTATCCTTTGGTCGGCGGTGAGGCTTGTTTTGTGCTTAATAAACAATGGTTTAGCAACGACAAATCCGTCGTCTGAAGCGTGCGACGGTACTGTAGCGGGTTTGCCGGCGGTTGTCAAAAAGACCGACCGGGGCCGCCTGCCGAAAGGTTTGACAGGCATGGCACGATTCTGTATAAATGTCCTTTGATCGGAATTTTTTCTCGTAAAAACCAAGGGTTAGAAAGGGTCGCCGCAGGCCATGGGGATTATCTTCGAGTCGTTGATCAGTATTGTCAACCTGGTTTTTCAAATCTACCTTTTCATCGTCATCGGTCGGGCCCTGATTTCATGGGTCAATCCCGATCCCTATAATCCGATCGTGCGCTTTCTGCACAACGCGACCGAACCGGTTCTGTTCCGCATCCGCCGCCTCGTCCCGCTGCAATTCGGCGGTTTTGATTTTTCACCGATCATCCTGATGCTGGCCCTGGAGGTCGGTCGCAAACTGGTGGTCGGGCTGATCGTGATGCTGGCGGGAAGCATGGGGGCCTGGTGATGGCGATTACCCCGATTGATATTCAGCAGCACCAGTTCAAGACCCGGCTGCTCGGCTACGATACCGCCGGGGTCGACCAGTTTCTGGAAATGGTCGCCGATGAGTTGGAGCGCGTCAGTCGTCAGCACCAGGAGGTCAAGGAAGAACTCGCCCGCACCCGCTCCTCGCTGCAGGAGATGCAGCAGCGGGAGTCGACCCTCAAGGAAACCCTGCTGACCACCCAGAAGATGGTGGAGGATATCAAGTCCAACGCCCGCAACGAGGCGGAAATCATCCTCACCGAGGCGGAACTGAAGGCCGAACGGGTGGTGCGGGATGCCGAACAGCGCCGCATCCAACTGATCAATGAAATCCAGGAGATCAAGCGGCAGAAGATCTCCTTTGAAACCTCGCTGCGGGCGCTGGTGGAAAGCCACATGCGACTGCTTGACCTTGAGGTTGTCGAACTTGAAAATGCCCGCCGGGATGAAAAACTGCTGGAGGAGCCGCTCCCTTTCGATGAAGCCTCCGTTCCCCTGCTGGTCCCCGAGGATGACGAGGAGGATTGATGCCCTGTCTGCAGAGTGTGGCCGACGGCGTCGTACTGGCCATCCTTGTTCAGCCCCGGGCAAGCCGCAATCAGCTGGTCGGAATACAGGGGAATGAGTTGAAAGTGCGCCTGACCTCGCCGCCGGTGGAGGGGGCCGCCAATAAGCTCTGTGGCCAGTTTTTCGGCAAACTGTTCGGCATTGCCAAGGGGCGGGTCGAACTCATATCGGGAGACAAATCCCGTCATAAACGCCTGTTGCTGCATGGCGTCTCCGAGTCCGACGCCCGTCGGATCCTTTCCGAATTCCTGAACCCGGGATCCTGAATTCAGTCCAGATAGGTCCTGAACAGCGGTCGCAGTGAATCGAGTTCCTCCTCGATGCCGACCGGCACCTGACGGGCGAGGATATCGAGGATGACCAGGGCGTTGAGGGTTGAGTCCTGGTTGACAATCCGATGCAGGCGGTTGGCCAGTTGCCGGTTGACGATGCGCAGGTCGGTGTAGATGGTATACAGCCCCTCCAGATTCAGGTCGGCGTCCTTTCCCGCCCGGGACCGAAAGTATTGACCCAGCAGGTACATGCTTACGGCCCGGTAGAGGGTTTCATGCTCGTTGGCCAGGGGCAGGTGAAAACGGGCCATCGGTTTGAACCAGGCGGTGCGTGGACAACCGCTGACCGCCAGCAGCAGCCCCATCAGCGAACCCAGGGCTTTCTGGGCGGTGATGCTGCCGCGGATGGTGCGTTCCGGAGTGACCACTTCCAGCACCAGTTGTTCGTGGGAGACCAGGTCGCTGCAGCAGTCGACCAGGGGGGAGATGGCGGCTGCCGCCGGGCAGAAGGGGATCTGGGTGGTCTGCAGAGGACAGTGGGGGCACTGGTGGAAGCCGAGGGCTGCCCATTCCGGAGGATCCTGCCGCGGTCGGTCAAGCAGATCGAGGTTTTTCGAGTCGAGCGCCAGGTGGAAGCTGACGGTTTCTCCGGGAGGCAGCAGGCAGCGATATTCAATGGCCAGTGGTTGCATGGAACGTTTTGCTCACAAGTGGTTGCCTGAATCCGTGGGCTCACTGATTCAGGCGTTAAGGAGCTTTTCACGTTACGAGGTTCCCGGCTGTTGGTCAAGGTTCGTTTTGGCGGAACTTTTCAGCAGGATGCCGGCCAACTTGACAATTGCCGGGGAAATCATTAGATTGGCGGCCGAAAACAGATCCGGAGGTTTGTTGTCATGCCGCTTTACGAGTATCTTTGTGAATCCTGTGGACTCAAGTTCGAAGCCCGACAGAAATTTTCCGATGCCCCGCTGACCGCTTGCCGTGAGTGCGGCGGTGCGGTCCGCAAGCTGATTTCTCAGACCGCCTTTACCCTTAAAGGGGGAGGGTGGTATGCCCAGGGATACGGCGGCAGCAAGACTGACAGTTGCTCCGCGGGCGGCAAGGAAAGCAAACCGAGCGCCTGTGACGGTTGTCCCAAGTCGGCAGCCAATGCCTGAAAAATCCCCGGTCGTTCGACCGGGGATTTTTTTTTGTAGACGCTATCCGGCCAAAATCCACCGGCAGGTTTACTTTATTTTTCGCCTTCCCTATAGTTTCATTGGTTAAGCGCGAGGCTTAATCCATCAGCAGAAGAGGAGACTGTGAGCATGGCAGAGATTATCGATGGCAAGGTGATCGCGGCGCGGTTGCGTGAGGAAATCCGTCAGGGTACGGAACAACTCAAGGCCGGCGGGGTGACGCCCGGGCTGGCAGTGGTACTGGTCGGCGAGGATCCGGCCAGCAAGGTCTACGTGGCGATGAAGGAAAAGGCCTGCGGCGAGGCGGGGATCTATTCCGATGAACACAAGCTGCCGGCCGAAACCAGTGAAGAGACCCTGCTCGGACTGATCGCCCAGCTCAACGAAGATGAACGGATCGACGGCATTCTGGTCCAGTTGCCCCTGCCGGAACACATTGATGAACGCAAGGTGCTGGAAGCGATTTCGCCTTCCAAGGATGTCGACGGGTTTCATCCCTACAATGTCGGTCGGCTGGCTACCGGCAACCCGCTCTTTCGTCCCTGCACCCCCTACGGGGTGATGAAGATGCTGGAGTCGGTCGGTTGCGACCTGACCGGCAAGGAGGTCGTCGTCGTCGGCCGCTCCAATATCGTCGGCAAGCCGGTGGCGCTGATGTGCCTGGCGGCGCATGCCACTGTGACTCTCTGCCATTCGCGGACCCGTGACCTGCCGGAGGTGGTGCGGCGTGCCGACGTTGTCATCGCCGCGGTCGGTCGTCCGCAGATGATCAAGGGGGACTGGATCAAGCCGGGGGCGGTGGTGATCGATGTCGGTGTCAACCGGATCGGTGAGAAGAAGCTGGTCGGCGATGTCGATTTCGCTTCCGTCAGCGAGCGTGCCGGCGCCATCACCCCTGTTCCCGGGGGAGTCGGCCCGATGACCATCACCATGCTGCTCTATAATACCCTCGAAAGTGCTCAGCGCCGCGCCCGCGGCTGAGATGGAAACCCTCTTCCCGTTCCGGCGGCGGTCGCCGCCCGGAACCGGGGTGGGGGGTGATACGGAAACATTGTTCGATCTGCCGGAAAAAAACTTTTCAATTGTTCGTCTATCCTCCATAATGCGGCTCTGAAAGGAGTGGCATTATGCTGAAAAAAACCCCGCTCAACCGTATTCACCGTGACCTGGCCGCCCGCATGGTCGACTTTGGCGGCTGGGATATGCCGGTCCAGTATACCGGCGTGATCGACGAACATCTCGCTACCCGCGAGGCCGCCGGTCTGTTCGACGTCTCCCACATGGGAGAGGTCGAAGTGCGCGGCGCCGGCGCTCTGGCCTATATCCAGCACCTGACCATCAACGATGCCGCCAAGCTGGAGATCGGGCAGGTCCAGTACTCGGCCATCTGCTATCCCCACGGCGGGATTGTCGATGATGTCACCCTCTACCGGTTCGCCGCCGATCGTTTCCTCTTCTGCGTCAACGCCTCCAACACCGACAAGGATTTCGCCTGGATGGAGCAGGTGCTCGAAGAGGGTGATTTTCCCGACGTGGAACTGCGCAACCTGAGTGATGATTATGCCCAACTGGCGCTGCAGGGGCCGGCGGCGGAGACCATTCTCGCCCGCCTGACCACGCATAACCTCAAGGATATCCGCTACTACCACTTTGCCGAAGGGCAGGTTGCCGGCGTCCCGACCATCATTTCCCGCACCGGTTATACCGGTGAAGACGGGTTCGAGCTTTACTTCGCCGCCGAAGCGGCCGAGTCGGTGTGGACGGCATTGATGGCGGCGGGCAGCGAAGAGGGGATCAAGCCCTGCGGTCTCGGCGCGCGGGACACCCTGCGGCTGGAGATGAAGTTCGCTCTTTACGGACATGAACTTTCCTCCGAAATTTCCCCGCTGGAGGCGGGCCTCGGCTGGATCACCAAGTTCGACAAGGGAGACTTTATCGGCCGCGACGCGCTGCTCAAACAGAAAGAAAAAGGCGTTCCGCGCCGCCTGGCCGGGCTGGTGATGACCGACCGGGGCATTCCCCGCGACGGCTACCCGGTTTTCGCCGGCGAGGAGCAGGTCGGGACGGTTACCAGCGGGACCATGTCGCCTTGTCTGAAGGTCGGCATCGCACTGGCGTTGGTTCGGCCGGAATGCAGCGGTGTCGGCAAGGAGTTGTCTATCGGCATCCGCAACCGCCAGGTCGCCTGTCGGGTTGCCAAAACCCCTTTTATCAAGAACTGGCGGGATTGACCCGCTACCGATCATTGCAAAAAGGAGAATCGAGATGGAATTTCCCGAGGAGTTGAAGTACACCGCCGAGCATGAATGGGTTCTCTCCGAGGCCGATATCGCCACCGTCGGCATCAGCGATTTCGCCCAGGATGCGCTGGGAGACGTGGTTTTTGTCGAACTGCCTGAAGTCGGTACCCAGGTTGAGGCGGGCAAGCCCTTCGGCGTGGTCGAATCGGTGAAGGCGGTTTCCGATGTCTACGCGCCGCTCAGCGGGGAGGTCGTCGAAGTCAACGCGGAGTTGCCCGATGCTCCCGAGATGGTCAATACTTCGCCCTATGAAGATGCCTGGATGATCAAGATCAGGGTCTCCGACCAGGCTGAACTGGAGAGCCTCATGGATGCCGCGGCCTACCAGGAGTTCTGCGAGTCGGAACACTGACCCGGTTGAGGTTGAGGACTGCCCCACGCTGTAACCGGATCATGATCCGGCAATTCTTCGGCGCAGGCTGTGCCCGCGGGTTGACCGCACCGGCACAGCCTGTTGCCGTTTGCCCGCACCGGCAACGTTTTCCGGTTCGCGGTTTCCCACACACGGCGACGCCGGCGGCTGTCGCCTGAAGGAGAATCTGATGCGCTACCTTCCCCATACCGACGACGATATCCGGCAGATGCTGGAGGCCATCGGGGTGAGCAGCGTCGATGAGCTGTTCAGCGCCATCCCCGCTGATGACCGCCTGCAGAGGCCTCTCGATCTGCCCCCCGCGCTTTCCGAGCCGGACCTGCTGCGGGAACTTGATCGGCTCGCGGAACTCAACACTTCCAGTGCCCGGGCGCTCTCTTTCCTGGGCGGCGGAGCCTACAACCATTTTATTCCCGCCGCGGTCGACCATCTCGTTTCGCGCAGTGAATTCTACACCGCCTACACTCCCTATCAGCCGGAGATCGGCCAGGGAACCCTGCAGGCGATCTTCGAGTACCAGACCCTGATCTGCCAGCTGACCGGCATGGATGTCGCCAATGCCTCGATGTACGACGGCGCCTCGGCGACTGCTGAGGCGGCGCTGATGGCGGTACGGGCGACGCGTCGCAGGAAACTGCTCCTCTCGGCCGGTCTGCATCCCGAATACCGGCAGACGGTGGCCAGTTACTGCCGTTACCTCGGCCTGGAACTGGTCGAGGTAACGCTCGCCGCCGATGGCCGTACCGATGCCGATGCCCTTGCCGCGGTTCTCGATACGACCGTCGCCGCGGTGATCGTCGGTTACCCGAACTTCTACGGGGTCATCGAGCCGCTCGCCGACCTGGCCGACAAGGCCCATGCCTGCGGTGCCATGCTGGTGAGCGCGACCGCCGAACCGGTCTCCCTCGGGCTGCTCAAGTCGCCGGGAGAGCAGGGTGTCGACATCGCCGTCGGCGAAGGGCAGAGTTTCGGCCTGCCGGTTGCCTACGGCGGCCCCGGGGTCGGTTTCTTCGCCGCGCGCAAGAAGGCGGTGCGTTCCATGCCGGGGCGGCTGATCGGGGAAACCCTGGACAAAAACGGTGAACGTGGTTTTGTTCTCACCCTCGCTACCCGTGAGCAGCATATCCGGCGGGAGAAGGCGACGTCCAACATCTGTTCCAATCAGGGCCTCTGCGCCCTGATGGTGGCCATCTACCTGGCCCTGCTGGGCAAGCAGGGGATCCGGGAACTGGCCGAGCAGAACCTGGCCAAGGCCGAGTATGCCAAGCGGCAGATCGCTTCTCTGCCCGGTTTTTTGCTTCCCTATCAGGCGCCGACCTTTAATGAATTCGTCGTTGCCACTCCGCGGCCGGCTGCTGAATTGCTGCGCCGACTGGAAGCCGACAACATTCTCGGTGGTATCGACCTGGCCAGGTTCGATGCCGCCGATGCCAACCGGCTGCTGGTCTGCGTGACCGAACAGAACAGCCGCGACGATATCGACCGCCTGGTCGCGGCCCTGAAAGGAGGTGCGGCATGAGTCGACTCGGAACCCGAGGACTGGTGCTGAATGAAAAACTGTTGTTCGAATTGTCCGACAGTGGCCGCAAGGGCTACAGCCTGCCGGCGTCGGATGTTCCGCCCGCTCAGCTGGATGCCGAGCTGGTGCGTGACACGGTGGAAGGATTCCCGGAGCTGTCCGAGGTCGACGTGGTGCGCCATTTCACCCGCCTGTCGACCTGGAACTACGGCGTCGATTCCGGTTTTTATCCCCTCGGTAGCTGTACCATGAAATACAACCCCAAGGTCAACGAGGTGGCCTGCCGCAGGCCGGGGATGGCCAACCTCCATCCCTACACCCCTGACCGTCTGGCACAGGGCGCGTTGGCGCTGATGTACGAACTGCAGGAAGGACTAAAGGAAATTTCCGGTTTTCCCGCCCTGACCCTGCAGCCGGCCGCCGGCGCTCATGGCGAACTGACCGGTATGCTGATGGTGCGCGCCTGGCACGAATCCCGTGGCGGCGGCCGCACCAGGGTGCTGATTCCCGACACCGCCCACGGCACCAACCCGGCGACCGCGGCGCTGTGCGGGTTCGAGGTCGTGCCCCTGGCCAGTGGTCCGGACGGTGTCCTCAACGTCGAGGATGTCCGGGCGAAGATGGACGACAGCGTGGCCGGGCTGATGGTGACCAATCCCAACACCCTGGGACTGTTCGAAAGCCAGATCCGTGAAATCTGTAATGTGGTCCATGAAAAGGGTGGCCTGGTGTACTGTGACGGGGCCAACCTCAATGCCCTGATGGGGATTGCCCGCCCCGGCGACCTGGGAATGGACGTGATGCATTTCAACATGCACAAGACCTTCTCCACCCCCCATGGCGGCGGTGGGCCGGGGGCCGGCGCGGTCGGTGTCTGCCAGGCCCTCGAACCCTTCCTGCCGGCACCGCTGGTGGTGAAGACCGGGGATGGATTCCGTCTCGATCATGACCGTCCGCAGAGTATCGGTCGGCTGCGGGCCTTCAACGGCAATTTCGGCGTCATGGTCCGTGCCTGGGCCTACCTGCGCAGCCTCGGCGGCGAAGGGCTGAAACGTTCCAGTGAGCTGGCGGTCCTCAACGCCAACTACATCCGCGCCCGGCTGGAGGAGGTCTTTCACCTGCCCTACAAGCAGCGCTCACTGCACGAGGTGGTTTTCTCCGACAAGAACCTCGGCGGTGACTGCCACACCCTCGATCTCGCCAAGCGGCTGATCGATTACGGTTACCATCCGCCGACCATCTACTTCCCGCTGGTGGTTCATGGCGCGATCATGATAGAGCCGACCGAAAGTGAGAGCAAACAGGTGATCGACGAGTTTTGTGATGCCATGCTGGCGATTGCCAAAGAGGCGGAGGAGAATCCCGAGCTGCTGCACGAAGCACCGCGCTGCACCAAAATCGGGCGACTGGATGAGACGCGGGCGGCGAGGCAGCCCTGCCTCTGCTGGCAGGCATAGCGGGCGGTTCTTTTCCGCCAGATCGGCGTTGGAGACGTGCTTCCCTTGTGCGACGTAGCTGCCGCTACGCCTCCGCGGGAAGCACGCCTCCGCCTTGATCTGACGAAAAATCCCTCGCCCTTTGACAGTGCGGGGAGACAGAGCGTTCGTGCTTCGTTGTCAGGTACGAGGGGCGGTTCTTTTCCGCCAGCTCGGCGTTGGACTGCCGATCTCTGTGTGACCTAGCGTACGCTACGTCCCCGCGGGAAGCACGCTTCCGTCTTGATCTGGCGAAAAATCCCTCGCCCTTTGACGGCGGAGGTGGGCGATCTTACCGGTGCGTTGCATTGAAATGTCAGGCTCCCCAGACTGAGTAAAAATGTCCAGATGCAAGGCGTCCGAAACCCCGCGGAATAAGGCGTACCGGAAGGTACGTCGTTGACGCGGGGGGAGGACAACGCCGCAGATGGGCGTTTTTACTCAGTCTGCTATTGTCCGTAGATTCCCGCGCCCTTGGTGCGGCTCCTGCGCAGGTCGTAGGTGAACCAGGCCTTGATGACCAGTTTGTCCTTCGGGTAGGCCCGCGGCAGCGGACCGTAGGGGCCGCCCTTGCGGACGGCGGCCAGCGCCTCCCTGTCCAGGATGCGGGTTCCTGAGGATCTCAGCAGTTCGACTTTTTTGACTGAACCGTCGCGCAGGAAGGTCATGCGGACCAGGCATCGTCCCTGCCTTCCTTGTCGAGCGGCGCTGGCGGGATAGTTCCAGACGTTGTAGATGCCGTTGCGCAGGCGCTGAAAAAAGGAAAACAGCAGATCCTGCTGGCTGTCGAGCCAGACCTCGTCACCGACGGCGACATCACGCTGTTTTTGTCGCCATTCCTTGTCGATCCGGGCGGTGGTGTCGCTCGGCAGTTGCAGCAGTGACCGGGTATCCGGCAGCGTTTCGGTCTGTTCACTCGCCTGGGTTTCTTCCCGTGGTTGATTCTCTTCGGTGGTCTTGACCTGCTTCTGGACGGTCGGCTGTTTCCCCTCGGGAAGAGATTCCGCTTTTGGTTTGCCCTTTTTCGGTTGTGGCGCGGCGACCCTGGGTTTCATTGCCGGGGCCGGCGGCGCGGCGGCGTCCGGACGCATATCTTCCAGGCTCTCTCCCTTGGGAGCCTGTTCCTTTTCGACCACCTGGTCGGCCGGCCCGAGGCGTTTGGCCGGTTTTTTTCGTGGTTTTTCCAGCTCTTTGTGAACCGGCATGTCCAGGTCCCGGAACTGTTCAGGTTCTCTCATCTGGACATAGACCCGTTCCGGCTTCTGCGGTTTGGGAAACAGGGGCAGCTGCTTGCTCAGCAGAACCAGCAGCAGGTGGATCAGCAGTGAGAGCAGCAGGAAGAGCAGTAGCAGGTTCTGTTGGGTGCGATTCCGGTTCATGGGGTCCGTGAGGTTGATATAGGCGCATCATTATAACCGATGGAAGAGATGTGTTGGATAATTTCTGATCGCGCGTGGATGGCAAATTCTGTTGACCGGCTTCGGCGCGAACGGCTATATATGGGCTTTTCCAACTCTGGACAAGGAGGTAAGTGCAATGCATTTGGTGGATCAGATCAAGAACAAGGCAAAACAGAATCCGCAGACCGTGGTGCTGCCGGAAGGTTATGACGAGCGGATGGTTCAGGCTGCCGGTCGGATCGTTGGGGACGGTCTGGCCAGGGTCGTGCTGCTTGGCAAACCCGAGGATCTGCAGGCCAGAGCCGGGGAACTGGGTGTCTCGCTGGATGGCGTCGACCTGGTTGATCCGGCCGCGGCGGCCGATCTCGACGACTATGTCGCCGAACTGGTCAAACTGCGGGAGAAGAAGGGGATGACCGCCGAGCAGGCCCGGCAGACCCTGACCGCTGAGGACAACCTGTTCTTCGGCGCCATGATGGTGCGCAGGGGAGATGCCGGCGGCATGGTGGCCGGAGCTTTCAACACCACCGGGGACGTGCTGCGCGCCGCCTTCCAGGTGATCGGCACGGCGCCGGGCATGCGCACCGTTTCCTCGGTCTTCCTGATGGTGACCAGAACCCCTGAATTTGGCGAGAACGGCACCATCTGCTTCGCCGACTGCGCCGTCAACCCGAATCCCGATGCCCAGGCGCTGGCCGAAATCGCCGTGGCCACCGCCGCCAGCTGCCGGAGTTTTCTCGGTGCCGAACCGCGGGTGGCGATGCTCTCCTTCTCGACCAAGGGCAGCGCCGGCCACCCTGACTGTGACAAGGTCCTCGAAGCATTGAAAATTGCGAAGGAGATTGCTCCCGAGCTGCAGATTGACGGTGAACTGCAGGCCGATGCCGCCCTGGTGCCCAGGGTCGGCGCCAAGAAGGCGCCGGATTCAGCGGTCGCCGGCAAGGCCAACGTGCTGGTTTTCCCCGATCTCGATGCCGGCAATATCGGCTACAAGCTGGTCGAGCGGCTGGCCGGCGCCGAGGCGGTCGGGCCGATCATCCAGGGGCTGGCCAAGCCGGTCAATGACCTCTCGCGCGGCTGCAGTGTCGAGGATATTGTGTCGGTGGCAGCCATTACCGCCGTCCAGGCCCAGGGGTAGCGAGGGCGCGGTTCTTTTCCGCCAGCTCGGCGTTGGAGGCGTGATTTCCTTGTGCGGAGTAGCTGCCGCTACACCTCCGCGGGAATCACGTCTCCGCCTTGATCTGACGAAAAATCCCTCGCGCCTTGGAACGGGGTGCAAAAAAAGCAAAAGCCGGTGGACATTACCACCGGCTTTTGTTTACCTGCTTCCAGCCTTCCAGCCTTCCAGCCTTCCAGCCTTCCAGCCTTCCAGCCTTCCAGCCTTCCAGCCTTATTTGCGCTGAAACTCGCTCGACGAAAACGAGTACTTGAAATTCATGTGATCGGTGTAGGTCTCTTCGAGGATTGCGACCACATCCTCGGTGAAGACCAGTTCCTCATCGGTCGGAATGACGAACACCTTGATCGGTGAGTCGGGGGTGGTGATGACGGACTCTTTTTTCCGGGTCATAGTGTTGCGGTTCTTCTCCTTGTCGAGAATGATCCCCATGTGGTCGAGGTTTTCCAGCGCGGCCTCGCGGATCTTCCAGCCCATCTCGCCGACCCCGGCGGTGAAGACCACGGCGTCGAGCCGGCCCAGGGCGGCGCAGTAGGCGCCGATATATTTCTTCAATCGGTAGCCCTCGATCTCCAGGGCCAGTTTGCAGCGCTCGTCGCCGTTGTCAATGCCCTCAAGCACGTCGCGGCGGTCCGTGAACTGGCCGGTGATGCCGAGAACCCCCGACTTCTTGTTGAGGATCGTGTCGATTTCCTTCGCTGACAGGTTCTCCTGCTGCTGGATGAACATCGGGATGGCCGGGTCGATGTCTCCGCAGCGGGTTCCCATCACGGCACCTTCGAGAGGGGTCAGGCCCATCGAGGTATCGACCGAAACGCCGCCCTTGATGGCGGTGTGCGAGACGCCGTTGCCGATGTGCATGGTGATGATGTTGCAGTCCTTCGGCTCCTTGCCGAGCATCACCGCCGCCCGCTTGGAGACGTAGAGATGGCTGGTGCCGTGGAAGCCGTAGCGGCGGACGCCGTATTTCTCGTACCACTCGTAGGGCAGCGGGTACATGTAGGCGGCCTCCGGCATCGACTGGTGGAAGGCGGTATCGAAAATGGCGATATGCGGCACTTCGGGCAGGTTGGCCTGGGCGGCCTCGATGCCGGCGATATTGGGCGGATTGTGCAGCGGCGCGAGATGCTGCACCTCCTTGATGGCGTCGAGGACGGCGTCGTCGATCATCACCGAACAGGTGAATTTCTCGCCGCCGTGGACCACCCGGTGGCCGACCGCGCTGATCTCGTTCATCTCTTTGATGACACCGTATTCAGGATCGGTCAGGGTCTTGACGATCAGGTGGATGGCGACCTTGTGATCCGGGCACTCGTATTCTTCACGATAGGTTTCGCGTCCGGGGACCTCGTGGATGATGAACGAGTCGCCGATGGTGACCCTTTCCACCATCCCCTTGGCGATGACCTCTTTTTTGCTCCAGTTGTAGAGCTGGTACTTGACCGACGAACTGCCGCAGTTCAAAGCAAGAATATCCATTGAATCAAACCTCCTCCAGAGTTGGGTGAATGGTGAGCTCTATCTCCCCAGATAGAATATTGTTTCATGGAAAAAAAGGATGGTGGGATGAAACCGGTTTTTCCTTGTTAATCCGCTTATGTTGCGGGCCAACGAAGTTTTGAAAGACTAGCGGATGGACGTCTTCATTGCAAGGAATTTGTCGTGCCGCGGTGTCGAGGCCGGGGCTGGACATGGCGTAAACGGCAGTGGTATACTCCGCCGGAATTGTCAAAGAGCTGTTTCCACAATACCTGTAGAGGAGGATGTAACCATGGCTCATCTGATTTCAGACGAATGTATCAACTGTGGTGCCTGCGAGCCGGTTTGCCCGGTGGAGGCGATCAGCGAGCAGGGCGACGCCCGCGTCATTGACGCGGCCACCTGCACCGACTGCGGCGCCTGCGTTGACAGTTGCCCGGTGGATGCCATCGCCCCGGCCTGATCACCGTCGGCGACAGTCACGGTTGTTCAATGGTTCATCAAAAAAGCCGCTCCTTTTCGGGGCGGCTTTTTTGTGTCTGGTGTGTATCGCGTTGTTCGCTGCGGTTGGCACGAGCAGGCCGGATCCGGTTTGAACCCCGATCGGCGGATTATCTCGTTCCCGGCCTGGAGTCGGCCACTTCAACGTTGAATTCCGTAACCTCGTTCGGCAGGTTTCTGAAGACAATGGTGAAGGGAACTGTTTTTCCCGGCGCGACGTCGAGATTGGAGAGGGAATCCCCGAATTGGTTGTTCATGGTCTCCTCGATCTTGGCGAAGGGCAGGGTGCGCAGGGCCGCCTCGTCGAGGGGGTTGCCGCAGAAAACAGTCTGCTGCAGGACCGGCTTGCCTTTGGCGTCGTAGATCACACCTTTGACCGAGATCGCCGAGCGGGTGTGATCATAGCCGTTGCGGGCTTCCCCGGAAATGGCGAACAGCTGTCCGGCATTCTGGTTGCTGATAAAGGTGCTGCGCATGTTCAGCAGTTCGATTTTGGCGGTCGGATCTTCCGGAGCCGAGGTGCCGGTCAACAGCTGCAGGTGTCGCAGCAGAACATGCGGATCCCAGGTCCCCTTGACCTGGGCAAGGTAAGCGTAGCCGCCGGCCAGCAGGGCGGTCAGCAGCAGCACCAGCAACAGCCCGGTGTGACGGTTCTTTTTGCGTTTCTTGATCCGCGCCGTTCCCCGTTGGCGGCTCCTCGTCGACTTGGGTGGTGTTGTCGGGGCCGTGGCCTGCTTAACCGGCGTACTGGAGTTTTCCAGCGGCGTTGAGGACTCCGGAAGGGGCGTCGGCTCTTGTTCGAAGATGAAATCTCCGGTTTTCGTCTGCTCCGAGTCCAGTTCGACGTCCAGTTCGGTTTCGGCCGGAACATCGTCGAAAGCGAATTCTACCGGTCCGGTCGGGCTGGATCCGGCCCGGTCTCCGGCGGCTTCCGGTTCGTCGGCGGAGAAGCTGAATTCATCATCGATGCCGCCGCCGAATTCCTTGGGTTTGGCTTCCGGACGCTCGCCGAGTTCAGGAAGTGCGCCGAGATCATCGTCGAGATTGAAAGTCTCACCAAGGTCGCCGCCGATGGATAATTCCTTTTCCGGGTCGAAGGAAAAGTCCTCGGCGGGCGGGGCTTCGAGGTCCGTTGCGGAAAAGTCGGTTGTCGCCGAAGGCCTCTCGTCAGGGGCGGTCCGGGTTTCCGTCTGCCGGGTTTCGAGGCTCAATTCCTCGGGAGAAAAATCGGCCAGCGGTTCCGGGGCGGTCGGACCGTCATCAAAGGAAAAGTCCTCCGGCAGGTTGAAGTCGGGAAACTCGCTGTCGAATTCTCTGACCTCGTTCGGCACGGTGGCCGCGGTTTTGTCGGCGGAAGTGTCGGTGGCATTCTCTGCTTCCGCAGCGCTGCCGAGATCTTCCATGTTGAACTCATCAAAATCGAAATCGTCCCGCTCCGCGCTCGGCTGACTGCCGGTATTGTCGCGACCGATATCGGCGGAATCGACGTTGTCTCCGGCGGATTGTGTGCCGCTCGGTGCGGAAACTGCTGTTTCCGGGGGTTGCGGGGGGCCGGGGACGCGGAAGACGGTATCACACTTGGTGCAGCGGACCTTGACCCCTTGCGGCTTGAGTTTTTCGTCGGGCAGTTTGAAACGGGTTTGACAGGCGTCGCATTGGATAATCATGTCAGACCCCTCCTCGGGCAGTTACCAAATCAGGAAATCGAGCTATTCAAAGGGTTCAGCCAGGAAAATTCCGGGTAAATTGCGGTAACGTTCATCATAGTCGAGTCCGTAGCCGACGATGAAGCCGTCATCCATGGTGATGCCGATGTAGTCCGCTTCCAGAGAGACTTCCCGCCGCGCGCGTTTATCAATCAGGGCGCAGACTTTGAGAGACGCCGGCTGGCGTTCCTGCAGGCGGTGCAGCAGGGACTGCAGTGTCAGGCCGCTGTCGATGATATCCTCGACCACCAGCACGTGTTTGCCCCTGATGGAAACTTCAAGGTCCTTGCGCAGCTCGATGATGCCCGAGGACTGGGTTTCGGAGCCGTAGCTGGCCAGACGCATGAAATCGATGGTCAGCGGTCCCTGCAGTTGCCGGCAGAGGTCGGCGATGAACAGAAACGAGCCTTTGAGGATGCCGACCAGGATGATTTCCCGGTCCTGGTAGTCACGGTTGATTTCCTGACCCAGGCGGATGACCTGGCGTTCAATTTCTTCAGCGGAGAAAAGCGTTTTCAGTTTCAGTTCGGGCATCTTGTTTCAGACTCGTTCTGTTGGAGGGGCAGTACGACGGGCAACGCCGGAGATAGGTGTTTTTTATCAGCCTGTCAGCCTGCCATTCTATAGCAATTAGGCAGGGATGTGTCAATTTCTTCACGTCTCTGTTCAGGGGCTTGCGTCGTTTCCCGGGGTCGGTTAAGCTCTGCACATTCCTATCTATGTTCAAGTGAAAGGTCTGTTGACATGATCCGTCTGTTTTTTTTGTCCCTGTTGCTGCTTGTCCCTGTCGCCCCCGTTCTGGCTGACGGGCCTCGAATCGAAGTGACCCAGCCCGATTTTCAGTTCGGCAGTGTGTTCCAGGGGGAGAAGGTCGAGCACGTTTTTGAATTCCGCAACGCCGGGGATGATCCGCTTCTGATCGACAGGGTCAAGAGTTCCTGCGGCTGCACGGCGGCCCTGGTTTCAAGCAAGGAACTCGCCCCGGGCGCGACCGGCGAGGTCCATGCCACCTTCGACTCGACCCGTTTTCATGGCAATGTGGTTAAAACCATCTATGTGTACACCAACGACCCGAACCACAAACTGGTTCAGTTGCATCTGCGCGGCAATGTCAAGGAAGAGTTGCAGCTGAGCGCCCGTTCCGTGACGCTTGGGCCGGTCGCTGCCGGACAGTCGGTCAGTACCCGGGTCAAGCTGACCAACAAGGGAGACCAGGTTGCCGCCATCGGGCCCGCCCGCACCACGGCCAGGGAGATCCAGGTCGACTTTCCCCGTCGCCTGCTACAGCCCGGCGAAACCGCTGATATTGAATTGACGGCCACGGCGGGGTCGGGAAAAACAGTTGTCAGCGGCTATCTGCTGATCCCGACCGACAGCCCGCGGCTTCCCGAGCTGCGGATTCCCCTGCAGTTGCGGATCACCAAATCGGAATGATCGAAGCCCGGGGCCGCCCGGGCTTTTTTCTGTTGTCGGGCGGTTCTTTTGCACCGACTCGGCGTTGCCTCCCTCTTCGCTTGTGCGACGTAGCTGCCGCTACGCCTCCGCGCTCATCAGTCGGCGCCTTGATTCGGCACAAAATTCCTCGCCCCTTCGGCGGTGGTGGCGGGGGCCCCTGCTGATCTTCGTTGCGGGTGGCTGTCGGGCGGTTCTTTTGCACCGACTCGGCGTTGCCTCCCTCTTCGCTTGTGCGACGTAGCTGCCGCTACGCCTCCGCGCTCATCAGTCGGCGCCTTGATTCGGCACAAAATTCCTCGCCCTTCGGCGGTGGGGGAGATCCCGCCGATCTTCGTTAACCACGGTTTAAAATATGACAGAAAAAGTCTTTTGGCCCGACTGGTTGCAAGTTGCGGGGCAGCGATTATACTTTTTTCTGTTTTGATGTTCCGGTGTTGCGTGTCCTGACGCCCTGATTCGGGGTGTCAATACAATCCAAGGAGTTGTCATGCCTCAGAACGAACTTCCTTCTTCCCAGCGGCGGACTTTTCTGACGGTGCTGCTGGCGGGCCTGGGCACTGTCCTCGGCGCGATGGCCGCCTGGCCGTTGCTGCGTTATCTTTCGCCGCGTGATAGGGGCGATGCCGATACCAAGGTGACCCTGGCGCGTGACAAGGTTCCGGTCGGAGGGGCCGAGTTCATCGATTTTCGTGGCCGGCCGGCGGTTATTCTGCAGCCGAAACCGGGGGAGTTCGTTGCCCTGACAGCGGTCTGCACCCACCTCGGCTGCATCGTCAAATGGGTCAACGAGAAGCAGGAGTTTCTCTGCCCCTGTCATGGCGGCCGGTTTTCCACCAGCGGCCAGGTCCTCGGCGGACCGCCACCGAAACCGCTTGAGTCCTTCAATATAAAACTTGACGGCGATCAGCTGGTCATCGGCTAGGAGGGGACTATGCTCAAACGTGCTGTTGACTGGCTGGATGTGCGTCTCGGGGTCAGGGAACTCTGGCAGGAGAACACCAGCGGCTACCTGGTGCCGCGCAATATCAACGCCTGGTATTCGCTTGGAACGGTGCTGCTGGCGCTGTTCGGACTGCAGTTCCTGACGGGCATCCTGCTGCTGATCCATTATGTGCCCGATACCGAGAAGGCCTTCGGCAGTGTCGAAACGATTGTCAACGCTGTTCCCTACGGCTGGCTGATTCGCAACCTGCACGCGGTTGGCTCCAATCTGATCGTTGTCGTGCTGTTGCTGCACATGCTTTCGGTGCTGTTTATGGGCTCCTACAAGCGGCCGCGGGAACTGACCTGGCTGTCCGGTTTCATCCTTTTCAACCTGGGACTCGGCCTCTGCCTGACCGGCTACCTGCTGCCGTGGAGCCAGCTCTCCTTCTGGGCGACCACGGTGGCGACGGATGCCGCCGGTGCGGTGCCGGTGATCGGCCCGAAGCTGGTCGAGTTCCTGCGCGGCGCGCCTTCGGTCGGGGCGCCGACCCTGGGACGGTTTTTCGCCCTCCACGTGGTGGTGCTGCCGGGGGCTCTCATGGGGCTGGTCGGTTTTCATCTCTTCTGCGTGCGCCGTTGCGGCATTTCCGTGCCGCCTTTCGGCAAGGATGCCAAACCGGCGCGGGTCGGTACGGTGTTCGATCACGAAAAGCATCCGGGGGGGATTCCCTTTTTCCCCAACTACACTGCCGAAGAGGCCGCCATGGTCTGCTTTGCCCTGGCGGTGCTGGTGGCGGTGACCTTCTTTGCTCCGCAGATTTTTATCCCCCTTGACGCCCTTGAACCAGCTAACCCCTTCGTGACTCCAGAGCATATCAAGCCTGAATGGTATTTCCTCTGGGCCTATCAGACATTGAAGATTTTTCCCAGCAAACTCATCGGCCTGGCCGCCCAGGGAGCGTTGATGACTTTTCTCGCCCTGCTGCCGTTCATTGATCGGGGAGAGGAACGTCGTCCGGCAAAGCGGCCGCTTTTCGTCACCTGTTACGTACTCGGTCTGCTGTTGCTGATCGGCATCTCAATCTGGGGGCGCTACTCATGATGCACGCGAAAGGATGGTTGTTGGCCGGATGCCTGCTGCTCCTGTTGCCGGGGCCGGTTTTTTCCGCCGGTGAGGAGGCCCCCACGATTCCCAGGGAGACGGTCTGTCTGCAGTGTCATGGTGGGATGGAGGGGCGTCTCGGGGCGCCGGTCGGTCTCTGGAAACAGAGCATTCACCGGCAGAACGGAATTTCCTGTCATGACTGTCATGGTGGTGACCCGACCGATTTCGCCATGGCCATGAGCCCTGAGCGGGGGTTTCGCGGTGCTCCGGAAAAAGCCGAGATTCCCGCCTTCTGCGGTCGTTGCCATATCGGGGTCAAGGATGATTACCTGGCCAGCAAGCACGGCCGGGCCCTCGGCAAGGGGGGACCGCAGTGTGTCACCTGTCATGGCAACCATGCCGTCGTCAAGGCCAGCCCCGACCTGATCAATGACAAGGATTGCACCCGCTGTCACAGTTTTGAACGTGCCGCCAGGATCAAGGCGGCCCTGACCGATACTGACCGCATCATTTCCGGTCTGGAACGCGACCTGGCCGACCTGCGCCGGCTCGGGATCGCAGTGAAGAAGATGCGCGGTGAGGTGTTCGCCAAGCGCAACGAGTTTCACCGGCTGTTTCATACCGTTGATGTGAACAAGGTTCATCAGGGCACCGCGGCGGTGCAGAAATCCCTCGGGGAGGTTGCGACTGAAGTGGCCGGCATTCGTTCTGATCTCAGCCAGCGCAAGCTCTGGGGCGGGATCGCCATTGTCCTGCTGCTGGTCGCCGGCGGCCTCTGTCTGCTGTTACGGCGGACCTACCATGATGAGGAAGGGAAAGGCTGATTCAGTTTTTGGGGCTGACCTGCTCACGCAACTGCAGATAGGCTCGGCGGATGTTGGTCTGCATGAACTGCTTGTAGCCTTTGCGGTCCCGGTGCTGTGGCAGATCGAAGGTGCGCAGGGTTTTCTTCAGGCTGTCGCCGCGTTCGATATGGTTGATGATGGCGGTCAGGAAGTCCTTAAAAAAGTTCTTGTAGTCGCGGATGTCGCTGCTGCGGCTGACCGGACCCTGCCCGGGAACAACGTACCTGGCCTGCAGATTCTCCAGAAAATCGAGGGCCAGCACCCATTCCCGCATATGCCCGTCTCCCATGTAGCCGACACTGTCGGTGTAGAGCAGGTCGCTGGTGAACAGGACATTATCTTCCGGCAGGTAGGCGACGACATCGCCGTCGGTGTGACCCGGTCCGACATTGGTCAGGATCAGGCTCTTGCTGCCCAGTTTCAGGGTCATCCCCTCGCGGAAGAAAATGACCGGAAAATCCACGGCGCGTTTTTCGCTATTGACGGCCAGCCAGGTCTGCCACGACATGATCACCTCCTTGCCGGGGGGGAAGTCGAAGTCGATGTGGCTGTAGCCGCGATGATGATGGGCGAGGACGAAGTAGCGGATCGGGGTCCCGGTGACAGCGGCACCGGCGGTCACCAGGTCCTGGATCGCTTCGCGGGTGAAATGGGCGCCGATTACCACCGCTTTATCCCTGCCGACCACCAGCAGGGCGTTCGAGGTGGCGCGGCTGCCGGTTCTGGCAATGGCGGCGTAGACGCCGTCGGTGAGCTTGACCATCTGGTAGCTCGACTCTCCCCAGGCCAGGCAGGGAAGAAGCAGACAGACGATGATCAGCAGCAGGCGCATCAGATTCCTCGCGGGTTCGGGTTGCGGGGGCGATTATAACAGATCGAACATCATCTTTCGCTGCCCTTTTTTCCATTTGCAATCTGCCCCGCTATGCGTTATATAAACCCCCCGTGCGCAATTAGCTCAGCTGGATAGAGCGCTGCCCTCCGGAGGCAGAGGTCATAGGTTCGAATCCTATATTGCGCGCCAGAAAATTCAATGGGTTGGCCGGTTTTTGGTCAACCCGTTTTTCGTTTGTGCCCGGCAGTTATGTCCCGTCCTGAAACATGACATTATGGTATTTTCCTTCCGGTACAGGAATCTCTTTTCAAGAGCCGCCGGGACCGGATATGCCCCGGCGGCTCCCCCCTCCATGACGCCTACATGGAATCCCTGAACTG